>JAJRSA010000025.1 GCA_024279035.1 Alphaproteobacteria bacterium
AGTAATTTGCATTAAGAATAAGACATATCCCACACACCGTCATCCCCGAGGACATGCACAGCATGTCTTAAACATCGGGGATCCACATGTCAGTGGTACAGCCACTGTCTTTATAGAGGAATAGAGAAAAGGGTGGATTCCTGCCTTCGCAGGAATGACGTATTTTGAGAGAAGAATGTCTTATTCCTAATGCAAATTACTATATCTGGTAAATCTCTTCGATTGGCAGTGACTCTAAATAAATTTAGGGACTGTCCTAGATAAGATACTCTTGACAGAACACATTGGAGCTTGTACACAATCTACGTCAATTAAATGTAGTTAAAGATAAATCATGGTAGAAAACAGCAACTCAAATCCTCAGATCAAAATAAGTAAAGAAGATGGGCAACTACAATTTCTTGTGGGCGTCCATGAGTCAACAGTTCAAATTTTTGAAAATGCGAGCGGTTCAATCACCGCACAAATAAGTACTGAGCAAGACCAAAAATACTCTCAACTTACAAAACTATCTGGAAATGCTCAAGATCATCAAGTTGAACCCTCGTGGTATAGTCAGAGTCTGGACGAAGAAAACATACTCATATCCATCCCTGCCCCAACTGAGATAGAAAATACATTAACCAGTGCTTTTCTAGAGAGCTACAAACAAGACCCCACATTGAATGTAGGGCATTTTTGGGATTATACCCCTGAGGTGGAAAAACAAATTAGAACGCTTCGTCGTTAATTTAAGCTCTCACCAATTCTTTATGTTCAGATAGAACCTGTACACCCGCGCCCGCTTTATTCATGTGATCGTGGACGGTGGCTTTGACGTGGTCGCAATGGTCTGTGAAGAAATGGTTTGCGCCCTCAAGAGTGCGGTAATCAATGACAATACCTTTTTGTCCATTTAAACGTTCTATCACTTCATCCACATCATCTTTGAGGACAATATTGTCTCGTGAGCCTTGAAGAATCAAACCTGATCGAGGGCATGGCGCCAAAAAGGTAAAATCATATTCTGTGGCGGGTAATCCAATAGAGATAAAGCCTTTGATCTCAGGACGACGCATTAATAATTGCATGCTGATCCATGACCCAAAAGAAAAGCCTGCGGTCCAAAGCCCTGAGGCTTTCGGGTTTAAAGTTTGAACCCAATCCAAAATAGCCGCTGCATCGGTCAGCTCCCCTTCTCCCTTATCAAATACGCCTTGGCTTTTTCCAACACCGCGCGAATTATAACGCACCACGGAAAAACCGCGCTCGACAAATGTTTGAAAGAGGGTATAGGTGACTTTGTTATTCATCGTGCCCCCTTGTAACGGGTTGGGATGAAATATAACCGCGAGAGGCGCGTTCGGGCGCTTTGAATGAGTATACGCAGCTTCAATACGACCAGCAGGTCCGTTGATAATAATATTTGGCATTCTGTTCCCGTATTTATGAGTATTTTTAAATTATTTTTAGTTTCGGTACTGCTTATAGACCATTCAGAGTTGATTTGTCCAATATTTTCTCTTGCCAACCAAAATTATATGTGGATATTCAACGAGATAAATATGAATTTTTTATGATGACACCGATGAATCAGACACACACCAAAAGAACATATCTGGACTATAATGCGACAACACCCATACGCCCTGAGGTCGTAAAGGGCGTTTGTATGGCCATGGAAACGATTGGGAATCCCTCTTCTATTCATCATGAAGGACGTCAGGCCAGAAAACTCATTGAGCAGGCACGCGCTCAAGTGGCAGAGCTTGTCGGCGCACAGACCAAACAAGTTATTTTTACAAGTGGCGCGACTGAGGCCAATAATATGGTGCTCAAAGGTTATGCGTCTCATCGCCGTCTTCTCGTCTCTGCCACAGAGCACCCATCTGTGCTTTATGCAGGCGTTGACGTTGAAACCATTCCTGTGCATTCCACAGGCCTGATTAATCTCGACGCGCTCAAAGAACTATTAGACAAAGACACACGTCCCTCTTTTGTCTCTATCATGGCAGTCAATAATGAGACAGGGGTTATTCAACCGCTTAAAGACATTGCAACGCTCCTAAAGAACTATGAGTGCCTGTTTCACAGTGATGCGGTACAAGCCGTAGGGCGTATTCCTCTCTATTTCTCCACACTCAATGTAGATTTCATGAGTCTCTCTGCCCATAAGATAGGTGGTCCTCATGGCGTTGGCGCAATCATCATGGGCAAAGGCACAAATCCGCCCAAGCTTATTCATGGAGGCGGACAAGAGCGCCAACAACGCGCAGGCACAGAAAATGTCGCAGGTATTTATGGCTTTGGGATTGCTGCCGCGTGTGCTCTCAATGGCCTTGAGACATATAAAAATCTAGAAACCTATAGAGATCAATTGGAAGCCACGCTCAAAAACGCTCCTACAGATGTGATCATTCACGGACATGATGCGCCCCGTGTGCCTAATACAATCTCTGCCTCCATCGCAGGATTTGAGGCCTCAACACTGCTTATGAATTTAGATTTAGCAGGCATTTCCGTGAGCACGGGCTCTGCCTGTTCAAGTGGCTCTGTACAAGCTAGCCATGTGCTCACCGCCATGGGCGCCACAGAGTCTCAAGCAAAAAGTGGCTTGCGTCTATCCATGGGATGGGCTACCACCCAAGATGATATTGACGCCTTTACACAGGCATGGACAACACTCATGGAAAGACTCACCCCCTCATGCCAAAACTGACTTTTATAAAACCAGACAAGAGTGAAATTGAAATCGATGCCCCAGAAGGCTTGTCGATCATGGAAGTTGCCGTTCAAAATGGGATTGACGAGATTGAAGGGGCGTGTGGAGGCGGGCTTGCCTGCGCCACATGTCATGTGTATGTGCATCCTGATTTTCAAAAAAAATGTCTTCCAGACGACGGAGAGATTGTCGAAGAGGAAGAAGACATGCTCGACCTCGCCTTCGACCTCAAAAAATCCTCACGACTCGGATGTCAGATTATTATGGATCAAGACAAAGATGGTCTGAAAGTGGCGCTTCCAGGGACAGATGTGGCGTGGTAGATAGTGCTTTCGATTAAGACATAGCACCCCCCCACCGTCATCCTGAACTTGTTTCAGGATCCCCTGCATATAGTCTCCAGATCCTGAAACAAGTTCAGGATGACGGACTTGTATCTTATGTCCATACCTTGCCTTTTAAACGCTAACCCTCTATAGTACGCGCCATGAGTGAAACAGTAAACAGTTTAGGCTTTGAAAAAGCACCACAAGACACCCGTGTGGTGGTCGCGATGTCTGGAGGCGTTGATTCCTCTGTGACGGCAGCACTCCTTCATGAAGAGGGGTATGATGTGGTGGGGGTCACGCTCCAGCTCTATGATCATGGGGCTACGATTGACCGCAAAGGTGCGTGCTGTGCGGGGCAAGATATTTATGATGCGAAGCGCATTGCCGAAGAGCTAAGATTTCCTCATTATGTCCTCAATTATGAAGATAATTTCAAAGAGTCTGTCATTGATGATTTTGTGGAGACCTATTTGAAGGGACAGACCCCTATTCCCTGCGTGAAATGTAATCAAACCGTCAAATTTCGTGATCTTCTCAAAGTCGCGCATGATTTGGGGGCTGATTGTATGGCCACAGGGCACTATATCAAGCGCACACTCAATCCAAACACAGGACATGCGGAATTAGAACGCGCTATAGACCATGGCAAAGATCAGAGCTATTTCCTGTTTGCCACCACGCAAGACCAACTCAATTTTTTACGCTTTCCCTTGGGAGGTTGGACAAAAGATGTCACGCGACACCATGCCCAGCGCTTAGGGCTTAATAATGCAGATAAACCAGATAGTCAGGATATTTGCTTTGTCCCCAATGGGGATTACGCCAGCGTTGTTAAAAAGATAAACCCCAAAGCGGAAAAAGCAGGAGACATTGTCTCTGTAGACGGCACAGTCCTTGGGCACCACAAAGGTGTGATCCACTACACCATTGGACAACGCAAAGGAATAGGCATCGGAGGCGGTGTCAATACAGACAACAGCCCATTTTATGTAATTAAAATAGATCCAGACACCAATCAAGTGATTGTCGGAACAAAAGAAGCCCTTGCGCGTGACATCATCTCTATTGACCAGTGTAACTGGCTGATACATGAGGAGGACAATATAGAGATTATGCTCAAATTCAGATCTGTGATGAAACCCATTCCTGCGCTTTTAAGAAGAGGTAAGAGTGGAACAGCCACTCTTACACTCCCTACGCCCCAATACGGCATCGCCCCTGGGCAAGCGGCTGTGTGCTATCTGAATGATAGAGTGATTGGAGGAGGGTGGATTACGGGTACAGAGAATAGTGCTGTGAAGATAGCGGCCTAACCATTTGAGAATTTCTTTGAGTAAAGCTGGTCTACGGCTCGGGCACATCCAAGATCACGACACCATTTGTCTTTATTACCTGCCTCAATTTTATCTCCTATGGCAGGATGATCCCACGCATATCGAATAAGAAGGTCTGACAACACACGAAGCCCTTTATGATTGTCATCTGTAATAAGATCTGGAACAGAGCTAAGTTCAGATTGTTTTCTCCATGTAAAATTATGATCTTTGAGATCTTTGGATGAACGGATATTTTCTCTAAGATCTCCTTCTTCTATATCATAATGATGTATTTCTATTGTTACAGAATTATTTTCAGCCAAAGAGGCTGTTAGAGTTGCCCTTACCCGACGGTCTATCGGTCCCCATAAACTTTCCTCTCCCTTTTTTCTATCTGTAAGAAGAATATCTTCCCTATAATCTAAACCAATGCTAGGGCACTCAGTAATCATCAATGTCACTCTATTCTCATCTTCCTCTGGACGAAGAGCAAAAGAGGCATGCACAGAATCATCCTCTACATTATAATGGGGCAATGCTTTGACAAACTCCATAAAGCTAACAGAGTCATCTTGTGTCATTCTTCCAAAAATTGATTTTATATCTATAGAGCTCACAGCATACCTTCTTATGTTTATAAGAGAATACATAAAAACATAAAGGCTATGTAAAAATCAAGGGAAAATTTGAAGCGGAAGACTACACCAACAAATCACTATTGAGTTCTAAGCTATCGACTGTCTGCCCGACAAGATTACCGTAGATAATGCCTGCATATTGGAAATCATTACCAACGCCATCGGCATTGATTGAAATATCGGTACGGGAGCTATCTTGAATGTTGATTTTGACGAAATCATTGAGATCATCTGTGCCTGCATTATAACCAACAAGGAGAGAGGAGATATCAATAACATCTCCGTCAGAGAGCTTAAAATCTTTGATACGGTCTATATCATTAAGATCGAGGACAAATGTATCGGCGCCAGCCCCACCAAAGAGGTAATCTTGTCCGAGACCTCCAATGAGAAGATCATCTCCACTCCCTCCATAGAGACTGTCTACCCCATCATCTCCATAGAGCGTATCACCACCATCTTCTCCGAAGATCCTATCATTGCCCGCATCTCCATGTATAGTGTCATTGTCTAAACCTCCGAGAATTTTATCAACACCGTCTCCACCATTGAGGATGTCATTTCCAGCCCCGCCTCGTATTTCATCATTTCCTGCATCTCCATTGATGGTATCTGCACCTGCATCTCCATAGATGAGATCATGCCAGTCTCCGCCGTTGATGATGTCATTTCCATTTCCCCCAACAAGAACATCACGCCCTGCATCTCCATTGAGAACATCATTCCCATCTTCTCCATAGAGTATGTCATTTCCATCCCCTCCATAAAGGGTATCCACACCAATACCTCCACGCATATTATCGTTTCCGCCTTCTCCGTATAAGAGATCATCGCCAGAATCTCCGTAGAGGAAATCATCTCCAAATCCTCCATAGAGTGTATCATTATCATCACCGCCATAGACAACGTCATTTCCATGGCTGGCGTTGACTTGATCATCTCCTGCACCGCCTTCAATGCGTTCATTGCCGTTTGATCCGTTGATGATGTCATTGCCGAGATTTCCATAGAGGAAGTGATCTCCTGTGACAGAGACAGTGATGGTATCATTTCCATCGCCTCCAAAGGCTGTGATGCGCGTATTAGAATGTGAGCCTGAGACGGTAATGGTATCATCTCCACCATTCCCAATCAGACGATAATCATCGGTGGCGACAGGTGTAACAAGTTCATAAAGCTGAACATCTATAATATCTGCTCCACTGCCTGTTTCCACACGCCCATCCATTGTCCCAAGCAATTGGACAGAGGACGACGTGACCGCCCCTGCAAAATTGATATTGGTTGTTCTTGCGCCTGAGAGTGTAAGGCTAAAGGCACTGCTGTGTACAAAGGTAAATCCTTCTATGTCTTGTGCCAAAGGATCAAGGAGGGTGACTGTCGCACTGGTATAGCTCCGATCAATTGTGACAAGATCTCCAGAGGCATCACTGACACTTAAATCCGTTGCCGTTAATGTTGTGTTTTCATTCATTGTGCTGGTGTAGTTAGACTGCACACCATTCCAACCAAATTTAAACAATAAATTATCAATGGGGGGCGGTGCAGAGGCAATCGCCTCAACCTCAGAAAATGTAAAGCTTTGACCATTAAAGATAAATGTTTCAACATTAGCGACGGTATCAGCCCCTGCGCCTCCGACATTATCTGTGATACGTATTGTCACAGAATCGACACTCTCAAGCGTATAATCTCCAACACTGCCTGTATAATTTATTGTGTCTAAACCTGCCTGTCCGTCAATGGTGTCATTCCCGTTTGAGGCTATAATATTATCATTTCCTCGACCTGTTGAAATAATGTTATTGGCACTGTTGCCTGTGAGCGTATCATTCCCGTCGCCTAAGAAAATATTTTCAATTACAGTTGTTCCGCCAATGCCTAGAGCTTGTCCATTGATGGCATTATTGTTGGCACTGCCTTGTGTCATGAGAAACGTAACATCCCCCCGCACAGCCGACATGTTCAACGTATCTGTTCCTGCACTATCAACGAGCGTTATTCCTTGGAATTCATCGGTGAAATAATAGGTATCATCATTACTAATCGCACTGCCTAAGAACTGAAGATTGAACGACTCAAGAGATCCTGTGTTCCCTGCAACAATATCCTCAATCCGAAGAGTCCAATCCCCTGCGCTTGTCTCTCCCCAATTAGCTGTGGAGGTAAATTGAAAGCTTAATCCTGTGTAGCCATGCACATCTGTGACATAATTCCCACTTCCTGCTGTCTCTGCAAGGATACTTTGTGTGCCGTCTGGACTGATGAGGGTGACAATCAGATCTCCAGCACGTTGATGAGGCACAACAAGATCAAGCACAATATATTCTATTTCGATATCGTTTGAGACTGTAATAGTATGGTTGAGCGTTCCATTATCAGGGATAGAAATCGCAGGTGTCCCCGATTGAGAGACTGTCTGCATATTGGCGTAAGTTTTTTGCTCTGTCCATGTCTCCGCCAAACGTACTGCCGTATGTGCATCCACTAAGCCAAATCCATAATCATGACTGAAATGCATGCCCACACCATTCCAGCGCGTATTGCCATTAGTTTGCCATGTTGAGTCTGTGAGTTGTCGTCCAGACATCGCTAAAATATCTTGAACATCTCGATAGCCTAAATTCGGATTGGCTTCATACATCAAGGCAATCACACCTGAGACCATTGGAGCTGAAAAGGAGGTACCGCTGACCGTCACAGAGTCTCCAGAGACATATCCCGCGCTTCCTGTCCTATCTGTTGTGGTAATTACCTCTCCGCCTGCCGCAATCAAAATAGATGCCCCTGGCGTGCTGGCATCATAGATTTCTCCGTTTATGTCTGTCCCTGCCACAGCAATACTATACGGCGTATTTTGATAGCCATGGTAATTCACATTATCATCACTAAAGCGACTATTCCCTGCGGAAAAGACAATCGACGTTCCTAGCCCTCCTCGCCCTTGATCCACAAGATCAATCATCGCATCAATGACTTCTGTTGTATCATCTCCAAAATAAACTTTGGTGGGATGATCCACAAAGATGGTGGTTGCCCCCCAGCTATTATTCATGACATCCGCCCCAGAAGTTAGAGCATGTTGAAATCCTTCAATTGTGTCTGTGAAAGACCCTGATGCAAAACTCCTACGGATTCCAATAATTTCAGAGTCAAAGGCAACGCCCACAAGCCCTGTTCCATTATCATCGGCGGCAATTACCCCTGCGACAGCCGTCCCATGTTTGTCAGAACCAGACGCAATGGCATCACTATCATTACTCCCCGTCGTATCAAAATCTAAATCCGTACGGTAATTGGCAACAAGATCACTATGATTATAATCAAATCCATCATCAAACACGGCAACTTTCACGCCCTGCCCCGTATATTCATCCCAGACTTCATCCGCTCGAATGCCCCATGTATCTACCAAATGCCATTGATATGTGCTTCCCATAGGATCTAAAGAGGGATCTGTTGGAATCCCTTGAGTGTTGGGAGAAATATCTATGGGCGTTATAAAAATAGAATCATCAGACACACTAAAAGATGAAGAGTCCATTTCAAACTCATCATCTTCTAAAATGTTATATATTAGTGTCTCAGACAAGCTAGACATCTTTTTTCCCTAATACCCTTACCTAAATACCATAGCCTTTCATTAGATCACATAAAGCTTGTCCTTTACTTAAGTTTCCAGAAAATTTAGTTAAAATTTTATGTAATTTACAAAACAATCACTTCTCTATAAAAAAACGCTGAGAAAAAATCTCAGCGTTTTAAGTTTAGTGGTTGGGTGGTTAGGGTAAACTTTTAAAAAGGGAAGAGAACATCGTAGACTTGTTGTCCATAGCGTGGTTGTTGCACATCTGTAATTTGTCCTTTTCCACCGTAAGAAATACGGGCTTCGGCAATTTTCTCATAAGAAATTGTGTTATTAATTGTTATATCTTCAGGACGGATAATCCCTGCCAATTCAAGAACGCGCTTTTCAAAATTGACCCGCACTTCCTGACGTCCGACAATCACAAGATTTCCATTCGGAAGGGCTTGCGTCACAACAGCCGCCAATTGTAATCTGATCTCTTCATCACGTTCTGTTTTTCCTTTGCCTTTATGGCTAGAGGTTGACCCTAAATTCACAATATCTGCGCCTGTGACAGACTCTGGAAAATATTGCCCAAGAGTACCTTCAACACCAAAGAAACTGTTAAAGTCGGCATCTTCTACGCTCGCCCGACTCCGTTCTGTTTCATTTTCTATGTCTGCTTTATCATCAATATCAATCATAACAGTAAGAATATCTCCAACTTCACCAGCGCGCTGATCTTTGAAAAAGCTTTTCTTGTCTGACGACCATAAAGAATTTGCCTTTTTACTGATATCAGGCTGTTCTGGCATCGGCATTTGGACAGATTTTACAGCTTTGACATTCGCAGGATTTTCAATCCGTGATACATCAGGGGTTCGCCCCACATTCGCCAATCGATCCGCTGCCCCACATGCTGTTAAGAGCATTGTCGTTGACAGAATAAAAATTATGTTTTTGATTATCATTGTTCTCTCTCCTCTAATATATTGAGACCTCATGATCTGCCGTGACCATCCCTTGCAAATGCTTATTGCTTGAGAGGTTAACAACACGAATCATTTCGCCTTTTGTTCCATTTTGAAGGGCTTTGCCCCTCACTGAAAGAGCAATAGGCCCTTCCGTATAAGACAATGTGATAAACGCTCCTCGCTTTACCAATCGTGGCAACGCAATATCTGTATTTCTAATCGGCTTTCCAGCGCTTAAATGTTTGGCCACAGACATCCCTTGAATATCTGCAATTTGTGCCAATGTGCCTTTCGGGAGATCCCGTTGACGCACATCGACATAGGTAATATCGGACGCACTAATGATATCTCCAGATTGCATTGGACTATTGAGGACGGGGATCATAATCCGTTTATGAACCATCCCATGCACTGAAAACGTTCTTAAGGGCTTCTCCAGAGATGGTGCCACAAGAACAGCTTCAAACGCCCCGTTTTTAGGCATATAGCGGACTGTTTGAACGGCAACCGTTCCTGCCTCCGCGTGAGGCAATGTAATTTGGGGGAGTGTATTTTGAATAATAATATCCAGCTTCCCATCTAAGCCTTTTTCGGACAACGCCTCAGAGAGCGCATTATGAATCTCATTGAGATCCACCAATGTTGCTTCTCGTCTTATAATGACTTGGTCCAAGGCCGATTGAGGAGTCCATGACACATTTGTAGAGCGCGCGATCCGCATTAATGTGCGGGCATTCAAAATCATATCTTTTCCAGGGAGGGGTGCGCGTCCAATCACGATATCTTCTTTGCCATTCGCATGATCAAAAATATCTCCAACGCGCAAAATATCTTCTTCAACAACTGAGACATTTTTTAAATTCGCCGCTGTCGCTGCTTTAATATGGAAGAGCACGACCATCATACATGTGCCAATCGCAATTGAGAGTAACATTGTTTTGGCTGCAATCACGCTAATCATAAGAAAAGCATTGTCTTGAAGGTCAAGCTCTATACGTCTTAATTCTCCGCGTCTGACTGATCCATATTTCCTCATGTTGGTCTCCTCCCTATTCATTATCTCAATTGCGTAATAGTACCCATCATCTCATCTGAGGTACTAATCACCTGTGAGTTCATTTCATAAGCACGCTGGGCGGTAATCATATTTGTGATCTCTTTCACCGAGTCCACATTTGATTGCTCAAGCGCGCCTTGAATGATGGTTCCAAAATTGTCTTCTCCCGGATTGCCCACAATAGGATCGCCCGAGGCTTCTGTTTCTACAAAATTAGTATTTCCAATAGCTTCTAACCCTGCTGGATTAATAAACATTACCAGATCAAACCGCCCAACATTCACCAAAGCAGGTTGTCCTTGTAATCGTCCAAAGACCTCTCCGTCTCTGTTGATTTCAAGATTTGTGATATCATCAGGGACGGTAATCCCTGGCTCAACACGAAAGCCTTCATTGGTCACAATTTCTCCATCTTGATTAAGCTGAAGAGAGCCTGCTCGTGTATAGGCTTCATCCCCATTAGGCAATTCTATTTGTAAAAATCCTTCTCCATCAATAGCAATATCTAAACTACTATCCGTCAACTGAACAGATCCCTGCGTGTGTATACGATACGTTGCGACTGGCTTAACACCTAGTCCAATTTGCAACCCTGAAGGGACGATTGTGTCCGCAGACGAGGAGGCTGTTCCAGGGCGTGTGATATTTTGATACATCAAGTCCTGAAACTCAATGCGCTGACGTTTAAATCCTGTTGTGGTCAGGTTTGCCAGATTATTGGCAATTACATCTACATTTGTCTGTTGCGCCAACATTCCTGTTGCGCCAGTGGCCAATGATCTCATTTTTTAGTCTCCTTCGTCGTTAACTGTTTATTTCTTTTTATGATCCCGCAGGACGTCCTAGCCTTTGAATAGCTGTCCGCTGCCGATCATGATCTGTTTGCATAAATCTCTGTAGGGCTTGATATTCTCGTGAAATCTTAATCATATGTGTCATTTCAATGATAGGTTCTACGTTTGACCCCTCCAACTGACCTTGGAGCACAATTGTATCTTGAGGTGGATTTCCAGTCTCATCTGTTTTGTAGAGACCGTTCCCTTGTGGCTCCAAGGTCTGGGGGTTGTTAAACTCTCTGATCATAATCTGACCAATTTGACCGTTTTGCGTCGAGACGCGTCCTTGTGTATCAATTCTTATTTCTTTGGCGCCTTCTGGAATGGCTAGCACCGCCCCTCCTGCATCAGAGACATTATATCCACTCGCGGTAACGACCTCACGTCGTACATTAAGCGTAAAATTCCCAGAGCGCGTATATTGTATCCCCCCATCAGGTGTTTTTACACCAATAAACCCAGATCCAATCACAGCGACATCCAGCTCATTACCTGTCAATTGCAAAGGCCCAGCCCGTGTTACATCATATTGTCCACGGTCATACACCATAGAAATAGGATCACGCGCCCCTTTTGGATCTGAAATATATTCTGAAAAGAGAGGATTTTGCGTGCGATAGCCCGCTGTATTCGCATTGGCAATATTGTTGGCCGTGAGATCCATAGCCGTCCCAAGCACCATCTGGCGTGATAAGCCTATATACTGAGCATTTTCCATCGTCATCCAACCTTTATTGTAATCGTTGCCAAGAGTACAATGCAGGGAGCATGCCAACATTTATTATCGTTTTATATCAAATTGATAAGACCCATATTGCACAAGTTTTCTGTGGACAAAATATCCATAATGGTATAAAAATACCCTCTAAGTATGGAGTTTATTGCCTCTTCTCTCCATAAATTCTGTGTGCTCAAAAGGCTTTATAGTTTATCAGTGATTGATAATCATGTAGCATGGTTTGCAAACAATTTTAAGAGAGAGCTTTTATGTCTGATAATTTTGATCCTCCCCCCTCTCGAAATAACACTATGGACTCTTCATTGGATGAGCGAAAAGAAGGGGGATCAAATAAGATTATATTTATTATGCTCCCGTTTTTACTCTTGATCGCTGTAGGAGCTGGATTGTATTTCAGTGGGACACTCGATAAATTTTTGAACAAAGAGGGAGACACAGAAATCACCTCAACAGACGTAAGTAAAGGGGGGACTGATTATAGTAAGCTCAGCGAAATCAAGGATATTGCCTTTCTCCCTATTCCAGACATGATCGTCAATCTAAATAGTGATGATGGGCAACCACACCTCTTGCGCCTGAGTGTTCAACTAGAGCTATCCAATCAAAAGGATTTAGAGATTGTACAATCTGTCCTCCCTCGCGTGAAAGACCAGTTTCAGACTTATTTAAGAGAGCTTCGCGTGGAAGATCTGCGCGGATCAAAAGGGATGTACCGCCTTCAAATAGAGCTTTTATCGCGCGTCAATTCCGCCGCCTACCCTGTAAAAGTGAGAGATGTGCTCTTTGATGAAATTATTGTACAATAGGAATTAGAAAACTTTGTGTGCTAGAATAAGGATATTATGAGTAAGACAACCCTCTCAGAAGATCAAATTGATCCTGTGCTTCAAAAAGGAGACAACACCTTTGAGGACAGCGCTCCTGACTCAGATTTCGATGATCTAGATCACGGAGAAGCAGGCGCACGAATCCTCAATCAGGAGGAAATTGATAGCCTTCTTGGCTTTGATGATGATCTCTCCGACATGGAAGACAGCTCAGGCGTGATGGCCTTAATCAATGCAGCGCTTGTTAACTATGAGCGTCTACCGATGTTAGATGTTGTCTTTGATCGTCTGGTACGCCTCATGTCTACATCCCTACGAAATCTCACCTCTGACAATGTAGATGTGAGTTTGGATCAAGTTTCAACGGTACGCTTTGGCGATTATATGAACTCAATCCCCCTCCCTGCCATGCTGTCTGTCTTTAAGGCGGAAGAATGGGACAATTATGGGTTAATGGTCACGGATAGCCCTCTCATTTATTCTGTTGTGGATGTGCTGTTAGGTGGACGAAAAGGGAATCCTGCGGTACGCGTTGAAGGACGTCCCTATACAACAATAGAAACAAAGCTTGTAGAGCGCATGGTCAATGTCTCTTTGAATGATCTCTCCTCCGCTTTTGATCCACTCTCCCCTGTCAGTTTCACCCTCGACCGCATGGAGACCAACCCTCGCTTTTCAACCATCACCCAAAGTGGAAACGCCTGTGTTTTGGCACGCATGCGCGTTGATATGGGAGATCGAGGCGGACGCATAGAAATCCTCATCCCCTATGCAACATTGGAACCTATCCGTGAACTTCTCCTTCAAATGTTCATGGGAGAAAAATTCGGACGGGACTCCATTTGGGAGAACCATTTGACGCATGAGCTCTATCAAACAGATGTGTATCTTCAAGCTGTTCTTGGTGAATTGACGCTCGGGCTTGATGAGCTTCTCAATTTTAGAGTCGGCGACACGCTTTACTTTAATACAAAACCCACAGATAAAATTGAACTCCGATGCGGAGATGTCCCTATTTTTAAAGGCCCCATGGGACAAAAAGAGAGAAATATTGCGGTTAAAATTGAAAACTATATACCCCGCAAAGATAAGCCATACGGATAGAAACATGGATTTGAGCATTGCCACCCTCTTGGATTTTACTGTTCTCGCCTTTTTGGCAGGGACTGTTTTCTATGCGCTCCGTCTCTCTGGACAGCTTAAAATCCTCCAAGACAGCAAGCATGAGCTCGAACAGCTTGTCTCAAATCTTGCCATCAACATTACCCGTGCCCATGAAGCTATTCAAGAAATGCACGAAGTCGCGAGCACATCATCCGAGACCCTCCAAGATAGAATTCGTACCGCCCAAGATTTGTCCCACGAATTACAGCTTATGACCGAATCCGGGGACAATATCGCAGATCGCCTTGAGACTCTCGCAACCTCAAAGACCGCACCTCCACAAGAAAAAAGACGTACTGCGCCCCCACGTCCTCCTGTCAAATCTGTCGAACATTTCTTTATCCGAGATCGTGACTTTGACGAAGAGGAGAATACCAATGACGAAACCCCCATAGAAGACGCCTTCGACAACCTCTCCTCCCGCGCCGAAAAACAACTCGCTTCAGCTTTAAGACGGAGCAGAGGGTTTGATGCGTGAGGGAAGAAAATAGGACCATATATGTATGATCAATTTTTAAAGCAGCTTAGAATCCTTCCTGTGCTTGTTATTGTGGCGTCTCTTGCGTTTGCGGTGCGGTTGGGGGAGATTGTGGTTGATCCTCATGGCTCTCGAGGGGCGGCTGTTGCGCAAGATAAGCCTATGACTGAAACATCGATGGAGTCAGAGGATAAGATGAAGACAGAGCCTAAACTTATCCTTCCTGATGATCCTATGCCCCCCCCTTCTTCCATCGACTGGCAGGATTCAGATGAGAATGATATTGGATTTTCGTCTGTTAAAGCCGAGCTCTTTGAAACTCTGACAAAACGACGTAAAGATCTGGATGCCAGAGAATATTCTGTAGAACGTAAAGAGGCACTCCTGAAAGCGGCAGAACATGAACTTGATCGCAAATATAAAGAGCTTGAAAAAATCCGTGACGAGCTTCAAGCCCTCCTTCATCAACAAACAGAGGAAGAGAAAAGCACAATTAGGCGCCTTGTCAAAATCTATGAGGGGATGAAAGCCAAAGATGCGGCTAAAATTTTCAATACCCTCGACATGGATATTCTCATTGATGTCACAAGCAACATGTCAGAGCGTAAGCTAGCACCTGTGATGGCCTCTATGGATCCTGACCGTGCACGCAGTGTAACGGTTTTCTTGGCAGAAGAAAAAAGCCTTCCAACACTTCCAGATCAATGATGAAATCATATAATATATCAAAAACCCAAGAAACAAATGGAGATGGAATCGTTCTCCAAAATCTTGCGCTTTTTATTATTCTACTCTCCTTCTTTATTGTCCTCAACAGTATCTCCACCTTCGAGGAAGAGAAAATAAAACCTGTCATGCAAAGCATTGAAGCTACTTTTGCGCATCGTGTGATAAAAAATGAACGTGCCCCAAGCACCTCAACTCATGAGAATCAATCAACGGGAAATGGAACCGTTTACGATCATCTTGATGATTTATTTCAATCCCAGTTCAAAAAAAAATCAAACACGCATAGAGATGATAAAAAGGGGTTGTTTTATACTCAAATCCCTTATAAAAAACTTCAAACTGCGCTCTCAGACATCCGCCCTCACCATTTAAAAGAGATCCAAGAGACAGGCTCTTTTCTCCCACTTCTCAAAAGCTTGCTTCTCAAAAAAAATAAAGAATTAAGATTAGATATTGTCCTTCAAACAGAAGATGATCCTTTGAGTCTTTCCTCTGCACAGCAAAAAACTCTTGTGCAAAAAATCTCTGCCCTTGGTCAAAAATTGACACAAGCAGGGTTTCCGAATAGTCAAATGAGTGTGGGATTAGGCACTGGGAAAGAGATGATGGTTTTACTGGTCATCCGCCCCCACACCCCTTATGCGCCTTATAAAGAAGGAGAGCTTGAATGACAGATAATGCCCCCTCTCTTCCACACGCCTCTTCCTCTCGATACCGCCATCGTTCTAGCAAGATCATGCCTAAAAAAAGTGGGTGGCTTCTCACCTTCACAGATACCATTGCTTTAATGCTCACCTTTTTTGTGATGACCTATTCCATGGCCAATCCAAAACAAGAAATTTGGGACGATATACAAGAACAAGTAAATATGGAATTTTCTACAGCCCTTGGGCAAGTGGCGCAACAAGGGGGGGTCAATGATATCAGTCTTGAGCGTCTTCAATTTGATCGCGCTCTTAACCTTTCTTATCTTGAAGCTCTTTTAACCACTCAACTCATCAAAAGAAATTTAGACACCAAAGTCTTTATGCTTCCAGACCCCAATGCCCGTCGCCTTATCCTGACTGTCCCCCACGAGTTTCTTTTTACCACAGGCCAAGCAGATTTGACGCAAGAGAGCAAAAAGATACTCAAAGAACTCGCCTCCATTTTAAAGGGCATTAAAAATAGCCTAGAGATCGTGGGGCACACAGATTCAACCCCGATTTCACAGACACATGCACATTATAATTCCAATTGGGATTTATCTCTCCAGCGGGCAATGAATGTTGCGCATCATCTCAAACAAAACAACTATACACATCCCATCCATGTCCGAGGCGCCTCCGATGGGCTCTACACATCTCTTCCCCCCAATCTCTCTCTCGAAGAGCGTCTCTCCCTCTCTCGGCGCGTAGATATTATCGTCTACGATAAGCAAGAAAATTTTCAGGACAGATTGGGGTTGAAATAGTCTACTCTTCACAAGGATACTTGAGATCGCACCACTTGTGTGGCACTCTTGTGTGATGATGTCTGTGCGGAAAAAAATTGTTTGGGGTTTGAGTGTGGGCGCATGTCTTTGGGGATCTGCTTCTTGGGCAGCAACTGTGCGTGCCTATGAGAAAGAGGATGTGTCTCGTATTGTGATTGAGTCCACTAAGACTCCTTCTTATGTCTTCAAGAAGATGTCACACGACACATACCATATTGAACTTTCTCAAGAGACGCTGGATGAGGGGATTTCTTCTATCCAAAATCTTGCGCGAGTCTCTAACTCTTCCCTTCACACTCAAAACACCCTGATTTTAACACTCCCGTCTGCGACACGCATAAAACATTTTAAAACAGGGCAAAAGATCATCATTGATCTACAAGGAACAGCACCAAAAAAAACTGGGACACCTCTTAAATCCCTCTCTGTAAAAACACAAAAAGGAGCGCCTATTAACGTCCCTCCTGTCCAACAAACACACACGGGAGACAATAATACCGTCCATCTTACCCATGATCATGTAGCACAGATCACAGCGACAGAGACCATCAGTGTCGCCGCCTTTATCCGTCATAATGTCTTGTGGCTTGTGGTTGATAAACCTGATTTTCTCATTCCTCCTCAGATCAAAGGCAGGCAACAAGATCTCTTTGCACCTTTTGAACGCATTGAACTTCCCCAAGCGACAGCCTTTAAAACCTCTTTGCCATACACAGACACACCCTTATATTTTTATGCAGAAGGCGGGGGGCTTATTTGGAGAGTGATCCTAACGCCTGATCAAGAGAAGGCCAAAGAAGGGAAAACCCTCATACCAACAGACACCGCATTGGAATGGGGAGATAGCGAGGCACACCGTGTCATTCAAATAAGTGACCCTGATTTTGAAGATCAAATCACAGTCGTCACATCTAAAAAAGTAAGTGCATCTCTCAATCAGACAACAGACTATGTTGAACTCACGTCTCTGCCGTCTTTTATTGGCCTTGCGTTCTTACCCAAGACCGAAGATATAAAAATATCATTACAGCCTGAGAAGATCATCCTCTCAAGACCTTCTGGGCTTCATGTGTCTGCCCGAGAAGATCTTCCTCATTTATTCTTAGACCATCGTTTTGGAGACACAGCCCCTTTGCCTTTGGATGACTATAAAAACTTAAAACGTATTTATCGTTTTGATGAGTGGCAGATGGGCGGGATGGAAAATCTTCCAGATAATAAACGCCTTCTTCTCTCCAGCGCATCGGGAAAAGAGTCACAAGATCGCGTGAATGATCTGATGAAATTAGCGCGCCTTAAACTCTCCAATGGGCGTGCTGCAGAGGCCATTGGGTTTATAAATCTGACCCAAGATCTATATCCAGAAATTGCGGAAAGTCCTGAATTTATTGCGCTCCGCGGTGCTGCTCATGCGCTTAGCGGACAACATGATCTGGCCTTTGAAGATTTCAACCATCCTGCCCTCAAACCCTATGACGAGATTACATTGTGGAAGGCTTATTCCTTGGCAGGCTTAGAAGATTGGAATCAAGCCAGAACCCATCTCCCCCCTGATGTCGGAATGGTCAGCCTCTATCCTGCGCCCCTTCAACATAAACTCGCCCTTGTGCTCGCAGAAATTGCACTCCGACAGGGACGTATCAGAGATGGTGAAGATTTGTTAAGCCTTGTGCGTGATCATTCTGATATATTGCCTCCATCTGACACAGCCACCCTTAAATATTTATCAGGAGAAGCCGCCCGTCAACAGACAGATTTCAAAGAAGCGATTGCCCTGTGGACCCCTTTGACCACTGGTTCCGATGATTTTTATCGGGCAAAAGCAGGATTAGCGCTGACCAGACTGCTCTATGAGGACAAAAAAATCTCCCCTCAAGAGGCCATCGATCGTTTGGAACGTTTGAGATACGCATGGCGAGGTGATGATCTTGAAACTCAAATTAACTATCGTTTGGGACAGACTTATCTTGATAATAAAAATTATATTCAAGGCCTCAATATTATGCGCAAAGCCGCTAGCCGTTCCCCCGATCCAGAGCTGGCACAAGAGATTGCATCAAACATGACACAGGCCTTTCATGATGTTTTCACAACAGAGCGTATTAATGAACTGGATCCACTCGACACCATTACGCTTTATGAAGAATTCTCCGAGCTTTCTCCTGCAGGACAAGATGGACAACGCCTGATCCAAAATCTTGCAGAACGCCTTATTGAGATTGATCTTTTGGGACGCGCAGCAACACTTCTCAAAACCCAAGTAGATCAAGAGTTAAGTGGAAAAGAGGGCGCACAGATTGCCCTTCGTCTTGCCAGTATTGAGCTTGCCGATCAAAAGCCATCTCTTGCACTCAAAAGCCTGAGAAAAGCTGAAACATTTTTGAAGGGAGAGACAGGAGATCTTATCCCTCTCAAACACAATATAGGATTGTTAAAAGCCCATGCCTATTCCTTGCTTAAACGACCTGACAATGCCCTGATCACGCTCTCACGCCTTCATCAAAACGCACAGACCCTCCAGATGCGCGCCGATATTGCATGGCGTGCCTCGCGGTGGCAGGATGCCTCAGATGCTTTGGAAGAGCTCATCAATCGTGAAAATATCAACCTCAATACACCATTAAGTGATGACCATAGAGATTTAATCCTCAACTGGGCAGTAACCCTTAATCTCTCTGACAATCGCTACGTCTTGAATAGCAGTCGAGAACGATTTGGGTCTGTCATGAAACAGACAAACAAAGCCCAAGAATTTGACGTCATCACCCGCCCTCACCAAAATGTTTTCCTCGCCGACCGTAAAACCATTGAAAATATTGTGGCAGAGGTGGATATATTTAAAGGCTTTTTAGAAAATTACAAAAAAGACGTGAATTAGAGCGTATAATTTCAAAATTATGGAAAAATATGTCTTGCTTTTTGATTTAGGGGTATGTTAGCGTTTGGATCTACAGTACAAAACATAGAAGGAGTTTATCAATGGTATCATTTGCGGAACAAAAAAGTAACCCAGAAGACGATCAAATACAAGATACAACCTCCGCATTTCTGGCCGTAGGAACGACTGAGCCAGCAGAGCCTCAAGAAAAGGATTCTCTTCCCTACGGTGAGTTTAATGAACAGGTTTTGAACTGTCAGTGCTGACTAGCCCTATCCATCTCCCACATCGAGCGGAATAACATCGAAGCTCTGGATTAATGATCCCGTGATGAGATTCCAGCCATCGACGAGAACGAAGAAGACAATCTTGAAGGGAAGAGAAATCATAATCGGAGGAAGCATCATCATCCCCATCGACATCAAAATCGCGGCTGTGACCATATCGATGATAAGGAACGGCAAGAAGATCATAAACCCAATCTCAAACGCACGCCGTAATTCAGAAATCATAAAGGCAGGGACGAGCACTTGGAGAGGAATATCCTCTTTGGTTTCATAAGTGCTTTCGCCCCTCATCTCTGTGAAGAGAATTAGGTCTTTTTCTCGCACTTGCATCAACATAAAGCCTTTAAAAGGTTCCACTGTGCGCTCAAACGCTTCCAGCTCATCAATTTCTTCATTGATTAATGGCTCTAATCCTTGGTTATAGGCCGCTTCAAACGTAGGAGCCATAATGAAGAATGTTAAAAATAACGCCAAAGAAATAAGAACTGTGTTCGGAGGGGTTTGTTGAATCCCTATCGCTGTTCTCAAGAAGGAAAACACCACAATAATCCGTGTAAAGGATGTCATCATGACCAAAATAGAGGGCGCTAAAGACAAAATCGTCATGATCGCAACAAGCTGAATCACACGCCCCGTCACAGTCCCACTATTTTCACTGCCTAAATCAAGGGTCATGGCTTGCGCAAAAACATCTGTAGGAATGAATAACAGAGCACACAGCACAGAAATGATAACCATTATATGGGTATTCTTACATGTCATATTTTTCCGCCTCTGTTTGTACTATTTTGATATTGGTCTCCACAACGATCTCACTATTGTGCCCCAAAACAAGTAAATGCTCTTGGCTATCACGCTGAATTAAAATCGCACGACGTTTATGATCCAGTGGTAAAATCTCCACAATTTTTAAACGTTTCTCTTTTTTGAGGGGCATATGACGTCCGCCAGAAATGAGCTTCAAGATCAAGGCCAGCGCTGCCATCATTGCGATGACAAGGAGGAGGGCTAATAAATACTGTAAGAGTGTTGTTATTTCCATGCGTGCTCTACTCCATCCCCGAGGACATGCAACGCATGTCTATACGTCGGGGATCCACAGTCAGTGGCAGAGCCACTGTCTTCAATCGGCTGGATACCCGCCTACGCGGGTATAACAAAAGAGAAAGGGAAGGAAAATGTGGACACTCCATCAAACACCCTCCCCCGACAATCCATCTTTAAACTCTTGAATACGTCCTGCGAGATCTTCCAGCATTGAAATCATAGATCGTAAATCTTGTTCTGTTTGTTTGGCTATTTCGGGAGGCGCCGTTTCTATGGCTCCACACAACGCAAAAACATCCCGATCAATCTCTGTCATATCAGGAAGAGTGCCCTGACTCATTTGGTCAAGCGCCTCCTGAATACGGTCTTTTTGCTTTTGAAGCTCTTTTAAGTAAAGAGAAGCATCATCACTCATCCTCTTTCCCTTTCTCTTGATGTAAAAATTCTTCTAAAATCGCATTAAAAGGTTCTGGCTCTCCATTGGCCTTAAAGACATAAGACAAAACTTCCGCGATCGCCATAAACGCTTGCGAGGGTATAGGGCTATCAAGCTCTATTTTTGCCAGAATTTCAACCAAATCCTTATCTTCACGCACATTTATGCCCGCATCTTGAGCCAATTGCAGAATTTGCTCGGCAATTTTTCCCCGTCCAGCCGCTGTAATACGGGGCAAGCTCTTTTTGCCGTCCCGAGACTCAATCGCCACAGCGACAGTATCTTCTGGTTTTTTCTTTATATTTAAGGGGATTAGCGGGTCTTTTGAGTTATATCCATCCATTTGGCACACTTCCTGCTTCTTCTCTATACACGAACGAATTAACAAAATGGATCGAAGATAATGACATTACAAAATATAGCACTCTTTCAAGCCATGGGCGCCAAAATGGACTATCTTGATCACCGTCAAAAAGTTATAGCACAAAATATTGCCAATGCCGATACACCAAACTATCGCCCCAAAGATCTAACAGACGTTGATTTTGGACGGGTTCTAACCAAAGTCACGAAAGATGGATCTGTGCGTATGCGCTCCACACAAGCCAGACATATGCCTGCCTATAATAATGTACAAGACCCGCGCAATATAAAACAAAAAATGACATACGAAGTTGCCCCTGGTGAGAACTCTGTGATTTTAGAAGAGCAAATGATCAAGGCCAACAAAATCAACATCGATCATAGCTTAATGCTCAACATCGCAAAGAAGAATATCGGTATGATCCGTATGGCGCTTGGAAATCAGAACTAACAGGAGATAAAAAATGAGTGATCTTTTTTCAACATTGACAATATCCTCTTACGGCATGCGCGCTCAAGGTGAACGCATCCGCGTCGTCGCAGAAAACTTAGCCAATGCGGATACCGCTCCTGAAACAAATGGCCAAGACCCTTACACACGCCAAGTCATTTCCTTTAAAAACGTCATGGATCGAGAATTGGGGCATAATGTCGTCAAAGTAGATGATGTTGAAAAAGTCAAAAAAAATAAATTCATCGAAAAATACATGCCCGATCACCCTGCCGCCAATGAGGGCGGATACGTCAAAATGCCCAATGTGAATACACTCATCGAAATGATGGATATGCGCGAAGCTCAAAGATCCTACGAAGCAAATCTTGGAATGGTGGAGCAATCCCGTGATATGCTCCTGCGTACGATCGACGTTCTGAGATAAATATGATAGAATAGAAAAATTAGGAGACCCTTAAAATGAACAATATTATCATCCCCTCCATTGCCAACGGCATCGCCACGCCGTCAAAAAATGGAGTCTCTGCACAGCCTCAAGGAGGCGCTTCTTTCGGAGAGATTCTACGCATCACCGCAGAAAATACAGTAGAGACCTTGAAAAACAGCGAAAAAATATCTGCACAAGCCATCACAGGCACTGCCGATCTCAATGATGTTGTCCAAGCTGTCACCTCCGCAGAACTCACTCTCCAAACCGTAATGGCTGTCCGTGATCGTGCCGTCAGCGCCCTTCAGGAAATTTTAAGAATGCCAATTTAACACCTTCCCCACATCACCTCCGATGATAGACATATCAGTGGAAAAACCACTATCTTGAATGGAGTCCTGCCTCCGCAGGTAATGACGAATTAAGGGGTGACATCCTCCCTTGCTTAATCCGAGCAAAAAGGGCTATATACTGGAAATTATAGAGACCATTACGTTGAAAAGAGAAACCCATTGTCTGTCGAGAAAAAATCATTGAAGAAAAAAGGGATGATCATCACCCTTCTTGTTGTTCTTTATTTTGGGAGTACAGTTCCCGTTGGTTTATTTTTGTACTCTCTTAAATCAAACCTTGGCATCAATGTCTTTTCAAAAACAGGATTTCATAGCTATATGCATTGTTTACGAGAACAAGCCTATCGCACCAAAATAAAACAGAAGAATGAATAAGCATTATAAAAGGGTATAGACCTCATGACACAAAGCGACATCATCGATCTTAAGCGTCTCGTTTTAATTATACGCAGGCACATACGTCTCGTCGGCGCTATTGTGAGTGGGTTTATTGTGATGGCCATCCTGTATCTGTCTCTCACCGTCCCCCAATACACAGCCAAAACATCTCTTTTTCTAGATAGAAGCCTTAATAAAGCAGTGTCAGATGTCGCCTCTGTTCAACAAATGGGGTTTGAAACGGCCGCCATTGAGAGTGAAGTTGAAATCATTCATTCTCAACGTGTTATACATGCCGTTATTACACAGCTTAAAGATCAAAATTATTTCCAAGACAGCACAGATCCGCAAGAGATTTCCTCTGATATTCTAAAGAGGTTAACCGTACGTCGTGTGGGAGAAACCTATGTTTTGTCAATTACATACACGTCTGATGATCCTCAAAAATCTGCGGATATTGCCAATGCTGTTGCAGAATCCTATATCGCAGAAAAACTCACTATTATCTCTGATATGTCTATACGGACAGTCTCGTGGCTCCAATCAAAAATAAATGAGCTACGTCAACAATCCATAGCTGCGGAAGAAAAGATTACGGACTATCGTACAATCTATAACAAAGCCAAACGAGGACAAGGAAAAGAAGATGAAGAGGTTGGTTTAGCGGAACTGAGAACCTTAGAAAAAGAAGCCGAGACTTACAATGCGCTTTATGATTTTTATCTCGAAAAACTTGAAACAATCAATCTGCATAACTCTTTTCCTTTAACAGAAATACGTATTATTAGCCACGCCAAACCGCCTACAGATCAAAGCCACCCTCAAACGATTGTAATTTTAGGGCTCTCCTTAATCTTAGGGATAGGCTTAGGCATTGTGAGTGCGCTTCTTAAAGATAGTCTGGATCACACCCTCAGAAGAGCTGGACAGGTAACACGAGAACTCAACCTTACTTTTCTAGGGTTTTTTCCCCATAGAAAAAGAGTTGGTAAAAAAATGTTCAAATTCAAATCTCATGATGAAAAAACCTATAACATCAACATGTATGCTGAAAGTGTTGCAGACCCTTTTTCTCTCCACGCCGAAGTGATAAGAACACTCCTCAACACAGCCGATCAAAAGATAGGGATCAACACCAAAAAAGCCATCGGTGTTCTTTCTATTGGTCGAAGTGAGTCTAAATCTGTTATAGCCTCCAATCTCGCCCTATACACAGCGCAATCTACTTCCACGCTTTTGATTGATGGAAACGTTAGAACCTCCAGCGCCTTTTTGGGAGAGTCTCGAAGCTCAAATATGCATGGCTTTGGAGATGTGTTCTTGGGAAAAAATTCTTTGCAAAAAAGCTGTCTCTATCAAGAGTCTGGTTCTCTCACGATTCTCCCGTCCCTTGAAAAAGATGCAGACCAAATCCTTCCTCATCTTAATGCAGGACGCGTCCAATCTCTCATTGAAACCTGTCAAAAACAATATGATTTTATTGTGATCGATTGCCCTCCTCTCTTAACTCCCGCAGATGTTTATAGTTTTACAGAGTCCGTTGATGGGTTTATTGTTGTGGCTGAGTGGGGCAAAACACTCTCCAATGAGCTTAATTTCTATCTAAAGCACAACAATATAGAGCAAGATAAGATACTTGGGATTGTGCTTGAAAACGCTCACATGCAGAAAATGAAAAAACATTACGGTCATAAAGTATAGCGCTGATCATGTTGATTGAAGCTCAAAATTATGTAAAAAGTTTTTACGAGAAAAACCTTTTCGAACGTATTATCTTCTACGTTTTTCTCTCTGCCTTCCTTGTGAAAATTATCTTTGAGCTTGGGATGGGGCAAAGTAGCTTTGGGCAATCTCAACATAAACAATTGTTTTTTTATAGCTTTCTTGGGCTGGACTATTTTATATCCTTTCGTAAAATTATTGCCCTCCGTGTAAGCATTAATCCACTTTCTTTATTTTCCTTCTTGTTTTTTATTATGGTCGCTCATGGTCTTTTCATAGGATTTATGAATGGTAATAACCTCTTTATTATTCTTAATGACACCATCCCTCCTTTGTTTATAGGACTTAATATTTTAAGAATGCAATCAAGCTCTGAGTGCTTAAAGCCTATTGATTTTAAATCTATCCTTGTAAGTTCCACACTCCTCGCTGCAGGCACATGCTTTTTTGGTTATATCTCAGGCGCCCCATCTCTCGGGAATCCATCTCTTTATTATCCTCTTATTCTTGCAGGATTATTTATGCTACGCCCTTTTCCAAAGTATGTTTTTGTGATTATTCTGGTGAGCTTGGTTCTGACGATGAATGATCTCAACAGAACAACCATGGCTTTTGTTGTTTTCACCATTGCAGGCTATACTGGCTTACAGACAATTTTCAACCCGACCAAGGCCATTATTCTTTTTTTCTGCTCTCTTCTGTGTCTTTTTGTTGTGTGGAGTTTTATCCCACAAGACTCGCGAACATACATACGCGTCATGGGATTGGCCGATGTGGATTTGAGCAGACGCACAGGATCTATTGGTGAACGTCAAGCCGAACAAGATGCCGTCACAGCCAAGCTCCAAAGCAAAGGAAAAACCATTGAGTGGGTAGGTTTGGGGTTTGGTGGATTGTACGAGGTCAAAATCACACACGAAGTTCTAACTGATTATGGGCATGCCCACTATGCATGGGTGTGGTTTAATTTACGATTTGGCGCTATTGGATATCTTTATATGCTCATCATGGTAGCTATGCTCTTTTACAATGGGACAAGATCATTCATGTACAAAGATAAAATAGGCGTTTTTATTGCCCTTTTATGCTTTCAAGGTCTTCTCTATTGTGGAACGTATGTAAACACTCTCTTTCTTCTCTCTGGTATTCATTTTTTATATTACAAACCTTATCCCTCAAAAGAATTATCATGACCCCAAAAATTGTATTTTTATCACCCGTCTCATATTTTAAAGGGGGTGCGGAACGTTCTCTCTTTGATTTGCTTGCAAACCCTGAGATAGAACCTGTCCTTGTTGCCCCATCCGAAGGAGAAATTCTAGAAAAAGGGCGCGCATTGGGACTAGAGTGCTACGTCCTTCCTTTTGGAAGTATTCATACGATCCACCGCCCCTTCTCATTTATGAAGGGGCTCAGTGCATTTAAATCTCTTTTAACAGCCGCACATGAGCTTAAACATATTTCTAAACAAACAAATGCCCAGATTGTTCATTCAAATGGCCTCAAAGCTCACGCCATCAATTGCACCAGTCGCTGGATAGGAGGTGCAAAATCCATCCTCCATATTCGTGACATCCCCTATACAAAAGCAGAAAAACTTGTCTGGAAGATCTTGCGTGTTCTTTGCAATAAAATGGTTATGGTATCTCATGCCTGCTGGCCAGATAAAACTCTCCCTCGTAAAGTAGTTATTATTCATAATGGAACACCTTTACTTAAAACCGAGCCAAGAGAATTATCCCCCTCTGAGAACACACTTACATTTGGTTTTATTGGTCGTATCCACCCTGCAAAAGGATTAGACCTTTTAATAAACTGGATTTCAGACGCTAGAAAAGCAGGGCTGGAGGCAAAATTAAGTGTCAGGGGCACCTATTCCGAGGATTCCCCCTCCTATCAAGCGGAGATAGATACATTGATCAAAACATTAAACCTTGGAGATCATATTGAGTTTACAGGCTTTATTGATACGCCAGAAGCTCTCTATAAAGGCATAGATATAACTGTCGTTCCGTCAAAAACACCAGACCCTCTCCCTCGCAGTGTCATGGAATCAATGGCCAGAGGTATTCCTGTTTTTGGATACCCTGCGGGGGGTATTTTTGAGATGATTGAAGATGAACGGACAGGATTTCTCGTCGATGATGCGCCCAGCTTTATAAAAGCAACAACATGTGTAATCTCAAACTCTGAGGATCTGGAGACAATGATTAAGCATGCAAAGGAGAAAATAGAAAAAGAATTTACGATTGAAGGGCTTCATGACACCTTAAATGCTTTATATTCTAATTTATAGCTATATAAGGTTTCCAAGTTTGTGATCAATTTCACGAGGGTTAAAACATTCAAATCCACTATTTGGAGAAAATGTTAGCTCTCCAAATCGAAGCCCCTGTGGTAACGAGTAAAGATCAACTCTTACAAATTCAAAGTCTTTGGACAATTTTTCTGCCAGACAGAGCATTTCGGATAATTTTTCTGGTTTTTTTGCCTGACCTGGAGGATATTTTCCTAAAGTAAAATCTTGTAAAACCCAGTCTGGATCATAAAAGCCTATTTTATATCCCTCATATCGATCAATATTGATCTGAATATAATGACATTTCCCATGAAAACAAAAAAACTTATAATCGGTAGGTACATTTCCATCCTCGGCAATCATAAGTTCTTCTATAATAAGTCTAGGCGGGATCTTTGAATACCAATCTTCATTCGTCCAATAGCCAAATTTCTTTCTCAAATTTTTGTTTGTACGTTCAATGGCGTCTTCTACACTTATATCATCCTTATTAAAGACAAGTAAATTACCTTCATCTCCCCCCCCATGCGTTGTTTTAATCGCAAATTGATTGGGAAGCGTTGACCAATCAACAGCGCTTAAATCTTCTCCGACATAAAGAATTTTATTTAAAAATTCTCCCCCTATTTTTTGTTCAACATAATCACGTACAGCATATTTATCGGCCAGATCTATAGCAAAATCCATATTTTGGTATATTTTTTGATGCATCAGTTTTTCATTAAATGTCGAAGGGTTTTTTATATTTGGAATATATCCCAAATTGTACATCCCTCTCACTATTTCATATTTTCTTCTTCCAAGTATTATTTTCAAAACTTTCCAAATAAAATTTTTATATTTGCGCATACTCTCTCCTTTAATTAAAATAATATTTATAAAGTTTGAATTTTCAATTATTCTTGATAAAACGCTACTTATTATGTTTTTATTAGTATAGCGCCAATACAAATAACTTAATTTAAGACGCTTTGGAAGAACGTTATAGACAAACCCCCAAACTAAGAGAACAAGAGCTATTCTAAAATGGAATAAGGATAAAATGACAATGCTTAAAAAAATTATTCACACCGTGACAACAGACCCATTCAAAATTATCGTCAGACTATTCAGTAAGTTTTTTATTGTGTGGGTCTCTACAAAAAAAAATATTGAGATAAAAGGTAAGTTAGTGCTCGTCGGATACCCTCTCATTGATATTCAAAAGGGAAGCGCCTTATATATTGGACACAACGTGACTCTTAATTCTAGAAATAAAGGGTATCATGTAAATATGCATTCTCCTGTCAAACTTTATGCCGATAAACTTGGCGCTGAAATACATATTGGAGATAACACAAGAATTCATGGCGCATGCCTACATGCCTATACATCAATAACCATTGGTAAAAACTGTTTAATTGCAGCTAATTGTCAGATATTTGATGGAGGAGGACATGATCTGTCCTTTTCCGACGTAGACAATAGAATCCACACGACAGGAACAAGCAAGCCCATCGTTATTGAGGATAGTGTTTGGATTGGTATCAACTCTGTGATTTTAGCAGGCGTTACCATCGGAAAAGGATCTGTTATTTCTGCAAACAGTGTTGTTGTAAAAGATATCCCCCCAATGGTTCTCGCTGGTGGAAATCCAGCTATTATTATCAAAAAATATGAAGGCGAAAAAAACAACAAACAGACATCTATGTTTTAATCCCCAGTATGCGTATTTTTATAAAAGGGATTCTTATCAACACAAGCCACTCACCAATAAGAGGCCCAAGAACTCCTGAGGCAACTAATACAGGCCCAACCACATAAAAATGCGTCCCGTGCCAATCCATAATTAAAAATATGACACCTTTCGTTACACCAATACAGATTGTATTAAACAAATAGATACTATAACTCCGTCGTCCCATAAAAAGAAATGCATCCATCACTTTTCCTTTATATTTCAGAGCATAAATACAGATCTGATGAAGCACAGGTATACAAAGACTCCCCGTAATCAGCTTACTAAATTTATGGTCAATAAGCTCATACTGAAAGAGTAAAAAACTTGCTAAAAATAGGGCTGAAAATAAAGAAAACAGCTTTATATTTCCAATCAGCTTTATATATTTTTCTTCGTTATGGATGGCTGCGCCTCCTAAACAAAAGAAAACAAAGAAGAGTGTGAGCTTATCAAGATAGAAGTAATAGGTGGGTGGGATCATAGAAATAATCGCGCCAAGGAGCACCCATAAGATCATTTTATTCCCTAAAACTTTGAATAAAAGAGGGGAAATTGCGCCATATATAAAAATAGCAAAGATGTACCATAAAAAAACAGACGGGCTATTTTTTGTGTGCCAGATCAAATCAATAAAGCCTTGAAAAGGATTATCTGGAACATTATCAACATGCACAATATTTTGCATGACTATTTTTCCAAAAACAATCATTGCACCAATAAAAAAGAAAGGCAGTAATAGACGAACTGCTTGATTACCGATATAGGGAAGATAGTTTTGTGATAGTCGTTCTAATCGTCCAGGTCTGAAAGATACATACCCACTTATAAATATAAAAAAGGGCATATGAAAAAGATATAGATAGTCAATAAGCGTTGAGAACCATTCATTGCCTAGAGATGTCCCTCCTGCCAATATATGCCCTACGACAACAAGAAGAATAGCCAATCCTTTGGCCAATGTAATATCCAGCTTTTCAATTATTTTCATAGAGTTTTCCTTTGATTTAATCGACAAACCCTGTTTCACGGTAAAAATATTTACACGCCGTATCTAATGTTTTAACGGGAACTGCGGGGACTCCAGAATAGAGTGTATGTGTCTGGTCATACGCTTTATGAAGCGTTGAATTAGCCGTTAATACACAACACTCTGGTAACACTGCCCCTTTGGTAATAACAGACAATGCCCCAACCATACAATAATTAGAAATATGAATTTCTTTGGTTTCTTGTTGGTTGTCCATAAGATTAATACTATGTGTAAAAAATGCACTCCCAAAACCTGCAATAATAGAGTGATGACCAATTGTAATCGTATTATTGCAATCAAAATAATGTTTTTTTATAATGGCACTATACTCACCCATAATAAGAGCTTGAACCCTATTATCTTCTGTTCCAAAATGTCGTGTTGATTCCAAAGGTAAAGCACTCATAATATTAGAGTTCCCAATACAGGCATGATCTCTCATGTCGAGTAATTCCAAATTTCTAATGACATTGAAATGTTTTATTTTCGTACCAGCCCCCATTTTTACTTTTTGAGCGTGAATGAAGGAAAATCCTATTTTGGCCGTTTTATGAATCTCCCATCCTAAAACTTTAGTGTAAATCACTCTTTTGAGTATATTTGGAAGGCACGCCAAACACAAATAAGGGATATAAATCAAAAATGTTTTCATCTTATACTACCTCTCTCTGAAGTAATCTTTTTACACGTGACCGTTGGAGATAAAATTTTAATATCGCCACACATAGTGGTGCCAAAACAGCGCCCCATAGCTCAAATTGAGGAATAAAGGCGGTGTTAAGTATAAGTAATCCTGTCACACTCACAAGACTCAGTTTTAAAATGAGATCATCCCGATAATAACTATAAAACACCAAATCATTAACTTCGCAAATGATTAAAATCATGAATAAAACAAGATAAACCCACAAGACAGGAAACCAATCCAAAGCCAACGGTTTATCAACAAGATAAAATGTAATTATATACATGCTCGGACCTGCAATCACAGCCATACCCAGTGCCGTTAAAAATGTATGCTTTAGACAGGTTTTATAGAGGGTATGGAAAGAAGAATCCTTGGATTTATACGCCCGAATTAGTTTTGGACGAGATTGTTGTATAATGCCTGTTCTTAAGAGATTACTCATTGCACTAATAATTTGTGTAAAATACACATAGACCCCCGTTAATTCAAGCCCAAGAAATAATGTAATCAAAAAGTAATTCATGTATTGGCCTGTCGCATCCACCATACTATTAACATAGATCGTACGAGAAGTTCTAAACTCCTCTAAAACCCATTTCTTGAGAGAAAAAGCAGGTAATTTTATACGCCATGACCATTTTTTTGTGCTCCAGAAAAACCCTATGACAGCACTCATCCCTCCTAAAATCCATGCGATCAATAAAGTCTCCATTGTCCGCAAAGAAGGGCATAAAAAAGCAATCACCATAAAAGTAAGAATCCACACAGATGTCCGTATAAAATGGAGTATATTTGCCGTCAATGGCTTTGAAAGATTAAGAAGAAGAACATAGAGATCGTTATTTATATGTTCAAATAAAATGGCTAATATAATCACCAAGGCAAAGAGTGTATTTCCAGTGTAAATTCCTATCACGCAGGATATACAAAGTAAGACTACGTAGATAAAGGCTAAGAATCGTCCATAGTAATAAAGAGCTGTTACAATTTCTTCTTGTGTTTGCGTGACCGCTTTACGGCCTTGCACATACATAAGCCCCAGTCCAAAGAAAGCGGGAACAAGAAACCCTCCTGAAACAATCAACCCATACAGCCCCAATGTCTCAAAGCCCATGAAGCGCGCAATAAAGAGGGTAAGAGCGAATTTAGAGACAAGCGATGTGCCTCGTATTCCCATAAGAAAAAGAGACTGAAATTTAGCCATATTTTTTCTTCATTTCTTCATCAGCAATAGTCTTAATATTATTTTGAAAAAAGTCTGCTGTAAATTGTTGTGCCTTTTTATAGCAATTTTCAGGCTTTATTTGACTCTCTAGCGTTTCAAAACGAACAACAGCCTCTTTAATACTCTCAGGCGTTTGTTTGTCAAAAAACAGCCCTGTTGCATGTTTAGGCTCTTGATCATATCCGACCACTGTCTCTAAAGCGCCGCCTGCACCATACGCTATAACAGGTGTTCCACAGGCTTGGGCTTCCACAGGAATGATTCCAAAATCCTCTTCGGCGGCAAAGAGAAAGGCTTTAGCGCGTTGCATGTAATTTCGAAGAATATCCGTTTCTTGATACCCCATAATCTGAATATTAGAAGATTTCTGTGCAATGTCACGGATTTTACTCATCTCTGGCCCATCTCCAATGATAATAAGCTTCTTGTCTGGCAACAAAGAAAAGGCCTGTGCAATCAGATCAAGTCTCTTATACGGCACCATACGGGAGGCCGTCATGTAAAAATCTTCTTTGTCTTTTTGAAAGGTAAATCCATCGATTTCAATAGGCGGATGTACAACATCTGCCTCCCGTCGATAGACTTTCCAAATCCGCTTTCTAATATAGTCAGAATTCGCCAGAAAGCGATCAACACCATTGGCCGTCCGATAATCCCATAGGCGAAAATTACTCAATAGTTTTTTCGCAAGAAGCCCTTTTAGCCCTTTGTGTAGATTTGTCTGTCTCAGATATTGATGGGTTAAATCCCATGCATAGCGCACAGGACTATGCACATAAGAAATATGCACTTGATGCGCCCCTGTAATCACCCCTTTTGCAACCGCATGACTGGAAGAAACAACCAAGTCGTAATCATACAAATCAAAATCTTCAATAGCCAAGGGAAAGAACGGAAAGAGATAACGATAATATTTTTTAACTTTAGGTAATCTATTCAAATAGCTAGTCGTCACATTTTTGATCCCCAAAGACGTCCGTTCTTCTGCCGTCAAAAAATCAAAGAGTGTATAGACATCTGCGTCTGGATAGACTTTCAAAATCTGTTCTAAGACACGTTCTGCACCCCCTATTAACGGAAGCCAGTCATGGACAATCGCCACTCTTTGGGGTTTTATACTCATAAGCCTTTATTGCTCTATAGCGCGTTGTATCTCAATTTTTGTATCTGCGGTGAGATTAAGAAGATCCAAGAACTTCGTCAACTCAACAGACTCAGAGTTCGCAATATAGACAATATCTTCATCCTGTATAGGAAAATTTTTAGCCAAGAAAAATCCGTCAGGTTCTCGTAAATTCAACCGATAGATAATTGGTGCTTTCACTTTCAACTCTTTCGCATTTTCAGGAAAGTCTAAGCGCAACCCCATTCTATTGAGGTTTTTACGTGTTTCGTGCCGATACACGTAGATCTCTGCGGGATCTGCACGTCCATCTTGCAACCCTCTTGCCTCTCCGATTGCCTCTGCAAGCGACATGCTTCTCTTGATAAAAGGATAATTCCCATTAAACCCTGACGCGCCAAACATTTGAAACATTTCTGGCTCTCTATACAGATACACCGTATCTTTTGGATGCAAATAAATATTTTTTGTTGGATCAAGAACCAATAAATCAAACGGGATTTCCCATTCATAGGGCCCTCTTTGCAAAGAGACCCATGTTTCATATCCAGGGACGGTTGGCCCTCCAGCACGTGCGATGGCATCAAGGATTTTATCTCCATTAAGGCTCAAGGAAAATCGACTGGAATTTGCCACTTCTCCAACCACACTGACCTCAGATCCATTTCTGCTTGTGATAGACACAATTGTTTGAGGCTCAATCGCGCGATGACCCAGTTTTTCAGAAATTTCTCTTCCAATGGCTGTCGGTGTTCTACCCACGACAGAAATAGTCCCTGCAAAAGGCACATCAATCAATCCAGATTTATCAACAATTTGAGGAGGAATACTCACAAAATTCCCGGGACGCACGCCCGCCTCCACAGGAATAAATAGCCCTCCTGACTGAGATTCATAAATAGTGACTTGCACCGTGTCATTCACATCGATCTTAATATCTTGTGGAGATTGATCTCTTGGCCATCCTTTACTATCAGGATATGTCTTATTCAACGTCGATAAATAGCGTGTAATAGGCCGTGAAAGATCGACCAACGCATATCGAAAGTCACTCACTTCGATTTGGCGCCTTTGTTGTAAAGAGGCCTTTTCTTTCATGCTTTGGCTATAGGGGCCAGACGCAGGCAAAACCGTACAGCCAAAAAGGGAAAGGGTAGCAAAAACGCTACAAATTATTTGTTTATGGTAATACATGATGTGTTTTATATTTTGAATCAATATTTTTGAGAGTATGATTATAGCTGTTTTTCTATATAATTCAACTGATTTCACCCTTTTATATACTTGCCTCACCGCCTGTTCATATTTATCTTCGACTTTAGAAAGGGGATATGCCATATAGTTCACGTGAATGGAAAAATAAACATGAATGATACATCAAATAATAAATCAAGGCCTCTTGTCAAAAGAGTCATCAGTGGAGCCCTGTTCTTCTCTGACGTAATCATGATGATTTTCTCCTTTATGTTTGCTTTCTTTACAATAAAGATCTTAAAAAACACTCTTTTCACAGAGATCTATAATAAACCTCTCCCTGAATATGCTCATATCAATGATCTTGTTTTCATGTGGATCTGCCCCATTGTTTTGTTTCTCTTTTTTACCAAGGGACATTACACACAGCGCATTCCATGGTGGAATCAAGTTCAGAGCATCCTCTCAATATGTCTTTTGGCCTTTGTCATTGATGGGTTTGTCCATTTTGCACTTGATACATCCTTTTCACGATTGCTCGTGGGATTCAGTTGGGCATATGCTTTTGTCTTAATTCTCATTGGACGACAACTGGTTTATATCTTACTCCGTGGAAAAGGACTCTGGCGGATTTCCACAACCGTTATTGGAGACATGGGCACTGTCACAGATATTCTCTTTGCTTTCAGTACAGATCACTATACGGGGTATAAAGTACAAACTGTAGCCCTCCGCGATGAAAACACCCAAGAGTTCATCACGGAGTTTCTCCCTGAAAAATATAAAAATATAAACATCATTTATGATGATATAGATTATCATCACTATATAGAAAATAATCTTGATCAGTTTTTTGTGATCTCTCTAGAGAGTTTTCGTGGTACAGAACGTGATGCACTTATTAAACTCTTAACTGAACGCAAAGCTTTGTATGCCGCTGTCCCTGCTATCTCTCGTATGAGCCTCATAGAGATGGAACCTCGTCACTTTTTTGGGTACGATATTATGCTTCTCCATGCCAAAAACACGCTCTTTTCACCCTTAGGACGTATTGTAAAACGGAGCATGGATATTGTACTCGCCTCTCTTGCACTCCTGTGCCTGTTTCCTATTATGCTCTCTGTCATGGGGTTTCTAAAGCTAGAAGGACAAGGCGGAAGTCTTTTTTATGGGGGATACAGAGTTGGCCGCTATGGAAAAAAATTCAAATGTTGGAAATTTAGATCCATGGAGCCAGACTCCGACCATCTCCTCCATGACCTTCTGGACAATGACCCAGACGCAAAAGCAGAATGGGATATATTCAAAAAACTAAAACGCCCAGATCCACGCGTCACAACCAAAACAGCCCGTATTATTCGGAAACTTAGCATTGATGAGCTTCCCCAACTCTGGAACGTTCTCAAAGGCGATATGAGTTTGGTCGGCCCTCGCCCTATCTTACAGAGTGAAATAGATTTATTTGGAGACCATATCCATCAATATTACCAAACTCGCCCCGGTATTACCGATTTGTGGCAAGTGAGTGGACGCAACAATACAAGCTTCAAAAGACGCACCTACTGGGACAGCTGGTATGTCCGCAATTGGTCCATCTGGGGTGACATCGTCATCATGATCAAAACAGTCCGCGCTGTCCTTGGAAGCGCAGGAGCGCACTAAACTCGCCCATATAAATCTTCTAACCGAATAATATCATCTTCCCCTAGATAACTCCCTGTTTGCACCTCAATAATTTCCAACATAATCTTGCCGGGGTTTTCAAGCGCGTGCACTATACCAAGAGGGATATAGACCGACTCATTTTCTGTCAAAAGGAAGCTCTCCTCCCCTTTTGTGACTTTGGCGGTGCCTTTGACAATCACCCAATGTTCCGAGCGATGATTATGTTTTTGGAGAGACAGCTTTGCCCCCGGTTTCACAGAGATCCGCTTAACCTGATCTCGTTCCCCATGACAGATCGAATCATAATGCCCCCATGGTCTATAAACCGTCCGATGGTGCTTGGCTTCAGAGCGTTGCATCACTTTTAACTGATCCACAATAAGTTTAACATCTTGGACTTTTGTCTTATCTGCTACTAAAAGAGCATCTTGCGTATCAACCACAATAAGGTTATCAACGCCCAATACTGTCACCAACTTATCCTGACTATGGATAAAATTGTTATGACTGTCGCGCACAATCACATCTCCCTGACATACATTCTCGTCACTATCTTTGGGTGATACTGCCCATACCGCATCCCACGAGCCAATATCATTCCACTGCGCATCCAGTGCCACAACACATCCTTTCTGTGTATGCTCCATCACCGCATAATCAATCGAAATATCTGCACATTTCTCAAACTCATCTTGAGGCAAGCGTATAAAATCCAAATCATAACGCGCATTTTTGACGGCCTCTTTGACATGTGCCAAGAGATCAGGCTGATGCGCTTCTATCTCAGACAAATAGCGCGACGCTTTAAAACAAAACATCCCACTATTCCAGAGATATTTCCCACTTTGAACAAAGCCCTCTGCTGTCTGTAGATCTGGTTTTTCTTTAAACGCCGCAATTTCATGCGCTTCACTTTCAAGCGCTTGACCAATCTCAATATAGCCATACCCCGTATGTGGCTCCGTTGGAGTAATACCAAACGTCACCATATAGCCTTGCTCTGCCATCTCTTGTGCTGTTTTGGTGGCCTGTGCCAGCGCTTTCATATCTTCAATAATGTGATCCGCAGGCAAGACCATTAAAAGAGGGTCTTGCCCCTTTTGCATTGCAATAAGCGCCGCCGCCGCAATCGCAGGGGCTGTATTTCGTCCGATTGGCTCTAACACAATATCTTGTGCCTTATATCCAATGTTTTGCATGTTCTCCGCCACAATAAAGCGATGTTCCTCATTACACACCACAATAGGATCTTCCAGCCCAAGTTGTTTCAAACGATAAACCGTCTCTTGAAAAAGCGTTTTATCAGAGTGAAGCGCCAAAAATTGCTTGGGGTAAAGTGGGCGAGACAACGGCCAAAGCCGTCCTCCAGACCCTCCTGACAAAATAATAGGGATCATTCATTTTTCCTTTATGGGTATATTTATTCCAACGAGATATTATAGGTGTTTTTCTACAAGTACAATTGGAATATTGACCTGAGAGACACTTCACACTATCTTACTTTTTCAAGTTTATTAGTATAAATAAGGAAATTTCTTCATGCGCATACTTCTTGTTATTTTAATCTTTGCTGTGTCAACATTGTCTGTTTCAGCACACGCAACCCCACCAAATAGTTTTGCCGATTTATCGGAACGCCTTCTTCCCTCTGTCGTTAACATTTCGTCAACACAAAAAGTAAATGTAGAGGAGAGACAGAACATGCCTGACCTTCCAGAGTTTCCAGAAGGGTCTCCCTTTCAAGACTTCTTTGATCAATTTATGGACCGCCGAAACGCCCCTCATTCTATGCGCCCTCCGACCTCTTTGGGATCAGGGTTTGTGATTGATGCCCAGAAAGGCTATATCGTTACGAATAATCATGTGATTAATGACGCCGATGAAGTACGTGTGATCCTCCAAGATGATGAAAGTCTCGAAGCTACAATTATTGGGCGCGACGAAAAGACAGATCTCGCTGTTCTTCAAATCAAAACTGACAAACCACTTACGGCTGTGCCCTTTGGCGACAGCAATGCCATGCGAGTTGGGGACTGGATCTTAGCCATTGGAAATCCCTTTGGGCTAGGAGGCACAGTCACTGCAGGGATTATTTCCGCACGCCAACGCAATATTCAAGCAGGGCCTTACGATGATTTCATTCAAACAGATGCCTCCATCAACAGAGGAAACTCTGGAGGCCCTATGTTTAATCTCAAAGGGGAAGTGATTGGCATTAATACCGCTATTTTCTCTCCAACAGGGGGCTCCGTTGGAATTGGATTTGCTGTCCCCGCAGATCTTGCGCGCCCCATTATAAACCAATTGATTAAATATGGGAAAACACGCCGTGGATGGCTTGGTGTCCGTATTCAAACCGTCACCGATGAAATTGCAGAAAGCTTAGAGCTTCCAGAAGCGATGGGCGCCATGGTGGCCAGCATCACACCCACAGGCCCTGCAGAAAAAGCAAACCTCAAGATGGGCGATATCATTCTCTCCTTTAATGGAAAACCTATTTCTGAGATGCGTGAACTTCCTCGGACAGTGGCAGAAACAGAAATCGGAAGCACCGTTGAAGTTGTCTTCTGGCGAGATGGAAAAAAACGGACAACACAGGTTAAAGTCGCTGAACTTGAAAAGGCGGAAGAAGAAGGCCTTCTGACACACTCGACTAATAACACGGCCCCCTCTCTCACCAAAGGTCTTAAAATTGACCTTGTAGGGATGAGTCTTGCTCTACAAGAGGGTGATATTGTGATCACAGACATTGACCCTAACAGTGAGGCCATGGATAAAAATCTTACCCTTGGAGATATCATTCGGGAAATCAACCAAAAGCCAATCACCTCTCCCAAACAAGCAGAGAATATTATTCTAAAAGCCCATAAAAAAGGGAAAACATCTATTCTTCTCCTCATTGACCCGCAAGGACAAGGAGACGCACGGTTTGTAGCCCTTAAGTTAAAACAATAGGATTAGAAACACGCTTAATAATTGACCGTAATATTAAATGTATCATCATAATTCCCATCGCCATAGGTGTCTCCCCCTATGGATTGAAAGCGTCCTCCGATGAAGAAATTTGCTGATCCTGCAGGATCAGTGACCAGAACTGCGGGCGCTGTTGTAAAATTGTCGAGGGTAAAATTACTTCCAGGACCCGTGAGGGTGACAGAGGCTGGGGTTGTAATTGTATAGGCAACGCTTGGAGTCGCGCCTGTGATCTGATATTCACCACGTTGAGGATCGTCAATAATATAGGTGTTGGCATTACTTGTGTACGAGCCCGTGGCTTGAAGCGTAATTTCTACGAAATTTGTAAAGTTACGGATGGCGAATGTACCAAACCCTAGAGGTTGAAACGTTGTGATCACTTAGGCGTGTGCCCTCATTATGGTGCACCACAGACAGAGTAAGGAGAAAAGAAAGAGACGTGCCATAATAAGAAGTATCTGTCATGACCCCCCTCTCTCTCAAGAGACGTATACTATGGTAGGCTCAAAAATTAATAGTGATGTTGAAGGTATCATTGTAAAGACCATCTCCGAACACTGTCCCAGATACAGACCTCAGACGTCCTGCAATTCGAAAATTATCCTCTCCTGCCCCATTCGTTACAAGAGTGTTAGGTCTCACCCTAAAATTATCAACTGTAAAAATACCCCCTGGACCTGTTAATGTAACGGTTGCAGGTGTCGTTACAGTATATGTTGAGCTAGCAGGACCTCCTGTGAGAAGATATTCACCGCGTTGAGGATCCGAGATAATATAAGTGTTCGCGTTCGTCGTAAATGTTCCGTTATTGCGGATTCTAACATTCACATTATCCGTTAAGTTCTGAATTGCAATCGTTCCAAAACTGAGGATTTGTGTTGGAGTAACAACTACTTGTGCCTGTACAGGAAAACTCCATGCACAAATACTAACCAAAGAGAGAAGGGAAATATGTACCATGATGTGCACCCTATCACCCTGACTGAGATTTGTCTTCTAAAACTGTGAGCCATAAAAGATCAGCTGGATTATGCAATAAATGCCCTAATCCGTATTGTGTTTTGATCTGTGCAGTGAAGCTTGACAAAGAGGTCTGTTGAGTAGGTATAAAAAAATCAAGAGACGGGCTTATTGCTTGAGGCACATATACAATATCTTGTGCAACAGGTTCTTGTGCAACAGGCGCGTTTTCCCCTTCAATTTTAAATTTCTGATCAAATTTTGCATAGATTTCGGAGAGAGTCCGAGGGCGGTGATTGTGATCAAAAAAGATCGCTTTATTGGCCTGTGCTTCTTTGGGAAACAAATCAGCACCTTTGAGAGAGGGAGACTCGGCGTGTGCCTTTAAAAACCCCGCCGCACGAGACGCGCCCATAAAATGAGCAAAATACAATTCCGTGCTCCCAATTTGAGTGCCTTCTCCCAAGAGCATCTTCAATGTGTTCTTATTTTCATTGGCCAATTCTCCTGCCATGTAAGAGGAGATCTTTGGATCATTACGGAGCTTTAAAAGATCTGATTTGGGTTGGGTCGTATCAATGCCATATTCAGCACCATATTGCTCAACCATAGAGAGCCATGTCTTGTCAATGAACTGAAATAAACCTGTGGCGCTACTGGTTTTGGCTTTGATGTCTGGACGAAAACTGCTCTCGGCATTGGCTTGTTGCATCAAATAGGCAAAATCGACCCCTGTTTTCGTGCTTGCGCGCTGAATAGAGCCTGTAATTTTTGCGCCAGCTTGCTGTTTAAGCGAGGCTAACATATTGTTTTGTAGGGGCTGTGGGTGTAAACTCATTTGTGATGCAATCCTTTCTTACTTTAGACTGTGCAAACCCTATGCCAACCCTCTCAATAAGGATATTTGATGACTGACTACACACCTCCGCTTGAAGATATGAATTTTCTGATCCACCATGTGTTTGAAGGACAAGGCCTTGAACAGGGAAATCTGGATCGCGATATGGTCACTGCCATTTTGGAAGAAGCGGGAAAAGTAGCAAGTGGCGTTCTTGCCCCTCTCAATAAAGTGGGAGACCAACAGGGTGCAACCTTGTCCGATGGAGAGGTCACAACCGCCAAAGGGTTCAAAGAGGCCTATAAGGAATATTGCGACGGAGGATGGAACTCTGTCCCCTTTCCAGAAGAATATGGGGGCATGAACCTCCCTTGGAGCATTGCCTTCCCGATCCAAGAAATGTGGCAGGCCGCAAACATGTCTTTTGGTCTGTGCCCACTTCTCAATCAAGGGGCAACAGAAACCATTCTTTCGCATGGATCGGATGTACAAAAACAGACGTACCTGTCTCACATGGTGTCAGGACTATGGACAGGCACAATGAATCTCACAGAGTCTCAGGCAGGGTAAGATTTAGGATCAATCAAAACCAAAGCAGTGGAGCAAGAGGACGGCACCTATTTGATCTCGGGTCAGAAGATCTTCATCACCTATGGGGAGCACGATATGAGTGAAAACATCATTCATTTGGTTCTCGCCCGCACTCAAAATGCACCAGAGGGATCAAAGGGGATGTCGCTCTTTATCGTTCCAAAATACCTTGAAAAGGAAGGGCATTATTCAAAACGAAACGATGTGACTTGCGTCTCACTTGAACATAAGCTTGGGATACATGCCTCTCCGACCTGTAGCATGTCTTTTGGAGACTCAGAGGGCGCTGTAGGGTATTTAGTGGGTGCAGAAAACCACGGTTTAAAATATATGTTCACCATGATGAATAATGCACGCCTGTGCGTTGGGCTTCAAGGCATAGCCATTGCGGATCGTGCTCTGCAACATGCAACTCTTTTTGCACAAGAACGGGTGCAGGGGAAATCATTAGACACAAGTCAACCTGCTCCTATTATAGAGCATCCAGATGTGTATAGAATGCTAATGACGATGCACTCTTTGGTTCTCGCAGGACGTACACTTACTTATGAGGCTGCGCTTTATATCGACCAAGATCAGCAGGACTATATTGATCTCCTCACGCCTATCGTAAAGTCATGGTGCACAGATATGGCCCAAGAGGTCACATCACTCGCCATTCAAGTTCATGGCGGAATGGGGTTCATTGAAGAAACAGGGGTCGCGCAATATGCCAGAGATGCACGCATTTTGCCTATCTATGAGGGTACAAACGGTATTCAAGCGCTTGACCTTGTCTTTCGGAAGATTCTTAAAACAAAAGGGGACCTCCTCTTTTCGTACTTAGAAGGACGTGTGAAAGTAAATGAAAAACACACTCAGCTCCTCAAAAGCATAGAAGATATCAAAAAAGTAACCTTGGACTTATTAGAACAATCTCCAAGTGAGATGGCCATGCTGGCAACGCCTTATTTGAATGGTTTGGGCTATATTCTTGGAGGGATTGCGATGGCACGACGGGAACAAGCACTCTTAAATGTCACAGACAAAGGTTTTATCACACGGCAAAGAGCCTGTATTACATTTTATATGCGCCACATTCTCCCTCGCGCGCAAACTGAGTTACTCGTCTGTGTCGGATGAAGAATAAAAGGAGGGAAAAAGGCGTTCAAACAATCCACGTTCCTGTAAGTCTCTTTTCTGGCGTTCTCTTTCCTGGCGTTCTTTTGCAGGCTTTCCAAAGTCACACTCCAAAAGCGCTTTGACCATAATACCCTCCTCTTCACGCCCGCTTGAGAAGGTGCGCCTTTCAAAGTTACGTCCAATAGCATTCCCATAGCATTCACAAAATTCTTTGGCATCTTTGCGCGTGGAGGCCGCCCAGCTTAAGCATTGCTCATAATATCTAAAGGAGAGTTTAGGCGCATTTTTGCACTCGGGCAGGGCATCTCGGACTATTTCACTGTGAGAGAAAAAATCTTGGGACTCTAAGCGCACTTCATAGAGTTGAATCCCAATACACCGACAATCATATGCTTTCTCATAATCGTGTTGGAGTTCACATTGCGTATAGGCGTCTTCTGCCTCTCGTGCATATTCAGAGCGTTTTGAGTGATTGATTTGTGTTTCAGATAATTGACTTTGAGCATAAACGGAAGAAAAATCTCCCGTCACAACACACATCAAAAACAAACAATAAAAAGAAAAGACCCAGCGCATAGAAAGATCATACCACGACATCGTAAAAAATCATTAACGATCCAATTTATTTTAGAAAAACTCTAAATCTACTTAGAAAAGCTCCTATGGAATGGCACTTTAGGAGTTTTCTGTTCAACTTTAATGGATATCTTTGTATAATAAAATCCCGTCTGGACAACATCTAAATAGCTAGGCTGGCCTGATTTATCGAACTGATGTTTCTCTACCGATTTTGGTATATAACATTCTCTCAAAATCATTGTATATATCCTTTATTTTAAACTACGACGCTACGCTCGTAGCTTTCCCTGATTTTCCAGTAATTTTACTCCAGAGACCCTTTGTTGAGGCGTTCTGGTTTGAAGTGTTTGAGACAACCGTGCCTTGTTGTGCCTTGAGACGACGCTCTCTGGCTTCTTTGGCACGGGCTTCACGCTCTTTGATTTCTGCTTTATATTCTTCCGCTTGCTTTTGTGAGAACTGACTTGTAATGAGCACTTGTTGCGCTTGTTTTTGCCATTGATCCCGTTGCGTCTTTAAGTCAATGACTTGTTCTTCCGCAGCGTGGAGGCTGTCTTCTAACGCACGAATACGCATTTTCATACGCTCTGTTTCAAGAATCTCTTTTGCTTTTTGAAGCTCGGCTTCAACAGCTGTTTCAGAGACGGAGGGGTTCACACCAAAGACACGCTCTAACTCTGAGACATCAATAAGACGTCGTCCTGCGTCATTTGTGGTGTAAGACAGCTTCCCTGATTTCATAGAGCGCTGAATAGTTGATTTTGATTTTCCCGTAAGTTCGGTTGCTCTTTGTACGCCAACTTTAGCCATTATTATGACCCCCTGATCATTAACTGTTAATATCTGAATGACCCTTGAATAACAGTGTCAAAACAATAAATCAAGTTTTTCATGAAAGGTCATACAATAAAAATGTGAATAGGGAAACTATAGACGTTTGTAATAAAAGTAACACACTGCGTTCAAACATCACGCAGTCTTCGGGTAAAGCCCGCGTCGCAGTCGCTCGTGATTTATGCTACGCATATATTCAAATGGTTGTGGTCAAGTAAAACTAACTTTTAATGCGCCATGCTCTTATTCAAAAGCTGTGTCAGGCGTTGCCATTGTGACCCGCTAAAGAGATGCGCATAAATGAACGGTAACCATCCTTTTTCACGCCATTCAAGAAAAGTCTTGTCATCCGTCTCGGCCAATTTCTTTTCGTCAATGATTCGAAAGCCCGAGAAGTTTATTTTCTTGTCTCCCTCAACTGTGATTTCAGCAGCGCGATCTACAAGAATATCACTTGCGGCAAGCGCTTGGCTGAATTCAACAGTTTGTTGTGCAGCAGCATGATAAGATTTGCAAAACTCAAGGGCATTCTGTGCCAATGTTGAAGGCTTGCCATCCTCTTCAAAGAATTTTTGAGCCCCCCCCTCTTCGACCACAGCAGGATCTGTATCAACACATAAGGTCAATTGATCACTATCTGGAATTTCAGAGAAAATGAATGGGTAACGACGAATATAGGCGGGGATATATGTTTCTTCTGCCCACCTGTTTTTAGAGGTCAAAAAGAGATTTTCATTATCGCGCAGACCTAAAATGGCAACAGGAGTTGCATTCGCATCAGGACTAAAGGCAATGGGGTAAAAGTGACAAATTTGAGGGAATTCAATCAAATTCACAGGCACAGCATTAATGCCTTCTGTGAACCCAAGTCCAAAATTCTCCAACAACCCCAAATTCGCATGCTTTTTGGCATCAAGAGGGGCAGGCTTTTTATAGAAAAGGGGAAGAGCAGGAGCTGTTTGATCTTCTCCATTTGTTTTTTTGTCTGTCATGAGGGTTCCAATTTATGATCTGGTTTATTTATAATAGCGCACATATCATATAACCAATCTATAATTTATACAATAATAGTTCCGCTTTACCCTTTATTCTTTTAGACTATAAGCGTACAAAAAGCGTGCAAAATATAAAACAAGTATAAGGAAAATATAAAATGCGCATTGGAGTTGTTGGGACGGGATATGTTGGACTGGTTTCTGGAACATGCTTTGCCGAGTTTGGCGATGATGTGACATGTCTAGATACAGATATCACAAAGATAGAGCGCTTGAGAAAAGGCGACATCCCTATCTATGAACCAGGCTTAGAAGATCTTGTCGCAAAACAGGTCAAAGCAGGACGCTTGTCTTTTACAACGGATATAAAAGAAGCACTCGACGGTGCAGATGCCGTCTTTATTGCCGTGGGGACTCCTCCCAAAAAAGACGGAGGCGCAGAAGATGGTCATGCGGATCTAAAATACGTTTATCAAGCGGCGCGTGATATTGCCCAAAACATTAAAAAATACACCGTGATTGTTACGAAATCGACAGTGCCCGTTGGCACTGCCCGCGAGGTTGAAAAGATTATCCGTGAAACTAACCCTGATGCTGAGTTTGATGTGTGCTCGAACCCTGAATTTTTACGGGAAGGGGCTGCAATTAATGATTTTATGCACCCAGATCGTGTGGTTGTTGGAACAGAAAGCCCGCGGGCTCAAAAACTCATGAAGAGGCTTTATCGTCCTCTTTACATCAACCAGACCCCTATCGTATTCGTCGCACCAGAAACCTCAGAGCTCATTAAATATGCAAGCAATGCCTTTTTGGCCACAAAAATTACCTTTATCAATGAGATTGCAGATCTGTGCGAAAAAACAGGTGCAAATGTGCAAGATGTTGCACGGGCGATGGGGATGGATGGGCGTATTGGATCAAAATTCTTGCATGCAGGGCCTGGCTATGGCGGATCATGCTTTCCAAAAGACACGCTTGCCCTCGCACAGACAGGTCAAAAACTAGGTGCGCCTCAAACGATTGTCGAGCAAGTGGTTCAAGTCAATGCCCAACGTCAAAAAGAGATGGCACAGCGCATTATTGACGCGTGTGGTGGAGACATTACAGGACAAACCATTGGGATTCTTGGTGTCGCTTTTAAACCCAATACAGATGATGTCAGAGACGCCCCCAGCTTGGTCGTCATCCCTGCTCTTCAAGAGGCAGGCGCACATATTATTGCTCACGACCCAGAGGCCATGGAAGAAGCCGCCAAACATGTGTCTAATGTGACATGGACAGATGACCCTTACGCTGTCACCCTTGACGTTGACTGCCTCGTGATTATGACTGAATGGAATGAGTTCCGCGCCCTCCAATTAGATCGCATCAAAAAATCCATGAAAACACCCATCCTCGTTGATCTCAGAAATATCTACAATCTAGAAGAAATGAAAGACCATGGATTCCGCTATGTGTCTATTGGACGCCCCCTCATCGATAATCTGAAGGCTTCCCTTTCGTCGGTTGAGTCTGTAGCATAGGCTCTTAAAGAAAGGACATACTTGTGACAGACCGATATCTTGATGAGCTGGAAGAGCGCTCTATTTATATATTAAGGGAAGCCTATAGCCAGATTAAACCGTTGGGGATGCTTTGGTCGATTGGGAAAGACTCCAATACGCTGTTGTGGTTGGCGCGGAAAGCATTTTACGGGAAAGTGCCTTTTCCTGTTATTCAGCTAGACACACAGATGGAGCTTCCTGAGGTTTATACATTCCGTGATCAATTGGTCAAAGACTGGGAACTGGATCTTAAAATTGAACTCTGTCCGCCGGAAGAAGAGATGGATAAAACACTTCCTCCTGCGACACGTGCAGCGACACGCAAGACAGAAGGGCTCAAAAATATTCTTCTCAAAGATGCCTACAAAGGTTTGATTTTAGGTATTCGGCGTGATGAACAATCTATGCGCGCGAAAGAACGTGTCTTCTCTCCTCGGAGTTTAGATGGAGGGTGGGATTTTAAAAATCAACCTGCCGAAATTTGGGATCAATATAAAACACAGTCTCCCGATGGGTGTCATATCCGTATTCATCCGCTTTTGGCATGGACAGAAATTGATGTGTGGCGCTATACACACCGAGAGAAAATTCCTGTCGTCCCATTGTATTTTTCACGAGATGGACAACGGTATAGATCCCTAGGAGAAAAGAACATCACCTTTCCTATTGAGAGTAATGCCTCCACAATTGAGGAAATCATTAAAGAATTAGAAACCACAAAAACATCTGAACGTTCTGGACGCACAATGGATTGTGAAAGCGAAGATAGTTTTGAGAAACTCCGTTCAGGAGGATATATGTAATGGCTCGTAAAAAAACGACAGAGAAACTCCGTATTGTGATTGTGGGTCATGTTGACCATGGAAAATCAACGCTCATTGGTCGCTTGCTCTATGACACGGACTCCCTTCTGGATGGGCGCTTTGAAGAAATGGAAGCAGCGTCTAAAAAACGCGGAGATATCATGGAATGGTCCTTCCTTCTTGACTCGTTCCAAGCCGAGCGAGATCAAGCAGTGACGATTGACACAACTCAAATCAATTTTGTGCATGAAGACCGTGACTATGTGATCATTGACGCGCCAGGGCACACAGAATTTCTGCGCAATATGATCTCAGGCGCGGCGCAAGCAGATGCCGCTCTTTTAGTTGTCGATGCGGAGGAAGGCGTGCAAGAACAAACCAAACGTCATGCCTACTTACTCAGTATGCTTGGATTACGCCAAGTGGCTGTTGTGATCAACAAGATGGATAAGGTTGGATACGATATCAAAAGATATGAGACCGTGGCCTCGGAAACTGTGTCTTTTCTCAAAAGCATTAATATCAGCCCCTCTAAGATCATCCCTATTTCCGCACGCAATGGCGATATGATTGCGACACGGGGAGAAGCCCTTGAATGGTACGATGGCAAGCCTGTTTTAGATGTTCTTGGTGGCTTTGACCCCTCCCGTCTTCCTCTCGCACGCGACATGCGCTTTCCTGTCCAAGATGTCTATCGTTTGGGTGAAAAACGTGTGATTGTAGGGCGCTTGGAAAGTGGGATTTTACGCACAGGAGATAAGCTTCTCTTTTCCCCCACAGATGAAGAGGCCACCGTCACCTCAATTGAGCAATGGCCTGATACAAAAGGAACAAAAAAGATTGAGGCCAAAGCTGGGGAGTCCATTGGGATCACCCTCGATAAACCTATTTTTGTTGAACGAGGACATAGTGCGAGTGCGTACACTACCCCTCCGATGCTCTCCAAAGTCTTTCGAGTCCATTTATTTTGGCTGTCTAAAAATCCACTCAAAGTTGGTAACATCTATAAGATGCGCCTCAATACATTTGAGTGTCCTGTCACAATTCAATCCATTGATCGCCATATCAATACAAGTGATCTTTCTTTTCAGGACAAGGCAGGACAAGTAGGGCGTAATGAAGTTGCAGAAGTGACCTTGCGCACAGCTGATCTTATTGCTTTGGATTCCTACCAAGATAATTACCGCACAGGACGTGTTGTTCTCTATGAGGAGGGAGATGTCTGTGGGGGGGGGACGATCAGCATGAAGGGCTATGCCGATCAACGTCGTCTACGCAAACCAAAATCAGAGAACATCACAAAAGTTGATCATCTTCTGTCTTATGAACGCCGCGCCACGCGTGAAGGCTATGGCGGAGGGATTTTTTGGCTCACAGGTCTCTCGGGATCTGGAAAATCCACATTGGCGATGAAAGTCGAACAGGCGTTGTTTGAGAAAGGCTATCAAACCTATGTGTTAGACGGAGATAATGTCCGTCACGGTTTGAACGTGGATCTCGGCTTTTCTCCAGAAGACCGCGCAGAAAATATTCGACGTGTCGGAGAAGTCTCTTCTTTGATGGCGCACGCAGGTCTTATTTGTATCACAGCCTTTATCTCTCCCTATCGCTCCGACAGGAACAGAGCCCGTGAGATATTCCCCGATCATTTTCATGAAATTTCAATCAACGCCTCTTTGAGTGCCTGTGAAAAACGTGATCCAAAAGGCTTGTACAAAAAAGCTCGTAAAGGAGAAATCTCTGATTTCACGGGATTAAGCTCCCCCTATGAAGCCCCTGAAAATCCAGAACTCACCATTAACACAGAAGACAATGATATAGAGACCTGTGTCACACAGATTGTGAAATATATTGAAAGCAATGTAAAACTTGCCACCCAAGAGTCAAATATCGAAAATTTTGAGGAAAAAGCGCTTGCCAACTGATCGTCTTCTCTCCCATCTCCCTGCATTATGTCACCAAATTCGCCGTGTGGCGTTAGAGGCGGGTGAGATTACGCTCTCTCATTTTGATGAAAGTGGATTTCAGGATACACAAGAAAAACATGATGGTTCTCCTGTAACCATTGCCGATCAAGAGGCTGAAGCCTTTATCGTCAAAGCACTCGAAGAGATCACCTCCAACACTCCTATTATTGGAGAAGAACTCTTTGCACGCGGAGAAGCCCCTGACATTTCAGACAGTGAATATTTCTGGCTCGTTGATGCCTTGGACGGGACAAAGGAATTCATTTCAGGCAATGGGGATTTTACAGTCAATATTGCCCTCATTCAGAATGACATCCCTGTTTTAGGGGTTGTATACGCCCCCTTCCACGGAGAACTCTACGCAGGCTGTGGCGCAGGCACTGCTATCCGTTGGAATGATGAACACCAAAAGGATAAATCTATCCGCACCCGTAAAATGCCTCGTAAGGGGCTCACCATCATGGCCAGTAAATCCCATGGGTCAAATGCTCAGCTTGATAATTTTCTCTCAGAGTACAAAGTCGAAAAGCTCTCAAAGCGGGGCAGTTCTCTCAAAATCTGCATGATTGCCGCAGGAAAAGCCGATCTCTATCCGCGTTTCGGTCCCACCTGCGAATGGGACATCGCCGCCGCCGACGCCATTCTCCGCTCCGCAGGCGGACAGATCACAACTTTAGATAAACACCCCATGCCCTACAAAAAAGATCTCACAACGCTTCTTAACCCTGAATTTATTGCATGGTCTGGAGATTTGATATAATATTATCCTCTCAACATAAATAAGAGGATCTCATGAAACACTTCATTTTAATCTCACTCCTTCTCCTTGCTTTCCCTCTGTGTGCCTCTTCAGCAGACAATAACACCCTCTCTGCCTATGAGCGTGTGATGAAGACAGGGACAATAAGATGTGGAGCTGTGATGTGGCCTCCTTTTTTTGAAGTCGAGCCAAACACAGGAGACATACAGGGGCTTGGCGCTGATTTTTATAGGGAAATGGCAAGCTTGATTGATATCAATATAGAATTTGTTGACGTTGTTTTAGGACAGCAAGTGGAAGATTTAAACCGTAACCGCATTGATGTCATGTGCAATGAAGGCCCGTGGGCATTTTCCTCTATAAAATTTATGGAGTATAGTCACCCTGCCTATTTTTCACCTGTTTACCTCTATACAAAAGAAGGACGAACAGACTTCACACGCATGGATCAACTCAACATCCCTAACATCACTTTTGTATCAATTGATGGAGATTTGAGCCAAACTCTTGCTCAGCGTCGTTTTCCAAACGCGAAATTACTCTCTCTTCCTGCCATCACAGATGTGGCAGCCCTGATGCTCTATATCACAACAGGAAAAGCAGATGCCGCCATTATAGATCCAGCCGCTGTTGATGGATTTAACAAAAATAATGAAACCAAACTTATAAAGATCTTAGATAAAGAGCCTTTCGCAATCTACCCTGTTGGAGTAGCCGTCCGTAAAGGAGAGCAAGAACTTTTAAACGTACTCAATGCAGCTATTTCTGCGGTCTGGAACACAGGAAGTGGAGAGACTATTCTCAGAAAATACGATCCCACAGGAGAAACCTTGCTTGCACCAGCAAAGCCCTACATAGGGTCGCAATAGTTTACCCTGCTTTTAAATCAAGAGCTGCACGCATCAGGTTTTTGGTATAATCTTCTTTGGGTGCATCAAAGATCTCCTGGGTTGATCCTGACTCCACCACTTGTCCCTGCTTCATCACAAGAATATCGTGCGAGACAGCACGGATAACCCGCAAATCATGGCTGATAAACATATAGGTCAGGGTGTGTTTCTCTTGCAACTCACGCAAAAGATCAATAATTTCAGACTGAACGGACATATCAAGGGCAGAGGTGGGTTCATCCATCACAATGAATTTAGGTTTGAGAATAAGAGCACGGGCAATGGAGACGCGCTGGCGTTGTCCGCCTGAAAATTCATGTGGATAGCGGTGACGTGTCTCGGGGTCTAAATGGACATCTTCTAAGGCTTTGATAATACGCCCCTCTTTATCTTCTTTGGAGAGATGTTTTCCATGGATTTCTAATCCTTCTCCGACAATTTGTCCAATACTCATACGGGGCGAGAGCGACCCAAAAGGATCTTGAAAGACAATTTGCATGTCCGCACGAAGAGGGCGAAACTCTTTCGGAGAGAACGCAGAAATCTCTTGTCCATTAAAATGAATACAGCCGTCACTTTTTAAAAGCTTCAAAAGAGCAAAGCCCAATGTACTTTTCCCAGAGCCAGATTCCCCTACAATACCAAGTGTACGTCCCGTCCGTAATGTAAGAGAGATATCATCCACCGCTTTCACAAAGCTTATGGGCTTGCCAAAAAAATTCTTCTGGAGAGGAAAATGTATTTTAAGGTTTTTAGCTTCTATAAGAACAGGTGTCATGTCATCAATGGCGATTGCCTGCCCAGATGGCTGTGCAGACAATAATTTGCGTGTGTAGGCGTGTTTGGGCATTGAAAAAAGAGCTTTGGTCGTGTTGTGCTCAACATTTTCCCCTTCTTTCATTACACACACACGATCCACCATCTTTTGTACCACATGGAGATCGTGAGAAATGAGAAGAAGCGCCATATTTGTTCTCTCTTGAAGGTTTTTCAAAAGTTCTAAAATTTGGGCTTGAATTGTAACATCAAGAGCCGTGGTTGGCTCATCGGCAATCAAAAGATCAGGATCATTGGCCAAGGCCATCGCAATCATCACCCGCTGTCTCTGTCCGCCTGACAATTCGTGCGGATACGCCCCAAGTCTGTGCGTTAACCCCTCAAGACCTACGTTCTCCATGAGATCAAGAATACGCTCTTTTTTCTCCGCTCCTGTCAGTCCCTTATGAAGCTCTAAAATCTCTCCAATTTGCTTTTCAATATTATGGAGGGGATTGAGGGCAGAAAGAGGCTCTTGAAAAATCATCCCGATTTTATCCCCTCGAATAGCCTGCATTGTGGATTCAGGTGCCCCTATCAATTCTTGTCCTTTAAAAAGAACAGAGCCTTTTGGGTGAGACGCCATCGGATACGGCAATAATTGTAATATGGATTTCGCCGTCACAGATTTCCCAGACCCTGATTCTCCAACCAAGGCCAATGACTCCCCTTTCTTAAGATCAAAAGAAACATCTTTGACAGCCTCAATCACGCCTGAAGGAGTCTTAAAATGCACATCAAGATTTTGGACAGACAAGAGTTTACTCATACGTCTCTCCTTTTATATAAAACAACCACATTTGCATTATCTCGGGCATCTACCACGGTTCCAATCTCTGCGAGTCCTGCTTTTTTAAAAACAGAGAGACTTTTCTCATTATGTGCCTCAATACGGGTGAGAATATGCTTATACTCTTTCTCCTCAGCCCAACCCAGCCATGCTTCAATCATACGAGACAATAATCCCTGCCCTTGCGCCTCAGGATGAATGATTGCGCCTTGGAGAATGGACACAGGATCACAGATCTTGTGCGTATCAAGAGAAAGGCCTTTGATATAGTCTGGATTGAGCGCAGAGCTATGATGAAAAATACTTTGCGCCATAAGCTCTCCTTTAGGTGTACGTACACCTAAAATTGCACTTGGATTTTGGATATGGCGTTTAAAATAATTTGCCGTCCGCTCAATGATAAAATGCTCTTGCCCATGTCTTTTAAGATCAGCTAGCACATGAGACTGAAGCACAAGGCTCTCCTCAACATGATCTGCACTAAGAAAGGAAAAATCAACCATGGGATTTACACGCTCGTCTTTCTCGGATCAAAGGCATCACGAACAGCCTCTCCGATAAAAGTTAAAAGGGTGAGCATCACCGCCAAAACAAGAAAGGCCGTAAAGCCAAGCCATGGCGCTTGTAAATTATTGCGTCCTTGTAGAAGAAGCTCGCCGAGAGAGGCCGATCCTGGAGGTAGCCCAAGCCCCAAAAAATCAAGGCTTGTCAGGGCCGTAATCGATCCTGTCAAAATAAACGGCATAAAGCTCATTGTCGCGACCATCGCATTGGGAAGAATATGACGCACCATAATTTTTCTGTCAGACAACCCAAGGGCACCCGCCGCGCGCACATAATCAAAATTTCGGGCGCGCAAGAACTCGGCACGCACAACATCAACAAGAGATACCCATGAAAACAAGAGCAAAATGAGCAACAATGTCCAAAACCCCGGAATAAAAAGAGCCGAGAAAATGATGAGAATATAAAGGCTTGGAAGGCTTGACCACACTTCCAGAATGCGTTGTAAGATCAAATCCGTTTTGCCCCCATAAAATCCCTGAATGGCACCCATAAACACACCAAAAAGGGAACTGATGAATGTGAGGATGAGACCAAACAAAATTGATATGCGAAAGCCATAAATCACGCGCGCCGCCACATCTCGCCCTTGATCGTCTGTCCCGAGTATATTTTCAAACGTTGGTGCAGAGGGCACAGGAGTCGGAGGATTATAGTTAATAGTGTCATAAGAAAATCGAATAAATGGCCAAATCATCCAGCCTTTGTCTTCAATTAAATCTTGTGCAAACGCATCTCGATAGTCCGTCTCTGTCTCAAAATCACCCCCCCAAAATGTCTCAGGATAATTTTTAAACACAGGCATATAATACCCATTCTCAAATTTCACCAGTAATGGCTTGTCATTGGCAATAAACTCCGCACTCAAACACACAAAGAGCAAAACCATAAACACCCAAAACGACCAATACCCCCTCTTATTGGCTTTAAATTGATGCAATCGTCTTTGCGTGATGGGGGTCATGATCCTCTTGTCTTTTCAAACCGTTAAAACTGCTAAAGCAATACCACAGCATACAATACCGACACCAGAAAGAATATCGCCTTTTTCTTGATGTTGGGTTATTTTGTAGAAAAGGATAATCCAAAAAGGGGCGAGAAGAGAAAGGAACGCCCAGAGCATTATGCTTTCGCCTCAAAACTGATCCGAGGATCAACAATCACATAGATGACATCACGCAGGAGAGTCATGACTAAACCAATTAAAGCGTACACGTACAGTGTGCCCAAAACGACCGGATAGTCTCGATCTATAATTGATTCATACCCTAACAATCCGAGGCCATCGAGAGAGAAGATGAACTCGATAAGCAAAGAACCCGTGAAAAAGATAGAGATAAAGGCCGCGGGAAAGCCTGCAATGACGATGAGCATTGCATTGCGGAAGACATGTTTGCTTAAGACTTGCTTTTCACTCAATCCCTTTGCACGCGCTGTGAGCACATATTGCTTATTGATCTCATCCAAAAATGAGTTTTTTGTGAGCATAGTGAGGCTTGCAAAGCCTCCAATCACCATGGCTATGGTCGGCAGAACCATATGCCATGCGTAATCAAGAATTTTCTGGAACGCGCCCAGATCATCCCAATTGTTCGAGACCAAGCCGCGCAGAGGGAAAAAATCAAAATACCGTCCTCCTGCAAAGACAATCATCAAAAAGATTGCAAACATAAAAGAGGGAATGGCATTGCCGATAAAAACCAACACACTTGTCCAAATATCAAAGGCTTGTCCATCTTTCACGGCCTTTCTAATCCCTAAAGGAATGGAAATCAGATAGATCAAAAGCGTTGACCACAGCCCCAGTGAAATCGACACAGGCATCTTTTCAAGCACCAGATCCACCACGCTCACATCCCGATAATAGCTCTCGCCCAGATCAAAGCGTAGATAATTCCCAACCATCTGAAAGAACCGAATATGGGCAGGCTTATCAAAGCCATAAAGAGCTTCAAGCTCTGCAATAAAGTCAGGATCAAGCCCTTGAGACCCTCGATAATTATTGGCTTGCCCCGTACTGGCCTGAGGCGTCATGCTCATTCCAGCATCTCCTCCTCCAGAAAAGCGCGCGGTGGCGCCCGTTCCATGCCCTTGCAACTCTGCAATCATCTGCTCAACAGGCCCACCAGGCACAAACTGAATAATCACAAACGACACAAACATAATCCCCAACAATGTTGGAATCATGAGGAGTAGCCGTTTGAGGATATAGTTAAACATGGACTACAGAGTAATGGAGCGCTTATAAATTGTCTATCTCAATCATCACGGGAATATGATCCGACGGCTTTTCAACATCGCGCATTTTGGGCATGGCCTTATAGCTTGCTAGACTTCCTTTGAGGGGATTTGTAACCCAGATGTGATCGAGGCGTCGTCCTCGGTTAGATTTTTTGTAGTCTTTGTTGCGGTAGGACCACCATGTATAGAGTTTTTCTTCCATAGGGGTAAAATGACGCCCTGTATCTGTCCAGTTGAGGGACTCTTTCATTTTGGTAAGACGCTCGGTCTCGGGAGGGGTATGAGAGATCACTTTGAGAAGTTGTTTGTGAGACCAGACATCGTGCTCATAGGGGGCAATATTAAAATCTCCCAGTGCGACAAGCTTATCTTTTTCAGTATAATTGTCTTTAAACCACGCCGTCATTTCATCAATAAAATCCAGCTTGTGTTTATACTTTTCATTGATCTTTACATTAGGTTCATCCCCCCCTGCAGGTACGTACAGATTATGAATCTCTATCCCTTGAATGCGCACAGAGATATGACGACAATCTTGTTTGCCACATCGATCAAATATGTCTGTAGTTTCAAACGGATGTTTGGACAAAATAGCTTGCCCGTTATAAGATTTCATCCCTTGAATATGCTGATATTCATATCCTAGATCTGCAAACACCGCGCGAGGAAAGGTCTCATCCACTGTTTTAGTTTCCTGCAAACATAAAACATCAGGCGCCCATTCCTTGAGCACATCCGCAACCAAATGCGCACGCAAGCGCACTGAGTTAATATTCCATGTAACAATCCGCATCTGAGTAAATTTTCCTTTATTTTCAATAGTTTGTAATTAATAAAATATTGTAGCTACATATATGGCTACATAAAATTACTAGCTAAAATATTTATGACCTTACTAAATATTATACTTCACCTTCATAAAAACAATAGATGTTTTCCATGACTCAATTCTCACCTATACAATTTAAACGTTAAACCGTAATATACGCACTAATCTATTGAAATATATTGTATTTATTTTGAGCTTAGTTATTTTATACCAGTTTTTATACACGGTTTTATAACTCCAGCGAGTAAAATAGGGAATACTAAGCCGCTTGAGATTTGGCCTCTTTATCAATTAGACTCACTTCATAATTAGTTATTATTCCTGTAATATCTTTATAGAAGGAGATATTTGATGAGAACATTAAAAAGATTGCTGACTCGTCCCGGTTTATTTTTCCGTTTATCTGGCCTTCGGGTTGAAGATTTTGATAA
>JAJRSA010000026.1 GCA_024279035.1 Alphaproteobacteria bacterium
TCGTTGAAAGATCTTTTGCATGGCTAGAAAAATGCCGAAGACTTTGGAAAAATTGCGAAAGAAAACTTAATACATCTTTGCAAATGGTAACACTTGCTTTCGCTGTGTTAATACTAAAAAGATTTTAAACAGGTTCTTAGCGTTCAATCAATTTTTTGGCTACGCCTAGCGATATCTATAAAGGGTATAGAGCGAGGCAATCCACGGTGTTTTATCTGGCCAGTCCTTAGAATCCGTCTTCCAAAGACTTCCCATGGCAACGGGAAGCCGATTGCCTTTATTGATAGTGACTAAGGTAAGAGAGATCTCATTTTTTTGAGCGTTTCTAAAAATTTTAAGAGCATTTTCGAGTTTTCCAGAAGGGTTTTGAACGCCCCAACGTCCATAAGATTTTCTCTTACGCCACCTTCTCCCGCGCACTATACCACCGCACCGCATCGGCATCTCTTGGAGACAAATCAGGGTAGTCAGGGTCTGATCCCACGGTAGAGAGGATTTTCCAGCAGCGGTGGCATTTTTGGCCTTGGGCTTTTTGGAAGAGGACTCCTACATTTTGGATGTGAGGGAGGGTGAAGGCGTTGTCGGGGGCTGTGTCTTCTATGATACGCGCTTGAGAGGTGATGCAGATTTCTGCGGCCATTTCGTTGTCTAAAAGCCCTATATAATCACCACTGAGATAGATTTCAGGGGCGGCTTCTAGGGAAGAGCCAATGTCTTTGTTGGCGCGGTGGGGCTCAATAGAACCGAGAACGATTGTGCGGATCTCTTTGATTTTAGACCATTTTTGTGCCAGATCAGTATTGCGATAGCTGTCAGGGATAGCCATTGTCTCGGTGAGGTGGATGCTCTCATGCTCAGAGGTGAGAGGGCTGTGACTCCATGCTTCTTCTGCGGTAAAGCTGAGGACAGGCGCGATACGCTTCACGAGCCAGTCCAGCATAATTGCCATCGCCGTCCGACAGGCTTTCCACTCCATGGAATCGGGGCGATCACAATAGAGGCGATCTTTGCGGATATCAAAATAGAAGGACGAAAGCTCATCATTGCAAAAATCATGGATGAGTTTCATCGGGGCATTAAAATTATAAGCATCGAGTTCGGCGTTAATCTTGTCATCAAGGCTGGCCATTTGATGGAGCATATAGTGTTCAAGCTCGGGCATATTATTAAAATCGACACGCTCTGTTTCTGTGAATCCATCCAATGCACCAAGGAGAAAACGGACGGTATTACGGAGGCGACGATAGATATCGGCGGAATATTTAAGAGTATCTTTCCCTATTTTAATATCGTTGGAATAGTCCGATGTAATCGCCCAGAGTCTGAGGACATCTGCCCCGTGCTTATCAATAACATCTTGGGGGTTTACAACATTGCCTTCAGATTTAGACATTTTATAGCCCTTCTCATCAAGGACAAATCCATGTGTGAGAACGGCTTTATAGGGCGCTTTCCCTCGTGTCCCGCACGATTCCAGAAGAGAGGATTGAAACCAGCCTCTATGTTGATCCGAGCCTTCAAGGTAGAGATCCGCCTGCTGCGCCAACTCTGGACGGTCTTCCACAACAAATGCGTGAGTTGAGCCTGACTCAAACCAGACATCCACAATATCAAAGACTTTTTTGTATTGGGCTGGATCATGATCGGTGCCCTCAAAGAAAAATGCAGTGTCTTTGCTCCACCATGCGTCAGAGCCTTCTTCTTCAAAAACATCGACAATGCGGTTGAGAATCACGTCATCTTTTAAGGGGTCATTTGTGTCTTTATTGATAAAGAGCGCAATCGGCACCCCCCACGCTCGTTGACGAGAAATACACCAATCAGGCCGTTGCTCAATCATGGCGGTAATACGGTTTTGTCCTTGCGCAGGCACCCAACGGGTCTCTTTAATGGCTTTGAGGGCTCTTTTACGAAGCTCTAACTCATTATCCATCGCAATAAACCATTGAGGCGTTGTACGGAAAATAACGGGGGCTTTAGAACGCCAAGAATGGGGGTAATCGTGTCGCAAAGAGCCTTTGGAGAGAAGCATACCAGCCTCATTCATAGTTTTAAGAATAGCAAAGTTCCCGTTTCCGAGTTTTCCTTCTTGAGTGTAGACTTCAAGTCCTGCAAAGAGAGGAACATGCGCACGGAATTTTCCGTCATCGGTGACGCTGTCTGTGATCTCGATGTTATTGGCTTTTCCGAGATGAAAATCGTCTTCTCCATGCCCTGGCGCGATATGAACAAACCCTGTTCCTGCTTCATCGGTCACAAAATCACCACATAGGGCAGGCACATCAAACTCATAGCCTTGTCCGCGGAGAGGATGAGCGCAGAGCGTGTCTTCAAGCTCTTTGCCTGCGAATGTGTCGGAAACACTCCAATCTGTAATTTTGGCTTGATCTTTCACAGCATCAGCGAGTGTGGTTGCGAGGACAAGCTTTTCACCGACAGTAGACAAGCTGCCGTCGGCAAGCTCATTGACTGTATAGACGGCATACTCAATATCTTTCCCATAAGCAAGAGCACGGTTGCTTGGCAGTGTCCACGGCGTGGTTGTCCAGATGACAATGTGAGCGCCTTCAAGAAGGGGATTATTGGTTTTGAGGACAGGGAATTTAATCCAAATTGTTATAGATTTATGCTCTTTATACTCAATCTCGGCCTCAGCAAGAGCTGTTTCCTCGACCACAGACCACATCACAGGCTTCACCCCTTTATAGAGTCCTCCGTTTGTGAGGAATTGATGGATTTCTTTGGTGATGAGAGATTCTGCGCGTTTGGTCATGGTGAGATATGGATTTTTCCAATCTCCAATCACCCCAAGACGCTCAAAGTCCTTAATTTGGACATCGACCCATTTTTGGGCAAATTGACGGCATTCCTCTCGGAATTGAAGAGGCTCAACTTCGTTTTTGTCTTTTCCCTCCGCCCGATATTGTTCTTCAATTTTCCACTCAATCGGCAGACCATGGCAATCCCATCCAGGGACATACGGCGTATCGAAGCCTTTCATCGCCATCGTTTTAACCACAACATCCTTGAGTATTTTATTCATGGCGTGCCCGATATGAATATTCCCATTGGCATAAGGAGGCCCATCATGGAGAATAAATTTTTCTTTCCCTTGTTTTTGATCCCGTTGTTTTTGATAAAGATCAATATCTTTCCATTTTTGAAGAATTGCAGGCTCTGTCTTGGGGAGTTCTCCGCGCATAGGAAACTCTGTCTTGGGAAGAAAAACCGTTTCTTTGTAAAGATCTGCATTTTTTGTGTCAGATGACATGATAGTATAACCCTCGTTTTAAATATGTTTCATATAGTTGTAGGCAAAAGACAATGGAGGATCAAGAGTGATCTATTTTTCTTTGATTTTCAACGCAAGGGCAGCTTCCAGATAGTCATCTATTTTACCATCTAAAACAGCGTGCGCCTGTGTGTTTTCTACCCCTGTTCGCAAGTCTTTGACCATCTGATAGGGATGCAACACATAGGAGCGAATCTGATGTCCCCATCCAATCTCTGTTTTGTCCTCATAGACGGCGCTATTTTCGGCTTCTTTGCGCCTTACTTCTTCTTCATACAGCCTTGCTTTGAGCATGCTCATGGCTGTGGCTCTGTTTTTATGTTGAGAGCGCTCTGCCTGACAGGCAACGACAACGCCACTTGGAATGTGTGTAATACGGATGGCGCTATCTGTTGTATTCACATGTTGCCCTCCAGATCCACTTGCTCTGTAGGTATCAACCCTCAAATCTTTATCCTCTATTTCAATTTCAATAGACTCATCAATCACGGGCGTCACAGCAATAGAGGCAAAACTTGTGTGGCGACGCGCATTCGAATCAAAGGGAGATATACGCACAAGGCGATGAACGCCCGATTCTGTTTTTGACCACCCATACGCCATCTCTCCTTCTATGAGAATAGTGGCGGATTTAATGCCTGCTTCCTCTCCATCATGACGGTCGACGACAGACACTTTATAGCCACGCCCTTCTGCCCAACGAATATACATCCGCAACAACATCTCTGCCCAATCACAAGCCTCTGTCCCCCCTGCCCCCGCATTAACCTCAAGATACGCATCACGCCCATCAGCCTCTCCAGAGAGAAGCGTTAGAATTTGAGCTTTTTGGGATGTCGCGCAAATATCTTCAATGGCACTTTGCGTTTCTTTAATCAGATCCTCATCATTTTCCTCTTCAGCAAGCTCCAAGAGGTCAATATTCTCTTGCAAACCTTCTTCAAGAGCAACAACAGCGTTTATTTTGGATTGTAATGTATTGAGCTCTTTCATAAGAGCTTGAGCTTTATCAGAATTGTCCCAAAGATCTGGCGATTCGGAGAGCGCTTTGAGTTCTTCTAACCGTAAAAGAGAGACATCCCAGTCAAAGATGCCTCCTCAGGAGATCACTATTCTCCCTAATTTCATGCGTCAATTTAGCTATGTCTGCATCCATATTTCTATGCTGCCATATCCATTTCGATATGTCCATTTTGAACAGACTCAAGAAAAGGAATCAAGACATCAGAGAGTATCTCTGTCGAGGTTTCAATGTGCGTCACACTCTCCGCATCAGACTCAACAATCTCAGAGGCATCATCTAGAGACAATATTGGCTTCTCAGAGCGTATAAAACTTTGTATAAATCTTTGCGTATGCGCCGTTTTAGCCAATCTTTGTATGGATTTATCTCCCCCCATAACAATCAATCCTGCAAAGTCAGACGCCAGAGCCTCACTTAAAGATACATCTACAGGAAAGAAACATCCCCATGATTGATCTGCCCATCCATTCACAACACCATTTTCAGAACTGACCATTTTTGCGACCATATTCTGAGGTCTTAAGCCTTTTTGAATGGCTACTAATTCTTTTTCATTAAATCCATTGGCTATTAATATTGCGATCATGAGGGGCTCCGTCATTTAATACACTCTTTTCTTAAACTGTTGCGTTATTGATATTCACTTTGAAGTGCGAGAATAAAGCAGACTCACATGCACTTTGTCAACATAAACATAATTTTACTGATTAAACACGCGACTCTTTTCGTCCTTATGGATAAATGGATAATAACTATTTTAATTTCCTAATGCACATGCTATGAGTCAGAAATATTTTACAGACACAATGTTTTAAGGAGCCTTCAGAACCATGAAATTTTCATTTTTTCCCCTCGCACTTGCAGGAACAATTTTAACCCTTGGCGCCTGTGACGTGTCCAACGGTCTTGATTTATCATCACAACAATTTAAGAGCCATACAGAAATCGATGCGCTCAATGAAACCCAAGCTGTCGGAAGCCCCTTCACGCAATATCTTACAAAAGAATACAGAGACTACGCCAACATAGAGCAAGATTCTATGTTTGACTTTGCGGATGCTCTTCATTTCGCCCGTAAGGGACTTGCTTCTGCGGAAGGAGACGCGGTGATGCCTGAGCCGATCAGCGATTGGAATTTACAACCGAGTCAAATTGACGCGCTCCGTACGGGACGAAATCGCTTAATCAACGCGTATGATCGCGGAGGCCGTGAGCTTGCGCCTCAGGAATCTGCGATTGCTCAATCTCGCTTTGATTGCTGGATTGAACAAGAAGAAGAGAATTGGGATTCACCAGAAAACGTGGTCTGTAAGAATGAATTCTTGTCTGCCATTGATATTTTAGAAACAAAGATTGGAAGCGCACCTATTCCTGTTGAAGAAGTTATGGCTCCTGTGACAGAAATGTCTTCTGCTGAAGTTGAGCCAATGGATATAGAAGATGCAAAATATATTGTCTTCTTTGACTTCGACTCCTCTGCTCTTGAAGAGAGTGGTGCAAGTGTTCTTGATGCTGTCGCCGCAGAAGTTGCAAAAAGAGACGTCTCTTCTGTTAAAGTTAGTGGACACGCCGACACCTCAGGGGCAACAGCTTACAATCTTAAACTCTCTCAGAAACGCGCCAACATGATTTCTAAAGCGCTTCAACAGCGAGGTGTTTCTTCCGAGTCTATAGAAACATTAAGCAGCGGAGAAAGTGTTCTTCTTGTTGACACGCCAGATGGCGTCAGAGAGCCAGCCAACCGTCGTGTTGAGATCTCTTTTGAGTAGGATAAATATTTTTTAGAATAATATAAAAAAAAGCCAGAGCTTCCTCTGGCTTTTTTATTTGAAGAGAACCTCCATTCAAGTTTCACTTTAACTTCTACACCTTAGGGTTTACACTACGCCCATGAACTTCCGTCCTATTTTATTCATTAGCGGTATCTTAATCTCAGTTTTAGGGGTAAGCATGCTCATCCCTATGTTTACCGATCTTTACTTTGGACATGAGGATTGGAAGATTTTTGCGCTCTGTATTTTGTTTACAGTCTTTTTCGGAGGATTATTAACAATGAGCAACCATAGTCGCGCGCCTTTTCAAATGAGTGTGCGTCAAGGGTTCATGATCACAGCACTCTCATGGCTCCTGATTTCTCTTTTTGGCGCCATCCCTTTCTGGTTTTCAACTCTCGACCTTAGCTTTACAGACGCTCTCTTTGAGTCTATTTCTGGAATCACAACAACTGGCTCTACAATTATTGTGGGGCTAGACACGGCTCCTCCTGGTATTTTAATCTGGAGAGCCTTGTTGCAATGGTTGGGGGGGATTGGAATTATTGTGATGGCCCTCTCCATCCTTCCTCTCCTGAAAGTAGGAGGCATGCAACTCTTCAAGACAGAATCTTCGGAAAATGAAAAAGCGCTTCCCCGCGCCCGTGAACTTGCCACAATGATTTGTATTATCTATTTAGCGCTGACATTTTTATGTTGTATGGCCTATTACAGCGTTGGCATGGAGATGTTTGACGCGATTGCCCATGCCATGACGACGATTGCAACAGGCGGATTTTCAACACGAGACGCCTCTCTTGGCGCCTTCAGTGGAACATATGCCGATATGGTGGCCGTCCTCTTTATTCTGACAAGCGCCATCCCCTTTGTTCTCTACCTTAAAGCTATCCGAGGAAAACCACTCCTGCTTGTGAAGGACGGTCAGGTTCGTACATTTCTAGGAGTCATTGCCATCATGACTCTCTTTATAAGTTTTCATCTGGTTGGCACTCTGGATATATCCTTGAGTGACTCTCTCCGCACTACTCTTTTTAACGTTGTGACCATTATTACAGGCACGGGCTATAGCAATGCCAATTTCAATGCAGGAAGCCCCCTGCTCATCGTCCTCTTTTTTGTAATGATGTTTATTGGAGGCTGTGCGGGGTCGACCACATGTAGCGTTAAAATTTTCCGCTACCAAATTCTTTTTTCTACCATCAAACACCAGATACAAAAGCTGACCCACCCTCATGGTGTATTTATTATACGCTATAATGGGCAAGCCATCTCAGATGATGTCCCTGTCTCTGTCATTGGATTTGTGTGTCTCTATTTCCTCTCTTTTGCAGGCATCGCTTTCCTTCTCTTATTGACAGGCCTTGATATTTTAACCGCACTCTCAGGCGCCGCCACATCTATTTCAAACGTTGGCCCGGGCTTAGGAGATATCATTGGACCATCGGGCACCTTTCAACCACTTTCCAACGCTTCTAAATGGATTTTATCTGTCGGTATGTTGTTAGGCCGCTTAGAACTCTTCACACTTTTCATTCTTTTTTCACCCCGTTTTTGGAGGATATAATATTATGTTTGTTTTCATTGCCACTCTGACCATCCTAGGATTTATCGCAGGTTTTCTGATCGGACGCCAATATACAGAACGCGAAGTCAAAGCCATTGAAGACTCACAAGAGAAGAAATAGAAGAATATCCTCCTCACTGTCTTCTTTTTTACCCTCTTCTAATATCATATTGATAATAGATTGATCTGGTCTGTTCAGCACATATATCCGTATGTGCTGTTCTTTGTTCCCAATTCAACGGGTTGTTCCCCATCGCATAGGACTGAAACGTTTCACCTGTTCTGAGATCAGTCACTAAATCAACAGACACATCTCCATTGATGTCGGGCTTAAAAGATAGAGGAATATTAGGTTTTAGAGATGCTTTTTCAAAAGCTCTGTATAGTCTATATAGCTCATCTACGTCACTAAAACCACTTATAATGCTGACTGTTGTTTCTGAGTTATCTGAAGAGGCTCTCTCAAGAGCACTGTTGTTTTCTAACAGTCCATTTTCAAAAAAGAATCGTTGCGCAGAGACCTCCCAGTCACTTGTGTCATCAAAATGCCCCAAACATATACGCGGACATTCTTCTCCCTCAACAGCCGTTACAAAGGCAACCCCTAAACAAGGAGCTAACCCCGAAGTACCAAGGTAATTTATACCCGTGACAGGACCTTGGGCAGTCACAAAACAACCTTGATGTACATTTAATATAATATCATCAGGGGAAAGATTTGGTGTAGAAAAACATACCCCGTTTTCTGTTAACAGTTGAGTTCCTTCTTCATGAAAACGACGTTCAACAGCATCAACACATAAACGAAAACACTGAGCAATGTCAGAAGTATAACCGAGTTCATTCGCTATTACATAGGCAATCTGAAAATCACAATCCGTATCCTTCACGATCACACCAGAAAGTTTTTGGTCTTGATCAAACCGCAGATGTAGTACCTCCTCAGATCCTATCTTGAGGGTAAAAATATTATCGTTTGATTGAATGCAGAGTAGACCTGTAGCTATATTACGTAGAGTATTATTAAAATGTACGACATTAAAATCTTGTAGTTCTGGTAAAGTTATTTCTAAATCTGACATATAACTATATTTTCTATTTATGGTTAAATTCAAACCAATAGTGTAAATTAACTCATATGTCAATGTATTTGTGTGGTTTTTATGTTGTTTACTTTTCTTCTAATACACTTTAAAAAAATGTCATGACAAACCCAGCCCAAAAATCGAACTCAACGCCTGAACTTGCTGCAGAATATGGCTTAAATGCTGAGGAATATCAGATGATTCTTGATATTCTTGAACGGACGCCAAGCTTTACAGAGCTTGGAATTTTCTCGGTGATGTGGTCGGAGCATTGTTCGTACAAATCGTCTCGTCTCCATCTTAAAAAATTGCCAACAGAAGCGCCTTGGGTCATTCAAGGGCCGGGCGAAAATGCAGGCGTCATTGATATCGGAGATGGGCAAGCGGCGATCTTTAAAATGGAATCTCATAACCACCCCTCCTATATTGAGCCTTATCAGGGCGCAACCACAGGTGTGGGAGGCATTATGCGTGATATCTTCACCATGGGTGGACGTCCGATTGCAAATATGAATGCCCTCCGCTTTGGAGACCCGTCTCATCCCAAAACACGTCATCTTGTAGATGGCGTTGTCGCAGGGATTGCAGGCTACGGAAACTGTATGGGTGTGCCGACAGTCGGCGGAGAAACAAACTTTCACAAGAGCTATAACGGCAATATCCTCGTGAATGCCATGACGGTCGGCCTCGCCGATCAAGATAAAATTTATTACGCAAGAGGCGCGGAGCCTGATATGCCGATTGTCTATATTGGCGCAAAAACTGGACGAGACGGCATTCATGGCGCGACCATGGCCTCGGCTGAATTTGGAGATGGAAACGAAGAAAACCGCCCCACTGTTCAAGTCGGAGACCCGTTCACAGAAAAACTCCTTTTAGAAGCATGTCTAGAGCTGATGCAAGAAGACATGATTGTCTCTATTCAAGATATGGGCGCAGCAGGTCTAACATCGTCGTCCGTTGAAATCGCAGATAAAGGAGGAATTGGGGTCATCTTAGAGCTTGATGACGTGCCTCAACGCGAACAAAATATGAGTGCCTATGAATTGATGCTTTCCGAATCCCAAGAACGCATGCTCATGATTCTCAAACCGGGATCAGAAGAAGACGCCAAGAAAATATTTGATAAATGGGATCTTGATTTTGCCGTCATCGGACGCACAACCAATGATAAACACCTCAAACTCAATATGTATGGGGAGTGCTGGTGTGACATTCCTGTCCCTCCTTTGGTGGACAAATCCCCGATCTATGATCGCCCTCAAGGAGAAGCGCCGAAACCAGACCCTCTCGATGAGACAGGCTACCCTCTCCCAAATAATGATCTATTCGAAGCCTTAAAAACACTTCTCTCTTGCCCTGATATGGCCTCAAAACGCTGGATTTGGGAGCAATATGACTCTCTTGTGATGGGAGAAACCACAGCAAGCTCAGGTGTTATCGGCACACAATCAGGCACAGCAGCAGATGCGGCTCTTGTAAAGATTCCGGGTCACACCAAAGCCTTGGCCATCACCACAGATTGCACCCCGCGCTATTGCTATGCCGCTCCATTTGAAGGCGGAAAACAAGCTGTCGCAGAAAGTTATAGGAACATCTCCGCCACAGGCGCAACGCCTTTGGCCATCACGAATAATCTCAATTTCGGAAACCCAGAACGCCCCGAGATTATGGCGCAATTTGTAGGGGGGATAGAAGGCATAGGAGCAGCCTCCAAAGCCCTCGACTATCCTGTTATTTCAGGCAATGTCTCGCTCTATAATGAAACAAGTGGAGAGGCGATCTTCCCCACCCCTGTCATTGGAGGCGTAGGCCTCATTCAAGACCACACAAAAGCGATGGGATTATCTTTTAATGCTGAGGGTGAAGCCATTCTTCTTATCGGAGGCACAGGTACAGATTTAGGCCAATCTTTGTATATTCGGGAAGTTCATAACGCAGAGGCAGGCAATGCCCCTCGTGTTGACCTTGGAAAAGAAAAAGAAAACGGCGCGTTTATAAGAAAACTTATTGATAATAAAGAGATCACAGCCTGTCACGATGTGAGTGATGGAGGTCTCTTACTCGCCATTACAGAAATGGCCATGGCCTCTAAGGCTATCGGCGCTAAGATCACACTTGAACAAGACGAAGTCTTTTGGTTTGCAGAAAATCAAGCGCGTTATGTGATTACCACAAAAGACCAAAAAAACATTATAGATCAATGTACTCAAGAGAGTATTGAATGTTTAGAGGTAGGACACACACATCTCAACACACTTGAGATAGCAGGACAAACACTCTCTATTGAGGCTCTGATCACCCTCAATGAACACTGGCTCAAAAACTATATGAAGGGGACTTAAAAATGGCAATGGACGCAGACACAATTCAACAGATGATTGAAACAGGTATTCCAGATTCTCAGGTACGCATAGAAGACCTCCGAGGCGACGGCGACCACTATGCCGCCCATGTCACCTCCTCTTCCTTCGCAGGCCTCCCCCGCATCAAACAACACCAAATGGTCTACACCGCCCTTCAGGGAAAGATGGGTGGAGAGTTGCATGCCTTGCAGCTACATACGGCGGTGAGTTAAATGACAATGATAGATACACTTATATGTTCAGTCCCACAGTCTTTTATGAAGAATAAAACACACAAAAACACTCTAAATATTACCCATATTATTAAATTAAACGCTCTAGTCCGCTTTCAAAAAGAATGTTAAACTACTCCCCATGAAACAAAAAGTTGAATATAAAGTTGTCTTATATCGGGAAGGTATGTTGGGATCTCTCTTCCTCGCAGGATCAAAAGTAGACCCCGTCCGCTTCTCAGAGTTTTTGAATATAAATGCTGCCCAAGGCTGGCGCGTTGTGACGATGGAGGGTGAAGTCCGTCGTATGCTCCTCTTCTTCAAACGAGAAGCCTTTATGGTTATCATGGAAAGGGAAATCGCATGAACATTAACCCCCACCGCCTTTTACTCAAACTGATCTCTGGACTTGTCATCTTAGGAGGCGGTCTCATCGTCCTCCAAATTTGGGGCATCGATATTCTCAACTGGGATATTTTCTTAAGAGCCATGGGCACATTAGCCGTCATCATCGTCATTCTCGGCTTCCTCCTCGTTGTGAAGGCTGATTTCGGCGATCATAAGAAAATGAAAGACGAACATTATTTGGATTAGAGCCTGTTTAAAATTTTCTATACCTCCTTAGATAACTTTTGGAGGTACAAATGTCTCCTATTTATCCTAGCGATATAAATCGTATTAAAAGAAGAGAGTCATTTTATACAAACAAAAAAGGCGGTTAAGAAAACCGCCTTTGTTTTAGAATATAGAGAGGAGAGTGATTTTACTTCTCTGCTTTTTTAGGCTTAGACTTACTCGCCTTTGGCGCTTCTTTTTTCTTAGAATCGTCTTTCTTTATCTCTTTCTTTGCCTCTTTGGCCACAGCCTCTTTAGATCTTTTTTCTGGTTTTGTCTCTACAGGCGTTTCAACAGCTCTCTCTTCAAGTTGATCTTCGAGAAGACCACTGTCTTTGCCTTTGGCTTCAACATCACGATCTACAAATTCGATCACAGCCATTGGGGCGTTGTCTCCATACCGAAAACCAGCTTTAAGAACACGGATATAGCCTCCTTGACGTTTCGCGTAACGAGGCGCCAAGACATCAAAAATCTTTTTAGCTTGTGTTTCATCGCGCATGATAGAAATCGCGCGACGACGGTTCGCCAATCCCCCTTTTTTTCCCAGTGTAATAAGTTTCTCAACAAAGGGACGGAGTTCTTTTGCTTTTGGCAAGGTTGTTGTAATTTGCTCATGTTTCACAAGCGCCGTAGACATGTTCGCAAACAGGGCTTTTCTATGAGACGAGGTACGCCCTAATTTTCTTTGTTTAATGCGATGTTTCATTGGCATCCTTCTTTCTTTGTATTCACTGAGGCCTCAAACGGGTGAAACCATATTCAAAATCGTAAGCCACTTGCTTTGACACCGTTAGCTTACGAGACGGAGACCCTTCTCCTTATGCTATGATTAGCGATTATTAGCGATTAAATGGGTCTTCCATTTTGTGGGCTAATTCATCAATATTCTCAGGTGGCCATCCTTCGACATCCATCCCAAGATACAATCCCATTGTGCCCAATACTTCTTTGATCTCATTGAGAGATTTACGTCCGAAGTTTGGTGTGCGCAACATATCTGACTCTGAATGTTTCACAAGGTCACCAATGTAAATGATGCTGTCATTTTTCAAGCAATTGGCAGACCGAACAGACAATTCAAGCTCATCCACTTTACGCAAGAGATTACGGTTAAACGGCAAGATATCTTCTTCCGCTTCCACTTTTTCTTCTTCTGGCTCATCAAAGTTGATAAAGACTTGCAACTGGTCTTGAAGAATACGTGCCGCAAACGCCACCGCATCTTCAGGCGTCACAACACCATTTGTTTCAATTTCAAGCGCGAGCTGATCATAGTCCGTGACCTGACCCACACGCGTATCTTCTACTTGATAGCTGACTCTCGTTACAGGAGAAAAAACAGAATCAATCGGAATAAGCCCTGCTGGACATTCCTCTGGACGGTTTTGAGATGCAGCTCTATAGCCTTTCCCAGAACTCACTGTCAGCTCCATGCTCAACTTCGCGCCTTTATCCAGCGTACATAAAATAAGATCAGGGTTCATGATTTCAATATCTGCGCCTGCTTCAATTTGAGCGGCTGTGACTTCACACGGTCCCGTTGCACTCAAGCGCATTTTCTTAGAGCCTTCTGCATGCATCCGCACAGACAAAGCTTTGACATTCAAAATAATGTCTGTGACATCTTCACGTACCCCATCAATAGAGGAAAACTCATGCATCACGCCATCAATCTGAACCCCTGTGACCGCAGCCCCTTGAATAGAAGATAATAAAATGCGACGCAAAGCATTTCCAAGCGTTAGTCCAAAGCCACGCTCTAACGGTTCAATAACAACAGTCCCTTTATTTGGGTTATTGTCTTTTTTCTTAATATCAATTGAACTTGGTTTAATCAGTTCCTGCCAGTTTTTATTAATGAGAACCATTTTTCTCCCTTTCTCTCTTCTAAATTTAGATCAGTTTTTATGCACAGATTTAGACACGGCGACGTTTCTTGGGACGACAGCCATTATGCGGAATAGGTGTTGTATCTCTGATAGAGCGAATAATAAATCCCGCAGAGATCAAACCACGCAACGCAGATTCACGCCCAGATCCAGGCCCTTTGACATCCACATCCAATTCTTTCATCCCATGCTCTTGCGCTTTACGCGCGGCATCTTCCGCCGCAATTTGTGCCGCATACGGCGTCGATTTACGAGACCCCTTAAAACCCATTGTTCCTGCAGATGACCACGCGATGGTGTTCCCTTGAGAATCTGTGATTGTAATTAAAGTATTATTGAACGTGGAAATAACATATGCCTTCCCTTCAACAATATTCTTTTTAACTTTTTTCTTAACTGCTGGTTTTGCCATTGTTCAAACTCCTTACTTCTTCTTCCCTGCGATTGCTTTTGCGGGACCTTTACGAGTCCGTGCATTTGTGCGTGTATTTTGACCCCGCACAGGCAAGCCTTTACGATGACGCAAACCACGCAAACAGCCCATATCCATCAAACGCTTGATGTTCATAGACACTTCACGACGCAGATTTCCTTCGATTATGTATTTATCAGAATCGACTTCAGTCCGAATAAGGTTGAGTTCTTCTTCTGTGAGATCTTTCATCCGACGTGTGCCGTCGATTTTATGTGCTGCACAGATTTCTTTTGCTGACGTACGCCCTATCCCATGAATATAGGTCAATGCAATCGCCACCACTTTATTATCGGGTACATTTACCCCCGCAATACGAGCCATTCTTTACTCCTTCTAAATTTGAGTTCCATCCGAACCGTAATTCCAGTCCGTAAACCAATGTCCAACAAGGCCTAGACCTATTGAGACGGGCGCAGTATATGGATAGAGAGAGAAGAGTCAATAGAAAAATAAAGGTAAATGCTTGTTTTTCATTACTTACCTTTAAATCACAATAGACGATCACGATTTTCCTATCAAATATTGATGTTTTTAGTGTACAATAAAAACATAGGAACATTTCAAAAAGAGGCATATTAGCATGGGATCATCACTCTTAAAGTCTAAATCTATACCTACGCAATCTATAGAACATACTAAAACCCCTCTCTCTCTTTCAGACCTCAATGATTTATGTGATGCCACAGATTCTTCTATCGAAGATGGAGGAGGATTCGGATGGACAGACCTCCCTGATAGAGATACGTTGGAAACATATTGGCAAGGCGTTGTTGCCATGCCGTCCCGCCTCCTGTTCCTCGCCCGTCAAGAAGGGATCATTTGCGGGAGTGCTCAACTTCTATTTGCACCCAAAAACAATCAAGCCCAAGGCTTTACAGCCAAATTGATGTCTCTTTTTATTGCACCATGGGCCCGCCAAGAAGGGCTAGCCTCTACTCTCTTAACCTATATTGAACGCACAGCCCGCGATGAGGGCATAGAAGTGCTCAATCTAGATATTAGAGCCACACAGCACTCTGCCCTTAAACTCTATGAGAACGCAGGATACATCAAAATTGGAGAACATCCTTACTATGCCCGCGTCAACGGTGAAACCATCAAAGGGCTTTATTATTACAAAAAATTAAAACCTCAAAATTCAGATCTATAAATGTTTTGTTAAACAGTTTCCTATTATAGTGTAGACTTATTGCGTGTTTACGCCTTGTCAAAGAGGCAAAAGCACCGTATGAGTATAGCTTTACAGTCATAATATAAGGAGACACGACTATTTCTAGACCAATTCGGGGACAACAGCCCCCCAAAAAAACAGGCCCTAATATAAATAAGGACATCAAATCTCTTAAAGTGAGATTGGTAGATGAAAATGGAGAAATGATGGGGGTCGTTGCCACAGCAAAAGCCCTTGAACAGGCAGAAAATATAGGATTAGATCTCGTCGAAATATCTCCAAACGCAGAGCCACCTGTCTGTAAAATACTCGATTACGGGAAGTTCAAATATGAACAGCAAAAGAAAGCTTCTGAGGCGCGCAAGAAGCAAAAAATAGTCGAGCTTAAAGAAGTTAAAATTCGTCCCACAACAGAAGAGCATGACTATCAAGTCAAGCTCCGCAACGCACGACGTTTTTTAAGTGCCGGAAATAAAGTCAAATTTTCCATGCGCTTTCGCGGGCGTGAAATGGCACATCAAAATGTGGGCCTAGATATGATGCTCCGCCTTAAAAAAGATATAGAAGACATTGGTGTTGTTGATCTTGAGCCCAAAATGGAAGGTCGCCAGATGTTGATGATCGTTTCTGCTGAGAGTTCATAAACATTTTCCTTGATTCCTAAGTCAAAACCTGCTTTAAACAGCCAAACTAAACGCACTGGCCTATGACTGGCATGCCTCGTGTGTTGTAATGAAACCCTTTAAACAGGAGATGAAAATGCCAAAAATGAAAACCAAATCAAGCGTCAAAAAACGCTTTAAGGTCTCTAAATCTGGAAAAGTAAAAGCAGGAAGCGCTTTTACAAGCCACATGATGCAAAACAAACCAAAATCAATGAAACGTAAAGCACGTAGAACAGGGCTCTTGTCTAAGGCAGACGCTCGTATCGTCTTGAGAAATTGGTTACCTTACAGTCGCAAAAAAGCGTCTAAAGCAAAAACGCAGACAGAAGGAGCTAAATAATGGCACGTGCAAAAAAAGGATCACCACGGGCGCATGCGCGTCACACAAAAGTTATCAAAGCCGCAAAGGGGTATTACGGTCGCCGTAAATCTTGTTACAGAACAGCCGTCCAAGCCGTCGAAAAAGCAGGACAATATGCTTACAGAGATCGTCGTGTTAAGAAACGTGAATTCAGACGCCTTTGGATTCAACGGATTAACGCTGCCTCTCGTCAATTCGGCATGCCCTATTCACAATTCATGAATGGATTGAGCTTAGCAGAGATTGAGCTTGACCGTAAAGTGTTGGCAGATATTGCCGTTCATGACATTAACGCGTTCAAAGCCATTTTTGATAAGGTAGAAGCAGCGTTGAAGAAAGCGGCTTAACGACAACAATTTATATCAAATGCTAAAGCCTCCCTTTTCGGGAGGTTTTTTTATATTAAAACTGACGTTTTCGCTTTTTAAAGACTGCCTCGTCATACGCCAGAAAAATCTGCTCCATCTGTTGTGAATTAAGCATTTCCTCAAGAGCGGTATTGATAATTGTTTGTAAATCATTAGCCTCTTTTTGCATCATGATAGAGATAGGGAAGGCCGAAACGGGTGTGTCAGGAAAAGCTTTCCGAAGCGCATTCGGGTGCATTTTAAGGAAATCTTGAACAATTTGTTCTTCCAAAAATACAATATCTGCTTTTTTATGAACAACATTCAAAAGAAGATCAGAAAAGGAGGCTGTTTGAGGGAGAGAGAGTGTTTTGGCCTTCGGAAAGGAGCTTGAGGCAATCATGGAAGTCATTTCTCCATCCATAACGCTAATCGACACATCAGGGGTATTGATCTCTGAAAGCGCATGAAAACGCTGATCATCCGCCCTCACCCATGCCTCAATGGTTGAATATCCAATGGGATCTGAAAACCTTGTGTGGAGGGCACGTGCCGTATTTTTCCACACAGAAGAACACACCGCATCAAAACGATCACTCCGCAGACCTTCAATCATAGAGCCCCAGCCCGTTTCTTCTGTCCATTCAATCTGAACCTCCATTTTGTGCCCAATCGCTGCCATAATATCAACCATAATTCCTTTGGGCGCGCCCGTTTGTAAATCTAGTTCAAAATAAGGGGGATAGGAAATATACCCACACCGGAGCACACCTGCTTCTATTACCCTCTCTAGGGAAGAGCGCTGATCTTTCTTCTGCACAGACTCTGACTGAGGCGCAAAAGAGAGGGTTAAAAAAGAACTCAGAAGGGCAACAACACTTAAATTTATTATGTTTATATACTTCATTTTTAGACTATAGTTTATTCATTATATATAATGCAAAATAACAATTTTTATGTTATTATTAGCGTCATGTTTCAAGATGTCATACAACTTCTTACACGCATGGGGCTGAAGCAAAAAGATGCTTCTGTCTATCTCTCCTGCCTTCATTTTAAAGAGGGCCTGTATATTCATGAAATTGTAACAGAAACAAAAATTCATCGCTCGACTGTGGATGTGTGCTTGGAGCGTTTAAAAGAGGCCAGCTTTATCAGTAGCGTTAAAGTTGGCGCACGGCATAAATATTTTGCCCAAAGCCCTGAAGCCCTTTTATTGAAGCAAGAAAATCTCACAGAAGATTTGAAATCTCTCCTCCCCCTTCTCTCCCATTTAGGCGCAGACAAAGGCGACACAGAAATTCGTTTTTTTGAAGGCAAGAAAGGCATAGCGCAAATTTACGATGATGTGCTCTTAAATCTCAAATTTACCAAAGGAGAGACAAAAGAACTTGTCGGTTTTTCCTCTGGCACAGATGTCATGAAAATATACCCCGAGCTTCGTAAAACATTTATAGAGAAACGCATAAAGATGGGGGCATGGTACAAAGCCATCGTCCCACAGACATCTCTCATGATTTCAGAATACACATCAGATGCCCAAGAACTCCGCGCCATTAAAACACTCAAACCCGAAAATTTTCCTTTTCGTATTATTTTTGAAACCTATGCAGATAGCGTCATGATCTACTCTCCCACAAAACCCCTCGGAGGCGTGATCATCCGCAACCACAAAATAGCCCGCTCCATGCGGACATTGTTTTATCTGGTGTGGAATATGTTGCCTGAGAGCACGTAAATTATTTTTCTTTACTCTCCTTTCTTTTCGAATCTTTAATTTTGCGTGGATACTTATTTTTAAACTGATTAGCAACCAAATTTAAAATTTCAATAGTCGGACTTAAATCATACGCATTTGAAGAAATAGCTTTATTGATGCGCCGTTTTTTTCGTGAAATATATTCTTTTTCTTCAAGAGATTTTAAAGCTCGCTGAACTTGTCTTTCTGAAATACCACTTCTCTCTGAAATGTTTTTCATAGAGGGAAACGGTAAATCATCTTTTTTCCACCAGTTTGAAATCAAGTGAATTAACACAATGGTTTCAGAAGAAGAAATCTTAATTTCATCCGTAACAAACATATTGATATTAAGCAAATAATTAGGAATTTGAGTAAACCCTCGTTCCGCAATCTTCTTTCCCCATTTTGAAGTTATATCCTGCAAATCATTCTTCCTTTCCTTAAAGCCATATTGACTAACTAATATACTTAGGTAATATACTCATGATTAATACTCATGTCAAATAATACGTCAGACCTCAGACATTGCTCTTAATAAATGGTGGTCAATTTATATTTTCTCTTGATTTCCTTTAAGAACCCGCTTCTAATAGAATTGGAAGTTAGTTGGTGTCATGACGTTCGCCATAAACACCTCCAACCTAGTGAGGAGGAGACTTCCACGTAAGCGAGTGGTGGACAATCCAGTCCAACGACTCGCCTCTACGTAATATCGTTGAAATAATATTTATTGCTATCAAATATTATTTAATGCTATTATATAATATCAAAGGAGGTCAACAGCCATGGCAGCAATGAGTATTTCTTTATCAGATCAAATGCGTGGCTTTATCAAAAGTCGTGTAGAGTCAGGGGATTATCATAATGAAAGTGAATATATTAGAGACCTTGTCAGGAAAGATCGTGAGCAAGGCTCTGAAGACAAGGCTCTTCTTAATCTTTTAAGGCAATCAGAACAAAGTGGTGTCAGTAATCACACTATTCCTGAGCTCATGAAAGGCGTCAAAGAAAGATTAAATAAAGATGAGCGTTTATAAGCTATCAGAAGATGCTACTAAAACGTTAGAAAAAATATATGAATACTCCCTCCTGAACTTTGGAGAGCAAAGGGCAGATGAATATTATATATCCTTACACAAGACCTTTGAACTTTTAGCAGAACAACCAAATCTAGGACGAAAATTTCATGAATTCCATCGTCATGAACATAAGTCTCATATCTTTTTCTATAAGATAACAGACTTCGGAATTCTAATTCTTCACATTTTTCACCACCAAGAAAATAGAGAAGAGATTATAAATTAGCCGACGATATAGACACAGCTCATAGCATACTCTACGCTCCTCGCTCATGAACACCCCCCTCTTTGAAACAGCCACACCTTCCGCTCAAAACGACACTCAGCGTCCTTTGGCGGATCGGTTGCGGCCTCAGACATTGGATGAGGTGATCGGGCAGGATCATTTGATTGGAGATGGTGCGCCCCTTCGTCAGATGATTGAAAGTGGCGCGCTGTCCTCTCTGATTTTCTGGGGGCCTCCGGGGTGTGGAAAGACGACTCTGGCGCGTATTTTGGCGGATCATACAGATTTCAAATTTGAGCAACTCTCGGCTATTTTCTCGGGGGTTGGGGATTTGAAAACACTCTTTGAGTCGGCACGCATTCGGAAACAAAATGGGCAAGGCACGCTTTTATTTGTGGATGAGATCCATCGTTTTAACAAATCTCAGCAAGATGCTTTCTTGCCTGTGGTGGAAGATGGAACCATCACATTGATTGGCGCCACCACGGAAAATCCATCTTTTGAGTTGAATGCCGCGATTTTGTCTCGGACACAAGTTTTTGTCTTGAAACGTTTGGATGACACGGCATTGGAGGGTCTTCTTGTCCGTGCAGAGAGCGAAAAAGGCACACCCCTCCCCCTCACGCAGGACGCCCGTCAAGCACTCAAAGCCATGGCCGATGGGGATGGGCGCTATTGTCTCTCTTTGGCCGATCAAGTCTTTACACACGCCTCCTCCGAGACCCCATGGGATCAAGCACAGCTTTTTAAAGCCGTCCAAAAACGAGCTCCCCTCTATGATAAAGGCGATGATAGTCATTATAATCTTATCTCCGCCCTGCATAAATCCATGCGCGGCTCAGATGTTGAGGCGACGCTCTACTGGTTTTCTCGGATGTTGGATGGGGGCGAAGATCCCCGCTATATTGCCCGTCGCATGACTCGGATGGCTGTGGAAGATGTCGGATTAGCTGATCCTCAAGCCCTTCAAATGTGTCTCTCTGCATGGGACGCGTATGAGCGTCTTGGCTCTCCCGAGGGTGAGTTGGCTCTCACCCAAGCCATGATCTATCTCGCCACTGCCCCCAAATCAAACGCCGCCTATAAAGCCACAAAGCTGGCCATGCGCAAAGCCAAAGAAACAGGCTCCCTCATGCCCCCCAAACATATTTTGAATGCCCCGACCACACTGATGAAAGACGAAGGCTATGGCGCAGGCTACCAATATGACCCCGACACACAAGACGGATTCTCAGGACAAGATTACTTCCCCGAAGACATGGAGCGCACAGATTTTTATCAGCCTGTAGAACGAGGCTTTGAGCGGGAGATTAAGAAAAGGTTGGCGTATTGGGAGAAGTTGAGGGAGAGTAAAACATCATGAAAGTAAACACAGAAGTAAAAGTAGAAGTAGAACTGTCACGCATCTACATGACCCCACTAGGTTTTGTAGCCTAGACGGCTTAGAACCTGTTTAAAATCTTTTTAGTATTAACACAGCGAAAGCAAGTGTTACCATTTGTAAAGATGTATTAAGTTTTCTTTCGCAATTTTTCCAAAGTCTTCGGCATTTTTCTAGCCATGCAAA
>JAJRSA010000027.1 GCA_024279035.1 Alphaproteobacteria bacterium
ACGTGAACTCTCTAAAATATGGCGTATGTTTTCAAATTGATTGCGAGTTATATCACTAGGATAAGTATGCGACATTTAAACCTCCAAAGTTGCCTAAGGAAGGATAGCAAATATTAAAAAGATTTTAAACAGGTTCTTAGACCTTATGAAATCTCAGAGGTGATTTTTAACCACAGATGAACACAGATAGACACGGATATTTCTTCTTGTGAGTGAGATACCCTCCCGCCTCCATAAACGATCTTCCTCATTGTCATCCTGAACTTGTTTCAGGATCTCACGTCTGTATGTACTAGATCCTGAAACAAGTTCAGGATGACAATGTGTGTTATATCTTAATCAAATCACATATAAACCTATCTGTGTTGATCCGTGTTTATCTGTGGTAAATAGAAACATGACTAATTTTCTAAAAGAACTCGACACCTATGTTCCTACCAAAGAGGAACAATGCCACTACGAAAAAATTGTACATCTTGTAGAGGCTGAACCTCGATGTTTTTGGAGGGACTGTTTTCCAGCGCACATCACTGGATCATCCCTCCTCATCAACAAAGAAGGAAACCAAGTTCTTCTTAATCACCATAAGTTTTTAAATAAATGGCTGGGCTTTGGTGGACATGCTGATGGCTCGACAGATATTCTCGAGGTTGCTCGACGAGAAACAAAAGAAGAATCTAGCATCTCCGAATTTACATTAGCGATAGAAGGGATATTTAATGTGAGCACACATCCTATTCCTGCTAACAGTAATAAAGAAGAACCCCCACATGAGCATTTCAACATTGATTACCTCTTCCAATGCACCCATAGCAATGCATTTCAAATCAGCGATGAGTCTGTTACGCTAAGATGGTGCAATTTTGATCAAGCAATCACGCTCGTAAAGTCACATGAGAGTATGACACGCATGCTTCATAAATGGGGGAAATGGCAGGAGAAACACACATGAACACATTAATTGCCATCGCGACAGGAGGCGCTCTAGGGGCTGTAAGTCGTTATGGGCTTAATCATTTTCTGACACAAAAGATTGTGACTATATTTCCCATTGGGATATTTACGGTCAATATTTTGGGATCTCTCTTGATGGGCGTGTGCCTGACACTCTTCCTTCATCTTTGGGAGAGTTCTGAGCTGTTTAAGGCCTTTTTGATGATTGGGTTTTTGGGGTCGTTTACAACTTTTTCGACGTTTTCTCTGGACATTCTTCATCTTTTGCAAAAACAAGACTATAGCCTTGCCTTTGCCTATCTCATTGGCTCTGTACTTTTGTCTGTGGGTGGGCTATGCCTTGGGTTCTTTTTAACAAAGCAGATGATCGCATAACATGAGTAACGTCAGACATATCCAAGTTAAAGCCGACGAAGAAGGGCAACGCCTTGATCGGTGGCTCAAAAAATATTGCCCCAAAACCCCCTTTGGCCTCCTGCAAAAGATTATCCGCACAGGGCAGCTACGCATTGATGGAAAACGCGCCAAAAGCGCTACGAAGCTTAGCTATGGACAGAGTGTGCGCATCCCTCCTCTGGAGATGCATGAAAAAGGCGCGCCCTATAAAATTCGTGCCAATGATAAAGAATTTATGGAATCTCTGATCGTCTATGACGACGGGGATCTCATTATCTTTAATAAGCCCTATGGCCTCCCCACCCAAGGCGGATCAGATATTGATCGCCATATGGACGGGATGTTGGCCGTGTTTGAAAGCACACACGGCAAACTCAAAGGCGTACGCCCAAAACTTCTCCATCGTTTGGATAAAGACACATCAGGGCTTCTCATGTGCGCCCGAGAGCTTAAAACTGTGCAAGCCATGGGAAGAACCCTCAAAGACAAGAATATCCGCAAATATTACTGGGGCTTTACGCATAATATTCCAGAAGCTGAGGCTGGCACCATCTTTGGAGGCATTGCCAAAGGCAAAGGAGCCAACAAAGAACGAATGGTACTCGATGATGAACATGGACAACGCGCCCAAACCGAATTTTGTGTGATTGATCAAGTAGGCGACGATATAGCCCTTGTCGCGTTTTGGCCTCGGACTGGACGCACACATCAAATTCGCGTGCATATTGCAGATGCTCTGGGATGCCCTATTATCGGAGACAGGAAATATGGAGGGAGTTTTGTTGAGGGCTTTGATTTGAATAAACGCCTTCATCTTCAAGCCTACCGCATTGCCTTTCCAAACCCCAACAAGAAAAACCAGATGCTTGATATCTCCATCCCGATTGCCGAAGATTTAAAGAAAACATGTCAAACACTGGGTTTTCATCCTGACAAGGCCTATGACCCTTTTGAAAATGTAAAAATATAATGGTTCTCTTTAACGATACGCTCCCCCCCAAACCAAAGACATTATTTAGTAAATGTCTGACATGGGCTATTCGTATTGTTCTCCTCGTCATCGGGCTTTTTATCCTCTTTGTGGGATGCCTAAATCTTCTCCAAGGGAAGGGAGAGGCACAAAAAGGGGGGATAGAAAAAACGCTCTCAAGAGTCACAGGCAAAGAGACACATATAGCACAGCTCAATAATTTTACACTCTTTCCAGAAATTGTGTTTGATATGAAAGGCATTAAGAACGGTCTTTTTTCTGACACACAAATCACTGTTCAAGATTTTCTCTTTCGCGCGCCTGGCGTCCTCCTTGTTCATAGAAATGGTGTGTTTAGAGATATAAATATCAAACACATAAACTTCATGAAGGACAATCAAGCCGTAAGATCCATTGACTCGATTGAGGTCGTGGACGAGGAGAGTCTCCCTCCTTATATCTCTATTCAATTTTCACGCCCCTCTCCTCTTGAGCTCCGCCTAGACATTGAGCCTCTTGCAACCAATGCCCGCGGACAACAAGATTATAAAATAAAAAAATCATCTCCCTTCTCTTTTCATTGGGAGGATAAAACACTTTCAGGTCGTCTTTTTACAGAGAATGGGAAATATTACATTACAGGGTCAGGAGAAAATATGGATGCATCTGTCTCTCCCTTCTTTAGTGTCGATCACACGAACATAGAGTGTTTTATTGGAGAATTTAAATTTTCTGGCTCTAAAATTCTTATTCAAAACGGGCTGATCAAAACACAAGGATCTCATACCCTCCATAATATTTTCCCTCTTGAAATCAATTTATTTGAAGAAAAAATTCGTATTCTTGAGTCTCAAACAGATATACTTCTCTCTCCTAAAGACTCTCTTATCGAGAAAAGTGACTGTGCTCCCTATTTGAATGATACAGTGACTTTCATTAAAAATCAGGCACGCCCCACACACCGTCATCCTGAACTTGTTTCAGGATCTCATGCCTATATTCACCAGATCCTGAAACAAGTTCAGGATGACGGGAGGGAAAACGATGTATTCAATTCTTAATGCAACCAACAATAAGATATAATAGACATGAAACGCTTTTATAAACTTGTCTCCGTTTCTAAAGCTGATACTGGATACAGCATTGATCTTGATGGGAAAAATGTAAAAACGCCCTTAGGCACACACTTACGCGCCCCTACAAAAGCTCTGGCCACACTCATGCAAGCGGAATGGAGTGCACAAAAGGATTTGATTGTCCCTGATAGCATGCCCATCACGCAAATCATCACCACCGCCCTCGACCGTGTCACAAGAGACCGAGAAGAAATCAAAATACAGCTCCTTGCCTATCTTGACACAGACATGATCTGTTACCGCACAGAGCACCCAGAGCTTTATGCTCAACGGCAATCTGACGCATGGGATCCATGGCTAGACTGGTTTGAAAAGAAAACAGGAGAGCGACTCAAAACCACAACAGCTCTCCTCGCTCTCACACAATCAGAAATAAACAATCGATACGTATCGAAGTATAGTGACGATTTAGATCTCTGGCACTTCACACTCTTTCAACTGCTTGTCTCAACAACAGGATCCGTTGTCCTCTCTTTAGCCTTTATGGACAGAGAACTTGACACAGACACACTCTTTACCCTCTCTCATGTCGAAGATCTTCTTAAATCTGAAATTTATAATGAAGATTTCTATGGCATAGATCCGATACAAGATAAAAAATGGGCGACGACACAACAAGATTTTCAGGCAATCTCTCAGATTCTAGAGAATCTGTAACTCTTTTTGATCTAAAAACGAATATATACAACAAGGAGAAAACAGATGAAACACCTACTTCTAATAACATACATCCTGATCTTTTCAGCATCCAGCGCCCTGTCTATGGATCTCAATGAAAAGATTCCTCATGATCTCGCCCTTAAAGATCAAAGCGCTGTTGTACAGTCTTTTGAAAGCCTTTCTGGAGAGAATGGCCTTGTTTTATTTTTCATTCGCTCTGTCAATTGGTGTCCGTACTGTCAAGCACAACTGATTGATGTCAATAAACATATCAGCGCGTTCGAACAGCGTGGCTATAAAGTTGCCGCCCTTAGTTATGATCCTGTGGGGAGTTTAAATAAATTTTCAGCGCAACGCGCACTGACATTCCCCCTCCTATCCGATCCAAAATCAGAGGCCATCAACGCCTTTGGACTCCTCAATACAGATATTGACCCTGCCTCTCCTCACTATGGCATTCCTAATCCAGCCATTGTTATCATTGATAAAAACAAGATGATCAAAACCATCCACCAAGAAAATGGCTATGCAAAACGCCCAAGCCTCGACAAAGTTCTGGAGTCTCTTGTATATTAAGCGCATGGACAAAAATATACAGACAAATATTGAACACACCCTCGCTACGCAAGATCAACAAATCCAAGACCTTAGCGATATGGTCAATGCCCAATGGAAGGAAATTGACCGCCTCAAACAGCGCCTCACAAAAACAACCCACAAAATACAAATGCTCGAAGAGAGTATGGATACTGAGGATACCCTCGCCTCCGAACGTCCTCCCCATTATTGATGGAATGAACAAAAAATGGATATAACTCTTATAAAACATATATTAACAACCCCAAAATGGATGGGATTATTCATTGCAGGCATTTCTACATTGGCTCTTCTTATGGCGTTCACAAGTCAATATGGGTTCGGACTCCTCCCCTGTATCTTGTGTATTTACCAACGCATTCCTTATGCAATTGCCATTGTTCTAGGGCTTGTAATCTTGTTTCTGTGTAAAAAAAATCTGAGGGCGTCTGCGGTCATCACCCTCCTCTCTGCGCTCACCTTCTTTGTAAATTCTGGCATTGCCTTTTTCCATTCAGGTGTTGAACGGCATTGGTGGGAAGGTCTAAAAGGCTGTGGCACCCCAGACATGAGCGGGACCGTCGAGGAACTCTTGGAGCGCATCAAAAACATGCCTCAAGCCAAATGCAGTGACATCGCATGGGCAGACCCCCTTCTAGGGTTGTCTATGGCCAATTATAATGTGGTCTTTTGTCTGGGGGTGGGGATCGTGTGTTTGATAAGCGCTGTTCTTATGATACGGAAGGCGAATGGGTATTAGAACTTGACTCTTTTAGGATAATTCACTAGATAATGATAATCATTCTCATTTAGATGTTGATTTATTATTGGAGACCTAAGACACATGCTTGAAATATCCCTTATTACTTTTCGTGAAGGCTTGGAAGCCTTTTTGATTGTGGCTATTATGCTGGCGTACCTCACAAAGACAGGACGTAAAAATCTTATAGAGCCTGTCTATTGGGGAATTGGCGTGGCGCTTCTGATCAGTGCCACAACGGGGTGGCATATTGCAGAGCTTGCAGACACACCTCTCATGGAAGGTCTTTTGGCGATTGGCGCGGGGCTTCTGGTTGCGTCCCTTACTGTCATGGTGATGATCGGCGCAAAAAACATTAAAACCACCATTACGGATACACTTGAGACACAGGCCTCAAAAGAAAATTTCTCAGCCGTTATCGGTGTCTTTGTATTTACCGTGGTGATGATCACGCGTGAAGGCATGGAAACAGCGCTCATGCTTGGCTCTCTCTCTAGTGCACTCAACAGCGGAGAATTAATAGTTGGCGCTTTTCTTGGCCTCATCGCCGTTGGCGTGATTGGGGCTTTATGGGTGACACAAAGTGCGTCTATCAACTTGCGTCTTTTCATGCAAGTCACAGGCGTTTTCTTGATCTTGTTCTGCCTCCACCTCTTCGTCTATGGATTCCATGAACTCACAGAGGCCAGCGCCGTGCCCATGATCGATAATTTCTATTGGCACACACTCACAGAACCTTTAGAGCCAAGTGAACCCATAGGTCGTGCCATCACAATAGGAATACTCGCCCTCCCCTGTCTCTGGTTGTGCGTTGGCGCGCTCAGACACAAACGCTCTGCACAGCCTGCTTGATTTAGATAGTTAATGTGAACTAAGAATCAGGCATTCTTCAATGCACATTACAACGAGCGACTGCGAAGCGGGCTTTGCCCGAAGCCCACAGTCATTTTGGAGCGTTTGAACGCAGTTTGTAATAGCCTTATTAGAAACGACTATAATTGCCCCTGAAGTAAAGAACTCACAATAGCAAAACACCCAATGTAAAAGAGGAAAAATATAACAGCCTCTTTTGCGTTTCTTTTTTTACCAAAATTAAATAAATCTTTAAACATCTCAACATTTCCCTCTATATCTAAAAAACGAACAATATCCCCCCTCACCCGTCATTCCTGCGAAGGCAGGAATTCATGTTTTACTTTATGTGGATCCCCGGCGTTTAAGATATGCTCTGCATGTCCTCGGGGATGACGGTATCAAGTGTATTGTTACTATGTAAGGATCCTTACATTATTTCGATACGGTGTGTCAACAAAAAAAGCGAAGCACTGAGCCTCGCTTTTTAGGGTCATATAGTAAAGTCTCTATTTTCTTAACGTTGTCAAAATAGACACTGGAATCAAACCAAGTAAAATACTTGTCTCATATCCAAGATATACACCTAGGACAACGAGTAATATTGAGAACAAGTCCCCCGTGAGCTTCCGTCCCGTCAAAATGAGACTTGAGAGCACAAGGATAAACCCTGTTCCAAATAAGGTGTGCAATTCGTGACCTCCGAAGAAGCCTGTCACATCTGTGACAACACCCATCATACCAAGAATGTGAAAGATCACTGTGGAAAGTCCGACAAGGACCACCAAGGATGTTAAATAGAACCATATCGCTTCCATTGTGGAATGCGTATGCTTCACATCTACAGTTTTTTCTATTATACTAATCATAACAACCTCCCTGTTGTTGTGGTTAATGAACGCACTCGTCCTCCAATTCGGAGTCCCAGTACAAGAAATCCTCCCATCCCTTATGTAAGAAATGAGGAGGAAACTTTTGTGCATATGCTTGCAATTCATGGATACTCGGTTGACGAGGCTCATGAAGAGGATGCATATGGCATTCTGAGGGTAGCTTATTGCCTTTGGTTGCATTACATTTCTGACAGGCGGCTACAATGTTTTTCCATGTTGTCTCTCCGCCTTTAGAGCGCGGCACAACATGATCGAAAGTCAAAGCTTGTGTTCTAAATTTATCTCCACAATATTGGCATCGCCAATGATCTCGGAGGAATACGTTAAATCGGGTAAAAGCAGGTGTTCGTTTTTCTGGGATATATTCATTGAGGACAAGAACACTAGGGAGCTTCATACGCTGGCTCGGGCTAGACACTTCACGCTCATGTTCATACACAACAGAGACTGTCCCGCGAAAAATAGCCTTCACAGCATCCTGCCAAGACCATATGGACAACGGATAATAAGACAAAGGCCTGTAATCTGCATTTAAAATTAGAGCAGAACACTGTTCTAAATTCGGATTAGCGGGGGGTGCGTGCAAAATATGTCTCCCTTCACGTCAACTCTGTTGCGTTCTAAGTGGAGACTTCCGTACTGGAGCGGTGACGCTCTTTTTTTATAGTTTCTTTTTTTAGTTTCTTGCGCATCACGGCTCAAAAGCCTCGCACCTCTATGACTCCCATTATAGCAAAAATATAGGGCTTTAACCTAAAATTATTAAAAAAATCTATATAAGCCTGAAAATAATAAAACTAAAAACCCAAAAAAAATGATTTTTTATAATTTTATTTTAAAAGGTTAATTATTATTAAGAAATCCTAACTTCATATGAATTTTACACTCTCCAAGTAAAACAACTCAAAAAATAATACAAAGACTGTGTGAATATCACATAAATGAAGAAAAACTTATAGAAAATACTTGACCAAGGCCTTCTTCAACATCTAGCATCAAGACTCACCATTTAAAAAACTGAGGCTCTATATGTCTGGAGAACCACCTATAAAACTTGGCGCTATCTATAATAAAAAAGAGGGAGGCACACAGTTTTCTTTGTTTTCAGGCAATGCTGAATGCGTTGAACTTTGCCTCTTTGATGAACAGGGCAACGAGACGCGAGGCTTTTTTTTAGAACGACAAGACAATAATATATGGACAGGATTTTCTCCCGATATACAACCAGGGCAACAGTATGGATACCGTGTTCACGGCTCCTATGATCCTAATAATGGGAAAAGATTTAACCCTCATAAACTTCTTATAGATCCTTACGCCAAAAAACTTTCAGGAGAAAAAGACTTTAGCCTCAGACCAGAGCATTTTGCCTATGTTGTGCATGATGTAAATGAATCTCGCGCCGAGGATGCCGATTATCATATGGACACACGGGACAGCGCACCCTTTATGCCTAAATGCGTTGTCACAGATCCATACTCCACATTTGACTGGGGCAATGATGAACGTCCCCACACATCGTGGTCTCACACAGCAATCTATGAAGCTCACGTCAAAGGCCTGACCAAACTCTTCAGTGCTCTCAGTGAAACACTTCGAGGCACTTATAAAGCCCTCGGATCTTCTCCCGTTGTCACTCACCTTAAAAAATTATCTATGACAGCCCTTGAACTCTTGCCCGTTCAAACATTCATTGATGAAAACACAGGAAAGACCAATTACTGGGGCTATGCCCCCCTTAATTACTTTACCCCGACGACACGCTATGCTCAGGGAGAGAATGCAGGAGAAGAACTAAAAACAACGGTTAAAAGCCTTCATGAATCTGGCATAGAAGTTATTCTTGATGTTGTCTACAACCACACCTGCGAAGGCAATCATTTGGGGCCAACACTCAGCTTTAAAGGCATAGACAATGAAGCATATTATGCGCTCCAACCTGAAAACAAACGCTTTAATATCGATGACACAGGATGCGGAAATCTCTTTAATGTGAATCATCCACAAGTTTTACTCCTCGTGCTCAACTCTTTGTCTCACATGGCAGAAGAATACCATATTGATGGGTTCCGCTATGATCTTCTCAATGCCATGGGACGTGATCCAGCACATGGATATGGATATAGTAAAAAAGCGCCTCTCTTTGATGCTATCATGGATCACCCTGTCCTTAAAGGTCTGAAACATGCTGGAGAACCATGGGATACGGGAATGGGGGGCTATAATCTAGGCAATATGCCCCGTGGTTTTTATGAATGGAGTGACCAATATAAAAAGAGTGTCCGAAAAGCATGGCTCCATGAGAATTCAGCAAGTGATCTCGCAGAATCCATTTCTGGATCACCACTCACCTTTAACCATAATGGAAAACATGGCGGACACTCCGTTCAAACAGAGTCAGACACCATCATCCGTGCCAACACTTCCGTACATGACTTAACCACTCATGATGGCGCGACCTTATGGGATTCTACAGCATATAATCAACGACATAATAAAAAAAATGGAGAAAATAATAATGACGGGTGCAAGAGTGAAGTCGTTAGCAATCATGGTACTGAAGGTAAAACAGATGACCCCGCTATAAAAGCGGCACGCATTCATGCTTACTTTAATATGATGGCCACCCTTACTCTCTCCCATGGTCCTTTATTGATGCGCGCGGGTGATGAAATGATGAATACACAGAACGGAAATAATAATGTCTATTGCCAAGACAATAAGATTGGGTGGGTACAATGGCCAGAATCCTCAGATACAGAGGAACAAAGAGCCATCGACTTTACCGCGTTCATGATGAACCTCAGAAATATGAGTGGGCCTTTAATGCGGGCTCAATTCCCTCATGGTCTCAAAATAGATGAACATGGTGTAAAAGACTTGGCATGGATTGAAACCACAGGCGAAGAAAAGACCTCTTGGGAGGAGGAACGCTTTTTAGGGTTTATGATGAACAATACAGCCTTTCCAGAATTAAACGGGAACAGCTTTGCGTCCGTCAATCAAAACTCTCGCCTCTTGGTTTATACCAATCCCTGTGAGCACGGAATTGAGTGTACACTTCCTACCTTAGCAGGAGGCGCCTCATGGAACAGAATTGTAGATACAACACAAGGGACACCTTATACAGAAACAGAATCAATGTCGACACATGAGCAAGGAGGAAAATATACCATTCCTCCAAACGGGTTTTTAGTGTTTGTTCAGCAAGTTGAAGAGAAGGTTGCCACAAATTCCGTTCCGAAACAAGAACTTGTCGTCGCCTAATGTTCTGACATAATACGCTCCAAAAATACGCCCCCTTTGCTCAGCCCTGCCCCATCAATCCCATGCTCAAGATGAGGGACAATCATCTTTTCTACATCACACCCGAGCTGTTGGAGGTGTGTATAGGCCATTTCTGTCGCTTGAACAGGGATCACAGGGTCAGCCTCTCCATGAATAAGACATATAGGCAAAGATTTTTGTGTTTCTAGCACAGGGAGTTTTGCCCCAAGCAGAGCACCACTATACCCCAAGACCCCAGAGACATGCTCCCCATGGCGTAGAGCATAGTACAAAGCCATCATTGTTCCTTGCGAGAACCCGAGGAGGGAGATTTTATTAACGCTATATTCCGCCCTCATTTGATCCATAAATGCCTTGAGAGAGGGGTAAGCTATCTGAGCCCCCTCCTCCATAGCCTCAGGCGTATAATTTTGCAAAGAAAACCATTGAAACCCTTCGCCCCCTGCGTCACACGAAAACGGTGCATTCGGAGACACAAACACGGTATTCGGAAGACTTCGCGCCCATGTTTGCCCTAAATCCAGTAAGTCCAACCCATTCGCCCCATAGCCATGCAAAAGTACAACCACATGTTTGATTTCTTCCTCTTTGTCCGCACAATAAACGTGATGCGTTAGCTCTTTACTCATATTTTTTTTCCTTGAAACAAACCCTTAACAAAAAATTTAAATGTGTCACACTTGGTGTATGGATTACGATCTAACCCATAGAGATGGACAACCGTATGTCATGATACCGCTTCATGAGTATCGCGCAATGACAAAAGAAGGGCTTTTTGTAAGAAAAAACCTCCCCTCTCTCCCTGAAGAGATTCTCAATGCCTTGGCAGAAAAAAAAGAACACCCCATTAAAATCATTCGTAAATATAGAGGATTAACCCAACACGCCCTCGCCACCCAAGCCAAAGTCTCTCGCCCCTTCCTCACTGAAATCGAAACTGGCAAAAAAAATGGCTCCATCCAAGCCTTAAAACAAATTGCAGAGGCCTTGGGGGTGGGGGTTGATATAGTGGTGAGTTAAAGATACCCATTGCTCATAAAATTTATAGTTTATTAAATTTTTACTTCTACAATATTTATATAAGGAGAAGAATATGAGAGCATGTCTCTTGATCATATTTATAAGTTTATGCACGACAACTCTGTCCTTTGCTGACTCGTTGACTTTATCCGTTGAAGAGGCCTATGCGTTGATCCCTCATAAACAGACACGTTATGATCATAGGACATCTCCTATCGACAAGAATCAGAAGACATATTTCCATCAACTCTTTTCCCTCACCGATTTTGCTGTTATTGTGCGTGTTGAACTCTTACAAAAGATGTATCATCAAAAGCCCTATAATATTCAAGAGTATGAAAGAATTTATGAGAGCATTCTCAGTAAAATAGACAGGCTAGAACCCGCCTCTCATCTGAAAGGGGCGCAAATACTTGTAAAACATGCGATAGAAGATCAACGCAAATTTTTTATGAAATGGCATCACGCTGAAAAATCTGCAAAGCAAGACTATAAACGTTACTCATCGCACCCTCTTGTCGCGCGCTCCAGCAGTAATTTAAAAGTTGCTTACGGGATTTACATGCAATCCTATCCTCAGGAAAGCTCGAGCAACAAACAAGCTTTCTTCGACCATTTATGTGCCTTGGATTTTATATAAAATCAATTCCCCTCTTCTCCAAAAATACCTTTGAGTACATTAATTTGCCTATTATTTTTATAGTATTGAAGAGCATTGGTTGCTCCACATAAGTGAGCACGATAATAATCGTGCTCTTTTTCAAGGCCAATAGCTAAATAAATTGTTCCATCCACACGGAACTCATCTCCCCAATATGTATTGCGGAGAACTTTGACGATATCTCCTATTTTAACCCCTTTCCACGCGCGGGTTACAATGAACTCATACATCAAAAGATTACTTTTATCTCCTCCCCGTTTCTTTATAAATCTTTTTGTTTTCTCCAGCATATTCAAGGCTCTACTTTTCTGGACTGTTCCTTCAAAAATAATGCTTGAGCTCTTGACCAGTTCTTTATCCAAGACAGGCGGTGCACAAGAGAGGGCATGTGCTGTCAACGGGGTAAAGACCCATAATAAAACTATAAAATATCCGATGAGGCGCATCTTAAAATCTCCTTGTGGTTGATTTTTTTGCTTCTGCTTCTGGGAAGATCTATACTCCCCTTCTCTTCTTTCTCAAAAAAAGAATTATGTTGAATATTTTACTCTTACGTGACTTTTAAGAAGAACGCAAGAAAAACGTAGGGTGGCTTAAGATACACCCGAAAGACAAAAGAATCTTCTCTGGAATACTACTCTAGATAAGAGCTTCCATAACTCTCCTCTATTATGAGTTTTTAATGCACCACAGTTGAAAAACCCCTCCTCTTTCTCTACACTCACGAAAAAGTGAGAGAAGAGAAACAGATATGACAGACACACCAGACGCCCTTTATATTGGGTCGGAAACAGGACACCCAGAGCATAAGATCTATTTCCCACTCAAATGGGCAAACCGTCATGGGTTGATTGCAGGGGCAACAGGGACGGGGAAGACCGTGACGCTTCAGAATTTAGCAGAGGGGTTTTCGAATGCTGGCGTGCCCGTCTTTATGGCGGATGTGAAAGGAGACCTCTCTGGACTATGTGCCCCCTCTGAGATGGAAGATTTTCTTGTAAAACGGGCGGAAACTATTGGTCTGGAAGACTATAAACCTCAAGCTTTTCCTGTGACCTTTTGGGATCTCTTTGGTAAGAAAGGCCATCCTGTCCGCACAACTATTTCCGAGATTGGCCCTCTTCTTTTGGCGCGAATGTTAGAGCTCAATGATACACAAGAAGGTGTTCTTAATATTGCGTTTCGAATTGCCGATGAAGAAGGAATGCTTCTGCTTGATCTGAAAGATCTCCGCGCGCTTCTTATTTCTATGGGCGCGCGCGCCTCTGACATTTCTGCGGAGTATGGGAATGTGAGCAAGCAATCTATTGGAGCCATCCAGCGCTCTCTTTTGCGCTTGGAGGATCAAGGTGCAGATCAATTTTTTGGAGAACCTGCATTGGAACTCCAAGACTTTATGCGCACAGATATGGATGGAAAAGGCTATATCAACATTCTAGCCGCCGATAAGTTGATGCACGCTCCTCGCTTATACGGAACATTTTTACTCTGGCTTTTGGCGGAACTGTTTGAAGAACTGCCTGAGACCGGCGACTCTGACAAGCCAAAACTGGTCTTTTTCTTTGATGAAGCGCATTTATTGTTTGAAGATGCCCCCAAAGCCCTTATTCAAAAAGTCGAGCAAGTTGTCCGTTTAATTCGCTCGAAAGGCGTTGGCATTTATTTTGTCACGCAAAATCCACAAGATGTTCCCGACTCTATTCTTGGGCAACTTGGAAATCGTATACAACATGCCTTGCGTGCCTTTACCCCCAAGCAAAAAAAGTTTATCAAGACGGCGTCCGAGACCTATCGTCAAAATCCAAATTTTGATACCGCAACAGTCATGACCGAGATGGGCGTCGGAGAAGCGCTTGTCTCAACCCTAGAGAAAAAAGGTATCCCTTCTGTGGTAGAACGTACATTAATTCGTCCTCCCATGTCTCGTTTGGGGGCCTGTAGCGCAAGCACTAAGCGGATGGCGATGCAAGCCGACGGAGTGGGTGATAAATATGATGTTTCTCAAGATCGAGAATCCGCCTATGAAATCCTGAAAAAGAGGGCAGAACAGGCCTCACAGAAAGCTGAAAAAGCGCAAAAAAGCGCAGGAAAAACGACAAAGCCCAAACGAGGCAACCGCCAAACAGTGACGGAAGCCGCCATTAAATCCGTTGTCCGCTCTATGAGCTCGTCCATCGGACGCACCATTGCCCGTGAAGTCATGCGTGGCCTGTTAGGATCGTTTGGACGACGTTAATTTTGAGACTGGTGCACAGTTGTTTAAATAAGCAATTTTTCCGCATCATAAGCAATTGTTTTTATTGTAAAATTATCGTACAGGGGATTTCTAACTTCTCATTTTTCAGCGTTTCGTGAATCCCATATAAAGTTGTTGGAATCCCCTATAACAAAAACTCTTTCAAAGACGGCGTTCGTCGCAACTACCTCTTTCCAAAATTGGTTGCACGCAATATTAAAATAATATTTATCCTTTAAACTTGGTAACTCCCAGTCGTTAAAGGTAATACCAAGCCAATAGCTTTTGTATTTTGGGAGCTGTTTTGCCTGATAAGCATAAACTAAAGAGTCAGAAATTTCCTGATACCAAGCCTCACATTTGACTTGCCGAGTAATTAATTGGTTCTCTTCAAAAACTTCTTTTTTGCGCCTAGTTTCTGTTTTTTCGTAAGTTGCCTTTATTTTTCCAAAAGCGGGAACATGCCCCCTCTCGTTCAAAAGCCTCATACGGCGTGCTTCATTTTCTCCAGTTTCCTTGTTTAATTCTCTGGTGAATTCCACTTTCTTTGTATTGCCATTTTTAAAAATCATCTCCCCATCATATTCTTCATACTGGGAACAAAATTGAACATTGACAACTCCCTCACCTTGAATACATTCCGCAATTTTGATTAATGGTAGAATTTCATAGAAAAAAGGATGATGCAAACGGTGATTTGGATCGACAGTCTCTTTAAGAATATCATTCGTAATTTCCCGTACTTTTGGCAATGGAAGATTTCCCCCCTCAGAAAGAAGTATTTTTATCAAATCGTACAAGTTAACAGGAGCCCTTTTTGTTTTTATTGTTTTTACAAATTGTTATCCATCTGCTTCAAACGATATTCACCAAGCGCGTCTTTTTCTTTTGACCAATCACTTTTACAAAATTGTTCATGTTCCCAACCTTGCATTTTCACAACATCGAAACTGCCATCTTCTTCAGTCCCATAAACAAACTTTCCATTATGAGGGTATGAATAAGTATACGTTTCATCAGAACACTCGGGTTCAATAAGACTCTCAATGGGATCTTCATCATATTGAAAGGTTATAACGGAAAACCCGCCGATTGTTGGTTCATTGGGCATAACCAGTGTAAAAGAGCCTACAGGTGTAACAAAAAGCGTTAGAATTTCAGTCAAGTCACCCCATTTTGTTTCATTAACGACACGCATCCAAGGCGACTGGTTTATTTTTTCTCTAATCTCATTCTCAAATTGATATCTTGGAATGCTTGGGATTGTTAACAGAGCAGTAAAAAATGCCACACCAGCAATAATTTCAGGGGTTTTATTTTCTTTATCCTTAAATAATAACCTTACAATTCCATATGTTGCCATCACAATAGTTGCTATTCCAAAAATTGTGTCGAAAAATATCCAGTTAATAAAATCCATAACGTCACTCTGTTTCGCCTTCAACAAAATCTGCATACGATGGTATATGGTGCTGCTGGGGAGAATTGAACTCCCGACCTCTCCCTTACCAAGGGAACGCTCTACCACTGAGCTACAGCAGCTCTATACTGAGGGTAGTATTTAGCGTATTCGTAAAAGTCTGTCTAGGTGTAAAATGCCTAAACACGCTCAATATGTGCTCCACAATTCCCAAGCTTGCCTACAATATCTTCATAGCCTCGATCAAGGTGGTATATACGGTTGATGGTGGTTGTGCCCTCTGCGACAAGGGCGGCGAGGACGAGAGAGGCGCTGGCGCGCAGATCGGTGGCCATGACTTCGGCGCCTTTGAGTTTTGCAACGCCACGTACAATGGCAGAGTTACCTTGCACAGTAATGTCTGCCCCCATACGGCAAAGTTCCGGCACATGCATAAAACGGTTTTCAAAGATGGTTTCTGTCACCATCCCAGCCCCTTCGCATAATGTCAGCATCGTCAAAAATTGGGCTTGAAGATCGGTGGGAAAACCTGGATAAGGGTCGGTCATAATGTCTGTTCCCACCAAACGCCCAGGATTTCGACTCACAATGATATCTTTTCCTTCTGTTTCAATTGTTAAGCCTGCTTTCTCAAGAGGCGCAATTAAAGAGGTTAAATAGCCAAGATTTGTATTTACGAGACGTAGCGTACCCCCCGTCAAGGCAGAAGCAATCATCCATGTCCCTGTTTCAATTCGATCAGGCATAATGGCATGTGTTGCGCCTCCCAGAGAGGTCACGCCCTCAATGATGATCGTATCTGTTCCCTCTCCTGTAATCTGAGCCCCCATAGAACGAAGACACTCCGCAAGATTAACCACTTCAGGCTCACGCGCTGCATTTTTAAGAAGTGTTGTTCCTTGGGCAAGGGTTGCCGCCATCATCAAATTTTCTGTCCCTGTATGGCTCACTTTCGGAAATGTGTATGTTGCGCCTTTGAGACCGCCATTGGTTTTGGCTTTAATATAGCCATCTTCAATGAGAATCTCTGCGCCCATTGCCTCTAAGCCCTTAATGTGGAAATCCACAGGACGCGCGCCAATCGCACAGCCTCCAGGGAGAGAGACCTCTGCAAAGCCGTGGCGGGCCAACAAAGGCCCTAACACAAGAATACTCCCGCGCATTTTGCGCACAAGATCGTAAGGCGCCACAGGCGTTTCAATGGTGTGTGCATGGAGCACAGCTGTTTTATCATGGCGCGCCATGATGGAGACTCCAATATGTTTCAATAAATGCGCCAATGTTTTGATGTCATTCAAGGTCACAGGCATGTTTGTTAATGTTAACGGCTCAGAGGTAAGCAAAGAGGCACACATGATTTTGAGCGCGGCATTCTTAGCACCACTGATGGGGATTTCCCCTTCTAAAGCATGACCACCTTCAATACGTAGCTTATCCAACCCAGAAGGCTGGACTGATTTCTTGGCGTCCGAAACACCAAATCCCACAACTTTATGCTCTGGTTTATGCTCGGGGGAGTGTGACACCAGTTTGCCCCATATATTTTCCTGCTCTGCTTGCATAATTGACCTCACACGGGGTTGACCCTTTAAAAAATAAAAGCTGAGCTATCCCTTCATTGGCATAGACTTTTGCAGGCAGAGGTGTGGTGTTGGAAATCTCCAACGTGACATGCCCCTCCCAGCCTGGCTCAAGTGGTGTGACATTCACAATCAAACCACAGCGCGCATAGGTGCTCTTGCCAAGACAAATTACCAATACATCCTTTGGAATTTTGAAATATTCAATTGTGTGACACAGCACAAAGCTATTAGGCGGAATAACACATACATCTGTTTCTCGCTCGACAAAACTTTGTGAGGAAAATGCTTTGGGATCCACAATGGCATTATCCACATTGGTGAAAATCATAAATTTTGAGGACACACGTGCATCATAGCCATAGGACGACAAGCCATAAGAAATGATTTTCTGCCCATTTTTCTGACGATTTTGCTTTTCAACAAAAGGTGTAATCATCTCAGTGTTCTCTGCCTGCTCCCGAATCCAATGATCAGGCATAATACCAGGGACATGCTCTGCATTGATCTCTGCGACAGGCGACTCTTTTAATCTTGCACTCACTTTTGCGCCTCCCCTTGGTCTTTCAGCGTTTGTTTTTTAGCTTTTTGCATCATTTTCCGCTTTTTTAGATTCTCACGCAAAACCTCGGCCTGCCGATCTCTCCAGCTCTTTTTCTGTTCAGTTTTTTGGGTCATCATCACTCTTTACGAAATTAGAAATCACTATAGACGACTTACGTCCGAAAATTCAATGGTAAATTTTGTCTTTGCTCTTTATATCACCACTGGCGCATCCCAAGTCTCGGCATAAAGAACGACCATACAGGTTGGATCGCCGTCATAGGGAGTGATTTCTTCTTGGTAGTAATTTCCCATTTTCCAGTAATAGTTAGGGAGGGAGCCATCTCGTGTGAAGGGCACTTCTCCTGCATCGTTGGAGGACCAATCTGGAATTGTGCCATCGACATTGCCATCCAGAAAAACTTGAAGTTCTGTGGAGGATCTCCTTATTCTGATTTTGCTTTTGTCTCCCTCTGTGATGTTAGATTTAAGCAAAACAGATGTGTCAGACGAGGATTCTGTGGAGCGATAGAAGATTTTGAAAATGCTGGTGCCATTGGCGCCTCCTGTATACCCAATTTTCATATCAACGATGGAAATACCATGGTTTTGCATGACATAGGTACGTTCTCCATCTCCGATACGAGGGACAGAGAATTCCATTTTCATCTCTGTGATATCATTCCATGCAAAATCAAACTCATGGCGCAACTCGGTACGGGGATGCGTTGACCCCCCTGTCGTCGCGCCCCCATCAGGACACACAAATGTATAGCTACTTCCCTGCATAAAATACGCAGAATTATACAGATCAAGTTCTGGTTGCGTGATTTCTGTGTATGTCCCTGTCAGGCCACCGCTCGCATTGATAGGAAGTTGTATTTTCCACCCTGCCAAAGAGAACGGCTTTGTCACAACGGAGGCCACATAGACAACACTCTCTAAAACAGATTGAAGGGCGCCACCAATAGACCCATAGCCTGCGGTGTTTAAATGAACGCCGTCTGCATTATACTGGCTTGTGTCTGTGGTGTCTCCTGTATTTGAGTTGAAAGAGGCGTGAGCTGTCTCATAATCCACAAGATAATCAGCCCCAGCGCTCACATAATTGGCGCGCATGAGAGTATTAAAATCATCAATTCTGTCATTTAAAGATGCGTTCTCACCCCTACGAATACATGTCCCAACAATAATAGGCGTTGTCGGATGCTCAATCTTGAGTTGCCCAATTAAAGCTTCCGTGCGCGCCCACACATATGCCCCTGTGGCCAGAGGTTCATACGCCAGATCATTTGTCCCAAGCCAGATATGAATGTAATTTTCCGCCGTGCCACTTAAAGGAATCGTGCGATGTCTCTGGTTGAAGGACAGATCAAGTCGCTCAGGATAAACCGCCGTTCCGCCCGCCGCTCTTGTATTGGCGAAAGATGACCCAGCCACTGCATTATTGAACACAGCCCAGTTTTCAGACTGCCACACACGATCTGCCTCTTGTGTTGTGTCTTCCACAAGCGTTTCCCCTGCCATGCCATTGATCGCTTGCACACAAGGAGAATCATTCAAAGCCCCAGACGCTAACCACCCACGAGACAAGCTATCTCCGATGACATGCAGATTTTTAAGCCCGCTCCTCGATGTAAAAGCAGGCTTGTTTGCATTGAGAGAAAAGCCCGCTGGTGGCGCAGAGACAACACTGGCCAGCTCTGTGGCTGTAAGATGGGAAGAAAGCGCCGTGTACACAGGATCAGAGACTTGATACCACACCGCGCCACTCACAAGGCCTTCTTGCAAGATGAAATCTGTTTTATCCTTTGGAAATCCAAGCTTTTTGAGCACATAGCGATGGGTTAAATCCTCTGCCTTTATCTCTGGAGACGTCCCCGATTGAATAAGGCTTCCTCCAAATTCAGCGCGAAGATCTGTATCAGGTTGAAAATATTTATATGTTTCTACACTCATGGTCTCGCTCCTATTAAGTAATCTCTAATTGATTGTTGCATTGCGCTTGACGCTACACCGTCATAGAAGATCATCTGTTGGGAATCTCCATTGAGTGAGAGTGTGTCAAACGAGTCTTTGTTTCCAAAGATAAAGTGAAAGGGGTCTGTGGCTGGAAAATTCACAAAATCAGTTGTGGTGTCTTCTGAAACTAAGGCCTGAACAACACCGTCAACGCTTATAATAGCCGTATCTGTGTTCAAATCCCATGAGACCTCCATTGTATACCATTGCGCCACGTTTAAAGCGTTGGTAAGCGCCACCCACACAAGGCTTGATCCCTCATTATTGGACGCCAAAAAGCCAAGGCGTCGAGAAGAATCAATAAGTATCTGCGCACGTGAATTTATGTTGCTGGTGTTCCTAGCAATAGATAGAATATATAGCCCACTCGTGCCCACGGTGTCTTCAATCCTGAAATTAAGCGCCATATACCACCCATCAGATCCATTCGTGAGGTCTGTATTTTTAACCTCCATGAAACGCCCCGTGTTTTTATTAAAATTAACCCCATCCGTCACAACGAGCGGTTGCAAGTCCTTGGTCGTTTGCTGAAAATTGGCCACCCCTGCCAGTTTCTCAGGCACATAGGAGAGCGTTGGGCTTCCTGTTGTCTCCGTTGTATTTCCAACATCCGTGAAATCCCACCAATACGTGTTGGCGTCAGAGAGGAAAAGAGTGCTCGTTGGTGTTCCACTCACGACATTGGAAACAGGGGCTTGCCCCACACTATTCACAGCACTCACCCTAAAATCATACGCTGTATCATTTGTAAGCCCTGTGATCGTTGCGCTCAAACCTGTTCCAACTATGTCTGCAAAAACAAGCCATGTGCCCGATACACTTTCTTTGTATTCATAGATATAATCTGTGAGAGGAGCGCCTCCATCCGCAGGCGCACTATGCATAAGATCAACGCTTGTCTCTCCAACCGTAAGGAGCAGATTAGTAATCGCATCAGGCACTGTTGCGGGCGGTTGAAGAGTGAAATTAACAACGCTAGTTCGCTCAGTAAAGCCCGCGCTATTTGTTGCGATCTGCTTAAATTTCAAAGTAGAAATGCCTGATAATCCCGTTGTATCATAGTTCTGAGGAGAAGATGTAGCCTCAAACGGCGTACCAAAATCAAGGCCATCCACAATCACCTGCCATTCATTCGTGGGTGTGGGAAACCCCGTCACCGTTCCTAAAGTGAGCGTTAAAATATCCCCCGCTGTAAATGGATTATTTCCACCCACCACAGGATCAGCTGTAATAGCGGGTGCCACAGGCGGTGGCGGAGGGGGCGGTGGTACTCCATTTTGGGTTTGGCGAAGACGCGAAGACAAGCCTCGCCCTAAATAAATAAAACTCATAAAAAACTCCTAATTGTTTTGAAAGGACATAAAAAAACACCCGAAAATCGGGTGTCGTCATTTGAGTTGGGAATACGACACGCTCCAAACATCGTCATCCCCGAGGACATGCACAGCATGTCTATACATCGGGGATCCACATGTCAGTGGCAAAGCCACTGCCTTTATAATGAAAGAGTAGATTCCTACCTTCGCAGGAATGACGTAGTTCAAATGATTGTACAAGAACGGGAGTCTCTAGACGCACTGATCCCGATGACAAAATGACCCTATCATAGTTTTTTTAAGATGTAAAGGAATATATTCTTATTGTGGCAATCAAGACCCTTCAGGCTCAAAATCTCCAATAGACACACCGCCCGCCTTAGGCACAGAGGATTTTGGTGTATCTCCATCATTGTTGTCTTGTGGGTCTTCACGGATAATGACTCCATTGGCAACAAGATCTTTAATTTCATCGCCTGTGAGCATTTCATATTCCAGCAAAGCTTGCGCAATGGTATGGAGGTGATCCATATTTTCGGTGAGAATCTTTTTGGCTTTTTGATAGCCTTCATCAATGAAACGACGAACTTCCTCCTCAATCATGGTGGCTGTCTCTGTGGAGATTCGTTTTTGACGATGATCCGAGTCATCATCTCCATAATCGATCATGCCTACTCTCTCACTCAAGCCCCATTGCATCACCATAGAGCGTGCCATATTACTGACTTGCTGAATATCTCCTGATGCGCCATTGGTCACATGCTCTGCGCCAAAGATAAGTTCTTCGGCAACACGGCCTCCCATCCCAACAGAGAGATTAGCACGCATTTTGGCGAGAGAATAACTATAGCGATCCCCCTCCGGCAAACGCATAACCATCCCTAAAGCCTGTCCACGAGGAATAATGGTGGCTTTGTGAATAGGATCAGACTCAGGCTCATTAATTGTCACAAGAGCATGACCTGCTTCATGATACGCGGTGAGCTTTTTTTCTTCCTCGTTCATCGCCATAGAGCGACGCTCTGCGCCCATCATGACTTTATCTTTCGCTTCTTCGAGTTCTTCCATGCCGACAACACGCTTATCTCTCCGCGCCGCCAAAAGCGCCGCCTCATTCACAAGATTGGCCAATTCTGCTCCTGAAAATCCAGGTGTCCCTCGGGCAATGATTTTAGGATCTACATTCTTAGCAAGAGGGACTTTCTTCATATGAACATTCAAAATTGCTTCTCGTCCATTGACATCAGGATTGGGAATTGTGATCTGACGATCAAAACGCCCTGGACGTAAAAGTGCAGGATCTAGAACATCTGGACGATTGGTCGCCGCAATAATAATCACGCCTTCAGAGGCCTCAAAGCCATCCATTTCAACCAACAGCTGGTTTAAGGTTTGCTCTCGCTCATCATTTCCTCCACCGTATCCTGCACCACGATGGCGCCCAACAGCATCAATCTCGTCAATAAAGATAATACAGGGGGCACTCTTTTTCCCCTGTTCAAACATATCACGGACACGAGAGGCTCCAACCCCCACAAACATCTCAACAAAGTCCGAGCCAGAAATGGTAAAGAAGGGGACGTCCGCTTCTCCTGCAACGGCACGCGCAATGAGAGTTTTCCCTGTCCCTGGCGCCCCAATAAGCAATGCTCCTTTTGGAATACGTCCTCCCAAGCGTTGGAACTTTTGAGGGTCTTTTAGAAATTCAACAATCTCTTCTAATTCTGCTTTTGCTTCATCAATTCCAGCAACATCATTAAAGGTTACTTTGTTTTTATCTTCATTGAGTAAACGGGCACGAGACTTTCCAAAACCCATCGCGCCTCCGCCTCCGCCTTTTCCTTGCATCTGGCGCATAAAGAAAATCCAGACTCCAATCAAAAGAATCATCGGAAACCATGAGACAAAGATCCCAAGGAGACTGATCTCTCCGTCTCCTGTTGATTCTGCGACAATACGGACATCATTGCCACCAATACGATCGACGACATTCTCGCCTTCAGGGACACGAGTCTTAAAGGCCGCTCCCCCTTCTGTGTAGTGCCCTGTAATCTCCTGACCTTTAATCGTGATATCAGAAATGCTCCCCTCTTCCACAGCATTCATAAAATCGCTATAGGCAAAAACACGGCTCTCTTCTCCACCTCTTTGTTGCGTGGCATTAAACGCATTAAAAAGAAATGCAAATGTTAAAATAATAGCGATCCAAAAGAGTATATTCTTATTTGTTCCGTTCACGAGGGATATCCTTCTAAGCTAAGTGTTTCTAAGCTCTAATCTAATCTTTTTAAACGCTGTGGCAAGGAAAAAGAAAGGCTAAGTGATGCTCAAGAAGAGAAAACAAACTGGTGAAGAACGTTTCTATACCGTTTATACAGGACTATACTCACAATACCGCGTATAAAAATGGGGATGCATGTGATCCTTGTCTTCTTTTTATCTCCCTTTGAAGCAGTTGACAAAGACGGATAAAACAGCCATTAAACTCATATGTTTGAACTCTCTAACCTACATGAAAAATTTATGTCTATATTGGGGCATATCAGAGAGGCTGTTCTTATACCAGAGAACTGGATTCAAGTTGCACTCATCCTTTTGGCTCTCATCATTGGTTGGGCCATTAGAAAAAAAATTGAACCGCGTCTCTCCACATGGATTGGCAGAAGTGGTCTTAATTTCCGTATTCGACAGATTCTGAACAATCTGACACGCCTTATTTTACAACTCATTGCTCTTTTTGTACTCAGTCTTATCGTTCAGCTCCAATCCGTGGAGATTATACCATGGGATACAAGTATTGCCCGTGCAGCAATGAACCTCCTTATGGCATGGATTGTTATTCGTTTTGCCTCTCAGATCATTGAAAACGCGTTCGCACGCCAAACAGTTGCCCTTATTGCATGGGTTATTGCCGCTCTGAGTATTACTGGGTTTTTGACTGAAACCGTTGATATTTTGAATAGCATCGGATTTTCAATCGGGGACTCAAAAATCACAGCCCTCGCTGTTATTAAAGCTATCATACTTATCTTTACACTTCTTTATGCAGCTCTCTTTTTGGCGACACTTCTTGATCGTAAGCTCTCAAAAGTAAATAGCCTTGCCCCCTCGTCTCGCGTTCTGATCTCTAAAATTCTGCGCGTTGTTTTGATTACAACAGGGCTTTTAGTCGGTATTACATCGGCAGGCGTAGATCTCTCTCTTCTCGCTGTCTTCGGGGGAGCTATTGGCTTGGGGATTGGGTTTGGTCTTCAAAAAGGAGTATCTAACCTCTTTAGTGGCATACTTCTCCTTCTTGACCGTTCTATTAATCCTGGGGACATCATAGAGCTTCAAAATGGTGTCTTTGGCTGGATTAACCAGATGGGCGCGCGCTATACGTCTGTGGTCACACGAGATAACAAATCCTTTCTTATTCCCAACGAAGATTTTATTACCCAGCAGGTTATAAACTGGTCGCATGGAAACACTCTGGTGCGTATCGAAGTTCAATTTGGCGTTCACTACGCGAGCGACCCTCACCTTGTTAGAAAAATTGCCTCCGAAGTGGCGCAAATTCCAGAACGCGTTGTCTCTACGCCTGCGCCTGTGTGTCATTTATGTGAGTTTGGAGACAGTGCGCTCAATTTCAAATTACGCTTTTGGATTACCGATGCTCAAGAAGGAGTCACAAACGTCAAAGGCCTCGTTCTCCTCGGTCTTTGGGACGCGTTTAAGGAACATGGCATTAAAATCCCTTATCCACACAGAGAAATCTATATCCGTAATGAAAGCGATGAGTTTTAAGCACCACACCGTGAGTACCTTTTCTTGGTTATCTGGGACAGCCCTTAATTTAATTATAGTCATTTTCATTAAGAATAGTACATTCTTTGAAGATGACCCGAGCGACTGCGAGGTGGCGGGAGTCCGCCGAAAGCCTGCGTGGCTTGAACGCAGTTTAGAATAAGAATGTCTTGTTCTAAACGACTATATAGCCTAAACTAAGACAACAGACACCGCATTTACAACAGCTGCAATCCGTACGGCTGTCTGGATTTGATCTTTGGATATGCCTTCCTTCACAAGCGTTGCTTCGTGAGAATCTATACACATCCCACAGCCATTCAATGCGGATACCGCCAAAGACCAGAGTTCAAAATCAGCTTTCTCGACCCCAGGATTTCCAATCACATTCATCCGTAGCTTTGCAGGAAGCGCCATATAATCCTTGTTCGTTGCCATATGTGCAAAACGGTAATAAATATTGTTCATCGCCATGATACTGGCCGCTGATTTTGCGGCGTCAAAGGCAATTTCAGAGAGATAATCAAGAGCTTCTTCTTCTATCTCTTTGAGAAAAGTTGCATTTTTTGTATTCATCGCACAGGCTAAAAAACACCCCCATTTTTGTTGATCAGTAAGAGTTTCTTCATTCGCCAGACTTGAGAGATTAAGCTTAATATCTTTCGCATAGTCTGGGATTTGGTTTTTAAGTGACTCAATAGACATGTGGTATTCCTTTCATCGTAAGGGGGTCATCCTGAACTTGTTTCAGGATCTGGTGAATATAAGCTTGAGATCCTGAAACAAGTTCAGGATGACAGATAAAAAAATGGCGGTAAGCTAGATCTTACCGCCATCCATGATTCATTATTTACGCTGCGATTTTCTTTGCTTCTGCGGACGCATCAATTGTTTCTCCGCCTGTTGGACGATTACACGCACAAAGTTCATCAGATTGGAGTGCATCCAAAATACGAAGGACTTCTTTTGGATTCCGTCCTACACTGAGCGCATTCACAGACACATGTTGCACAACACCATTGGGATCAATGATGTAGGTCGCACGATAGGCAACGCCACTTTCCTCACGGATACCCAAACCATCAACAAGAGAGCCGTTTGTGTCGGCAAAGCTCCATTGATTGAGCTTTGCTAGGTCTTTATGTTCGCGTCTCCATGCAAGCTTACAAAACTCATTATCTGTGCTTCCACCAAGAATTATTGTGTCTCGGTCTGCAAATTCTTCGTTCAGCTCTGCAAAGGCTACAATCTCTGTCGGACACACAAATGTGAAGTCTTTTGGGTAGAAGAAAATGACTTTCCATTTCCCTTCAAAACTTTGATTGGTAAGTGTTTCAAACGCAGACTCTCCGTTTTCCTCATGCGTCATAAAGCCAGGCTTTACGCCAGTAACTTCAAACTCAGGCATCTTTGCGCCCACACCGACCATAAAATTACTGCTTTCAAATTCCATTTCCATTGTCTTTCTCCTTTTGATATTTAATAAGTGTTAAAATGTAAGCTTGTTATACTCTTAATTTCTCCCATGCACAGTAAAAAAGCAAACAAGTAATCCGAATGCTATTTATCTGTTTTTTCGATAGATAATTAAACTATAAATTGATACAATAGATATATGTTCAAGCCAACTCTGCGACAATTAGAGTATTTTTATGCGCTCACGAAGACTCTCTCCTTCAGTCTCGCGGCTCAAGAGTCTCATGTTGGACAATCAACATTGAGTGCCTCTATCAAAGATTTAGAACAGGGCATTGGTTTTTCTCTCTTTGAACGCACCTCACGTCGTGTTTTTTTAACTTCTGAGGGAGAAGAGTTTCTTCAAACAATTTTGCCTCTTCTCGATCAACAAGAGAGTATTTTGGATAAAATAAAAGCGCTTCAAACGCCCTTGGGGCGGACTATTCGCCTTGGAATCATTCCAACAATTGCACCTTTTATGCTCCCCTCTCTCCTGCAAAGTGATACTAATTTTTCTTTTCGAGAGGGATTGAGCACGCAATTGATTGAGGATCTGGAAGAAAAACGCATTGATATGGCCTTACTCGCCCTCCCCTACCCGCTCAAGCCTCATATCAAAACACAAATATTATTCGAAGATCCTCTCTATTTGGCGCGTCCCCCCTCCCTCTCAGACACGCTTCCTTTTCTTTTTCTAGAAGATGGGCATTGTCTCCGCGATCAAGCTATTCTTTCCTGTCAAATCACCCCTGATCTTATTTCTTCTCAATTTAAAGGTACGTCTTTAAACTCTGTCTTATCCCTTGTTCAAAATGGACAAGGACAAACCCTCATCCCCCATATGAGCCTCCCTTTCTTTGAACATCTTCAACAGATAGAGTTCAGCCCTTACGATGGCGCCTCTCGTACTATCGCCCTTGTCTGGACACATAAAAAGCATACAGATCAAGTTCAAGAGCTCGCAAAAGAGATAGGATAAAGACATCCTACACACCGTCATCCCCGAGGATATGCGGAGCATGTCTTAACGTCGGGGATCCACATGTCAGTGGCAAGGCCACTGTCTTTATAGGGAAATAATAGATTCCTGCCTCCGCAGGAATGACGTGCGAGAAGAAAAGAGATCTAATTACATAAAATTTTATCTAAAATTAAGATGCTTTAAGTCTTTGCTTGATATTCTAAAGGTAGGGTATTTAACAAATAGGGTATTATATTATGGCACTTTACACATTAAGCTTTGATATTATGGGTGTTTTTGGAGGATCAGTTCCAAAGCTCTCTATCATTTACGGAGGCACAAAAATTGGCATGTCCTATGCTTATGCCGGCTCAAACACCCTCTCATTTCAAATTGATACAGATAATCAGCCCTTTGACCATACATTGCTTCGCTTTTACTTTGTGAAGTCTTCGGGCATATCCGGAGACAACATTGATCTCTCCAATATACAAATTGACGGTAATGCTCTTGATACAACAAACTTCACAACAAATACGGGAGGATCAGTCTCCAGCGGAACCGTCTCCCTCTCTAAGGGTGGATATTCTGATTATGACGCAGGAACAGATCTTCCTGATACACAAATAGGGGCTCCTAGTGCTGGAGGTGGAGCTCTTGCTACGATCACAGGGACAACAGGCGATGACATTAAACTCTATGGCACAAATGAAGCTGGTGGAGATGTGATTGATGCCCTCGCAGGGAATGACTATGTGATTGCAGGTGGAGGCGATGATCTTGTCTACGGGCGGGACGGGGATGATAAAATTGTGGGCGGAGACGGAAATGACACGCTTAACGGAGATGCAGGAAATGACTATATAGCCGGAGGCAACGGCAACGATACCGTCAACGGAGGCGACGATGATGATCGTATATACGGGAATGCCGGAGATGACACTCTTAATGGAGACGCAGGCAATGACCGTATTTATGGCGGAGATGGCATTGATACCATCAGTGGGGGCACAGGTAACGACATTATCGGGGGTCATGCAGGCAATGATATCATTAACGGCGATGATGGAGCAGATAGGCTCTATGGAAATGACGGAAACGATACTATTCGTGGAGGAAATGACAATGATCAAATTCGCGGTGGAGATGGAGGAGACTTTCTTTACGGCGATGCAGGAGATGATAACCTTGACGGCCAAAATGGCGATGATCGCTTAGAGGGTGGACTAGGCATTGACAACCTTAGTGGTGATGACGGGAATGACACTCTTTTGGGAGATGACGGGGATGATACACTTAATGGTGGACAAGGGGCAGATGTTCTCTATGGCGGGAATGGGAATGATATCATCCATGGGGGAGGAATAGACTCGTACGATCAATATACCATCCGTGTTGCTGGTGGCGGGACTTCAAATATTTACTTTAGCGAACAAACTCAAAGTTTTTATCAAATTGTGACCACGAATGTTGATTTTGCAACAGCCGAAGCTGCAGCACAGGCAGCTACTCTGAACGGAGCAGCGGGACATTTAGTGACCATCACCTCTCAAATTGAAAATGATTTTGTCAGTAATTTTATTTCTGACAACAGCTGGACCTCTGCACAGGATTTGAACCAAGATGGTACATGGGAATGGACTGGCGGAGTAGAAGCCTATATGCAGTTTAGTGATATCAACGGAAACTCTGTCAATAATGCCTATGAAAATTGGGCCGTCGGTCAACCCCAAAACAACACGGAATATAATGGCGTTCTTTATACAACGGGGGAGTGGCATGACTGGGCTGGTACAGCTACACACAGCTATGTGATCGAATGGGATGCTTCGGACGTCATGGCAGACAATAGTGATGATTTTCTCTACGGTGATGCTGGAAATGACATTCTCTATGGAGGAGAAGGAAATGATCGTCTCGAGGGCGGAGCCGATAACGATATTTTACACGGAGGCAAAGGAAACGATACGATTCTAGGGGATGCAGGAGATGACGTTCTCTATGCTTCACGGGCTGGATATCTATCCGGAGAAGTGACCGTTGCTGATATTTTGGCCGCAAATCCAACTCTTAGCTATAATGCCACCACCGGAAATTTTTATGAATATGTAGATTCAGGTTCAATCAGTGTGACCCATGCCGAAGCGCTGACCTTTGCCGCTTCTAATATTATAAACGGGGTCGCCTCTCATCTTGCTACACTTGCAGATGCTGCAGAACAAACTTTTATCGGTGACTTAGTTAACAGCGGTGACTATGCTTGGATTGATGGATCAGATTCTGCCAGTGAAGGTACATTTGTGTGGGAATCAGGACCAGAGGCTGGAACAGGACTCAGTGGAACACTGAACTGGTGGGGAGGCGCAGGACCAAATCCGAACTCCAACAATGCAGATAATATCATAATCTGGGACGGTGGCGGAGATGTCCTGTATGTCTTTAGAGATACAAATAACACCCATGGATATGTTGCCGAGTGGGAAGGGTCAAGCCTTCTGTCTTCAGGAACATTTTTGGGATATGACAGCAGTGGTGAAACAAACTCTCTTTTTGGGGGAGCAGGAAATGATACTCTTTATGGAGCAATGGGAAATGATACGCTTGATGGGGGCGCAGATAATGATATTCTCTACGGAGATAATGGAAATGATACACTCGACGGTAGAGCCGGGAATGATACACTCGACGGTGGAGCCGGAACAGATGTAGTGACATTTGCCGCTGCCTCTGGCGCTGTTACGGTTGATTTGAGTGCGGGAACAGCCACAGGGTATGGAACAGACACTCTTACTAACATTGAAAATGTCACCGGAAGTGCCTTCAACGATATTATTACAGGAGATGGCAATGCCAATACTCTTATTGGTGGAGCAGGAAATGATACCATCACCAGCGGGGCTGGGAATGACATAATTTCTGGGGGGGATGGGAATGATATTCTCGCCAGCACATCTGCCTCTTCTGGGGTCACAGTTGCTGATATTTTGGCAGCAAATCCAACAGTAACTTATGACGCAACAACGGGTAACTTTTATGAATTTGTTTTAGTAAATATTAATTATTCCAGTGCGGTTACCTCTGTAGCAGGACGTGGATTAAATGGTATTGGAGGGCATTTAGCCACAATTACATCAGCCAGTGAAGATGCAACCGTGGGGGGCTTAGTCAACGGAAGTGATTATGGGTGGATTGCCTTGGATGATAGCGCTGTTGAAGGCACCTTCTTGTGGAATGCAGGCCCTGAAGCAGGGACAGGGACAGGCTCATGGACAAATTGGTTTGGCGGAGGGGGACCCAATCCTAATTCTGGGGGTGCAGATAATACTCTTTACCTTGGAGATAGCTGGTCAGATGTTTGGTATGTATGGGCTGGAACAAACACTGCCCGAGGCTATGTTGCGGAATGGGAAGGGGTGGATGTTCTTTCAAATGTTGCAAATTTAACGACAGATACAGTCACACTTTCTGGGGGAGACGGGCTGGATACACTCTATGGGGGAGCCGGAATTGATACCTTCGTCTTTGAAGCAGCAAGTGCCTATAATGATAGTGATCAAATTGAAAATTTTTCACTCGGAGCTGGAGGCGATGCGCTTGATATCTCTGATCTTCTCTCAGGGTTTTCAGGTCCAATTACAGACTGGGTGAACTTCGTAGATAGTGGTGGAAACACCCTCATCCAAGTTGATAGTAACGGAACTTCTGGTGGCGCAAGCTTCACAACCATAGGACAAATCAACGGCGTCACAGGGTTAGATGAAGCTACTCTCTATGCAGACGGCAATATAATCGTCTAAAAAATCCCTAAAATTTTATCTAAAATTAAGACGCTTTAAGTCTTTTCTTGATCTTCTAAAGATAGGGTATTTAACAAATAGGGTATTATATTATGGCACTTTACACATTAAGCTTTGATATTATGGGTGTTTTTGGAGGATCAGTTCCAAAACTCTCTGTGATCTATGGCGGGACTAAAATTGGAATGTCCTATGCCTATGCAGGCTCAAGCACCCTTTCTTTTCAAATCGATACAGACTCTCAACCTTTTGATCATACGCTTTTGCGC
>JAJRSA010000028.1 GCA_024279035.1 Alphaproteobacteria bacterium
CGTCCTCCCGCAACATTGCGAGAACAGCTGCCGCTTTGAATTTTGGGGGATGGTTTTTTCGTGTTCCAGTCATATTGTTGACCCTCCTATGGTCATAATATGGAACTTAGCACCCTGTCCGAATTTTTGGTACCACCTCTGATTGGAAGATGTTATGATCACTGCAATAAGATGGTTTTTATTTGTCCCTATGGCTCTTGTTTCGGCCATAATAGTAGCACAAGTTGGTCACTGGTTTGGCAACTACGGTTTATGGTTTATTGAAGGAAATAATTTTTGGGGATGGACAATAAGCGGATTATATTCTGCTCTTACACTTGTAGGAGTTGGGATGAAGGTCGCTCCTAAGGTCGATAAAGTTTCAAAATGGATTTTAATGTTTATTGTGATATTTTGGGGGATTATTTCTCTGGTTGGTGGGGTAGTTAGTAGGGAAGATGATTCTCTTTTTATGTTTGGTTTAATGTTTATTTTTGTAGGATGGACATGCTTTAAATCCAAACCAGAAAAAATGAACTTTTTTAAAGGATAAAGCTGAGAAAGTAGCAACCTATATTTTCATATTATTTATACCTACCCACGATAGAAACAAACCCCTCAACCAAAGGTGACCAACTTTTATTACACTAACAACAGAAGCTATTAAGCGTTTAAAAGATTCTTCCTAATTTCACTTTGGGGGCATAAATGTGGGCATAAAAGAACAATAGAACTGTATAAATAAAGCTAAAACATAAAGTTAATATCTAAACCCAATCCCTACCGCGCCACCATTTTTCTCTTCATAGACATTCATTGACATTACTGCACGCACACAAACCCCGCCTTTAAAATGGCGGTATCAAGCTTTGAGATATAGGATTCCATTATGGATATGATCTGAATATCTCTTTTATAGAGGCTATAATGGTTAGGAATTTTAATGCCTTTTACAACGGTAAATACTTGTCCTTTTCCTTCGTCCTGGCACGTCAGATCAAGCTTAATATCTGCTTTGAACATATATTGATCGTAGGATGTCCACGGAGACAAGAGCGCGCTTTTCTTTTCATCTTTGAGATATGTTTTTTCGACTGTAACACTTAAAGGTTCTATTTTTAAAGTCCCTACCCCCTTATCATGCGATTGAAAACGGACGTTGAAGTAGGAGGACAGGGCATCTTTTAACTGAGATTCAACCTCGTGAGAGGATCTGGAAAAAGGGAGTGTCTTAACCTCTACATTTTGAAAATAGAGAGGGGCTTGGGCATATTGATGAAAAGTAAGCGAAGGCAATATGGTCTCGGAAGGTGTTAGACATCCTGAAAAGGCAAGAAGACACACAAAGAGAAGGAGGTTTTTAAACAAGATCATCAGGAGGAATGATAGCATAGTTTGTCTTGCAAAACTCGCATGTCATCAAAATTTTTCCATCTTCTATAATATGCTCAATATCATCCTTTGTCATATTGCTCAAAACACCCAGCAAACGATCTTCTGAACATCGACATTTTGCCTGAAAGTTTTTAGTCTCTAACACGCGCACACCTTCCTCATGAAACAAGCGCAACAGCAATGTATTTTCATGGAGTTTTTCATCTAAGAGCTCTTCATCTTTACAGCTTTTGAGTAGGATAGAAGCCCGCACCCAATCCTCTTCATCTTGGTCTCTGATCTCATTTTGAAGTTCTCTCTCTTCCAAAGGCATACGCTGAATCATAATGCCTCCCGCACGCCACGCCCCCTCACTCTGATCGACCGCCAAGCGAATAATTGTTTCCACCTGCTCGGATTGCTCAAAATAATGTTGCACACATTCTTCGAGTGTTTTTCCTTCCAGAGCGACAATACCTTGATATCTCTCGGCATGGACTCCTTGATCCACTGTAAATGCCAAGTAACCCTTTCCAAACAGGTTTTTGAGTGTCAAAGGTTTGCCCTTCTTTTTCTTTTGGGCTTTAAGGAGTCCTTCGTATTTTTCTTCGTTATAATTACTGCACGCGCGCACATGGCCTTCGGAATTCACATCGCACACAACCATACTCACAGGCCCATCACCTTGGATTTGGAGGATAAACACACCTTCATATTTCAACATAGACGACAACAGAGAAGAGAGCGCAATTGTCTCTGCCATTACTTTTGAGAGAGGCTCTGGTGTCTCGTGAGGAGGAATAATCTTATCCAAAAGAGTACCCAGACGAATAACGCGCCCCCGTATGGAGGAACTCTCAAGAATAAAGTTTTGGATTACATTCTGATCCGGCAGAGGAAATTTGATAATTGTATCTTCAGGCATCGTCTTATTTTTATGATTTAAGCTTATAGCCTGTCTTTAAAACACGAAGTGCCACAAAAATCAAAACAAGATTTGTACCTGTTAAGATCATAATACTCAACAGTGTGTTGAATTCACTCACTCCTGTCATTCCAGAGCGAAACCCGTCGATCATATGAAAAAATGGATTGAACATCGCTAAAGTTTTCCAGATCCCTGATAATTGATCCAAGCCGTAGAATGTTCCTGATAAAAAGGTCAATGGGGTAATGATGAAATTGGTCACGGCGGCGATATGATCAAAGCGGTCTGCCCATATCCCTCCAATAATCCCCATGATCCCGAGCATAGACGAGCCTAAAATACCAAAAACGAACAAGATCAGAATATTATCTGGCATATAGCCCTTAAACAGAGCAAACGCGATTAAGCATACCGCCCCAATCATCATGCCTCGTAAAACAGCGCCAATCATATAGCCTAAAAATATCTCTATATGAGACAACGGAGGCATTAAAATATCAAGGATACTCCCTTGGACTTTGGCAATAAGAAGTGAAGAGGAGCTATTGGAAAAAGAATTTTGTGCCATGGCCATCATAATCAGCCCCGGAGCAATAAACTCCATATAAGGAAGAGCATTCATCATGCGTGCATCTCCACCTAGCGCCAAGGCAAACACCATATAAAAAAGAAGCGTTGTGACTACTGGCGCAATAATAGTCTGCATATACACACTCATAAAGCGCAAGACTTCTTTTTGGATCAAGGTCGTGAGCCCAATTGTATTAAAGAAGCCGAATGTGCGGACTGTTAATTTCTTCATATTATGGAGCAACAGTTAAAAACGGCACTGTCTTCATTTTGCGTAAAGGGCGCCAATTGAAGGGGACGCCGAAATGATGTACAATCTTGAGAGTTCACTTTATTCATTTCATTCATGTTTTCAGAAAAATCATCACAGTCAAAAAAATCCGCGCCCAAGAAGATAACAGAAAATTATCTGAAAAACGCAGGGCTTTACTATTTACAGCGCTTCCCTGCCAGTTGCGCGCATTTTCAGTTTATCATGATGCGCAAAATACACAAATCCATCGCGCACCATACCACACCTTCCCTCGAAGAGGCAGAGATACGTCTTAAAGATGTCACGTCCTACTTTGAAGAATTGGGCTTTTTAAATGATAAAAATTATGCGCTTGGACTTTCTGGCTCTCTCTTTCGCAAAGGCCTCTCTCCCAAGAGAATAGAAGGTCGCCTAAAAGAAAAAGGCATAGAGTCACAGATCATTAAAGACTGCTTGGATGAAGTTCTCCCCGACAACGCCGAGCGTATCTCTGGCCTAACTCTTCTCAAACGTCGCCGTTACGGTGTTTTTTCATCTCATAAGGCCCATAAAGACAGACAAGAGCCTCAAAAAATATTAGGGATCCTCGCCCGTGCGGGCTTCTCCTATCAAACAGCGCAAGAGATTTTAGCGTTTTCCCTCAAAGAGGCAGAGGATATCCTTGATACAGTTTAAGAACGACTATAGTCGTTTAGAATAAGACCAAGGCATTCTTATTCTAAACGGCGCTCAAGCCACGCAGGATTTCGGCGAACTCCCGCCACCTCGCAGTCGCTCGGGTCATCTTCAAAGAATGTACTATTCTTAATGAAAATGACTCTATTATGCATCTCTCTCTAATACTGCATGGAGATCTTCACTGACGCACTCAACACTCTGCATCCCATTGACAGGTCGACGTATCCCCTTACCTTGATAATAAGGAAGAACATCAGCGGCATAATTTCGATACGCATCCAATCGTACTTTAAACGCCTTTAGAGTGTCATCACTACGTCCTTCTTCATGGGCACGGTTTTGAATGCGGGCAATCAATTGCTCATCTTCCACTTGAAGTTCAACAACAATATCAATTGTCCGTCCTAAATCCGAAAGCATAAGATCCAAAGCTTCTGCTTGTGCAATTGTACGCGGAAACCCATCAAAGACAGCGCCTTTTACACAGGCCCCTGACTCAACATAGGAACGGATCATCCCAATCACAATCTCGTCAGAGACAAGTCTCCCCTGATCCATGACCGTTTTAGCTTGAAGCCCAAGCTCTGTTCCCTCTGCGATTTGGGCACGGAGCATATCTCCTGTTGAGAGTTGCTTAAAGCCATATTCTCGTTCAAGAATTTTGGCTTGTGTCCCTTTTCCTGCCCCTGGAGGGCCAAACAGAATGATATTCATATATGCTACGCCCTGCCCTTACGTTTGTTCCGACGAGAATTACGCAGATTACTTTTCTTAATTAATCCCTCATATTGATGCGCAATCAAGTGAGATTGCACTTGCCCGACAGTATCAAGCGTTACTGACACCACAATCAACAAGGACGTCCCCCCGAAGTAAAAGGGCAAGGAATATTTTGAAATCATAAATTCAGGTAAAAGACAGATAAACACGAGGTAAAGCGCCCCCACTGTCGTAATCCGAGTCATAATATGATCAAGGTGATCAGCGGTGCTCTTTCCGGGGCGGATCCCTGGAATAAAGCCTCCATTTTTACGGAGCATATCAGCATTTTCCTCTGGATTAAACACAATGGCTGTGTAGAAAAAACAGAAAAATGTGACAAGTGCCCCATATAAAATCATGTATGTAATGGTTCCATTTTGGAGATATCTGGAAATCGTCGCCGTAAATTCTCCTCCATCAGACCCACTAAAACCTACAATTGTTAAAGGCAAAAGCAAAAGAGACGAGGCAAAAATGGGTGGAATAACACCTGCGGTGTTTAATTTAAGAGGAATATGATTTGTATCTCCTTGCGCCATCCCATTGGCCATTTGGCGTTTGGGATATTGGACAACCACACGGCGATGCGCCCTCTCCATAAAGACAATAAAGGCCACAACCCCGATAATCCCCAGAAAAATCAAGGCTAATCCGATAAAACTAAATTGTCCTTGTCGTCCAAGCTCTAACGTAGAGGCAAACGCGCGGGGCAATTCCGCAACAATCCCTGCAAAGATAATAAGAGAAATTCCATTTCCAATGCCTCGGGCTGTAATTTGCTCGCCCAACCACATCAAAAACACTGTTCCTCCTACAATTGTAATCACCGTAGAGACACGGAAAAACAGCCCCGGATCAATCACAGCAGAGCCTGTCGCGCCTTGAAGATTTTCAAGCCCGACAGCCAAGCCATACGCTTGTACTGTCGCTAAGACCACTGTCAAATAGCGCGTATATTGGTTGATTTTCATCCGCCCAAGCTCGCCCTCTTTTTTCATCGCCTCAATAGAAGGCACCATAGCAGCCGCTAATTGCATAATAATCGACGCAGAAATGTAGGGCATAATATTCAACGCAAAAATCGTCATCCGTGCCAATGCCCCTCCAGAGAAGAGGTTAAACATATCAAGGATCCCGCCCGCTTTCTGGTCAAAAATCTCATTCCAAATATGCGGATCAATTCCAGGGACAGGGATATACGTTCCCAAACGGTAGATGAGCAATGCACCCAACACGAATAAAATACGCTGTTTCAGTTCAGTAGCTTTCGAAAAAGCGCCCCAACTTCCATTACTTGCCAATTGCTCGACGGCTGATGCCATGATTGTTTATCCTTTTATTCTATAGTTTTTGAACCCTACTGATGTAGACGAAACAAAAGCTGATTTCAAGGCTAAAGATGAAAAGAAAGAGAACTGTGCAAGCCTTTTTCTCTGTAGCCTACAACACAAAGAACCCATACATCATCAACGACAGTGCCACCGCACTCAGCGTCGTGGATTGAATCGTTTCTAACCCCCCATGACGAAAGAACCAATATTGAATGACATGGACAGGAATGGCCGCCGCAATAAACAGGCGCACAGTTGCCCAGTAGATATTGGCCTGACCGCTAGGAGGAAAGAGCATAAAGCTTCCAATAAGAATAGAAACCATCATAATGGTCGTTGATTTATACCAATTATTTGCAAATTGTTCGAGCGCGCCCACACCGCGCATAAAAATCCAGATCACAGCAGGGATAGAGACCCATCCTGCAACAATCAACGCCAACCAATAGATAGACTTATCCCTTAGAAAGTAATCAAGGAAATACACCCCTCCTCCTTTTTTTAAGGCCAACCCAATGACTGTTGCTACATACGTACAACTTAAAATTGGGAAATAACGGTTAACTAAAACATCAAAGAAATCAACAGGAATAATCCCATCTCGATCACTCACAGTTAATTCTGGCTTATACATGTCTTTCATTATTTGAGTTGCTCTAAAATAGAAAAAGGATTGTCTTCTGGACGCGTTTCAGCCTGCGCACTGATAACTCTTGGTTTATCATCAGTTTTTTTATAAGGCTTTTTCTTGAATGGTTTTTTCTCTTTTGTTTTTATTTTAGGTTTTTGGTGACGCCCTGATTCCTTATGTGCCTGCCCTTTTTTTAACCAAAAAAGATCAAGAACTGGTTTTTCTTGCCCTTCTTTTTTTTCAACTGCATCAGACACAATTCGTTTATGCCCCATAGCAGATAAAATATCGTAGAGATCATCAATCGAACATCCCAACCATTCCGCCATCGCATGCTGCGCTTGAAACTTTCCTTCTTTGGCACTTTCATAGATAGCATTAATCACTCGATCCAGCATATCAATACGAATCGCCCGATTGGCAAATACAGGGTAACTCACAGCCAAGTGGAGGTCTTTGTTTACGCTCTCTGGTTCAATTCTCACAGAAACAGCACCATCAGCAGGAAGCGGGGCTGGCAATGGTTGATCATTCCATACAGACCATAAAAGACCTCGCAAACGGACAGTCTTGGGTTTATTTAACTCTGGAAGAAAAACAAGTATAGGGCCTAACCTAACACGCTTAGCACGCAAAATACGGCGAGACTCTTCATCAAGTTTTTGAATATCCTCTTCCAAGGCCGTGCGATGAAGAATACCCATATGAGCGTGAATTTTATCCATAATCACTTTAGCATTCTTTTGAGCCTCTTCTGGAAAGACAACTGGCTCAAGATCATCACTATCTTCTTTCTTACGTAAGATTTCTGTATTCTCTAAACGTTTTAAAGGTTCTAAAACTATTCCAATATGGGATAAGATCCATTTGGATAGAATGTCCATAGAGATCTCTTGTCCTGTGCCTTTTATATGATCAGACTCAAGAAGTTCTATTTTAGGCGTGTATATGGTTTCTCCTCTGACAATTTTTGCCACAAGATCGCCTAATGTTGGATTATTAAGCGTTCGTTGAAACAGAATATGTCCCGTTTCCGTCAATTGAAATTGTGAAGGGTCAGCGTGGGATAAAGTCATTATAATATTTTGTTATCTTTTTATCTTACAAAAAAAGTATTTCATGCATATACTCGCAAAGAATGTAGGATGTCTAGCATAACCAGACACAACATAATAGATAATTTATAATCGATATTGATACAAAAGGACACAAACTTATGAAACGCTCCCTTCTTCTTTCCATTTCAGTACTTGCCCTTATCGCCTCCCCTGCCTATGCCGTAGATCTCTCTGACGCCAAGGCGCAAGAACTTAAAGACATGCTCAACAGTTTTGTAGACATCTATAAACAAAATCCTCTTGTCAATAACAAGTATACATTCAACGGAGAGGTTTCTGTTGAACAAGGTGATGGTTTTTTTAAAGCCAGCCTTCCTTCTGTAACCTATAATAACGAAGATAAAATCCGCCTCGATATTGGCCAAATTGCAATTAATGCAATCCCCATGGAGAAAAACAATGAATGGCAAATGGCAATCTCATTGCCTTCAAATATCACCGCATATGACGACACAAACACAGCCATAGGATCCATTGACATTGGGAAACAACAGTTTGGAGGAGTTTTCAACAAAGACTTTAAAAATTTTTCAAAATTAAAAGCAAGCTACGACAACGTTGTCATGACCTCGCTAAAGAATAATCTAAAAGCAACCCTTCCAGAACTCTCTCTCTTTTACAAATTTGAGGATAGTAAAGAAGGATTTCTTTCTGGCCCCATGGAATACACCCTCACAGGGCTAAACATAAAAGAAGATAATAATGTTATTTTTAAAGCCGAAGAGCTGGTTCTTTCTGGAGCATTTAAAGATTTTGATATAAAGATGCAGGAAAATATACTCTCTCAATTAGAGGGCATAGATTCTGAGCAAGAAGATCCTTCTGAACTCAATACACAGACTCTTTTCAACTTACTTACGGACTCTTATTTCAAAGGAAGCGATGCTTTTTCTATAAATCTTAGTGGAAAAAATATTGCCTTCACCCCACCACAACCCTCTCTTAATTCTTCTCTGAGTACAGAATCTAGTCCTGATAGCTCTACCCAATTAAATGCTTTCAATTTTGGACTTGCTATGAGTGATCTCAGACAAGAAAAATCAAAAATTAACCTATCTGTTGGATATGACAAACCTCAGGACGCCAAATCTAGACCTCCTCACGAAATTGCCCTTTTATCGCTGATTCCAAATAACACTAATATAGATATCAACTTTAATAATATCCCTGTCCAGAAACTCGTACAAATAGGACAAAATGCTTTCAAGCAAGCTACTCTTCTAACACAACAAGGGCAAAGTCCGGCAGATGCTCTTAAAATGCAACTGCTAATGTCTCTTCCACAAATACTTACGACATCAGGAGCTCAAATAGAGATTAAAGACATTTCTGCAGAAAACTCAAAATACACTGCTAAAATTTCAGGAACAGCGATTGCAAATTCAACAGCCTCAAAAATGGTGACGGCCTCTTTAAATGCTGAATTATCTGGATTGTCCACAATGGCTTCTTTGCTTGGTAAAACACCCAGAACCCAACCCTTTGTTGCACCTCTTTCCATGCTTCAAATGATGGGACAGAAAAAAGGAAACACTGATAAATATAGCTATGACTTAAAACTTAATGAACAAGGCACTCTTACTGTTAATGATGTTGATGTTTTAACAATGCTTGGCATGGGATCTAATCCAGCCAGTGGGCAATAATTCACTTTAACCATAGAGGTAAGACAAAACAGAATTGAGACGAAGGCGACCTTGTGGGGTCGCCTTTAGTGTATAAAGAGAGAGCTCTAAATCCCCTTCCTCTATCAAATGATTTAAACGTCCTTTATCAAGGTTAATCTCTTCAATATGAACGCCTTCATTCAAACGTAGCCCCATCATGAGCGCTTCACTTTGCTGTACCTCTTGAGAAAGTGGGTCACAGGCTTGAAGCCCATGTCCCTTCTCACGCACACGCTCAAGCCAAATCGCAGGCGCGCAATGAATGCGAGTGGCATGTTTTTGCCCTTGAATACTCACTCGTCCATGAGCCCCTGGTCCAACACCAATATAGCTTCCATAGCGCCAATAGGTTAAATTATGCGCTGATTCTTGTCCTTTGATGGCATGATTAGACACCTCATAGGCAGGCATTCCTGCTCTCTCCATCATAGCTTGCGTGAGCTCATAGAAATCTGCGCCTTTATCTGATTGCGGAACGGAAAAATCGCCGCGTTTATGAGCTGTATAAAAGGGTGTGCCTTGTTCAATCGTTAATTGATACAAAGAGACATGCCCTTTTATTATTTTTAACGCCCGCGTGAGCTCTTCTTCCCACCCTTGAAGCGTTTGATCTGGACGTGCATAGATCAAATCAAGTGAGCGTCGTTCAAAAATTTTATCCGCAATTTCAATAGCCTTTATAGCCTCTTGCGCACTATGCGTGCGTCCTAAAAACTTGAGGTCCTGATCATTGAGGGATTGGACTCCAATAGAGACACGGTTAATTCCAGCCTCTCTAAAAGCCTGAAACTTATCTGCTTCAATAGAGGTAGGATTAGCTTCCAATGTGATTTCACACCCTGCCTCCACCTCCCACAGATCATGAATATGAGTAAGAATACCCTCGACAACAAAAGGCTTCATCAAAGAGGGTGTCCCCCCTCCAAAAAAGATAGAGACCACCCGCCCTCCCTCAACAGTGTTTTTAAAATAAGACAATTCTGTTTTAAAGGAGTCCAACCACACATCATGATCCACATGATCTGCCACATGAGAATTAAAATCACAATAAGGACATTTAGAGAGACAAAAGGGCCAGTGGATATAGAGGGAGAGAGGCTTATTCATTCTGCTCTTCAACACATGCCAAAAACTTTTTGAGCGCACATGCACGGTGAGAGAGAGATTGCTTTTGAGAGGGGTTCATTTCTCCAAAGGTAAGAGTATGGCCTGTGGGTTGAAACATTGGATCATAGCCAAACCCTCCTTCTCCACGAGGAGGCCAAACTAAATCTCCCTCAATACGCCCTTCAAAAATCTCTTCTCGTCCATTAGGACAGACAAGCGCCATTATACACACAAAAAAAGCCGAACGATCCTGCTCATCAGTAATCTTTTCTTCTATGGTATGCATCGCTTTTTTAAAATCCCCCTCTTCACCTGCCCAACGTGCGGAATGAACCCCAGGAGCACCACTCAGAGCATTGACACATATCCCACTATCATCCGCCAAACAGGTTAACCCAGAGAGCTTCATCGCCATACGTGCCTTTAAAAGAGCATTACCAGTAAAACTCTTTTCTATTTCTTCTGGTGCAGGCAAATTAAGATCATGTGCAGAGAGAATATTTATAGAGTCTCCCTGCAACATATTCTTAATTTCAGAAATTTTCCCTTGATTATGTGTTGCAAGAACCAATTTATTCTGAGGAAACAGCATTAAGCTACCCTTCTAACACTTGTCTTTGCAAAATATCCAATTCTCCACATCCTTTTTGAGCCAGTTTAAGAAGACTCATAAGTTCCTCTTCACTGAAGGGTTTTTGTTCCGCAGTCCCTTGGATTTCGACAATCCCTCCTTGTCCTGTGAGGACAAAATTGGCATCAGTAGCGGCATTAGAATCTTCTATATAATCCAGATCCAAAACAGGCTGTCCTTTGTAGACACCACAAGAAATTGCCGACACTGTATCCGTGAAGGGGATGTCTTTGAGGAGACCAATAGTCACCAGATGTTGAAAGGCAAGATGGAGGGCAATATAAGCGCCTGTAATCGAGGCAGTACGGGTACCTCCATCGGCTTGGATAACATCACAATCCACACAGACTTGGCGCTCACCCAGAGCCGTAAGATCAACGACAGCGCGCAATGCTCGACCAATAAGGCGCTGAATTTCTTGGGTACGACCCGATTGCTTCCCACGGGTTGCTTCTCGATTCATACGCTCGGATGTTGAACGAGGAAGCATACCATATTCTGCAGTTATCCAGCCTTGTCCTGTCCCACGCATCCACCCCGGAACTTTTTCTTGGACACTGGCAGTACATAAAACATGAGTATCTCCACATTTTACCAAGCAAGACCCTTCGGCATGTTTTGAATAGTGGGGGATAAATTCAATGTCTCGCATTTGATCGAGGGAACGGTTGGAGGGGCGCATAGATAAGATCCTTTATATTGTTTATTTGATGATGAATAGAAACAAATGTGGTTGAATTGTCAATTGATCTTGATCTCTGAGGCAAAATTTTCTAAAAAAGAAGAATAAATGAAGGAATAAAAATGTCTGAACCCACAAAAAAACAAGAAGAGAATGAACCAACCCTCCCAGAAGGGTTCGATAAGCCAACAGGACCTTATGCAGGACGAAGTACGCCTTCTTTTGCAGAGGAGACAGAAGATATTAGTTCTGTAGAGACAAGTGAAGACTCTCCAGAGAATCAAGCGTCTGAACGCATTTCTGCTCTGGAAACCGAACTGGCCTCTATCAAAGATCAAGCGCTCCGTGCCATGGCAGAAACAGACAATATCCGCAAACGTGCCGAGCGGGAACAAACCAACACCCGTAAATACGCCATCACTGGCTTTGCCACAGAGCTTCTTAATGTAGCAGACAATCTCCGCCGTGCCTTGGACGCTGTCCCAGAGGAGTCTAAAGAAGATAATGAAGATCTCGTAACACTCCTCACAGGGATTGAAGCCACAGAACGAGAACTTTTAAAAATATTTAAACAACGACATATCCAAAAAATAGAGCCTCTAGAAGAAAAATTTGATCCAAATTTTCATGAAGTTATATTTGAGGCACCAAGTACGGATCATCCTGCAGGAATTATTATACAAGTAGTAGAGGCAGGATACCTCCTCAATGACCGTATTCTCCGCCCTGCCCGCGTTGGAGTCTCAAAAGGCGCACCTGAAACACCTCCAGACTCTCCAGAAGACAGCACAGATCATCACATAGATCGAGAAGTTTGAGAGCGTTATTCTAAATTCTGTCATGATAAAACAATATATTGAGCGTTAAACCTCAATAATTTACCTCCTCAAATTAGTACTGAGAAAGGGTTTCGTGCTATAATATAACTATTATGATAGTACAAAATTGGAGGAAACACGACACAAGAAATAATATCTGTTCTGACCCCATACTCAAAGGATCAGGTATATGCCTCATGCTATTTATTTTATGTATAATTGGAGGGTGTACCTCCGCACCCAAAAGAGAAAACCAAGCGTCTCCTCCTCCTCAATTTGAGTCTATTGAGCTCTCTATGATAGAAAATTCTACTCTTGGAGGCGCTGGATCAGCACAACAAACAAGTGATTCCCTTTCTTTAACAACAAGTAAAGTGCTTAAAAAGTGCCGTATGAAGGATCGTTTTGATCGGAAATCTTTGTGGGCGTATGAATGGGTAGATGGGGCACGGTTGGGCTTGGATGTCGATGGTCTTAATCTGAGTAACACAAAAATCAATAAAGTACGGTTTGAGTATAAAATCAGCCTCCAGCCAGAGCTTAAAAAGAAAGATCATTGTAAATATGCGTCTCCCTATCAAGGGATATTAGGGTCAGGATATAATGAGCTTGTCCTTCGAGAAGACGATACGATCTGGGAAGAAATTGATGGCATTCAAGCTGAAATCAGTCATCACATTGCCACTTTTATAGAAGAATAGAGGTAAGATCAAAATGATCATACCTCTAGGGACACGACCGTGTTTCCACCCCATATGGGGTGAAGCCTGCGTGACGTTTGAACGCCCATAAAAATGGTCTCATTTTATATGGGAGAATTTTTAGCGTCTTCTTCAAAGACAATCAAAACATCATCGTTTTTAAGAGAGTCTTGAGTCTCTGGCTCATGAAACTGGATATATTTTCCTGATGTGAGCGCGCCGACAATATAGAGCTTTTCTTGCTTTTTTTGGTGTAGGATTTCCTCCAGATTAAACTCTTCATTTACACGCGTTCTTTTAAAGCGCCAGCCTTGGCGATAGAGGCGTGAGAACGCCCAAAAATCCATGTGGTCTGTTGCAAAAACACGTCCGCGCATTGTTTCTGTTATTTGCTTGCTCTCATGGTCGTCTTCCTCACGAGCAGAAATTTGAAAAACGCATTCGCGTCCAAATTCATGGGCAAAATGCGCGCAGACAAGAGCGTTATAGGCCGAGTTATCCGTGGCCGCGAGGAGTTTGTTATATTGTCCCATCTCTAGATTAAACTCTGTTTCTTCCGAGAGTGTTTCCCCGTAATAGGATGGAATATCTGCCATACGCACAGGTTTAAGGGCGTGGAAGGAGCGATCTGTGATCATTACAGCCAGCCCTTCTTCTTTTAGAATTTGTGCAAATTGGAGACTCCATTCGGTGGCGCCAACAATGATTAGCCCATCTCCTTCTTTATGAGAAAGACCAAGTTTTTTGGCGAGAGGTTTGGCAGTCAATCCATGCAAGATCACCGTGGTGAGAACAATGGCAAAGGCAAGCGGGAGGAGCTGTGCTCCATCTGAATAGCCAGCCTCCACCAATAAAGGCCCCATCAACCCTGCTACAGCGGCACAGACAATTCCTCGCGGGGCAATCCAGCTTGCAAGGATGATTTCATTGCGCGTGAGCGTTGTCCCAATGCTTGAAATGAGAACGGTTAAGGGGCGAACAATGAACAAGATCACAAAAATAAAGCCATAGCCTCTCCAATCAATATTGAGCAAAATGGTGGGATCAATTTGAGCGGTGAGCAAAATGAAAAGCCCTGAGACGAGCATAAGAGTGAGCGTCTCTTTAAAGCGCTTGAGGTCATTAATACTCGTCACCCCAAGATTAGCCAGCGTCACACCCAGAAGTGTCACACCAATCAAGCCAGACTCGTGGAGAATAGTATTACACCCAATAAATAAAAGGATAACCATAGAGGTCAGAAAGGCCGATTTCATATATTCGGGGACAAACCCTCGATTTAGAATTTTGGCGAGCGCAAATCCAGAGACAATACTGAGACCACTCACAAGAACGAGACTGCTTCCTGTATGAATAAAGAAATGGCTAGGGCTTACGTTTTGCCCATGGGTGAGATGAAAATACTCATAGGCTAAAACAGCAAGAACCGCTCCAATAGGATCATTGATAATGCCTTCCCATTTTAGAAGAGATCCGGCGCGATCATTTAAACGGGCTTGTTTAAGAAGAGGCATAATAACGGTTGGGCCTGTGACAATAAGAAGCGCTCCAAATGTAATGGCGACAGGCCACTCTAATCCTCCCACATAATGTCCCGCCAGTGTCATGAAGATCCATCCCACGGGCGCTCCAATTAAAACAATATGACGAATGGCAAAGCGTGCTTTTTTAACCTCTTTAAAATTGAGCGTTAAACTTCCTTCAAAAAGGATAATCGCAACGGCAATAGAAATCGCAGGCTGAAGAAAATCTCCCAGAAGAGCTTGAGGATCAATAAGTCCTAATAGTGGCCCTGCTAAAAACCCAGAGAGCAAAAGAAGGACAATCGCTGGAATTTTAAGGCGCCAGCCCACCCATTGAGAGGCAATACTAAAAAAGGCAATTAAGCCGACTTGGAGGAGAGGATCATGTGTCATGTCTCCCACGGTAACAGAACAGAGATGTTATTTAAGGTTTTTTATCATTTTTTGTTTGATGAATATCAATTATGATGTAGTGTCAGAAAAATACAAAGGAGATTACTTATGAATATAAAGAGAGCAACATTACTTACGTTGGCTTTTGTCGCTTTTTCTGGAGGGGTCTTTTCTGCGCACGCAGAAGAGGTTGCAGATATAAAAGCGTTTTTAACGATTTCAAAAGAAGGAGAGACAGGAGGCCTTGAAACCTCTTCCGTCGTTGGAGATCTCAAGAACACAAAAAGCTGTTACGATCTCGCAAAAAACGCGAGTTTTCTCCTCAATGTCTATGTCAGCGTGTCCTGCATCAATGGAAGCGGAAATGTCGTAGGCGCCAGCCTCTGCAAGGCAGGAAAATGCAAAGAAATCCCTGATTCATAAGAAGTGCCTAATTCATAAGAAGTGATGGGCACTCTAGAGGTTCTTTCATCATCCTGAACTTGTTTCAGGATGATTTTTTTAGTGCCGATTACTTCGCGCCACCCATCTCATCCAGCGTCTCAGGATCGAAAGGAACAGCCTCTAAAGGCTTCGCAGGGGCATCACAGGTAAAAGGAAGTATACGGAGTTTGCTCCATTGTTCAGCCCAGCCACTTGTGTGTGTAGCATCAGGAACAAGAGTGATTTGCGAGCAAGAGGTGTCTCCCATGGCTTGAGCAAAGCTGTGATAGATCGCAGGAGGGACTTGCTCGTCCAATTGTCCTACGAAGTGATGTTGGGGCATGGAGGCAAGGTCTGAGGCTATATTGATGGGGTTGAGGGCTTTATCTTCAAATGCTGTGCCGTTGATATGGGCATAAAACTGAGTATCCAGAATACCTGCCACAGTGCGCAGAGATAAAACATCTTGACGCTCGACCGCAAGAGCGGCTGCAATCGCTGCGCCTCCATCATAGCCTACAATATGAAAGCCTGTGACGTCGTGATATCCTCGAATATTATTCAGAGCCGTATTAAACGCCGCCATTACTTCAGGCGTGTGGCGCTTGCCTTTCATATAGTCTGTGGGGCAATCCTCAGCATGTCCCACATATTGACAGGCTTGAGCAAGATAGATCACATTTGATTTAGGATCTTGTGCGGCAAGGCGAAGAGCGGTGGGGTTAGGGTCTTCTGGAGAACCTGATATATTTGAAAGATCACTATTCCCTCCAATATATAAGATGACTGGTTGGTCTTTCTCATAAACACGTTCATAGGCTTGTAAGTTGAATTCATTGGCTTTGATAATGCGCGGGAGCATGAACACAGGCCCTGCAATCCGCTTGGCGGTTTCTTCTTTAAAATACCCGAATTGATCCAAAATATTAGGGATGCCATTGTTGCTATTGGTACATGCAGAAAGCGTCAAAAGGGAGAGGGAGACAAAAATAATTTTTTTCATGAGAAAATCCAAATAATGTAAAAGCGATTCAATTAAGTCACAGCGAGGAGTCTATCATGGATTTTTTATAAAATCACTCTTCAAATCCGCTCTTTTTTGGAAACCATCGATGCATCCACTCTTTGAGGGGGACAATATGGGCTGGTGCGCCATTATCCTCAAACCAAGAATCAACAACATAGCCCGTCTGGGTCTCTGTCTCTCTTATCACGGCGGCTTGATGCCACCACGGGTTTCCAGACAGAAAAGGAGGGCGCGCAGTTGGTGCGTTCAAGTCATGAAACATGAGATGCCCTCGTTCTTTCAAGAGGGCGAGATAAATCGTTGTATTGATGCTTTCATCCACACAATCAAGTTGATCATCGCCTAGCGCGTAAAACGTGCCGTGAACATCCGTCTCTGTTCCTGTGATAGGCCCAACAATGCGCTCAAAAAGACCAATGGAGTACCCAATGCGTTGCTGTTCCTCCCGCGCATTTTCAGAGGGCGGTATAAAAATCTGATCAATTTGCGTCCATGCATGTGCGTCAAAGATAACATGATCCATAAGACGGCACCCATAGCCTTTACAGTGATCAAACCCTTCTGAGGTGTAATTTTCAATTTTCCATTGTGTAAGGACATTTTTGTAATCTTGGGGCGTGCTCGTACACCCACAGAGAAGAAGGGAGAGCAGAATAAGGATGTATTTCATGTGAGTTCCAAAATAATCGGGGTGTGATCAGATGGGCGCTCCCAACTTCGAGGATCGGGGGCTATTGTGCAGGTGTGTGCGCGGTGAGTCACAGCGGGAGAAAGCAGAAAATGATCAATGCGGATTCCTTCATTTTTTTGCCAAGCGCCTCGTTGATAATCCCAAAAAGAGTACTTTTCACTAGATTTATCAAATATACGAAACGAATCGTATAGTCCTAGATTTTTAAGGGCTCTATATTTCTCATGTGTTTCTGGTCGAAAAAGGGCATCACCCTCCCATGCTTTGGGGTCATAACAATCTTGATCCTCAGGGATCACATTAAAATCCCCCCCAATGACAAAAGGCACTCTGTCATGAACAAGTTTTTGCACGTAGGTATAGAGGCGCTCCATCCATGCAAGCTTATACTCATATTTTTCGGTGCCCACAGGATTTCCGTTAGGGAGATAAATATTAAGATATCGTGTTCCTTCCACATCAACATCCAGAAAACGCGCTTGTTCATCCAAAGAATCATCAGGAAGTACATCTGCAATAAGTGTGACAGGTTTCTTACTCAAAATAGCGACACCGTTATAGGCTTTTTGCGCTTTTACGATGCAATTATAACCAAGATCTTCAAAGCGTTCAGAGGGAAAAATCATCCCTTTGAGTTCTTGAAGCATCAGAAGATCAGGGCTCTGCATACCAATCCATTTCTCAACATGATCTGCACGTGCCTTGATTGAATTCACATTCCATGAGGCGATTTTCATTGTTATAATCCTTTAAAGAATTTTTTCTACTCCACCCATATAGGGTTTAAGCACATCAGGGATAACAATTCCGCCATCTTGAGGGTCGTAGTAATTTTCCATGACAGCCACCAACGCACGTCCCACAGCTACACCAGAACCATTGAGTGTATGAAGAAAATGCGTGTCTTTTTCTCCTGTCCGTTTAAAGCGCGCCTTCATCCGACGAGCCTGAAAATCTCCACAGTTGGAACAGCTTGAAACCTCACGATATTTTTGTTGCCCTGGGAGCCAGACTTCCAAATCATAGGTTTTATTTGCCCCAAAGCCTGTATCTCCAGAACATAAAACAACCGTTCTAAAAGGCAATTCCAGCTTTTTCAAAACAGTCTCCGCACACTCTAGCATTCGCTTATGCTCGGCGTCACTTTGATCAGGCGTGACAATACTCACCATTTCAACTTTGTAGAATTGGTGCATACGGATCATCCCCCGTGTGTCACGCCCTGCAGATCCTGCCTCTGATCGAAAACAGGGTGTAAAGGCTGTATAGCGATAAGGAAGATCCTTTGCATCCTGAATAGAATTTGCAACCATATTCGTTAAAGGGACTTCAGCCGTGGGAATCAACCAGTGCCCTGATGTTGCCTCAAAAAGATCTTCTGCGAATTTAGGAAGTTGGTTCGTCCCATACAGCGCATTATCTTTCACCAACAACGGAGGAGATATTTCTGTATAGCCATGGTCTTGCGTATGTACATCAAGAAAGAAAAGCCCAAGAGCCCTCTCTAAACGTGCAAGAGCTCCTTTAAGAATTACAAACCGTGATCCAGATATTTTAGCTGCTGTCTCAAAATCAAGAAGCCCCAGTTTTTCACCAATCTCTACATGATCAGGGCTTTCTTTGACTTTAATCTCGCCGACAACACGAATTTCAATATTTTCCTCTTCATCCGCTCCATCTGGGACATCATCAGACATGATATTAGGAAGAGAAGAGAGGCGCATATGAAGGGTTTGAGCCAATTCATCCTCCTCTTCCTCTAAAAGCCCAATTTCGTATTTAATCTTAGAGACGTTATCCATCACCGCACGTGCATCTTTCCCTTGAGATTTAAGACTCCCAATTTCTTTTGATGCTTCATTACGCTTTTGTTGCAAAGATTGAATCTCTGTTTGAAGAGCACGCCGAGATTCATCAAGAGCAAGGAGTTCGGTAGAAAGCACAGGAAGCCCACGACGCGCCATAGCTTTGTCAAACGCTTCGGGGTTTTCACGAATAAATCTTAGATCATGCATAATTGTATCTTTCTGTCTTTAACGGCTTAGATTTCTTTTAGAGTGCGGAGAAAACCTTTTCAAGGTTTTCCTTGAAGGCATTATCAAATTCTTCAACTGAAACACACACACCCAGAGCTTCAAAAGAGGTCACGCCGTACTCGGAAATCCCACACGGCACAATCCCAGAGAAATGAGATAAATCAGGGTTCAAATTCACCGATACACCATGATAGGCCACCCAGTGACGGACACGCACGCCAATGGCAGCGATCTTTCGTTCTTTCTGATCAGGACACACAACCCAGATTCCAATGCGCCCTTCTCGACGTTCTCCCTGAATTTTAAAATGGGAGAGAGAGAGAAGGATAGACTCCTCTAACATCCATATATATTTTTTGATATCAGGATCTTGAAATCTATTTCTAAGATTACATATAAAATAGTATATGCGCTGTCCTACACCATGGTAGGTATATTGCCCCCCTCGCCCTGTTTCAAAAACAGGGAACTGTGGAGATTTTAAATCTTCAGGCTTTGCACTTGTTCCTGCTGTGTAGAGAGAGGGATGTTCTAGTGCCCAGAGGAGATCTTTTTTGCCATCTTCATGAATAACCCGCACGCGTTCCTCCATAAAAGACACAGCTTCAAGATAAGGGATAGGATTAGAACTCTCTTTATATTCAAAAAACATATATTGACATATTCTATAAAATGGTAAATAATACCCCTTCATAACAACATAAGGATTTTTTACAATGTCAGAGTTTGATAAAGTAGCACAAGACCCAAGACAAACACTCTCCATTGCTTCTGACCTCAATGGGACAATAGACCTAACAGACCCAAAAATATCCTTAAGACATTGTCTTTGTTAGCATTAAAAGGCGACACAATTGGGGTGTATTCCAAAGGAGGGGACAATTATATTGCATCACTTTTAATAGAAAGTACCTTAAACACTCTTTTTTTTGATGAACCCTCTCTCATACATTTGAATACTCAAAAAACTAAACAACTCACTCACATTTCTTTTAAGGCTGGCCTCCAAGACACCTATTTCGACATCGTCTTTGATGATGAGCCTGTTGATTGGTGTCATTATGGGATTCATATCCAAGCAGGAACTCTTGTCTGTGATACTATTATAGAAGAATTCAATAAAAACCCAGACCAAGATTTTTTAGCTCTTGTAGAACGCCACGCAGACCAAGAAGGCATTTGCTTTGGAATTCATAATCATACTTCTGTAGAAAACACCCTCACTCCCAAATAAAACGGATTTCCCTCTCTGTCCTCTTGCAATCACATTATATTTCAGTAAAGTCTTTTTCACGATCTAGCGTGCGGCCGTGGCGGAATTGGTAGACGCGCAGCGTTGAGGTCGCTGTGGACTTATTTGTCCGTGGAAGTTCGAGTCTTCTCGGCCGCACCATTTTCTTATCCAATAGAGACAAGTGAGAGACTTATGCCCCCCACAAAACAAGAAAAAAAAGAAGCTAATTTGAAGGAAGAGGCTCTTCGTTATCATATCTACCCTACCCCTGGTAAAATATCAATTACACCTACAAAAGCTCTGACCACACAACGAGATCTCTCTTTGGCCTATTCACCAGGTGTGGCTGCGCCCTGTGAAGAGATTGCAAAAGACCCTCTGAAAGCCCTTGATTATACGTCTCGCGGAAATCTAGTGGCTGTCATTACAAATGGAACGGCTGTTCTCGGATTAGGTGCCATTGGAGCACTTGCCGCCAAGCCCGTCATGGAAGGCAAAGCCTGTCTCTTTAAAAAATTTGCAGGAATTGATTCCGTTGATCTTGAAGTCAATGAGACAGATATTGATAAATTTGTCGACATTATTGCGCCTCTTGAGCCAAGTTTTGGAGGCATTAATCTTGAAGACATCAAAGCCCCTGAGTGCTTTGAGATTGAAAGAAAACTCAAAGAGCGTATGAATATTCCCGTCTTCCACGATGACCAACATGGGACAGCGATTATCGTGGGGGCAGCTTTCTTGAATTGGATGGAACTCACAGGACGAGATATAAGAAAGACAAGACTTGTTGCCTCTGGTGCAGGAGCTGCCTCCATTGCCTGCCTCCGTCTTCTTGTTGGAGCAGGTCTTCCCAAGAAAAATATTATAGTCACGGATCGCGATGGAGTCATCTATAAAGGACGGAATAAGGGCATGGATCCTTATAAAGAAGAATTTGCCACTGACTCATCCCACAGAACATTGGCAGACGCCCTCAAAAAAGCGCATGTCTTTTTAGGATTGTCTGGGCCGGGCGTTCTCAACACAAAGCTTGTCTCAACAATGTCCAAAGCGCCTCTGATTATGGCCATGGCCAACCCAACGCCTGAAATTATGCCTGAAGATGCTCGTAAGGGACAGCCAAAAGCTGTGATCTGCACAGGGCGCTCCGACTATCCCAATCAAGTTAATAATGTGCTTTGCTTTCCTTTTATTTTCCGAGGGGCGCTCGATGTCGGCGCGACAACCATCAATGAAGAAATGAAACTCGCCTGCGTGAAAGCCATTGCGGCGCTTGCCCGTAAAGAGGCCACGGCTGAAGTTGCGACTATTTACAGTGGAGAAGAACTTGAATTTGGAGAAAACTATCTGATCCCCAAACCTTTTGACCCACGCCTTATTGTGGATGTCTCTATGGCTGCCGCCCAAGCTGCTATGGACACAGGCGTTGCAACGCGACCGATTAAAGATATGGAGGCCTATAAAGAAAAACTCAAACAATTTTTCTACAAATCAGATCTCTTGATGAAGCCTGTGTTTGATAAAGCCAAAGCCGATCCAAAGCGTATTGTCTTTTGTGAAGGCGAAGAAGAGAAAATATTGCGCGCTGTTCAAGTGGTTGTGGATGAAGGCTTAGCCCAACCAATTGTTATTGGACGTCGTAAAGTTGTTGCGACACGGATCGAACGTCTAGGATTACGTATGGAGATCGGTACAGATTTTGAGCTTGTCGATCCTGAAAATGATTCTCGCTACAAAGATTACTGGCAAACTTATCACAAAATCATGGCGCGCCGTGGCATTACACCCTCTCATGCCAAAGCCACTGTGCGTACGAATACAACGGTCATTGGCGCGCTCTTTGTCCATAAAGGGGAGGCGGATGGCCTCATCACAGGCACAGTCGGACGTCATCATAAACATGTCCAACGAATTGTCGATGTCATCGGTTTAAAACCAGACATTGAAAACCCTGCTGCTTTGATTGCGGTGATGCATGATAATGGCACGATTTTTCTCTCGGACACTCATATCAATAAAAATCCAAGCCGTGCACAATTGGTTGAAACCACAATGTTGGGCGCTGATTTGATTCGTCATTTTGGGATTACGCCAAAAGTAGCCATGCTCTCCCATTCAAACTTTGGAACCTATAACGATGAAGAAAGCTGTAAAATGCGCCTCGCCGCTCAAGATATCAAACGCCGAGATCCTAAGCTTGAAATTGACGGAGAAATGCAAGGAGACACCGCCCTCTCAGAGGCTATCAGAAACGAAATCATGCCCGATTCAACCCTCACAGGAGAAGCCAACCTCCTCATCATGCCCAATGTGGAGGCCGCTAATATTTCCTACAACCTCATCAAAATGCTTACAAATGGAGTCGTCATTGGCCCACTTCTCCTCGGGGTTGCCCACCCCGCCAACGTCCTTACGCCTGCCTCAACAGTACGAGGTATTGTGAATGTCACCGCCTTAACAACCGTAGAAGCACAAATTGCTGAGAAAGAGAATAAAGGGAAAGTGGTGCGGAAGAAGAAAAGAACGTGAGGTTAACACGTCTGCACGGGAGGGGATAATACACACATGTTAGATCACACAGACTCCACTCTTGACATGGTTCGCCTCTCGGATGAGCGGATTGCAGAGATTATTGTTCAGCTTGAAGGAAAAGAACCTTCTGTTGCCCAACAGATCTTTCAAGAAGATCTGAGTGCCAGTGAAACTGCTGATTTTCTCTCTAAAATTACGCCAGAAGAGCGTCAGGCTTGTTTGGAAAACTATGCCTCCTCCCTTCAAGTCGAAAGTTTTTCTTATCTCAATGAAGATCTCCTCAAAGAGTCTCTCTCCACACTCTCCCCCTCAGAGGTGGCCTATATCATTCGTGATTTGGAAAGTGATGATGCCCTTGAAATTATCTCCTGCCTTGAGGAGGATAAACAAAAAGTTATCATTAAGAAACTCTCCAAAAAGACACGTGTCGTTTTGGAGGAAGGGCTTAGTTTTCCAGAAGATAGCGCCGGACGATTAATGCAAAGGAACTTGGTTTCGGTGCCTCAATTTTGGACAGCGGGACGCACCATTGATTATCTCCGCGCGGCAAAAGATGAGCTTCCTGATTATTTTTTTGATATTATTGTGATCACCCCCACCTATCATGTCCTTGGAGAAGTCCCTCTGAATATACTTGTGCGCGCAGATAGGACAGAAAAAATTGAAGATTTAACACTGGAAGCCCCCCACCCTATTCCTGTCGATATGGATCAAGAGGACGTGGCCCATATTTTCCAACGAGAAGATTTATCTTCCGCCCCTGTCATTGATGACGAAGGACGCCTCATTGGAGTCATTATGGTTGATGACATTATTGATGTTATTCAAGAAGAAGCCCAAGAAGACATCTTGAAAATGGGGGGTGTGGGGCAAGATGATCTATATCGTGCCGTCCTCTCCACAACGGGCTCTCGTTTTAGTTGGCTGTTTGTCAATCTCCTCACCGCCATTCTTGCCTCTCTTGTTATTTCCTTCTTTGAAGGTACGATTCAACAAGTGGTCGCTCTGGCGATCCTCATGCCCATTGTGGCCTCCATGGGAGGAAACGCAGGCACACAAGCCTTAACCGTTGCGGTGCGTGCGATTGCCACCAATGAAATTTCTGATACAAATGCCGTGCGGATCATCTGGAAAGAAAGCCTTGTCGGGCTTTTAAACGGGATTGCCTTTGCCCTCATTTCTGGGAGCATTACAGCGCTTTGGTTTGGAGATCCCATGCTTGGGTTTGTAATCGGATGCGCCATGATTATCAACCTCATCACCGCAGGACTCTTTGGCTCTCTGATCCCCATTCTTCTTAACAAAACAGGACATGACCCTGCCCTCGCCTCAACCGTCCTCCTCACAACCCTCACAGATGTAATCGGCTTTATGGCCTTTTTGGGCTTGGCAGCTATTTTTATACTTTAAGAGCGTTCAAACGCCACGCAGGCTTCACTCCATGCGGAGCGGAGGCGCAGTCGCACCTCTATAATCATGGCTATTTACAATGAAAACTATTGATTATTCCCCTTATATCCCCTAGAAGACGCTATGGTGACAAAGACAAAAAGCAAGAAAAAACAGAATAAGAAGACAAAGAGCAAGACTAAAAAATCTTCTCTTCTCCGTCGCTTGTTTAAAGCCTGTTTTGTTTTGGGGTTGTGGTGCGCCATAGCCCTAGGACTCACCCTTGCGTGGTTCGGAAAAGATCTTCCTAATATTACCCGTAAAGCTACATTTGAGCGTCGGACAGCTATCACTGTTTTGGCCAATGATGGATCGGTGATTGCCCGCTATGGCGATCATAAAGGGGACAATCTAACCATTGATGAAATTCCTATTGATCTCGTGAATGCTCTTTTGGCCATTGAAGATCGTCGCTTTTATTACCATTTTGGACTTGACCCTCTTGGGATAGCCCGTGCCATGTTTATTAACGCCAAGAGTAAGCGCTATGTTCAAGGAGGCTCCACGATTACACAGCAATTGGCTAAAAATCTCTTCCTCACCAAAGAACGTAAATTGAGTCGAAAAATCCAAGAAGCGATGCTTGCGATCTGGCTAGAATATGAGCTCTCGAAAGATGAAATTATTGCAGCTTATTTGAACCGTGTGTATCTGGGGTCTGGTGCCTATGGCGTTGATGCAGCGTCTCGTGTGTATTTTGATAAATCTGCCATTGACTTAACGCTCAGAGAATCTGCGCTTATTGCAGGGCTTTTAAAAGCTCCCTCCAAATATTCCCCACGGAGCAATCCAGCCGCCGCAGAAGCCCGTACAGATGTTGTCATGAATTCAATGCGTGATGCAGGTTTTTTAAAAGGCCAAAAAATAGAAACGATCCACATCGTTAAGCCTGCTAAAAAACCTATTGGAAATAATACAAATCGATATTTCTCTGATTGGATCATGGAAGAAATCAGTAATATTATTGGAGTCCCCGACAAAGACTTGATCATAGAAACAACAATGGATCCCCAAATCCAATCAAGCACCGCCAAAATCATTGCTGAAACTATACGTTCAAAGGGAGACGGCTCTGGGTTTTCACAAGGCGCCTCCATTGTTATGCGTTCAGATGGCTCTGTTCTCGCCATTGTAGGGGGTAAAAACTATGGACGCAGTCAATTTAATCGCGCGACAAAGGCTCTGAGACCTCCTGGGTCTTCCTTTAAACCGATTGTGTATCTGACCGCTCTTAATAATGGGTGGCATCCAGAGTCCTTGATTATGGATGAGCCTATTACACAAGGACGATACAAGCCCAAAAATTTTGGAGGGAAATATCACGGAGAAATTACACTCTATGAGGCGCTCACATGGTCAATCAACACTGTCTCTGTCAATCTTGCCAAAGATGTAGGGATCGGGGAAGTGCTCTCCACAGCACGCCTTTTAGGGATTAAAGCAGACCTTGAACCTGACCTCAGCCTTGCCTTAGGAAGCAGTGGAATCCCAATGATTGAAATGGTGAGCGCCTATGCCTCTATTGCCACGGGAGGCCTCTCCGTTGAACCGTTTGGAATTGTACGCATTAAAGACAAAGAGGGCAAAATTCTCTATGAATATTCTTCCAAAGGACAGCATACCCAAGTCATTTCAAGCTATTCCGTGGCAGAGTTGAAAGAAATGATGAATAGCGTTGTGGTCAATGGCACGGGACAAGCTGCTAATCCCGGTTTTTTTGCCGCAGGAAAAACAGGGACAAGCCAAGAGTATCGAGATGCATGGTTTACTGGATTTTCAAACCAGTATATTGCCTCTGTCTGGTATGGAAATGATGATAACAGCGCCACAAAGCGCCTCACAGGAGGAAGCTTCCCCGCACAATCATGGCGCAAAATTATTCACGCCGCGCATAGCGATCCCTCCCCGTCGCGCTATGCCCATATCAAGAGCAAAGAGTCTGGATTCGAAGGCTTTCTCGCCCGTCTCCTCCAAAGAGACTTTTTAGACGAGAGACCAGAACTTTCCTCAGGGTCTTATAAAGAGAACAGACATAACTCAAAATCGTCCTATCGATTGAATGACTGAGCAAACACGTCATTCCTGCGGAGGCAGAAATCCATTCTTTTGTTATAAAGACAGTGGCTTTGCCACTGACCTGTGGATTCCCGATGTTTAAGACATGCTCTGCATGTCCTCGGGGATGACGGTGTGAGAAAATATTTACTCTATCCTCTCAATCCCATCGCGTGCCAATTGATCCGCACGGTCATTGCCTGCGTCCCCTGAATGGCCTTTGACCCAATGGAAATGAACATCATGTTTTTGAACAAGCGCATCAAGAGGCTCCCATAGATCTCTGTTCTTCACAGGTTTCTTGGACGCATTTTTCCACCCCTTTGCTTTCCAGCCTGCAATCCACTCGGTGATCCCCTGCATCACATATTTACTGTCCGTATAGAGCTCCACACGACACGGCTCTTTCAAAGACTCTAACCCTTTAATCGCCGCCATCAATTCCATCCGATTATTCGTGGTCTCAGCCTCTCCCCCATTCAAGTCTTTCTCATGCCCATTCCAAGCAATAAACACCCCCCACCCTCCAGGTCCAGGATTCCCACTGCATGCACCGTCCGTGTAGAGTGTGATTGTCTTTGTGTGAGTCATAAGAATGGCTTTCTTTTGAGCGCTATTGTGTCAAATCCATTGATCTCACCTTCATATACCATTTCTGCTGGAGCAGACATACACATATAACCTTCTTCATCTAACCAAATTTTAGCCTCCCCACCCAGCACCTCTACCGTCAAAGGAGATGTTGTTTTATTAAGTTGAGATGTCACGGCAGAAACGGCAACCATACCTGTCCCACAGGCCAGCGTTTCCCCAACACCACGTTCCCAAATTCGTATTTTTACATGAAAACGATTTACTATTTCAACGAACTCAACATTTGTTCTATAGGGAAAAAGTGCGTGTGTTTCTATCTTTTGACCTAGTATTTCTACTGGAGCAGACATGATATCATCTACGAACATAACAGCATGAGGATTTCCAACATCAACGATATAAAATTCTTTCTCATAGATTTTAATTGGTTGGGGAGTGACTATCGCTTTTCCAACTTGAATTTCTATTTTATTGTGATCCACTCCATTCCATCTAACCTTAAGAGCGCCAATCCCTGTTGAAATAGTATTTACTCCATACTTCATCATCTTGTTGTCTGTTGCAAATCTCACAGCACATCGTAAACCATTTCCACACATCTCTGCGGTAGAGCCATCACTATTCCAATACTCCATTTTAATAGAATCTTTTTCTTGACTGATAAGCAGTATAGCATCTGCCCCAATCCCAGTATGTCGATTACATAGCTTAGAAATATGATCAGAGGTTAAATTTAAAGGGGCTTTAAAGACAATAAAGTCATTTCCCAACCCATGCATTTTTGTAAATTTCATAAAAGGTTTTTGGCATTCTTTTAAAAAAATGTAAAGAAAGATGATTTCTAAAAATGGTGCAACTCTCACAAATTCAACACGAATGGCTTACGCCGCCTTCTCCCGCAAAATCTTTGGAATATTAAAAACTACATTTTCTTTTTGAATAACAATCTCTTCTACGACAATATTAAACTTACGTCTAAGGTATAAAACAACCTCATCAATCAAAATATCGGGGGCTGAGGCGCCTGCGGTTAAGCCTAGATTTTGGACATTTTTTAGCCAGTCTTCTTGTATATCATACGCACGCTGAACCAGATAGGCCTCTCGACATCCATAATCTTTGGCAACCTCCACCAAACGGTTTGAGTTTGAAGAATTCGGCGCGCCAATTACAAACATCACATCACATTTTTGAGCAATTTGCTTCACTGCCTCTTGGCGATTGGTTGTGGCGTAGCAAATATCCCCTTTCGGAGGTTCTATAATGTCTGGGAATTTAGATTTTAGAGCCTGTACAATCTCTGCCGTATCATCAATCGACAAGGTCGTCTGCGTACAATACGCCAAACCCTGCGGGTTTTTGGTTTTTAGATTTCTGATATCTTTGACCGTTTCGACGAGAGACACACTGCCTTCTGGGAGTTGCCCCATTGTGCCTTCAACTTCGGGGTGGCCTTTATGGCCAATGAGGATAATGTGATAGCCTTTGGCATGGTATTTCTCTGCTTCGCGATGAACCTTACTCACCAAGGGACATGTAGCATCGATATAAAACATGTTTCTCTGGGAGGCGGTCTCTGGCACGTGTTTGGGAACACCATGGGCAGAGAAAATAACGGGTTGCCCATCATCTGGGATTTCATCCAGCTCATCCACAAAGAGAGCGCCCTTCTCTTTCAAGCCATCCACCACAAATTTATTATGCACAATTTCATGGCGCACATAGACAGGTGCTCCATATTTTTCCAGCGCCCGCTCAACAATTTGAATCGCACGATCTACTCCTGCGCAAAAACCACGAGGCGCAGCTAAAAAGACATTTAATGGCTTTAAGGCCTTATCCATGGATTGAATATCTCCTTTTGAATTTGCAAAATATCAACACGCTCTTTTTCAAGCACCCCACAGCTCAAACGCCCTGTCTCAAAAAAACCTGTGTCCAGTCCAATTCTATTGTCTTTGATAACAACATCAGGTGTAATCGTATGGCCATGTACAACACGATACTCATGCGCATGAGTATACGCCAAGAAATCATCACGAATCCGCATTAAATCCTGTGGATCTTGCTCTTTCAAAGGGACTTTTGGCCTTATCCCAGCATGAACGAACAGATACCCTCCGATTTGAAGAGAATATTCCAGAGAGTCTAAAAATTCTATATGATGGGGGGGGATTTTTTCTTTCAAAGAGAGAGATAAACGCTCATACTCAGCTGGCAAGATTGCGCCTTGAATAATAGCGCTTTGCGTGACATGAGAGGGGATCTCCACCCCATAACTCTCCACTGTTTCTAGCCCGCCCCACTTTAGATAGTACGGCCCACATTGCAAAGGATGCTCTAAAAATTCTTGCAGAGCCCACTCATGATTTCCTTTGATGAAATGGCGAGATATAGGAGAAATTTCTTTTTGTAACAGAGACAGACGCTCTACGATTTGAGCACTTTCAGGACCTCGATCGATATAGTCTCCAAGGTAAATAATCACTGCTTTTTCAATAGGGTAATCACTCAGGTGCATATCTATTTTCAAATGCATGGCCTGTAATGCCTCTAAATGCCCATGGAGATCACCAATGGCATAGACACGCATGTTATCTGGTATAGAATAAGGAAGATTGGAGTCTGTCATGCCCGTTACCATATACGCTCATCCTTTATTTATCAAACATGAAACGCCCCCGTCTCATCCAGAAAGTCCTGCGCGCTATGAGACCCTTCTTACAGCCCTCTCCCCCTTTCCTCAAATCACACCAGAGCCTCGACCCATAGAGGATCTCATTTTAAAAGCACATACCTTGAGCCACCTTGCCTTCCTCAAAGAATCTACCATCGAAGACGAGATCACCTGTATTGATGGGAAAGATATTTTTCTCTCCACATATTCGATTGACTCTGCCAAGCAGGCCGTAATCAATATCTGCCAAGCCATCACAGATTTGAAAGACGGGAGAATTGAACATGCCTTTTGCCTCTCTCGTCCTCCAGGGCATCATGCTGAAGCTAATAAAGCCATGGGGTTTTGCCTTTTCAACACCGTTTTTCTAGGGGCTCTTCATGCCAAAGAGAGTGGCTTTACGCGCGTTGCCATTCTAGATTTTGATGTCCATCATGGGAATGGAACAGACACTATGATCAGAGCACATGAGGAGGAGAATTTATTCTTCATTTCCACACATCAATCCCCTCTCTACCCATGGACAGGCGACGCAGAGACGAGCACGTCCAAAATCTTAAACTACCCCTTAGCTCCTGATACAGGAAGCACAGAAATGAGGACTCTCTACACAGAAAAAATCTTTCCCGCCCTCAAAGACTTTGCCCCAGATATCCTCCTTCTTTCCGCAGGGTTTGATGCCCATGAAGCCGACCCACACGGCGGGCTAAACTGGACAACAGATGATTACAGATGGCTCGGAGAACAGTTAAAGCCTTACAAAACAGTTTCAACCCTAGAAGGCGGATACAATCTCCCTGCCCTGAGAGACTCTGTTCTTGCGTTCATTGAAGGAGTGGGGTGAATAATCACCTTGAAAAAATACATAATTTCAGATACACTTTCGCAGTTATAAAACACAGAGAACAACACACATGACCAACATACAGCCCCTAGACTCCCTTTCTTTCGAAGACGCCATGGGAGAACTTGAAACGATTGTGCGCGGACTAGACTCTGGACAAGCCAAATTAGAAGACTCTATTTCTTCTTATGAACGAGGCACCGCCCTTAAGAATCATTGTGAAAAACTTCTCAAACAAGCCCAACTTAAAATTGAAAAAATATCCCTTCACGCTGACGGTACTGTAAAAACAGAAACAATCGGATAATATCAACCAACACAAGGACACGCCAATCATGCCCTCACAACGTGATGCCTCCCCCGAACTTCAATTGGCTATGGATGACTGCCGAGAGGCTGTTAATAAAACGTTAGAACGCCTCCTTCCTCAAACAGACCTGCCAGAAGAAGTTCTTTATAAAGCCATGCGCTATGGAACCATGAATGGCGGAAAGCGTCTACGTCCCTTTATGGTTGTTCAATCGGCTAAATTATTTGGAGTTGACGGGATGCGCGCCCGTCGCGCGGCAGCTGCCCTTGAGATTTTACACTCTTATTCCCTGATCCACGATGATCTTCCCGCTATGGATAATTCTAATTTACGCCGAGGAAAACCCTCCACCCACAAGGAATTTGATGAAGCCACCGCCATTCTCGCAGGAGATGGGCTTCTCACATTTGCCTTTGAAATTCTTACTCAACCCGAAACTCATGAAGACCCTCGGGTGCGCTGTGAGCTTGTGAATGCACTCGCCAAAGCCTCAGGATCAAACGGGATGGTTGGAGGTCAAATGCTTGATTTAATCGGCGAAAGCGAGGATTTCGATTTTGGAACAATCTCACGTATGCAACGGATGAAAACAGGGCGTCTTATGGCTTTTGCCTGTGAAGCAGGCGCTATTTTGGGGAAAGCATCAGAAACAAACCGTAAAGCTCTCAGAAACTATGCCTATGATTTAGGGTTTGCCTTCCAAGTTACCGATGACATTCTCGACGTTGAATCCGACTCTGATGTCCTCGGCAAACCTGCCAATCAAGATGATGACGCTGGAAAATCCACCTTTGTCTCCACCATGGGAAAAGCGCAAGCCAAACAACGCGCCGAAATGCTCGTCCACCAATCCATCAGACATCTGCGCGTCTTCGATAAACGCGCCGATGTGTTACGGGAGTTGGCCTCTTATGTGTTGGAAAGACGGGCTTAGTTAAGCATTCAGATTCAAAGCTGTGACGTTGTGTTGAATCTAATGTTATATATTCCTAAAATCCAGACTGCTCAGAGACAGCTCTAAACACATCGTGAATAATCGTACGCAACGCCTCTCCGTTTTCATCAAAACTATAGAATACACTCTCCCTTAAAAAATCCTATTTGGACATACACATCACACAAATTCATTACGTCAATGTATTTAGCTAATCCTCGACAAAAACGCATGACAAGTGACTCTCTTATGGTTTATAAACATTTTCATGTCTAAAACCTCAAAAATCCAAAATCCAGCTCAAACAGAGTCCCTGCTAGAGTGTATTCACCTCCCCTCAGACATCAAAGCCCTCTCTGACTCTCAGATTAAACAGTTGGCCGATGAGGTGCGGGCGGAGTTAATTGAGGTCTGTTCAAAAACAGGCGGACATCTTGGCTCTGGGCTGGGGGTTGTGGAGCTGACGACCGCTATTCATGCGGTGTTTGACACGCCTGAGGATCGTTTGATCTTTGATGTGGGGCATCAATGTTATCCGCATAAAATTTTAACGGGCAGGCGAGATCGTATCCATACATTGCGTCAAGGTGGAGGGCTTTCAGGGTTCACCAAACGTATGGAGAGTGCCTATGATCCCTTTGGGGCGGCGCATGCGTCGACCTCCATCTCAGCAGGGTTGGGGATGGCTGTGGCGCGCGATTTATCGGGCGAAGACAATGATGTGATCTGTGTGATTGGGGATGGGTCTATGAGTGCTGGCATGGCATATGAGGCCATGAATAATGCGGGGGCGATGCATTCGCGCCTGATTGTCATCCTCAATGATAACGATATGTCGATTGCCCCTCCCGTGGGAGCCCTCAATAAACATTTGAGCAAGCTTGTCTCCTCTGCGCCTTATATCAATGCCCGAGACCTTGCCAAACAGGTGAGTGAATTCCTTCCTGCCCCCCTCAAAGCCGTGGCCAAAAAAGCAGAAGAACATGCGCGACATGCGATGGGCAGTGGGACGCTCTTTGAAGAGCTTGGATTTTACTATGTAGGGCCTATTGACGGGCATAGTATGGATCACCTTCTCCCTGTCTTGCGTAATATTAAAGACAGCACACGCAAAGGGCCTGTCCTTATTCACGTCATCACGAAAAAGGGGAAAGGCTATGCGCCGGCTGAAAACTCTGCGGATAAAATGCATGGCGTGGCTCAGTTTGATGTGGTGACGGGCACACAAAACAAGCCTAAAAGCCTTCTCCCGAGCTATACAAAAACATTCGCCGAGACGCTCATTGCAGAGGCTAAAACAGATCCTAAAATTGTTGCCATTACCGCAGCCATGCCCTCTGGGACAGGATTAGACCTCTTTGAAAAAGAGTTTCCGGACCGTATGTTTGATGTCGGCATTGCCGAGCAACATGCCGTCACCTTTGCCGCAGGATTGGCCACGGAAGGCTACAAACCCTTTTGCGCGCTCTATTCCACCTTTCTCCAACGTGGCTATGACCAAGTGGTGCATGATGTCGCCATCCAAAATTTACCTGTGCGCTTTGCCATTGATCGTGCGGGGCTTGTGGGGGCAGATGGCTCTACCCATGCGGGCTCCTTTGATATCGCCTATCTCGGATGCCTTCCTAATTTTGTGTTGATGGCCGCGAGTGACGAGGCCGAGCTCATCCACATGACTCATACGGCTGCCCTGTATAATGAAGGCCCCATTGCTTTCCGCTTTCCACGAGGGAATGGTGTCGGCGTTGACCTCCCCGACACGCCAACATGTTTAGAGATTGGAAAAGGACGCCTTGTCAAAGAAGGCACACAATCCGCTATTCTCAGCTATGGCACACGCCTTGCCGAAGCCCTCAAAGCCTCAGAGCAAACAGACAGCACCGTCGCCGATGCCCGCTTTGCAAAACCTTTAGACACAAATTTAATTGACCAGCTTGTGAACACCCACGAGATCCTTATCACCATAGAAGAAGGCGCACGCTGTGGATTTGGCGCAATGGTCTTAGAATATCTCGCACAAGCAGGGCATTTAGACACAGGCAAACTTAAAGTCCGCACCATGACCCTCCCCGATATTTTTCAAGAGCAAGACAAGCCTGAGAAACAATATGAAGAGGCTGGGTTAATGGCGAGAGATATTGAGAGAACAATCTTTTCCTTGCTAAAATAAAAAAATATTGACACTCCACTTTAAATATTGTTAGGCTGTTCTCATGAAAACTTTAACTTTGATCATTACAAACATCTCAACTGTTTCTATCATTATTAGAAACATTGCGAGGCTGTTTGTGTGAAGTGAAGTTAACTTCATATAGTAAAACAAGCCTTGCTTTTTAGCGGGGCTTTTTTTTGGCTTATTTTTAAAATAAAGAGGGTAAAATTTATGACGACACTAAAAGACGACCATAACTCTACAGTTCGCTTAACAAAAGAAAATTTAACAACATATAACGTTGCACATGCTTTGCTGAACTCTGCGCCCCAAGAAGTTATTAATCAGCTCAATCAATTTATAGGAGAGACGAAAGCAGGGTATATAGCACAAGCCTCTATAAATGAATGTAATTTCAATGCAATCATCAAAGACACACTAGAAAACCGTGTAGAGAACCTCTCAAAAACCATTCAGGTATTGGATGTTCTTCCTGCTTTACAACCCGCTCTCTAACCCAGAATGCACCAAAACACCTTTGGGTTCAAAAAAAACGGAGAGGCTCTCAAGCATAGGTTGAATTTTTACCATCGCCCCCATAAACACCGCTTGCTGTTCTATGAACTCTAGGATTTCTTGGTAGGTGTGTTTAGGCCTTGGGAATTGAACGAGAGCAAGATCTCTTTGGTTTTCGTGGCCGAGTTCTTTGGCAAGGATATCCAGTGTAATACCAAGCCCCCCCAATCCATCGATCAAATTCCGATCAAGCGCTTGTGTTCCTGTCCAAACGCGTCCTTTTGCAGAGGCTTCGGCCTCTTCAATGCTCATCCCTCGGCCCTCTGCGACAAGAGTTATAAAATCTTCATACGTGGCATCTAACATTGCTTCAAAGCGCTCAATTTGCTCTGCATTAAAAGGTTCGATCATAGACCAAAACCCTGCATTTTTACCATATCGAACCGTTTCGAAATTAATGTCAAGTTTCTTCGCTAGCTCTTGAATGGTTACTTTGCCGCCAACAACACCAATGGAGCCTGTTAAGGTTGCAGGCAACGCAAAAATCTTATCCGCATCCGCAGAGAGCCAATAGCCTCCACTGGCCGCAACGCCTGCCATGGAGACATAGACTATCTTTCCTGCCTCTTGGGCTTTCACAACCGCATGGCGGATAACTTCTGCTGCGGCGGGCGTGCCTCCGGGGCTATCCACGCGCAAAACAATAGCTTTGATATAGCCTTGACGCGCCGCATCTTGAATAGCGGCGGCAATGTCAGACCCTGAGGTTAAAAGATCCTTATCTCCGTAATCCCCATACGGATCAGGCGAAAGCCTGAGGGTGCCTCCAATTCGAATATATGCCACCTCTTCGGCGGCTTCTCGCTTGGCCATTACATGCCCGACATATTTTGAAAAATTAACGATTTCAATCTCTTCAAGCCCAGATGTCTCTTCAATATACTCTAAAATATCATCCCCATAGCCCAGTTCATCCACAAGGTTCTTGGCAAGGGCTTCTCGTGCAGGAATGAGCACATCATTCATAAAGCCTTTGACCGTTTCACTCTCAACTCCTCGCCCCTGCGCAATGCCTTGAGTGATTTGTTCTCCCAATTCATTCACAACAGCTTGCATAGCCTCCCGATTGGCTTTGGACATGCCCTCAGAGGTAAAACTCTCAAACGCGGATTTAAACTCTTTGCGTTGGAAAAATTGAGGCGTTATCCCAAGCTTATCCAACACTTTTTTCACATACGGGGTCTCCATAGAAAGACCCGCCAAAGACACAATGCCCACAGGATGCATCCAAATACGGTCAAAGACAGACGCCAGATAATAAGACCCTCCTGCTCCATTTGAGCCGTACGCTGGTGCAATCACATACGCAAATTTCCCTGCGCGTTGAATATCTTTGATCGCCTGACGGAATTCTTGAATGTAAGACAAACCCAAAGGCTGTCCGTGCAACGACACAACAACCCCTTTCACACGCTCATCATATTCCACAGCACTCAATGTCCGCACCAGTTGAGGCATTGTAATCTCTTTCATCGGAAAAGGATCCATGAGAGAGGGCTTCATATTTTCTTCTTTTATGCCTCCATCCAACCTGTAATAGAGCACCATTTCATCAGGAAGTTTAATGGAAATTGTTGGAACACTCATCATAGAAAAAAAGATCAAAGAGCTACACACAGAAATAAGAATCATCGCGCCCAACGCCATACACAGGCGCTTTATTCCTTTTCCAAAAAAACCTACCATCCATTTTAGCTTAGATTTTTTAGGAGGTTCAACTTTCATTTGAGGCTTACGAAAGAGGGATCTGTGTGTGTGTCTATGCATTATAACTCTCATCTGTTGGACGCTAACAGGACAAGGATAATAGAGCTGAGCACAACAAGCAAACCCGCAATTTCATTTGTGTCCTCTTTGTCCCCTTTTAATCGATAAAAGAAGATGAAAAAAGATCGGAACTCACAAGCATTGTGCTTTGTATCTTAGCCAATGATCTGCCAACACACACGCCATCATCGCCTCACACACAGGAGTCCCACGCAGTCCCACGCACGGATCATGGCGTCCTTTGGTGATAATATCCGTTTCTTGTCCAGATATATCTATTGTTTTTCGGGGGGTTAAAATAGAGCTTGTCGGTTTAAACGCAACGCGAACAACAATATCCTGCCCAGACGAAATACCTCCGAGAATCCCCCCTGCGTTATTGGATTGAAACTCAGCCTCCCCCTCTACAGAACGGATTTCATCTGCATTCTCTTCTCCCCCAAGGGCAACAGCCTCAAATCCGCTTCCAATTTCAACGGCTTTTGTGGCATTGATCGACATCATGGCTTTGGCAATATCCGCATCGAGCTTATCATAAACAGGCGCTCCTAACCCCACAGGAACACCACTGGCATGGATTTCTACAACAGCGCCCACACTCGAGCCTGCTTTACGGCGCTCATCAAGAAACTCTGTCCATAATTTCGTCGCCTCTGGATCAGGAGACCAAAAAGGATTCTCCCCCACATGATCCCAATTCCAGTTTTTTGGATTTATTGTGTGAGGGCCGACTTGGACAACAGCACCTCGCACAGAGACACTCTGTTCTATTTGAGTCTCTAGCACTTTCCGCGCGATCGCCCCTGCGGCCACACGACACGCAGTTTCTCGTGCAGAGGCACGCCCTCCTCCTCGATAATCCCGAATCCCGTATTTCTCATGATAGGTATAATCCGCATGCCCAGGACGAAATTTATCTTTAATCTCCTTATAATCTTTTGAACGATGATCCGTATTTTGAATCATCAAAGAAATAGGAGTCCCCGTGGTCATCCCCTCAAACACACCAGACAGAATTTGAACCTGATCAGCTTCTTGTCTTTGTGTTGTAAAGCGAGATTGCCCCGGCTTGCGTTGGTCGAGATAGGTTTGAATATCGGCTTCACTCAAAGGAATACGAGGCGGAACCCCATCCACCACAACCCCAATCGCCACCCCATGAGACTCTCCCCATGTGTGATACTGAAATAATGTTCCGAAACGATTACCTGACATTTTATCTCCTTACTCCCTTATTTATTCTAATTTTGAGAGATCTTAAAATTTCCTGTTCACCATCACTTAATCTTTTTGAGCACTCAATGTCCCCTGCTCTATAATTGCAATGGTCAAACGGCTGAGGCACACTCTTTTACCTGTTACATCTTCGGTGATATCCGTTTGCCAGACTTGGGTTCTTCGTCCAACATGAATCGGAGAGGCATGGCCTGTGACTGTGCCTTGTGTGACCGCACGAATATGGTTGGCATTGATTTCTATGCCGACTGCACGGTATTTGTCTGGATCAATAGTCATCCATGCAGCAACACTTCCTAATGTTTCGGAGAGAACACAAGAGGCACCTCCATGTAAAATGCCAAAGGGTTGGCGTGTCCGCTCATCAACAGGCAAAGTTCCTTCTAAAAAATTCTCTCCAATTTTGGTAAAATCAAACCCTATATGTGTGCCCATACCCGTATCACGTAAGCCTTTAAGGTCAGAAAGTGTATAGGATTTAAACCAGATCATTTTTCTAAAATATGTTGAAAGCTTGGGCCGATTTTACAAGGAATCACTTCAACTTTTTCCCATACTTTTCCTGTAATATAGGGCTCTTTTTTGAGCCACTCATCCAGTTCAACACGGGAGGGGAAATTGACGATCATGGCAGATCCACACATTTGACCCTCATCATTAAGAAGGGCAACGCCTACAATCTGCTCTCCTTTTTGAACAGCCTCATCTCCCAATTCTATATGTTTTTCTCGGGAGGCTAATCGACGCTCTAGGGCTTGTTCATCCGTGTCATCTCGCCCAATCACCAGAAACTGCATCATTAAGCTGCCTCATCCGCGCTTTTCTTAGGGGCAATGCTAGATAATAGCTCTGCGGTCTCTCCTGCAGACTCAATAGACACCATCCCAACTGTATGATAGCCAGAATCAACATGGAGGATTTCTCCTGTCACTCCACTCCCAAGGTCTGAGAGAAGATAAAGCCCAGATTTTCCAACATCTTCTAACGTCACATTGCGCTTAAGAGGAGAGTTGAGCTCATTCCATTTTAAGATATAACGAAAATCTCCGATCCCACTGGCTGCAAGCGTCTTAATTGGTCCTGCAGAAATAGCGTTCACACGAATGTTTTTTCCGCCCAGATCAACAGCCAAATAACGAACGGACGCTTCAAGAGCCGCTTTTGCGACTCCCATCACATTATAATGGGGCATGACACGTTCTGCTCCATAATAAGTCAATGTAACAAGGCTACCTCCGTCCTTCATCAAAGGCACCGCACGTTGAGCTATAGAGGTGAATGAATAGACAGAGATATCCATTGTTTTCAAGAAATTATCACGACTTGTGTCCAGATACATCCCATCAAGCTCGTTCTTATCAGAGAAAGCGATCGCATGAACAAGAAAATCAAATTGTCCCCATTTTTCTTCCAAAGCCTTAAAGGTTGCATCAATACTAGACTCATCTGTGACATCGCACGGCAACACAATGTCTGATCCCACAGACTCTGCGAGAGGTTTGACACGTTTTTCAAGCGCGCCCCCTTGATATGTGAACGCCAGCTCTGCGCCTTGCGCATGAACGGCTTTGGCCATTCCCCATGCGATAGAGCGCTCATTGGCAACGCCCATAATAAGTCCACGCTTCCCCTTCATTAAAGACCCTTGTGATGTCTGCGTCATAAAAAACCTCTTATCATCCTATTTTTCTTTGTATCCGAGGGGTATCCTACACCATTGCATAAAAATATCCAGAGCCATAAGCGACTTTCCCTTCCTTAAAAAACATGAAATAATCCTCTGTAAGGAGTTTATTAACTTTTCTCCGTTATTTCTATTCCTAGACAAAGGAGAATTCGATCATGCCACTCAGACAAGACTATATCCACGAAATGTGCCAAGGCTTTACATCTTTTGTAGAACAACTCCCTTATACGCTCTCTTTGAAATATATATTCCATCATCGTGGACAAAGAAATGATGCGATTGCGCTAGAAAACCGCTTTTTTCAATCTCATCCTGCAGGTTCTATTGCTCTCAACATTCTTCGTAAATGTCAAAGCACCCAAAACTCAAGTTTTCATGGTCTTGCCGTTGAAACGACGCAATCCATGATGGGTTTAAAAGAACAAAGAAACGCCCTTGGTCTCATTACAATTAATCTGGACAATCACAGCACAACGGAATCAGCACTTCATGAGGCCTATCATTTAGGGTGGATGGCGATCGATACCGCTCGACTTCTTCAACACCCTAAATATAAAAATAGCTTAAAATCAGGATCTCTTATCCCTAAACGAAGCGCTTTAAACTTTACTAAATCCTCTCTTCAGGCTGATATTTTTTCTGTTCTTATTCTTGCAGATCAAGGATTTGACAATATGATAAAATCCATAGCCACACAACGGTGCCTCGATACAATGCTTCCTAAAATAAATGGACATCCGTGGGACTACCCTTACCCTCTTGCCTATGAGACAACATGGCACACATGGAAAAATGTCATAGATAAAAAGAGTCCTACATATCATTCAATTTCAACAGCTCTTCAATTTTCAGCCTCTATTGCTTCTACAATCGAAGAAGAGGCCTATCAACACTGGTGGAATTTTTGTAAGCCGGCGCAGGCGATGGCTTGGCATGATGAAACACCCGACTATATTCTCTCTGCAGCCAGCCAGACCAGCGAAGACCCTATTATCAAAGTGACCTCTTTTCTTATTCAAGATTGTACGAACTTAGACCCTTCTAAGGAAACTCTTGAGACAGACCGCTATAACGCATTTATATCTGTTAAACAAAATAAAATATATCATGAGAAAGCCGTTGACGAAACGTTTGAGCTTGTCCTTCAAAAGAGTCTTCAAGAGCAAAGCGCCCAAGCTTTCATTGATACCGCTAATAGTCAAAACAAAAACCTGAGTGAAGGAAAAGTTTTTGGGTGGTGTGCCTCTGCCCTTCATGCCGTTGCACGCATATATGAAACCGCACAAAAAGAGGGTCTAGGAGATGCATCAAGAATGATCACTCTTGGATTTAAAGCCTCTCAGCAAGAAATAAAATATAGCACTCTTGTCAATTTAGGGGAGAACATAATTGAAAAACGACGAAAAGGAGAAGTCATCACCCTCGAAGATGTTGAAAAAATGGCGCGCTCTCAGATCAAGACAGAATTTGTCTCCGCGTCTCTTCAAAAAACCATTAAAGATCCCGCCTATGTGCAGAGCTTAAAAATCACCCAAGAGCTTGATCATGTCCATATTTTAGAGCCTCAAACCTCCCCTCCAAAAGTAGCGCCAGCAATGGCACAAACAGCCCCTACTTCCATCCCTCAAGTTGCTATTGGAGGCATGGGCGGGCGTATGGGCGGAGGCATGATGGGTGGCACATCTACTACAGCCCCTCCCCTCTCCTCAACAGATCTTGTAGATACAGAAGAGACAAAACGAAAAAAAGCCGAGTAATCTCGGCTTTTCTTTAAAACTTTAAAGCATTCTTAACTACCCAACAATCTGCCATGTTCCATCAGGGTTTTGACACGCTGATCCAACAGCTTCTTCCTGACGTCCATCGACAGTAATTGTTTGCTTATATTCTCGGCAATAGCGTCCAGTCTCATTCCCATATCCTTCATTGACAGATGTATAGGTTCCAGAATTTCCACTCTCAGGATTTGCCCAAGAAACAGTTTCTCCAACAGGTGCCTCATATGATTGTTGTATTGCACGATTAGCATACATCTGATCGGCACGATCCAAAGACTTCCCAAGCTCACTTCCTGCTAATGCTCCAAGGAGTGTTCCCACCCCAACAGCGACAAGTTGCCCTTTGCCACCTCCTACATTTGATCCAAGAATGCCACCAATCACAGCGCCTGTTGCCGCGCCAACCTGTTGTTTATTGAGTGATCCACCAAATGGGCTTTGTCCATTTTGCGCACATCCCGCCACAAACAAAGCGATAACTGCTAAAGATAGTGTAAAAATATTTTTCATGTTTTAACCTCATTATTTCTATTGAACGGCGTGATCACCGAATCTTGCTTATAAGGTTAAGGCGAAACAGACGTAATGCCAATAAATTTACACAACATTTTATTACAACATACAAATTACACAATGAATCTTGCACAACATCATTGTTTACTTTACCTTGCAACGATATTTTAGAGATAACTCATTTATAAGGAAAACCAAACAATGACGACAGAAACACTTTCTTTTGGAACAGACGTTGGACGTCTTTTGGATATTGTGGCCAATGCGCTCTACTCGAACAAGGATGTCTTTTTGAGGGAATTGATTTCTAATGCCTCTGATGCGTGTGATCGTCTACGCTATGAGCTTGTTTCAAATAAAAAGCTCAAAGGGAATAAAGAAGAGTCCCATATTCGTGTTTTTGTGGATACGGACACACGTACTGTCAGTATTATTGATAACGGTATTGGCATGACGCGTCAGGATTTAATTGATCATTTAGGGACAATTGCAAAATCAGGCACAAGTGCCGTGATGGACGAGCTTTCTAAGTCTAAGAATAAGGACAATACGCTAGATCTTATTGGTCAGTTTGGGGTGGGGTTTTATGCCTCTTTCATGGTGGCGCACAAAGTAGAGGTCATCTCTCGTAAAATTGGAGAAAAAGACTCTCATCTGTGGTCTTCGGACGGACAAACGGGATTTACCCTTGAGACACCCTCAAAAGAGCAACAAGAGCTCATTGACCAAAGTGGAACAGTGATTATCCTCCATATTAAAGATGAAGCCTGTGAATACCTCATTGAACCTAAACTCAAAGATATTATTGAAACATGGTCAGATCATATTGATGTCCCTATTTATCTTGGGCGCATTGACGAAGACAGCGACGAAGAAGAAACGCCAATCAACGAAGCCAATGCGCTCTGGGCGCGCCCAAAATCAGAGATCAGTGAAGATGACTATCGTGGATTTTTCCATCATCTCTCTATGGGTTTTACGATGGATGAAGCCCTCATGACAACGCATTGGAAAGCCGAAGGGATGATTGAATATACAGGTCTTTTGTATACCCCAAGCATGCGCCCATGGGATCTCTTTGACCCTGCCCGCAAACACGCCGTAAAGCTTTACGTAAAGCGTGTGTTCATTACAGATGGATGTGAAGATCTGATGTATCCATGGCTTCGGTTCTTACGTGGCGTAATTGACAGCCAAGATTTGCCCTTAAATATCAGCCGTGAGATGCTCCAAACCAACCCTGTGCTCACTAAAATTAAAAATGGGATTGCGAAGAAAGTTTTGAAAGAACTCGATACGCTCTCTACAAAAGAAGAAGATAAATTCCTCGCCTTTTGGCAACAATTTGGCTCTGTGATTAAAGAAGGACTATATGAACCGACAGAACATCGGGAAGCCCTTCTCAAAATATGTCGTTTTTCTTCCACAGAGTCCAAGGCAGAAACAGTCTCGTTCAAAGATTATCTCTCTCGGATGAAAGAAGGGCAAGACGATATTTATTATATTAGTGGAGAGAATATAGATACACTTCAAAATTCTCCTCAACTTGAAGGCTTTAGAGCCAAAGGGTTGGAAGTTCTTCTCTTCAAAGATACGATTGATGATTTTTGGTTACAATCTGTCCCAGACTATGAGAGCAAAAAATTTGTGTCTGTGACCAAAGGGTCTATTGACCTTAATGTCTTTGAACCCTCAGAAAAGTCCAAAGATAAGACCAAGAAAACGCCTAAAACCAGCAAGAAAGTCGAAGATCTTATTACTCTTATGAAAGAAACTCTGTCTGAGGATGTAAGCGATGTTAAAATTTCTACACGTTTAACAAACTCTCCCTCCTGTCTTATTGCCGCAGACAATGAAGTTGACCTCAAAATGGAACGGATTCTAAAAACCCAACAACAATATGAAGCCTCAGGAAAACGCATTTTAGAGATCAATGGCACGCACCCTTTGATTAAAAAACTAGCGGGCGATATCGCCAACGACCATACCAAAGACGCAGCCTACCTCCTCCTCGACCAAGCCAAAATCGCCTTGGGAGAGCCCGTCACCAACCCCACAGAGTTTGCCCAAAGGTTGAATTACTTTATTGAGAACGGGAGTTAATGGATAAAAGACAACGCACACTCCGTGCTTTAACTCTTTAAAAAAAATAAAGAGTTAAAGAATCCCTTGATGATGACAGTTGATCATTTCTTCAATTTCATCCTCTGAAAAATCTTGTTTGCTCGCAATTTCTTCAATCATAATTTGACGCAGGACGAGTTCCAACTGCTCTCCTGATTCACACCAATAATCAAGAATAGGACGACGGTAGAGGATCAATGTATCACAGCCCTCAGCATTTTTCTTTTCTACGCCAGGCGTTACTTCCTTTGCGGATTGATACAGAGCGACTAAATCATAAGGGTCTTCAAGATTTTGATCCATGGACGCTACCTCATCAGGAAAATCTTGTATATCCAGTTCTAAATCTTCTATGAAATCTGTAAGTTCATCAGGGACAGAGGCAAGAATCGACTGAGCAATCATGAGTACATCATCCAACGAGGGCGCTGCCCCGAAATTCATAATAATTTCTTGTCGCTCTGACACACTCATAAACGTGTCTCCTCTCAAACGGAATCATAGTGTATAGAGTTTAGTTTACGGCAAATTCTAAATTTTGCAACGGAGGATCACATCTCTACGAGAAGCTCTTCGATATCATTCAAATAGGGATAAGACTCCTGCGCACCCTCTGCCCGCACAGACAACGACGCCGCCGCACTGGCAAAACGCATAGACTCTTCCAATGATTTACCCGCATGAAGGCAGGCCACCAACGTTCCACAATAGCAATCTCCAGCCCCCGTTGTGTCTACAAGGTCATCCCCTTCAACCCGAGAGGCCTCAACGTTGATGATTTTTCCCTTTTGGGTTACTGCAATGGAGCCTTCAATGCCGCCTGTCACGATACATGTCAGCTTTCCAACCTGAGACAGAGCCTGCGCAAGATTTTCAGCGCTTAATCCTGCCCCAATGCCTAATTTTTCAGCAATCTGTGTGGCTTCAATACTATTCACAATCAAATAATCCAGACATTCAATCGCTTTTTGAGGAATCATAATCGCAGGCGCAAGGTTGAGAACTGTGATAACGCCTGCCTCTTTCGCCCGTTCAAGAATCGCCACCGTTTCAGACACAGGCAACTCCATTTGCAACAAAAGGTAATTCCCTTCAATAAGGATGGCATCAGGCACTTGTTCGGCTTTTGCATCCAAATTAGCCCCAGACGCCACAATAATCTGATTTTCTCCTTGAGAATCTCGCGTAACAACCGCCGTCCCCGTCGGCTTTGTGGATTTAGCCACCCCAGAGGTCATCGCCCCATTGCGTCGCAAATTATCCGTCAAAGTCCGTCCAAAATCATCATCCCCCACAACACCGACCATGGCCGTTTTTTCCCCAAGTCGTGCCGCCGCAAACGCTTGATTGGCGCCCTTCCCTCCTGCCGAAACACTCATCTCCGAAGACAACACCGTCTCCCCTGCCCGTGGCAAACGTTCAACGTGTAAGGACATATCCATGTTGAGGGAACCGAAGATGATAATCATGGATTTATCTTTCTATATTAATTAAAGAATAGATCTTTAATATAATGATTGCACTACTATTATAAAAAATACTATACCTCTTGAGATCACAAACATCAAAGATAGAGTTAAGAATGAAAATAGGTATAGATTTTGGAGGAACAAAAACAGAAGTTATTTGTTTACAAGACAATGGTAAAGAGCTTTACCGAAAGCGTATACCAACTGCTCGAGAGAGCTACCAAAAAACTATTCAAGACTTTGTTTCTTTGATTAAGGAAGCAGAAGAATCTGTTGGAGAAACAGCAAGTGTAGGCATTGCCATTCCTGGGAACATTTCAACAGAAACTGGTATTATAAAGAGTGCAAACACAACATGGATTGTCGGAAAGCCTTTTCGAGATGATCTTTCTCAAGCTCTAAATCGAGAAATACGTATAGACAATGATGCCAATTGTTTTGCCATTTCAGAAGCTGTTGACGGAGCAGGAATGGGGCATGATCTTGTTTTTGCCGTTATTATAGGGACAGGATGCGGGGGAGGACTTGCTATAAATAAAAAACCATGGGCTGGTAAAAATGAGATCGCAGGAGAATGGGGACATAACCCTCTCCCTTTCCCTCGCGTCTATGTAGATAAACTCCCCGAAGACAATCTCTATTTAACGCATCCACATGAAGATGATCTTTTATCTAAAGATATTTTTCCAAAAAAAGAAAAGATACCTCATTACACAACAGATCCTAATTGGAACGAATATCCTGGGCCTCTCTGTTATTGTGGGAAGAGAGGATGCTTAGAACGCTGGATTTCAGGCACAGGCCTAAAGCGTGACTATGAGTACATAACAAACACACCATTATCAACACATAGCATCATTGAGAATGCAAAAGAAGGTGAGCCCCTCGCCTCTCAGGCCTTTGAGAGATACATTGACCGTATAGCACGTGGATTAGCTTACATTGTAGATGCAATAGACCCTGATGTTATTGTCCTTGGTGGAGGGATGAGTAATGTAGAAGAAATATACACTCAAGTTCCTAAAGTTTGGAATAAATACATACACATCCAAAAATGTAATACAGAAATTTTACCAGCAAAGCACGGGGACTCATCAGGTATACGGGGGGCTGCTTGGCTGTGGAATGAAAAAGAGACTTAATCTATTTTTCAATAAATGCATACCCATAGGGATCTAGCTTTAAGCTATTTTCGCTTAAAACTGCTTTTCTGCTTACTTCATCAATAATCCTACCGCTATCTAATGAAACGCTCTCCGACACATTTCCGCTGTTAAAATAACATTCAAAACATCCTTCATCATCATGGCGAGAAAAGGCAATAATGTGGTTATTGGTTTCAATAAAAGTAAAATCCCCAACTTTCATAGCGCTCTTATTTTTACGCCAAGCTAAAAATCGTCGATAATGATTAAGAACAGAGCTTTTATCATTTTCCTGTTGGTCAACAGATTTTTTTCTATGAGAATCTGGTATAGGAAGCCATGTGTTTTCCCCTGTCGTAAAACCAGCATTAAGAGAATCTTTAACCCAAGGTATTGGAGTACGACAACCATCACGCCCTTTTATTTTTGGATAAAACATTTTTCCTAAAGGGTCTTGTAAGTCTTCATAGGCAACATCAACATCTTCAAGGCCAAGCTCTTCCCCCTGATACATACAAAAAGAACCACGTAAGGACAACCCTAAAGCCATAGCATACAGAGCAAAATCTTTTTTAGAGAGGTCTTTGTGTTGTTGTCGTGATCCAACACGTGTTACATCGTGATTACCGCTAGACCAACACCACCAATCATCTTCGTCCTGAACTTTTTCAAACGCACGGATAATAGATTCTACACTTTTTTTATCGAGTGATGAGGCAAGAAGGTCAAAGGAGTAGGAAAAATGAAAGCGTGTATTAACATCGCTATAATCCGCCATGAGCTGCATTCCATCTTCTCCACCAACTTCTCCAAGTAAACATCTATCATCATACCTATTAACAAAAGATCGTATTTCTTCAATCAATTGAATTGATTCAGGCTGTTGCCCACTGTTCAATCTCATTTGATATGATTGTGGGTTATCTGATGATATATCTACAGAAACAAGATCACCTTTAGGACGAGGTGGATTATCTTTCAGATCTCTATCGTAGAGAAACGTATGTGTTGCATCAACTCGAAAACCATCAACACCCATACCAAACCAAAAAGATGCACTATTAAGAATAGCCCCCCTAACCTCTTGGTTCCATAAATTTAATGTTGGTTGCTCGATAAGAAACTGATGAAAGTAATATTGTTTTCTTTCACTGCTCCATGTCCAAGAACTCCCTCCACCGAAATAAGGTAGCCAGTTATTGGGAGGGGTTCCATCTGGTTTAGGATCAGCCCAAACATACCAATCAGATTTTTCATTATTAGTGCTTGAAGCACTTTCTATAAACCAAGGGTGTTCATCAGATGTATGTGACCAAACTTGATCAATAATTACTTTTAGTCCAAGAGAATGCGCCTTTTGAACAAGACCCTTAAAATCATCAATTGTTCCAAAGATAGGATCAACATCACAGTAGTCAGAGACATCGTATCCAAAATCTTTCATTGGTGACTTAAAAAATGGAGAAATCCATATGGCATCAACACCAAGAAAAGAAATATACTCTAATTTATCTGTAATTCCGCATAGATCACCAATTCCATCTCCATTGGAATCAAAAAAACTACGAGGGTAAATCTGGTAGATTACAGCACCTTTCCACCAATTCCCATCTGACATAAACAAATCTTTCTGTAAATATTTGAACTTTTTTTCTAAAATAAATATTCTATTAAGTTTTCTATTTTGTACAACTCTTTTTTATCTCTCTAAATAAAAAAATAAGAACTTAAGAACAAATAGAATATGTGCTTTTTTTACTTCCAAATACCTCTGTAAAGATAGCCGTATCAAAGATTTTCAAACAAGGGTTGCCTACAGATTCATCAGACAGTGTTTTTAGAGGGCTTCCTGCAATAATAGTAGCCTCCTTAAAATGAGCCGTAGTAGTATTACATACAAGTTCTTCTGGGCCATTTTCAGGATCAATATTTTGAAAAACAAACATTTTTCCACAGTCAGGGCGTTTCTTAGAGGCCTCTCTTAACATCAAAGTATAGCGAAGAAGCTTATTATTCTTTCCATCTTGAATAGCATAGTCAGTAGGATCAAATTCTGGAACTAAACCACGTTCTGAAAGACTATCTAAGTGATTAAGAACCGTCCAGACCCTGCTCTCTATGTTAAGTAGGTGCCCTTCTGGACGATCCTCCATTAATCTTCGTCGTTCTATAAATATATCTGGTTCATCAAATATACTAGACTGCACTTCGATACACTTAAGTGTACCATATTCAATGCAGCTCCCCGTCGTACCAAGCAATGCTGAAGCAATAACCATATTAAAACAACGAGCCGCAATTGCCTCATTACTCTGTCCTGCAAAGCACTCAGATAACATTTTTTCTGTATCATGGTTTTCAGGAACACCCAGCCCTCCAAAATGGGCAATTTTATGCGCGTGAAGACTCGCTGCCATATAGTCATCACGATTCTCATCATTAACCCAATGAGTCCACAGCATGCTGTCATCGAAAGCCTGTCTTTTTGTACCATTAATACAGATCTTTGCCGCTCCTATACGTTCTTCTAACTGATTTGGGTTACCACCTAAGGTTTCAGCTATCCATATAGGGCGTTTTAATAATGGAGTTTTCTTTATGACGTAGCTGTCATGGGAATATTGGATAATTTCAGACCAAACATCTTTATCAATCTTGTAAGCAGCATCACAGCGAAACCCAGAAATACCTAAATCCAGAAACCACGCCACCTGATCTTTCCATAACTGTATAAAAAGGGCCTTTGTTTCCGGATTAGAGTAATTAATTTTTGCAACATCTGACCACGTCTTACCAAGTGAAGAATCTTGATATGCCTGTAAGTCCCCACCATATACAAATTTAAGGTTATAAAAATATCTCCCCCCTTCTCTTTTTTCTCCTGGCATTTGAGAGCCTTCTGAAATATAGGAAAGAGATAGAATGTACTGTCCATCACAGTACTCATTTGAAGAGATTTCTTTTTGAACTCCGTCCTCTTCAATAATAAACTTTATATCTTTCCCCCATTCTTGAATAGCGTCCAAATCGCTTCTTTCCTTCATAGCAATAGGGTGATCAGAGGCCACATGATTTAAGACAAGGTCTCCCATGATAAGAATCCCTTTTTGAGCCGCAATTTTACAAAAAGATTTCAGGGTTTTTTCATCTTTTTCTTTACGGTAAAGGTCATTAGGATGATCACTAAATCTAGGATCGACCTCCAAATGATTAACTGACGCATAGAGACTTCCAGATCTAGGGTATTTATTATAAGTATACTTTTGAGTTGCTGTCGTGAAGGGACTAATCCAAATCGTATTAAGCACAGGGTTGCCTGTATCAAATCGTTTATCCGTACCTCCTGTTTCTGCATAAGAAATTATTTTTTTCCACTCTGAGAGAGAGCCCAAATCACCTGGGGTAGCATGAAGAACGCGTAAACCTGTCATTTAAATACACCCTTTTTCTTTTCTAAATAATAAGATTTAATCTATTACTTCTATTTTCATAAAAAGTCAATAAAATTCTACTTCAAGAAAAATTTTTCACACTGCCCCAGCACTTTATCCAAAGAAGCCATGGTTTTAGAGAGATCTGGACTCTCGTCCTTACACCAAACACCAAGTACTTTTAAATAAGCGCCCGTTAACCCCATAATTTTTAAAGCACCATGCATCCCATTTGTATTTTCTCCTGCGGCTTCTAAAGCCCAGATCATGGATTTACATACATGAGGGAGAGTTATGACAGCCTGTTTAGGGTCGAGTTTGAAAGAAGAGACGATAGAGACAACGGCCTCTCGGTCTGCATTGAGGGCATCAAAGCGCGCCATTAGGATATCGAAGAGGCGCTCTTTGACGGAGAGAGAGAGATCAGGATCAGACACAGAGTCTAGCATTTTTTGATCGACACGCCGTCCATAGCTTGCAAGGATATCTGTCTTATCCTCAAAATAGCCTCGCACATCGCTCAGAGATACCTGCGCCTCACGTGCAATATCGGTCAACGTTACAAACTGCCAATTCATCTCAGACGCCACAGAGAGCGCCGCATCAATAATTTTATCTTTTGGGGATGGTTTTACCATTTTACTTGGACTTTCCTCTGGAGTCTTTTAGTAAGAGAGAGGTTGTAACATAAAAAACAGGGCAAAAACAATGACAGATAAATATGGTGTGCTGGGGATAGGGAATGCAATTGTGGATATTATTGCGCAAGTAGACGACTCCTTTTTGGAAAAACATGACATGAGCAAAGGAGCGATGATCTTGATTGATCAAGAGACTTCCGAGCGTCTCTCTTCTGATATGCCAGACACAACCCAAACACCAGGGGGGACAACCTCAAATACATTGGCATGTTTTGCGTCTTTTGGAGGCACGGGGGCGTATATTGGAACAACAGGGGCGGACACCCTCGGGGACGCGTTTCGGACAGGGATGAGCTCTCAAAATATGCATTTTACAACTGCGCCTGTCACTGATGGCACCCCCACAGCCCAATGCATGATTTTTGTGACCCCCGATGCAGAACGAACAATGAATACATATTTAGGAGCAGCGGGGCTGGTTTCTCCTGATCACATTGACGAGAATTTGATTAAAAATGCGACAGTCACGCATTTGGAGGGCTATCTCTTTGACCGTGATGAGTCTAAACAAGCCTTCTATAAAGCTTCAGATCTTGTCAAGAAACACGGAAAAACGCTCTCTCTAAGCCTCTCTGATACATTTTGCGTGGAACGCTATAAAGAAGAGTTCCTCGATCTTGTTAAAAACCATGCCGATATTGTGTTTGCCAATGAGGCTGAAATTTTAGCCCTCTACGACACAACAGATCTTGACTATGCCCGTACTCAGCTTCAAAAAGACTGTGCCATCGGGATTATCACACGCAGTGAACAAGGCTCTCTTATTACAACGCCCGATGAAATCTTTGACATTGACGCGATTGCCCCCGCGCACCTCATTGATACAACAGGCGCAGGAGATGCCTATGCTGGTGGGTTTTTATATGGCTACACCACGGGGCAAGGCTTCAAAGACTGCGGACGCCTAGGCGCACTCGCCGCCAGCGAAGTGATCAGCCATATAGGCCCTCGCCCTGAAGTGGTTTTGGCGGAGTTCACAGAGAAAGTAGCGTAGAAAATAATATAAAACGCCCTTAATACAACGTGGATTAAGGGCGTATACATTCAGATAAAGGGTTAAATTCTACCCAAAACACCCTAACGTTTGATGAGGGTACACACCTGCCGTTAATTTAGTTACACGGACACCTTTAACGTTAATACCTTGATCAAAATGCACATCATCATCCATATACTGCATAATATCTGCAACAGATTGTAGAGCAAAATCAGAGCCTTCTTCTAACAATAACGCTAAACCGTCACTGATTGCATAAGCAACATTCTGCCACGCATCGCCTGCAATTTCATAAACATCGTCCTCATTTGTATTCGTCATTATTATCACCTCTTATTAAATTAAAGTTTCTAAAAAAGGGTAAATAAACTATTTTTATTACTTTGTCAATAAAATAGTTATACATAAGATAGCTTTAAGTTTGAGTTTTCCTTAACGGTCTAATCTTCTCCAGATACACTTCAAACGACTTCTCATCTCTACAGACAATTGAGAGTTCATCCAATGTTTCAGGCATATTCTGAAACAGAATATTCATTGTCATCCGCGCCACACGCCGTTGGGGGAAAGAGCGTTGTCCTGCCCCAAGAGCAGGGAGAGCAATCGAGTCTATCTCATGCTCTTCAAGAGATTTCATTAGATTTCTATAGCAACGCACCAAAAGTTGTTCTTCATCAAACAAGCCATCTCGCCACTGCGGAAGGATACCGAGGAGAATTTTATCCACAGGCGCACCAAACGCAGGAAGGCAATAGACAGCCCCTACTTTTGGTTGAACAACATGATCGAGGACATGTGCATCAAAGGCCTCTCCTGCCTCTTCCAAAATGCGTTGGTTCAACGCCCCCTCCCACGACATATCCTGTGTAATAAAACATCCCCACGCCTGCACATCCGTGACCGAGATAAAATCTCCGCGTATTACTTTTATACGATTATATGAGTCTTGAGTGGTGTTCATGGGTGCTTCTGCTATAAATAAAACATGATAAAATTATGCCTTACAATTCTTATTATTGTCTTAACGTCTCTGAGTGTCCATGCCAAACCTTACGGCGTCGCCATGCATGGGATGCCTAAATACGACCAGACGATGACGCATTTAGATTACGCCAATCCCAACGCGCCCAAAGGGGGCACCTTAAAACATGCACAAAGAGGGACATTTGACTCGGTCAACCCGTTTGCGCTGAAAGGCAAAGCTGCTCAAGGGCTTCATCTTGTCTATGATCGCCTGATGCGTCGTGTTTGGGATGAGCCTTTTACACTCTACCCTCTCATTGCCGAATATGTTGAGATTCCCAAAGACAGATCCTCCATCACCATTCATATTGATCCACGCGCACGTTTTAATGATGGGTCTGCGATTACGGCAGACGATATTCTCTTTACCTATGAAACCCTTAAAACACAGGGACGCCCGAATATGCGTCGTGTTTATAAGCTGATAGACAAGACAGACAAACTCACCCCCTTAAGTCTCAAATTTTCTTTTGGAGAGGGATATGATCAAGAAACAGCCATGATCCTTGCCATGATGCCTGTCTTGTCTAAAGCTTACTGGGAGAACAAAACATTTGATTCTGCCACTCTCACTCCCCCTGTCTCGTCTGGACCCTATACAATTAAATCCATCGATGTAGGTAAAAATATAGTCTATGAACGCAACCCTCACTATTGGGCCAAAGACTTTCCTGTGAATATCGGACATTACAATTTTGAAACCATTAGCTATGAGTATTACAGAGATGACAGCGTCGCTCTTGAATCTTTCTTAAAAGGCGACATTGATCTACGCCGAGAAACAGACTCTGCCAAATGGCATAGCCTCTATAATGATTATCCCGCTATTCTTAAAACAGCCTTCCCCCATGGACGCCCCGTTAAAATTCAGTCGTTTATTTTTAACACACGCCGCCCCCCTTTCGACGATATTAATGTCAGAAAAGCACTCAATCTCGCCTTTGATGGAGACTGGATCAACACAAATCTCTATTACGGACACAAAAAACGGATCACCAGTTTTTTTGAAAATTCAGAGCTTGCAGCTCCTGCTTCAAACACAATATGGCCCCCCCCATCCTCCAAAACTTTGCGCCAAAACTTGCGAGACGCCTCAAAGCTTCTCTCTCAAGCAGGGTGGGATACTGTGGATGGTGTAAGAGTCCACAGACAGACAGGGACACAGCTCTCCTTTGAAATTCTTGTCCAAACGACTGACCATGAGAAGAGTGCTCTTAATTTTATCTCTCACCTCAAACGCCTCGGGATCACAGCCACCATCCGAACCCTCGACAGTGCTGCCTTCAGAGATCGTCTTAACGGCTATGAATATGACATGATAGCCTATCACTGGACCTCCAGCCTGTCTCCTGGCACAGAGCAATATCAATATTGGAGCTGTGAGGCCGCCACGCAAGAGAGACGTTGGAACTTCGCAGGCATTTGTGACCCAGACATTGATACGATCCTCAAAACCATCCCCGAAACAACAACAAGAGAGTCCCTCATCTCCTCCGTCCGATCTCTAGATCAAAAGCTCCGCAACCACGTCCTCACCATTCCTCTCTTCAGCACCCCTACAGATAACTATCTCTACAGAGAGTCTTTAAAGCACACTGAGACAACACCTCTTTATGGAGCGGTAATTGAAACATGGTGGCGAGAATAACCTTTTCAAAGAAACAAAGGCAAGAGCATTGAGGTTCTTAAAACAAGCTGATACACTCTGTAAAAGATGCATGAATCACGTTTTTAATATTTAGTATAGGCTTACACATTATGAAGAAAAAACTTTCCCTTTCTCTCCTTGCTCTCTCTGCAACTACCCTTGTTGCTTGTGGAGGACAAAAGATTGATTTTACTCAGGCGCAATACTGGCAACGGACGAATACATCAGAAGCTATTTATCAACGTGGACCAAAGGCACAACAAATGGTTCAGCGTGATATCTCTCGATGTGTCTCTGAACTTCATGAATTAGAACGTATTGGCTATATAAAACATGCTTTTCCAGAACCTAATACACGACCAAACTTAAAAGACGAAGAAATAAGGCTCAAAAAATGGGAGACACCGGAAAGAGACGGATATCTCCTCAATGAAGTCTCTGTTTATTATGATTTTGAAGAATGCATGGATGCCCGTGGGTGGGAACGTGTTGCCTACCTCCCTTATAAAACAAAAGTCCGTGCTGAAGAAAACTACCTCAATGCTCTTTATGATGCGCAGCATAAGAAAAGATCTGGCACACAGGCAGAGACCAACTATCAAGGATTTGGTCAAGATAAACTCCCCAAGGACAAACAAATGGGAGATCCTGATTATCAAAACTTAAATGACTAATTTAGAGTCTTTTTTTGTTCAGCTTCCTGCGCGCGGTCTTATTCATATAGAAGGAGAGGATCGTTTTGATTTTCTTCAAAGGCTTGTATCAAACGATATAGATCTTTTAAAAACACAACCAGTTCTTTATGCTTGTCTTTTAACTCCTCAAGGCAAATTTCTTCATGATTTTTTTATCTCGGAGGGCCCTGATGTTCTTATATTAGACTGCGAAGGACATGAACGCGCTTATGATCTCTTTGATCGGCTAAAAAAATATAAACTGAGATCAGATATCTGCTTATCCGTAGAAGAGATTTCCCCCGTCTATGCCTGTTTTGGAGAATATCCTCGCCCTGGGTATCAAGATCCTCGTCACCCTGACTTGGGGTGGAGAAGCTTTACAAAACCTACAGAGATCAAAAAAGGCTCTTTTGATACATGGGACACAATACGGATCAAACTTGAGATTGCCGATGGAAGCCGTGATGCCATCCTTGAACGCTCCACCTTAGAAGAGCTTAATATCACCAAATGGAATGGGGTTTCTTATCAGAAAGGCTGTTATGTCGGGCAAGAACTGACCGCGCGTGTTGAGAACAGAGGGCTCGCCAAAAAACATTTAAAAATGGTCAAGAGCAATGAGTGTAAAGACATGCGCTCCTCATGTGGAGACATTGGACTCGCCGTTGTAAAAGATTAACCCTCCATAATCTCTGCTATTTTTTTCTCAAGATTTAAATTGGGTTGATAGCCAAATTTTTCTGTAAGAGCTTGCTCTTCTTCCTCTGTGGGATATTTTTCTCCAATCTTGTACGCCAGAACATCTCCATATGAATTGATATCCAACGCTTTCTTTGCCTCAACATCTTCCTTATACGCAAGATATTTTTCTGGAGAAATGGACAGCAATGCCCATGCCTCCTGCTCATCCTCTAAGCTCATCTCAATGAGTTCTAAAAGATTTATTTCTGCTGTCTCTGTCATCCTATATGCTCCTTTTATGTTGGCTGTATAATAAGCCCATCCATGTTTGGTTGATCTGTTATTTGTCCACTGGCTGTTCCTTCTGTAGAATTGTCCAATGCTGTTTCTGCGGAGGGGTCTTGTCCCGACCTATATCGATAAAATGCGCCCCCCATTAAAAGTGCACCATAGCTCACCATAAGCGGATTAGCTGTTACCACACCTCCAGCTGTTGTTAATACCGCACGTGCACCAAGACCTTGTCCAGGAAATTTTTCTCCTACCTGTGTTAAAAATTTACCTGTTAACTCCGTTGCATGCTCAAGTGATTTTTGTGTATCTTCAGAAATATAGCCAGAAAATTTTGATTTAAGAGCTTTGATTTTATCGAACGGAAATGTCTTTTCTGTATCAGAGCCAGAGACCTTATGATCTAGGAGTTTATAAGCATTGTATCCTGCCTGAACTCCATAGGCAGAGACAGCTAACAATCCTGATACACCTCTCACAACATCCCCTGTCACACCACTTTCTACAACATCAACAAGCGCATTAAAATTTGTCGCCAATTGAGGAACATTTGTTCCAATACTCATGACAGACGAAGCAGTATCCGCTATTAACGTCGCGTCTGGTTCTTTGAACTTCTTCTTGAGCGCTTTTTTAATGGGGAAAAACGCTATATTTTTCCCCGTATTCCCAACCCCCGTTACAAATGTCCCAACATCTCCCGCAAGAAGACCATCCACAGCCATCAATGCTGTCCCTGACGATTGCATAAGATAAAATTTTGAGGTGTCTGGTAGATTCTCCCAATTCTCTTGTGTACAATACCCCGCACACTCATTCACCTTTGCTTTCACATTAGAAAGAGCATCAATCATAGTGTTTGTATTGGGTACAGTAAAACCTAGCATGTCCATATTATAAACATAACATATTAACAAGGCATTAACAAAAACAAGACGTAAAAATAGTTGCTTATGTACAATAGTTGATGCTATACTTAGTATATTCTTTTAACACAAGAAGACACATTTAAATGGCTGACCTTATCTAGAGGTCGGCCATTTTTTTGTGCCAGTCCAAGTGATCATTGATAAAGCTTTGAATAAAGAAATAGCTGTGATCATAGCCGACATGACGGCGGAGCATAAGATCTTGACCTGCATTTTGACACGCCGTTTCAAATAGCTCTGGTTTGAGACTAACCCTTAAAAATTCATCGTCCATCCCCTGATCAATGAGGATCGTTTTGTTTGTATCCGCACAGGCCGATCTTTGGACACATTCTGTGGCATCATGGGGTGCCCAAAGCTCTTCATCTTCTCCAAGATACGCCTTAAAAACATCTCGCCCCCATGAAACTTGGGTTGGCGCCACAAGAGGCGCAAGCGCTGAGCAGGACACAAATTTTTGGGGGTACTTAAAATAGAGCGTTAATGCCCCGTGCCCGCCCATGGAATGTCCCATGATTGATTTTTTTGTAGCATCAAGGTCAAAATGTGTCTCACACGCAGGCAAAAGCTCTTTAATCAAATAGCTTTCCATTCGAAAGTTTTTTGCCCATGGTGCTTGAGTTGCATCAATATAAAACCCAGCCCCCTGCCCCAACCAATAATTTTCATCATCTGGTACATCTTTACCGCGTGGAGAAGTATCAGGCACAAGAATACTCATGCCCAATTCTGCTGCCTTTTTATACGCCCCTGCTTTCGTCGTAAAATTATCCTCGGTACAGGTTAAGCCAGACAGAAAGATAAGATAGCCTCCTGTCTTTATCTCCTCAGGTGGTGTAAACAGACTAAAGCGCATCGGCGTGCCTGTCTCTTGGCTTTGGTGCGTGTAGTAGCTAAGAGTACCCCCGTGACACTTGTGCTGTTTGATTTGTTCCATTATTCCCATACTCCACAATACTGCGAATACATTTACCTTCTCGCATTAAGTTAAAGGCTTCATTAATATTTTCCAGAGGCATTTTATGGGTGATCAAATCATCAATATTAATTTTACCCTCCATATACCAATCCACAATTGTAGGCACATCCGTCCGTCCTCTTGCACCTCCAAAGGCAGAGCCCCTCCACACACGACCCGTAACAAGCTGAAAAGGACGTGTTGTAATTTCCTGTCCTGCACCTGCAACACCGATGACTATACTCTCTCCCCAGCCCTTGTGGCAACACTCCAGTGCATCACGCATCACATCGACATTTCCGATACACTCAAAGGAATAATCCACCCCTCCGTTTGTGAGATCCGTAATCGCCTCTACCAGATTATCAACCTTACTTGGATTGATAAAATCAGTCATGCCAAATTTCTTGGCCAGAGAAACTTTATGTTCATTCAAGTCAATGCCTATAATTTTACTCGCCCCTACCATTTGAGCACCTTGAATAACATTGAGGCCAATGCCCCCCAAACCAAAAACAGCCACAGTTGATCCTTCTTCAACTTTCGCCTCGAATACGACAGCTCCAATCCCCGTTGTGACCCCACATCCGATATAACAGATTTTATCAAAGGGCGCATCTTTACGGACTTTGGCCAAAGCGATTTCAGGCAATACTGTAAAGTTAGAAAAAGTTGAACACCCCATATAATGCAAAAGAGGTTTTCCTTTCAGAGAAAAACGAGATGTTCCATCAGGCATCAGCCCCTTCCCTTGAGTTTCCCTAATTTTCTGGCATAGATTTGTTTTAGGATTTAGGCAGAAATCACACTCACCACATTCAGGCGTGTAGAGAGGAATAACATGATCATCCACACTCACGGAGGTTACACCTGCCCCCACTTCTCGCACAATCCCTGCCCCTTCATGCCCAAGAATAGACGGAAATGCGCCTTCAGGATCATTTCCTGAGAGCGTAAAAGCATCCGTATGACACACGCCTGTTGCCATAATTTCAACTAAGACTTCCCCTGCCTTTGGCCCGTCAAGATCCACCATTTCAATCTCTAGAGGCGCCCCTGCGCTCATTGCAATTGCCGCTTGTGTTTTCATAAAAAATAAACTCCTTTGCTTTAAAGGATTTTACAATACACAACAATTATGCCAACTGCAACTTTTAAAGTAAAAAAATATAAGCTCTACCGCCCAGCCAATTTTCTTTTGGCCTGCGTGATAATTTTCCCGACATAACGGGCTATTTTTTCGACGTCTTCGGCCGCTTCTGAGTTGGGAGAACGAATAAGGAGGGGGGTTTGGTGACGGATAGTGTCTTTAACACGAGGATCCAAGCGAATAATCCCTGCCAGTGGTGGCGCGAGGCGGAGGAAGTTTTCACAGGCCTTGAGGAGGGTTTTATAAGTCTTTTCGCCCTCGGACACACTTGAAGATTGATTAACAACAACACTGACATTCTTTGACAGGCCTGCGGCGTTCCCAAGTTTAATAAAGGCATAGGCATCCGTTAAAGAGGTGGGCTCATCGGTTGTGATGAGCAATGTTTGTGTCGCAGAAGCAGAGAGCATCCGTACAGTGCGATCCACGCCTGCGCCTAAATCAATGAGAACCACATCATACTGAGAACAAATATCGGTGATTTGCTCTCGAAGGGCGGATAATCTTTGGCTTGGGAGAGAGGAGAGAGAGGCTTGCCCAGAACGCCCTGCCACAATATCAAAATTGCCCTCTTCGTAATGTTGAGTGACTTTATCAAGACTTAAACGCCCTCGGATCACGTCATTGAGGTCTCGTTTAGGCATCAAACCCAGCTGTACATCGACATTGGCCAGCCCTAAATCTCCATCAAACAAAAGAACTTTTTTCCCTTCATTCGCCAAAGCATGCGCGAGAGTCACAGAAAACCATGTTTTCCCAACGCCTCCTTTTCCAGAAGCGATTGCAATAAGATTAGGGACAGAGTCTGCTCCCCCCGTCTTTGTGTCTCTCTCTATTTTCATTTCAGAGGAACGCTCTGATTGTGCTTTTTGGGATCGTCTCCGTTCTTCTCTCATCTGCGCTCTCTTATGTTTGGCATTAAATAATGGGCTAATTTTTTAGGAGTTAAACGATCTAGGCCTCCTGCGACATTTTGACTGATCCCAGCCTCAATAAAAGACAGTTTACCTGCATAGGCCGCCGACAGCAATCCCCCATAGCGTCGTGCCATGTCCAAACGTGTGGGCAATAGTGCACGTACGCCCAAAGGTTGATAAATTTCTGATAAATCTTCTGACTCATACGCATCGATAGCCGCTGGTAGAACAAGGACTGGCTCGCAGGCACTGGCCACAATGTAATCATCAAGACTATTAATATCTCGTGGGTCAAATGGATTGAGTCCCGGCATATCCACAAAGATATAATCAATATCATCGTATTCTTTAATCGTATCTGCAAGCTCTTGCGCAGAATTTGTGCGGATCAAAGGCACATCTAAAATACGGGTAAACGACTCAAGCTGTTCAACGCCTCCGGCGCGCTGTGTATCTGCCGTCATAACCGCCACAGAGTGCCCATCCATCACCGCTTGGGCGGCGTATTTAGCCACACTCAATGTTTTCCCTGCCCCTGCGGATCCAATAAAGAGAAAATGATTTTTGTGGGTGATTTCAAATAAACTGCTAAAGGAAAATACATCCTCAAGCGCCGCCAAAAGCGCCACACGAGGCTCTTCCAAACCCATAATGGTCACATGGGATAAAATCTCATCAGTGATATCTTCGGGGACACCATGTTGGATCATCGAATCTGTGATCATATCCACAACAGCGTTATGATCTTCCTCTTCCTCATCATATTGCAGCCATGTGTCGTCTGAGGCCACAGCCTGATCTCGCCCGATTTCAAATGCAGGATCATGCACATACCCACGTCGATTATCAATCGCCGCTGTCACGCACACAGACTTGCCCTCGTTTTCCTCACGAGTCGCCACAATGATGGCATCTTCTCCCAAAGACTCTCGAATCATTTTCATCGCCTCTGTCATTGTTTTTGCATTAAAAGATTTGAGCCGCATGGCCTTAAAGAATCACTTACATATTAGAGTATAACTTGAACACAGCCATAGTTCTAGGAAATTCCCCGAAAAAACACAAGGATATTTTTCTGTAAACACCCACTCCCTAAGGGAGTGGGTTAACTTTGTAAGGGTGTTTCTCTAAAAAGCCTTCTGCCACCCCACTGTCACAGCCCAATTCCTCTCTAACTGAACTCCGTTAAGGTCTTGGTAAACAGGCGCACTCAGCTCAAAAGCCAAACGATGGTCTTTGAGTACACCTGTTTTAAAAGCATAGTTTGTACCAACCCCTACTGTCACACGCTCTCCTCCATAATGATCAGGGTCAGCTGTTTGGACAGGCGCAACAATACTCGGATCAATTCCATCAATAGCCTCTTCTGTTTCAGCTATAACGCGCAATGAAGAGCTCAGATTGTGTGTCCAATCATAACTTCCCCATACACTGAATTCATGCTTATCTCCCCAACTATAGTTCTCACTATTGTCTCCTAGATGAAATGTTGCATTATATTGCCCGCCCCATCCCAAGCGGCCATGATGCCCTGTGTATGTAATATTAGGCTCCAGATCATATGTCCCCGACCCCAATTGCATTGCGTAGGGCAAACGAAGAACAGGCGTTGCCCCATTAGGCGCAAGAACATCATCATCCTCATCAATCGACCCTGTTGGAAGACTTACACCTGCTTTGACATGAAGAACATGCCTACCATCTTGGTAGAGACTTATTAAGCCTGCAATCTTGGTATCCCCCCATCCGCTTGTCTTGGTGTTAAATTCTCCACGCTGAGTTGTTCCTGCTCCGCCTTGAAAAGTGATATGATCCATATCTTTAGACAAATGATTGACCATTCCCACAAGCGTCAAGCGATCTGTAGGCGCAAACATAGCCCCCACCATCTGCATATCCATTGTCATCTGGGTGGGGACAATACGCAATGTTGCAGGTTGCCCTGCTGTGCCAAAAAAGCGATTAGCCTCTGTCGTTACAATGGTTTCGGGCGAAATATTACGCGACCCTTTTTGACTCCCCGCCATATCCATATGCATCGCACGATAAGAGAGCATCCACTCTCCTTTCTTATGCATATGATCCCCCATCACACCAATAGGCGCATGAGACGATGCATGTGTAACTGTTCCTTCATGCCCATGAAGAGAAACTTCTTGTGCAAGAACGGAGATGGAGAGCAGGGGTAATAAAGCCAAAGTCATAGACAATAATTTTGGCGTAGAGACACGGCCGTGTCTCCATCCCATATGGGATGAATCCTGCGTGGCGTTTGAACGTATATATAAGCTTGTTCGTAAAAAATATTTCATTTTTTCCTCTTTTTTAAATAGATGATTAGAATTAGACCTTCGTTCATCGTCATCCCCGAGGACATGCACCGCATGTCTTAACGTCGGGGATCCATATGTCAGTGGCAAAGCCACTGTCTTTATAATAAAAGACTAGATTCCTGCCTTCGCAGGAATGACGGAAGGAAGCGTATTGGCGTTATTTAAACAAAAGAGGGTGGCGCACGCGCACCAAAAGAACGGGAAATATTGCGGAGAAGAATATGGTCTTGTAACGGGGAAAAGATATGCCCCGTACTAAAAAACAAGTCCCCCTGCACATTCATCACATCAAAGAGCCCTACTCCCTGCACATGCGTGGCAAAAGTACATAGTCCATCATTTTGATCTTGCTCGGGGTGATCTTGTGTTTCTCCAAGAAGAGAGGCCAACGCCTTTTCAACCTGCTTTGCTTCGGAAGAGATCTGAGAATCACTCCCCTGACAAATCTCAAGCGTAAAGCCTTGACCCTCCGAAAAAGCCGGCATCACTCCAAAGGGGAGCAATGATTTTAATACAAAAAGAAATAAAATCGAAATGAGTGTTACATGACGATAGCTAGAGACTCTGCACATAAAAGGATTATAACGGAACAAGATTCCCTTCCGCCGCTTCCAGAGCCTCTGGCCTTGTCAAAAAATTATGCTTTTTATCAAAATTTATGTTTGAGCTCAGCCCCTTAAGGGTTGCCAGTACTTTGGGCTTAATCCCAACCGTATAAACGTCTTGTCCTGAATATTGAGCATCAACAATAATACTTTCTAAGGCCTTGGCAGCAGAGACATCAATATAAGGTATAGCTGAAAAATCCAAAACAAGGGCACATGTATGCGCCTTGGCTTTCATCCGCGCACGGTGAACAAGATCAGCCGCCGCTCCGAAACTTAAAGGACCAGAAAAACTAAAAAAGAGAATACGTCCCTCAGATTTCTCTATCATTTTTTGCTCTGCCTGTGTTAGAGATTCGAATTCTGAATTTTCAAAATCTTTCACTTGCTCATCGGCAATTTGCTTAACAAAAGCCAACGCACCAAGAACAACACCAACAATCACCGCCGTAATCAAATCAACAAAAACCGTCAGAAAAAGCACTAAGGCCATAAGGGCAAGATCCCATCGTGGCCCTTTATGTGCACGTTTTATATACGAGAAATCTATAATATCATACCCAACCTTAATCAAAATCCCCGCCAACACGGCATGTGGAATATGTGCTGCATAAGGCCCCAAAATCAATATAACAGCCAAAAGAAAAAGAGCATGAGTCATCCCTGATATTTTTGTCCGGCCACCAGCTTCAATATTAACAACCGTGCGCATTGTTGCTCCCGCCCCAGGAATTCCCCCAAAGAGTCCTGCCAGCGCATTACCAACCCCTTGGCCAAATAGCTCTTTGTTTGAATTATGGCGCGTTCTGGTCTTATTATCGGCAACAAGAGAGGTCAACAAGCTATCAATGGCGCCTAAAACAGCCAAAATAAAAGCCGATTCCAAAACAAGAAGAATCGTGTCGTTCGTAAACCCTGGTACGATAAGTTTAGGAAACCCCGTTGGAATACCACCAAGAACCGGAATTTGAGCAGGGAGAAACAAAGCTGTGAGAGTCCCTATAATCAGGGCACCAAGTGCAGCAGGGACAAAACGCGCCAGTTTTTTAGGCCAAATAAACACCAAAACAAGCGTTAAAAGAGACACACCAAAGGCATAGAGATTCGGATCACTTAAAGCTTCAGGTACAGCCTTCAACGCATTGATCGTGCCTCCTCCATCTGGCTCATGCCCAAACAAACGTGAGAGCTGTAATGCGATAATAATCACACCGATTCCAGTCATAAACCCTGAAATAACGGGATAGGGAACAAGTTTTATATACCCCCCTAATCTCATAAAACTAAAGAGAATCTGAAATAAACCAGCCAGCACAACAGAGGCATACACTAATGTTGGGTCTCCAGACATCGAGGCAAATAACCCTGCAAAGACCACCACCATCGGGCCTGTCGGGCCTGAAATTTGAGATCCTGTCCCTCCAAACAAAGAGGCAAAAAAACCGAGTATAATAGCACCATAGAGACCTGCCACAGGCCCTGCACCAGAGGCTTCCCCGAAGGCCAGAGCAAGAGGAAGAGCCACCACTCCAGCCGTAATCCCTCCTAAAATATCACCACGAAAATGTTTAAAATTAAAGAATTTTTTTATCATATAGTCCTTCAAATCATCAATTTTGTTTATGTATGAGTATTCTTACAAGAGTCTTCTTTAGCTAGGAGAGCAGCAAGCTCTTTTGCATAGCGGGTTTCCAGAGACTGAAAAGCATTTTCTTGCTCATTATAGGCATCCACAGCCCCTGTTTTAATATTATAAACCCAACCATGCAATTTCACTCTCCCCATTGCAAGATACGTTGCGACATAGGGATGCGTTTTAAGATGCTGGATCTGTAACAGAACATTTTCATGAACCAACATATTCACTTGATCTTCTTCGGATAAATCTTTTCCTTTTTCCTGTGTTATTTGCACAGCCGCACGAGCATACCCAAGCCATTCATGGACATGGGGCAGAGCCTTCGTACTTTCTAAATCCATCGCCCCCACCATCGCACCACAACGAGAATGTCCACAGATCACAATATCAGTTACATTTAAGACAGCCACAGCATATTCAATAGAGGCCGTCACCCCCCCCGTGTAATGTGAATGTGGGGGAACAATATTTCCAGCATTCCGACAAATAAACAATTCACCAGGATCCGTTTGTGTAATAAGACCGGGAGCAATACGACTATCTGAACATGTTATAAAGAGAACAGTCGGTGACTGTCCGCGATCTAATCCTTCGAAAAGCGCCTTCTTTTCCGGAAAGACTTCATTTTGAAATTTTATAACCCCTGCTACAATATCTGGCATTCTTCGTATCCCCTTTTCCTATAACTTTAAATATCAGAACCAATCCACAACAGACAAAAAGTCTTATGCCCGTAATTTCTCTTGTGCAATATGAAGAGCTTCAAGAGATTTATTGTCTTTTATCTCTTCCATCTTTTCCTTCAGAGACACAATCTCCGCTTCAATAGCCGTCTTATCCAACTCCGCCACAGGAATGGCTTCTTCAGCTAAAATTGTGGTATTGTCGGCAGAGATATCGGCAAAGCCTCCCGCGACAAAGATACGCTCTGGGGTGGCATTTTGATCTTTCAAGATCTCAACAACGCCCGCACGCATCGCCACCACAAAAGAGGCATGTCCTTTCCGCACCCCAAGCGCCCCCTCTTGCCCTGGCACAACGACTTGAAACGCAGATGTCTCCACCAATTTCTTCGCAGGAGAGACAAGCTCAAAATTAAATGTGTTGTTTTCTGTTTCAGTCATTTTTTCCTCTGTCATCCTAATGTAAACAAAACGCCTAAAATGGCCTATGGGTAACGTCTACTGTTCTACCCCCATGAAACTCTTCTAACATAAAAAGCACATCCCTTGCATGGTCTCTTGTAAGAGTCTGTTCTGATGCAGTGAGAGTAAAGTGAATAGACGTAAGTCCATTTTCTTTTTTCTCACTATCAATCCAGTTCTGTAAGCGTTTCAGAGGGGAAAGTAAGCTATTATACATGTATCATTTTCCTTCAAAAATTCATTTGTCTCTAACTACGCCGCCTCCGCCGCCATTTTCTGTGCTTTTTCTATGGCTTCATCGATTGTACCGACCATATAGAACGCACTCTCTGGCAAGTGATCGAGGTCTCCGTCTACAATCATGCGGAAGCCTTTGATCGTGTCTTCCAACTGGACAAATACGCCCGGTGAGCCTGTAAAGACTTCCGCCACGTGGAACGGTTGAGACAAGAAACGCTGGATCTTACGGGCACGCGCCACAACCAGCTTGTCATCTTCAGACAATTCATCCATCCCCAAAATCGCAATAATATCTTGCAAGGCTTTGTAGGTTTGAAGTATTTTCTGGACATCATTGGCCACTTTGTAGTGATCATCTCCGACAACACGCGGATCCAAAATACGAGACGTTGAATCCAACGGATCCACCGCAGGATAAATCCCAAGCTCTGCAATTTGACGAGACAACACTGTTGTTGCATCCAAATGGGCAAACGTTGTCGCAGGCGCAGGGTCGGTCAAATCATCCGCAGGCACATAGACCGCCTGAACAGAGGTAATTGACCCTTTATTTGTCGAGGTGATCCGCTCTTGTAATGCGCCCATGTCTGTGGCCAATGTTGGCTGATAGCCCACGGCTGAGGGAATACGTCCCAACAAGGCCGAGACTTCCGCACCAGCTTGTGTGAAACGAAACACGTTATCCATAAAGAAAAGCACGTCTTGGCCTTCTTCATCACGGAAATATTCCGCCATCGTCAACCCAGACAACGCCACGCGCGCACGCGCACCAGGAGGCTCATTCATTTGTCCATACACAAGGGCTGCTTTAGATTTATCACTATCCCCAGGAACAATCACGCCTGATTCAATCATCTCGTGGTATAAATCATTTCCTTCCCGTGTGCGCTCTCCAACACCCGCAAACACAGACACTCCCCCGTGTCCTTTAGCGATATTGTTAATGAGCTCCATAATTGTAACTGTTTTTCCAACGCCCGCGCCCCCAAAGAGACCAATTTTCCCTCCTTTAGAGTAAGGACAGAGAAGATCAACAACTTTAATCCCTGTGATTAATTGCTCAGTTTCCGTCGCTTGATCAGCAAAGGCAGGCGCTTTACGATGAATTTCCCACCGTTGATCAACTTTAACGTCTTCGCCCTCATCGATTGTATTGCCAATCACGTCAAAGATCCGTCCTTTGGTCATTGGCCCAACGGGCACCGTAATCGGGGAGCCTGTATCTGTAACTTCACGTCCACGCACCAAGCCTTCTGTCGCATCCATCGCAATACAGCGCACAACATTTTCTCCCAAATGCTGAGCAACCTCCATGACAAGGACTTTCCCATCATTTTCAGTCTCAATCGCATTCAAAATCTGAGGCACATTCCCCGCCTCAAACTGTACATCCACCACAGCACCAAGCACCTGCTGAACCGTTCCTTTTGCTTTTTTCACACTATTTGCTTTTGGCATTTTTTTCTCTTTCTTTCGTTTTTAACCACCAAGGCACAAAGTCACCAAGGTTTTTATTCTTTTCTTATCTGTGTTCATCCGTGGTGAATTATTTTTTTACCACGGATGAACACAGATTAACACGGATGTTAAGGGGAGCTTTATTACTTACGTTCACTTTAAACTCTTTTTGTTTTTAACTCCTGTCATTCAATATTTTTTTCTTATCCGTGTTTATCTGTGTTCATCCGTGGTGAAATTTCTTTTTCAAAGAACCACTCTTTTCCATTCCAGTTTTGAGTGTTTAAAATTCAAGATTATCCCAAGCGTTAAGCCACTGGCACGCAAATAATTTAAAACCTGCCCTTTTTCATTGTTACCAATGATCTCTATGGTTTTTAGCTCAACAATCACTTTATTTTCAACCACGAAATCAGGAATAAATGTTCCAACATTTTCCCCTTCAAACATAATCGGAAATGGGTGTTGTTGAGAAAACTGTATGTTTTTATTCTTAAAGGCGACAGCCAATGCATTCTCATATATTTTTTCATTAAACCCATGACCAACCCCATTCAACACATCCATCGCACATCCATTAACCTTAAATGTAAGCTCATCTAATCCGTGTGTATCCATGTTCATTTGTGGTAAAGCCATTTTAAACCGCCTCCGCCCCTGAAATAATTTCGATCAATTCTTTTGTGATGTAGGCCTGACGGGCGCGGTTATATTGGAGGGAGAGGTCGTCAATTTTGTCTCCCGCGTTGCGTGTTGCACTGTCCATGGCCGTCATACGCGCCGCTTGCTCGCCTGCCGAGCTATCGAGCAAGGCCGCAAAAATTTGTATGCCTATATTTTTGGGGAGAAGCTGTCCTAAGATCATTTCTTCTTCAGGCTCAAAATCATAGGGAGAGCTTATCGCAGGAGTCTGTGTCTCATTATCATTGCTGATCTCTGAGAGAGCAAAGGGGATCAATTGTTGTGTCTTTGGACGTTGGGTCAAAACAGAATGAAACTCATTATAGACAATCGTACACACATCGAATTGATCCGTATCGAATTGCGTGAGAACAAACTCCGCGACAGTATCTGCGCTTGCATACTCTGTGATTTTTTGTCCTGTCATGCCGAGTAAGCTCTCTAGAATATAAGATCTGTGGGACCGTCTTAAGAAATCACGCGCTTTACGACCAACACACAGGATTTTGACGGTTTTTTCTTCTGCTTCAAGACGATTGATCTCCGCCACAACCAAGCGCAAGAGATTACTATTAAATCCTCCACACAATCCACGATCAGAGCTCACCACCACAAGAAGATGCGCTTGATCCGCGCCCGTGCCTGCCAAAAGCTTAGGTCCAGATCCTTGCTGTACGCCTGAGGCCACACGAGAAAGCATTCCCGCCATAGCTTTCGCATAAGGCTTGCTCGCTTCCGCTTGCTCTTGCGCCTTTTTAAGCTTCGCCGCCGCCACCATCTTCATCGCCGAGGTAATCTTGCGCGTCGATTTCACGGAGGCAATACGGTCTCTATAATCTCTTAAACTTGTCATTTTTTATAACCATTTTTACTTTTTTAACCACGAAGACACCAAGTCACGAAGTTATTTTAATGAAGCTAACCTCTTTTTTTGTATAAATCCTACTCTCTCTTCTTTCTGAAAAACTAAATGTACTAACCATAAAACACCTCTCTCTATACTTTCGTGTCTTTGTGACTTCGTGATCCACACTTTATAATACCAACCTTTGAATTCCATCTTTTATCAAAGGAACATTAAAATTCATCAAAAATCCCAACTGAACGTCTGTGAGATGCATATAAGATAATAGTTGAGCTTTATGAATGGGCAATAATCGTTCAACCGCCTTTAATTCAATAATAATTTTATCTTCTATAATGAGATCAATACGATGCTCTAATTTCAATTTATGGTTTTTGTAAACAAGCGGTATCCTTTTTTGTTTTTCAAAATGAAGACCTCGATCTTGTAATTCAAAAGCAAAGCATTCCTCATAAACACTTTCTAAAAGCCCCGCTCTCATGGTCGTATGTACCTGAAAAGCACAATCAACCACTTGCTTAGCAAGAACTTCTATTTCTGCATCTAAATTTGTTACAACTTTTAAACTCATTATATTCTTCGTGCCTTTGTGTCTTCGTGGTTCAACATCACTAAGCTGCCTGCGCCACTGTTTTTACAAATTGCGCTGTAAACTTCTCCAAGAACCCTTGAATCTTCTTTTCAAGTGTATCATCAAGTTTCTTCTGATCGCGGAGAGAGTCCAAAATTTCCACACCATTCAGACGCAACTCATCGAGCATACGGGCTTCGTATTCATTGACGCTATCCACTGGAACATCATCCAAATAGCCTTGTGTGCCTGCATAGAGAGAAACAACCTGTTCTTCCACAGGCACAGGCGTATATTGCGGTTGCTTTAAAAGCTGTGTCAAACGTGCGCCACGAGCAAGAAGTTTCTGTGTGGAGGCATCTAAGTCTGAGGCAAACTGTGCAAAAGCTTCCATCTCACGATATTGTGCCAACTCCAATTTAATAGAGCCCGCGACCTGTTTCATCGCTTTAATCTGGGCGGCTGAGCCTACACGAGACACAGACAATCCCACAGAAATCGCAGGGCGAATCCCTTTATAGAACAAGCCTGTCTCCAAGAAGATCTGACCATCTGTAATCGAAATCACGTTCGTTGGGATATAGGCTGATACATCACCCGCTTGCGTTTCAATGATGGGGAGCGCCGTCAAAGAGCCTGCGCCCTTATCATCACTCATTTTCGCCGCACGTTCCAACAAACGAGAGTGAATATAAAACACATCTCCTGGATACGCTTCACGACCAGGAGGGCGACGCAAGAGCAAAGACATTTGACGATACGCAACGGCTTGCTTTGATAAGTCATCATACACAATCAATGCATGTAATCCATTGTCACGGAAATATTCCCCCATTGCACACCCTGTATACGGCGCAAGATATTGCATCGGAGCTGGGTCAGAGGCTGTTGCTGCGACAATAATAGAATATTCCATTGCGCCTTTTTCTTCCAACTCTTTAACCAGTTGCGCGACCGTTGATCTTTTTTGACCAATCGCGACATAGATACAATAAAGATGTTCTTTTTCGTCTTTGGCGGTATTCACGTTTTTCTGGTTGATGATGGTGTCAACAGCAACCGCTGTTTTTCCTGTTTGACGATCTCCAATGATGAGTTCTCTTTGTCCCCGCCCAATAGGCACAAGCGCATCAATCGCCTTCACACCAGACTGCATAGGCTCATGCACAGATTTACGCGCCATAATCCCCGGGGCTTTGACCTCAACACGACTAAATGTTTTCGTTTTAATAGGACCTTTGCCATCAATTGGATTACCAAGACCATCGACAACACGTCCCAAAAGAGCCTTCCCTGTAGGGACTTGTACAATTTCTCCTGTCCGTTTTACCGTGTCACCTTCTTTAATATCACGGTCATCTCCAAAGATCACAACGCCGACATTATCAACTTCAAGATTAAGCGCCATCCCTTTAATCCCACACGAGAATTCAATCATTTCCCCTGCTTGTACATTGTCCAACCCATGTACACGGGCAACGCCATCTCCTACAGAGAGGACTTGCCCCACTTCTGCGACATCAATATCAGCATTAAAATTAGCGATATTATCTTTGAGTATTTGTGAAATTTCTGCGGCTTGAATTTGCATCTATTATGTCCTTTTTTTAACTTACTTGGCTTTTAACTTGCTTGTTGTGCTTTCATGGCACGGGTCAAACGCTCTAATTTTCCCTTCACAGAATCATCAATCATGAGTGATCCTACGGTAATAACTGTGCCTCCCAATAGACTCTTATCAATCATTGGGGTAATTTTTGTGTTTGTCTTCAGCGCCTTATCTAGCTCTGCCTTGATCTTTTTCTCTTGAGAGGTCTTTAATGGAAAAGGCGTTATGACACTCACATGTGTATTCCCCTCACGCGTATCCAACGCCACCTGATAGGCCCGTAACATCTCAGTAAGCTGTCCCAAGCGCTTATTTTTAGCCAAAAGCTTTAAAAAATTTGCCGTGAGATTATGGAACTTCGCTTTCTTGGAGAGAGCATCAAGCACATTCATCTGATCTTCACGGGAAAAAACTGCATTCTGTATAAAGCTTGAAAAAGAAGACTCGTCTTGCATCATTGCCTTAAGATCCTCTATGTCAGAAGAGACGGCTTTTCCTGCTTTATTTTCGAGGACAACATCAAGAAAAGACGTGGCATATCGATTAGCCACAGGGCTGATAATGGGACTAATACTGGGTGTCATGGATGGCACGAATTATTGGTTCCTATAATATAAAGTTCTTATTGTCTTTGAGGGGATGATTTAACACAGGAAAAATGATCCTGCAAGGCTTATTCGTACAAGTTTTCATGTTTTTGAGTCATCAGTAAAACAACATCAAATGGAACCATTGAAAATTCTCCATATCCATTGAGACCGCGATCAATTTAAAAACAATCAAATGAACCACATATATTTCAAGCGTATAACGTCCTAAAAAGGAGAGTACAGAGCTTTTAAAGGTAAAAACTTTGGGCTTAAAGCCTATATAAAGTGCTCCAATCACACCGCCTGCCCCGCCCACCAAAAACATAAATGTTGGTTCCGAGAACGGCACTCCAGAAAAAATTTGTGACACCCCAAAAAAGACTGTAATGGCACTCAGCCATATAATCACCTTCTGTTGATCAAAGCCTAATATTTCTTTATGGCGCACCATATACCCCACAAATGCGAGAGCAACCGCAGACGTCCCATACTCCATGACATAAGAAGATGGAAGACACACTGTCAAAAGCACAAGCGCACCCATAAATGTATCAAACTGGCTTTTCAACATTTTCTGGATACACACATCCAACACCAAGCGCACGAAAAGAATCGTAAATAAAATATTCAATGGGAAAACAGGCAACCCCACAACAGGATTCATCACCACAAGAAGAGTACCTCCTATCCACAAAACAGGCGACATATCTCGAGAGCGCGCATACCCCACTAAAAAAAACCACATCGGCACACATATCCGCCCAATCAAGCGCAACCAGATTTCTTCAGGGAAAAAATAGAACCCCACATGATCAACAATCATAATAAGAACAGCCAACGCCTTGAGAAGATCATAAGACGTTAAGCTTTGGGGGAGGTTTTTACGGTTGGAGAGATAAGTCATTATGGTATTTCATCATAAAAAAGAGAATGGGTCGACACCTATTTAGAGTTACCCTTCCCAAAGCAATGCTTTAACTGGGTCTGTAATCTCTCTAATTTTCAAAAGATCATCATCTAAAAATTGCGGTACATAATAGTCAGGAGCAGACAGTTTTTCCTCCCATTTTTGACTCCACTCTGAATCTAAGTCACAAAAAAGGCTTATTTTTTCAAGTGTTTCTGATGAGTTCTCACATAAATCGTCATAGCGCACAATATGCACACTCTCTTTGAGATCTGGGTCAGAAAGGATATCTGTTATGATAAATTCGTGGATACTCCTCCAGTAATGAGCATAGGCCAGCGTGTACTCGCCCTTTTGCCAATGATCCATGATAAGGGATAAAGCTTGTGTGTCTCCAACATTAATAGGACGAAAATCATGGCCGAACTCATAATGGTGTGTCCGCTGTACATAGCGTCGTTCTCTCTGGCCTGCGTCCAAGAACAAGGTGTGCTGTTTCACAAGGGAGGCGATATGTGCCTCGGGAGATCTCACGGGGATTAAAAACCGCGCCTCTGGGAATATTTTTTTGAGATACTTTAAGCGCGTGAGGGCATAGTTATTTTTGCTCGCAAAACGCTGTGTTTTATGCATATAAAGAGTCTTCTTAATATTGTTCTTATAGAAGACTTCAAAATCCGTGTGATTAATTTCTGCACCTAGAATATTGATCTTATCTGTTTTGTGAAGCTCGTCAAAAAAAGATGTCCAGAGTATCTCATCAAAAGCCTCGGGACTATGGGCATTGACCATCAGCCCATCTTGATGGGGGCGCTCACTCTTTTTTGACGAGGAGGGAATTAAGTATCGAAGACATCTCCAAAAATAATGCACATGCACAAACGGGTAATCTCTGTATTGATGGGTACTGACGTCAGGATGAGACGCTAGGATTTCTAACAAGATTGTACTGCCTGAGCGTGCAAGACCAGACACAAAGATGGGCTTATCTATGGCATCAGGCGTAAGATCAAAGGATAAAAGTTTTGTTTCTAAATTACCCAGACGAATGAGCTCTTTTTTGTATGTGAGCGCCTTCCCCAAAAAATCAATATAAAACGGGACTGTGCTCAAGATTTAGATCCTTCTTCATTTCAGATTTAAAATATGTTTTACTCTCTTCGAATATGTATTTTTACAGTTTTCATCTTTTTATTAAAGGTCATTTTTTGAAGGTATTTTTATGGGAGACCTCATACTCAAAATTATTATAGGGAGTCTCCTTGCTTTTTGCTTGCTCTTTTATGGAGGCGTCTCAATGGAGCTAGGGATATTCCCCTCTCAATACATAAAAAAACCTGTGGAAACAGCGGGTGCTGTGAGAAAATTGTTTGAAATTGACAATTACAATGACCTCACACGATGGGTTGGACATGTTCCAAAAGACACAGGACTTATCAGGAACACCCAGACACAAGACACCTACACCCTTTACACTTCAACACATGACACAATTGCACGCCTATTAGATCACAACGGAGAAGTGATTCATAACTGGACTTTGAAATTTAATGAGGCGTGGACAGATACCTCTCATATTATCTCTTTATTTAAACTCACTGATTTTTACTTTTATCTGCGAGATTTTCACCTCTACGACAACGGAGACATTGTCCTCATGGTCTCTGCTGCAGGTATAACGCCATGGGGCGCAGGTCTTGTAAAGCTTGATAAGTATTCCAATGTCTTGTGGACGTATTCTGGGTACGTCAATAATGACTTTGATGTGGGTACGGATGGTACACTTTATACCATTGAACATAGACTCCGTGAGACGGGATTCAAAGCCGTCCCAGATCAGCCTCTGCCCTTTCTTGAGGACAATATTGTTCTGTTGAATAAATCTGGAGAAAAAATAAAAATGATTTCTCTGATTGATGCCCTAGAAAACTCCTCTTATTCAACGGTTTTAGAGCGCATTAATGACAATATTTGTACCGATCCCACCCATTCCAATTCCATTAAATATATAAAAGAAACAAATCCTTCTATCCCATGGATGAAAGAGGGTTATCTCCTAATCTCTGTGAGAAACCTCAATACAATGGTCGTCCTTGACCCACACAGTGAAGAGATTGTGTATGCAATGGGACTCCCGAGCCGTATGCAACATGATATAGACTTAACATCACAAGGAACCCTCATGCTCTTTGACAATCAAGGAGACACCGCAGGCGAAGAACACACGCGCATTATTGAATTCGACCCCGAGACACAAAAAATACTTTGGACATGGGACAAAGACGCTCAGGGAGATGAGCTCCTGTCTAACTTTTGGGGCGCGCAAGAGCGCTATGAGAACGGACATACCTTTATCCTCAACCCTGAAAAAGGCCAGTTTTTTGAACTCGATAATAATAACAATGTCATTTGGGCGTACACCACTCCTCTTTACAGAATCATTAAGGAGGAAGCGCGCATTCCTTCTATTACAAGCGCCAAACGCTTCCCCTCTTCCCAGCTTAATTTTTAGGAAAAAACACCTATGAAACTCTTTATTTTTTGTCTCACTCTTCTCCTCCCTCTCACCGCCCATGCTTACATAGGTCCTGGTCTTGGCGTGGCCTTAGCATGGACATTGCTCGGCCCTATTGCAGCCTTTATCACAGCGATTGCTCTCATCGCGTACTTTCCCATGCGCTACTACTACAAAAAATGGAAAGCAAAGAAAAATAAAAGCCCCCTCCTTTAGGCAGAAGATTACAAAAAGCTCTGCGGATCAATGTCTATTTGAATCTTAATATGGGACGGGCATTTTATAGATTTTATCCATGTTTTCACCACCTCTTGAACATTCACCTCTTTATCCGCATGGACAAGGAATCGCGTGCGATAGAACCCTCGGATACGGTAAATCGGGGCAGGCGCAGGGCCATAGGTTTTAACGCGCTCATGATGGGGCGCTGTTTTGGCCAATGTTTGCGCGAATTCTTGCATTTTTTCTTCCTCCAAGCTTTTAACAATCACGGCCACCAAACGACTGTAAGGAGGCATATGAGCTGCTTGACGCTCTTGAGCTTCTATTTCTAAGAAATACTCTCTATCACCCGAAGACAAGGCTTCAATCACACGGCTTTCGGGATGGTAGGATTGAAGATAAACACTGCCTTGATTGCCTTTTTCACGCCCTGCTCGTCCTGCGACTTGATGGAGCAATTGATAGGAGCGTTCTGCGGCTCTTAAATCTCCCCCATGTAATCCTAAATCCGCATCCACCACGCCCACACAGGAGAGGTGAGGAAAATGATGCCCCTTGGCTAAAATTTGCGTGCCAATGATAATATCGCACTCATGATGGACAATATCATCCAACGCTTTGCACAAAGCCTCATGGTCTTGCGCTGTATCACTTGAGAGCACCATTAAACGCGCCTCAGGAAAATGAAGGGCAATTTCCTCATGAATACGCTCCACGCCTGGGCCACACGGTGCAAGAGAATCTACATCTTCGCACTCTGGGCATTTTTCAGGGAGGGGCAGCATATATCCACAATGGTGACAATGAAGCTTACAATTTCGCCGATGCTCCACCAGCCATGCCGTACAGCGCGGACACTCAAAGCGATGCCCACAGGTACGACACACCGTCAAAGGCGCATAACCTCGACGATTGAGAAACAAAAGAGCTTGCGTCTTATTCTCCAAAGCCGTGCGCACAGCCTCAATCAAAACAGGAGAGAGAAAAGCTTGACGCTCAGGTTTATCTTTTTTGAGATCAATCACATGAATGTCAGGCAACACAGCTCCTCCAAACCGAGACGGCAAAACAAGGCGCTGATACCGCCCTTCATTCACATTATGAATTGTTTCAAGAGACGGCGTTGCCGAAACAAGCACAATCGGGAATCCCCCCAAATGAGCGCGCACAACTGCCATGTCACGCGCATGATAGATCACGCCTTCTTCTTGCTTATACGACCCATCATGCTCCTCATCCACAACAATGAGACCTAGATCTTTAAAGGGCAGAAATAATGCCGAGCGTGCCCCCACAACAACCTTACAAGCCCCCAAAGCCACACCGCGCCATGTCACGCGCCTTTTTGCAGGACTGACCCCTGAATGCCACAGCGCAGGCAAACAGCCAAAGTGGGCTTTAAAACGCTCTATAAACGCATTGGAGAGCGCTATTTCTGGCAAAAGGATAAGCACCTGCTTATCTTGGCGCAAAGCCTCCGCCACAGCTTCAAAATAGACTTCCGTCTTTCCCGAGCCTGTCACCCCATCAAGTAGAAACGGTTGAAAGTCTGCGTTCTTTACCGCCTCAACGATTTGTGTTCCAGCCTCTCTTTGCGCCTCAAATAACTCTATCTCTCCATAATCTGGATCAGGGTTTTGACACGGCGGAGCCTCATAAATCTCGACAGTTTTCAAAACACCATTTTTGGCCAGCGTTTTAATCACCCCACTTGTTACCCCTGCCTCTTGTGCCAAATCAGATGCGCGCCGAGGCACTCCATCTTTAGCAATATCCAGCACTTGCTTTTGTTTAATCGATATTTTGTCAGGGATATTGTGTTCAAGCACATATCCCGTCATCGATTTGGGAGGCTCAAACGCCGCAGGAACAGACAACGCCATCTTCAATACAGACCCCAGCGCACTACAGCTATACTGCGCCACCCACTCTATAAAACGACGATGCGCTTTGGGCATGGACGGAAGCGCATACACATTTTGCACAGATTTGATCTTAGACGAGTCCAAATCACCGTCTCCCACGCCCCAAACAACCCCATAAGAACTCCTGTTCCCCAAAGGCACACACACATAATCCCCTTCCTCCACATTTAAATCCTCAGGAACCGCATAGTCGTACGCCTTGTCAATCGGAAAAGGCACAAGAATTTTTTGACGATTGAGAGGTTTCTCTTGAAAAAGATCTGACATTTGATAAGTGTTAGCACATGAAATGAGAAAGCCAAACTTAAAGGACACCCCCATGAAATTTTTTGCTGATACTGCTGATACTGTCGCCATTCAAGACTTAGAAGACACAGGTCTTTTGGATGGGGTCACAACCAATCCTTCCATCATTGCGAAAAGTGGGGCAAACTTCCTAGAGCGCATTGCTGAAATTTCTAAAATCTGTAAAGGCCCAGTGTCTGCTGAAGTCGCGGCCACTGACTATGACACCATGGTCAAAGAAGCCGATAAGCTGGCGAGTATTGCCGATAACATCGCTGTCAAAGTCCCCCTCACAGAGGCAGGTTTAAAAGTCTGCAAAGGATTGAGAGACAACGGCACAATGGTGAATGTTACCCTTTGTTTTTCAGCAGGACAAGCCCTTCTTGCCGCCAAAGCAGGAGCGAGTTTTATTTCCCCCTTTGTCGGACGATTAGATGATATTTCTCAAGATGGCTTGGGCTTAATCGAAGATATAGTAACCATCTACGACAACTATAATTTCAAGACAGAAGTACTTGTCGCCTCTGTCCGTCACCCTATGCATATCATCGACAGCGCTAAAATTGGAGCCCATGTCATGACCTGTCCTCCCTCTGTCATCAAACAACTCTATAAACACCCTCTGACAGATAAAGGCCTCGCCGCGTTTGTTAAAGATTGGGACGCGACAGGGCAGAGTATTTTATAATCCTCGCACTTCGATAAAGACTTCCCTTTTATCCTGTGATACTCTTATGTAATGAAGGACACAGCCCCAAAAGACATGAGCACAGCCCCCCTCTCCCCCGACGATATTCTCCGTTATTTGCAAGAACATCCTGATTTTTTGCAAAAAAACCCTGAGGCGTGTGATTTTTTAACGCCTCCGAAAACACATAACGGCAAAAAGATTTCTGACTTTCAATCCTATATGATTGAACGGTTAAAATCGGATAAGCATGAAGCGCTTGAGACCACAAAAGATGTTGTCACCACTGTGCGTAACAATATGAATAACCAAGCCCGCGTACATAGAGCAATTTTACGTCTTCTGGAGGCCAACTCCTTTGAAAATTTTGTCCATGTAATCACCATTGATCTTATTTCCATTTTAGATGTGGATATTACAGTCCTTTTGGTGGAATCCGATGGTAAAGACATCCCTCATATTCAAGCCAATGGTGTGCGGGTTATTCCTCAAGGGACGATTGACCATTGGCTCGGCAAAAAAACCTCTTTGCTTGAGGCAGACATTCAAGGGGTCGAGGCCCTTTACGGCGGAGGGGCAACACTTGTCCGCTCACAAGCCCTTGTGCGCGTTGATATTTCAATGGACACCCCCCCTGCCCTTTTAGCCTTCGGAAGCCGAGATTCACAGCTTTTTCAAGAGGGTCAGAGCACCGAACAAATCGCCTTCCTCGCCCGTGTTGTAGAAAGATTGTTTCGCCTATGGCTCAACATTCCCGCCTAGATCCCGAGACACTCTGCCTGTGTGAAGCTGATTTTCAAAAACGGCTTGAAGAATGGCAAGATCACCTTGAATTTGAAAAACAAGTCTCACCCCATACATTTAGAGCTTATATAAGCGATACGAAACTTTTTGTATCTTTTATGTCTGGGCATTTAGGGCAAGAAATCAGCCTCAATGCCCTCTCTGAAATTAATCTGAAAGATTTTAGAGCATGGCTGGCGCGCCGTACTATTGATGGAAAAAGCGCCACCACACGCGCACGCAATCTCTCTGGCGTTAAGAACCTTCTCAGATGGCTAGACAAGGAAGGGGTTATGCATAATGGGTCTGTGGGAAGTGTCCGCGCCCCGAAACTTCCCCGTACAAACCCAAAACCCCTCTATTTCAAGCAAATAGAAGGGCTGTTAGATCAATTACTTGAAACTCAAGAACATTGGGTACAATCGAGAGACCACGCCCTTTTTATCCTTCTCTATGGCTGTGGCTTACGGATTGATGAAGCGCTCTCCCTTGATATCCGAGACATGCCTAAAGACGGATTTATACGAGTCATGGGAAAAGGGGCTAAAGAACGAGATGTGCCCGTCCTTGAAATCGTAGAGCTTTCCCTGCACCGTTATATAGATCAACGTGTTGACGGCATAACGCCAGACAGCCCCCTGTTTATTGGAGTCCGTGGGAAGCGCCTCAGACAACAAATCGCCCAAAAAGCCTTGAGAGACCTTCGATTTACATTAGAGCTTCCTGAAACCGCCACTCCTCATGCGCTTCGGCACAGTTTCGCTACACATCTCCTTGAAAATGGGGCCAACTTACGGCAGATTCAAGAACTGTTAGGACATGCCTCCCTCAGCTCCACCCAGCGCTATACAGAAATAAACTCTACAGAGCTTATCCGCATCCACAAATCTGCCCATCCGAGAGGGTAACACCTAGCCTCGTACCAAAAGCCTCAGCTTCTTCTCAAAATCTCCTGCGGAGAAAGGCTTTCCGAGATAAGCACTTACCCCTAGTTTTTGTGCTTCAAAGACGGAATCCATATCTTTACGGCCTGTGACCATAAGAAAGGGCATATCTGGCCTCAAAAAACGAAGCTCTTTTAAAACCTCTGTGCCACTTTTTTTGGGAATATTCCAATCACACACGACCAAATCAATATGACCTAAAGATGTATTGATATACCGAATGGCATGATCCCCATCTTCGACAGCAAAGACACGGGACAGCCCGAGGTCTTTGAGCATTGTAACCATCATTTCTCGCATGTCTTCCTGATCTTCTACAATCAGGATTTTGGTGTCTTCAAAAGATTGTGTGTGTGCTGTGACGCTCATTTTTTTATCATGTATAAACTGTTGAAACCACAGGCCATCCTCTTTCCTCTTTTTGAGAAAACAGCCATGTTTACTCCATGCTACGCGTTCAATGGTTGATCACAATCTGTGCACTCTTATGTGTGTATATACCCTATGGGGTCTATGCCGACACACAGCTAAGCACTATTCCTACAGCCCGTATGAATCCGCAAGGCACACTTAGCTTTAAATTAGAAACACTTGATCCCTTTATACATACGAGCATTGGGGCTCAATTGATGGATTCCCTCTATGTCCAAATCCGTCAAAGCGCCGAGATCTCAAGCCTCCGAGACAGCGCCGAGCAACTCACTCCAGGTCTTGATTTCAAACTCCGCCTTCAAAAAGAAGGAGATCTACGCCCTGAAATTGCCCTAGGCATGAATAGCGCCCTTGGGCATAGCCATTTGGCAAGTGAGTATCTAACCTTTTCTAAACGCTACAAATCCTTTGATTTTACAGGCGGGATGGCGTGGGGAAAGCTCGGCGGTGCAGGGCATGTTAAAAACCCCTTGGGGAAATTCTTTTCTCATTTTAAAAAAGAGCGCCCTCTAAACGATCAAGATGATAACAGCCCTGATCACTGGTTCACGGGCGATGAGATCGGATTTTTCGGAGGGCTTTCCTACCAGACTCCATGGACACCCTTCTCTTTAAATCTCGATTGGAGCGCCGACCGCTATGCCATCGAACAAAATCTCGTCAGCGACTTTAACACGCCCAACCCATGGAGCATCGGTGCAACGCTTCAAGTCATGGACAATGCCTCTTTTCATGGCGCCGTCGTGGGGGGAGAAAAGATTATGGGACGCCTTGTTTTTGATCAAAACCTTGCAAAGAGTGAGACCAAAAAAACCACCGAAAGCCTCCCTCACCGTATCCGCAAGGGGGACAAAAAGAATTATGTATCTAAATATAGGGGGCTCACAGGCAAACAGATTCTTCTCCCCGAGCGCGCCCTTTACGCCACCCGTAACAGCCCTGCTGAAATGTGGCATGATTTAGAAACAAAAACCCCTCCGCCTCCCTCCTATTTCAAAACAAACACGCTCTTTAAACCTCTTCAATACAGAGTGAAATTCGAAGAAAAACTCAGCCTCTCTGAGGAAGACACGACCGTCCTTTTTCGGAGCGCCCTTCTTTTTGACACCGTTACCGAAACCGCCCTAGGCACGCTTGCAGGCTTTGGTCTACGCCTCAATCTCGATGATAATCTCGACCTCGACACCCCCACACCAAGCACAACGCTCCTGACGCGCAATGATGAGCGCCTCTTTGCCCAAAAACGCTTTGCTGTAGATCGTGCCTCCCTGTCAAAGAATTATAGCTTCAAAGATGTCCACACAAGTCTGTCAATCGGCTATCTAGAAGAAATGTTTGCAGGGCTGGGCGGAGAAATTCTCTATCGCCCTTACAAAAAGACCTATGCGCTCGGCCTTGAGGGCTGGCATGTCCATCGCCGTGACCCCACTAGTAATTTCAATCTTAAGCTCTTGGACAACAGCGATCGGTGGACAGGGCATATCAACACTTACTATGAGCTCCCCAACAAGAATACAACCCTCCACGCCAAAGTCGGGCGCTATCTCGGAGAAGATTTTGGAGGGACTCTGGCTCTCTCCCATATCTTTCTCAACGGCATTAACCTCACAGGCTCTGTCACAGCCACCAACAAAGACAATCAAGATGTCTTCGGTGGCACAGATAATGCCCTCTGGGGACTACGCGCCACAATCCCCCTCAAACACAAACGCCTCCCCAAATATCTAAAAAAAGCCTGCTGTGACATAGATTTCAACATCACCCCCCTAGCCCGAGACACAGGTCAAACCTTGAAGACACCCTTCCCTCTCTATCAAACAAGTGAGTCTCTGTCGTACCGTCACTTGATACAGAATTGGGATGATATTCGAGAGTAGAAGTGGAGGTCATAAACCCACCATTGTCATCCCCGAGGGCATGCGAAGCATGTCTATCATCGGGGATCTGGTTATGTCAGTCGCCCTGCGACTGTCTTTATAAATGACGTAGACTGGATACCCGCCTTCGCGGGTATGACAAAGAGGGTGGAAAGATGTTTCATTCTTTATAATAACCATCATACCCTCCTCCCTCAAAAAAATATGTGAAATTTTATCTTGCGCATCCTATCAATTATGGTATTAATTTTTCTTCAACAACAAACAAAGGCTTTTCTAATGATGGATTTTGGAGCATATACAATTACTCGAAAAAATACAGATGAAGGCACCACAAAATGGACATTTTCGCCTTCTTCTGATTCCGAAATTGATATCACAAACACTATGCAGGCAGCGAAAAGAGAACGGCTCATCCTTCCTCTTTTGAAAAAACATCAGAATGAACTCTCTTTTTCACCCCCTACATTTAAAACCCGTACAATACACATAACAGTTAAACCTACAGATCCTTTAGTAACCATTACAACAACAAAAATTCTAGACTCTGCCTATCAAATGAAGATTGTACAAAACCTTGCTTTTCCAGCAGATGTCGTTGCCATGCAAGATAAATTTACCTCTGTCCACATGGGGAAGGTTTTATCCGAACTTCATACTTTAGAGTTATCAGACACAGAAAAAGAGACCCTCACCTACACTCCACTGGATGAAAAAAAAGCACAGCTTGAACGCGCCAAAACACATATATTTCAATATATTGAGTCAGATGGTCTTAAAAATAGCCTCTCTCAAACATTTGAAAATGTGGCCTCACTGCTTGATCATATGGACGGTAAAAAAGTCTTCGTCCATAGTCATTTTGATCCTCGCTCTTTCTCCGTTGATCAGAATTATGGTTCACCCATCACGCATGTCTTTGGATTTGATCATGCAGGATTGGGAGTCAAAGAGCTCGATTTCCCTGACTTTGTCTTCCGAAATGGAAAAAATACACAAGGCTTTTTCACAAGCTATCAAAACAAGGGAGAGGCTCCCAGTCTTCAAAATATGCGGATTATGCACGTTTTCCAAAAATGTGTGAACATCCATAAAGATCTCTTTGATCTTGGCTATGATGATCAACAAAAAATGGCAGAGCTCTCTGAAAGACAAGGCTGTATTGATACAGAAATTCAAGAGATCAAAAAAGAATACAGCATATAAACGGAAAGCTTTGCCTTTTAATGAATATACATAAAATACAACAAAAAAGTAAGTGACCTTTAACCTGTATGTTTATATACTGAATGTGTTAGTATGTTCACTATCGACTTATTCTTTGGGATCACATCATGACATATATCTTTAGACTTACCCTCTCCCTGCTTTGCCTCCATTTATCTTTCCTCGGTATAGCACAGGCTCAAGACCTTATGCCTCCTAAATCCCCTGAAAGCGGAGAGCTAAAGCCCGCCCCTGCAGGAACATTCCCAGATCTACACCTAACCCCTGATAAACCAGAGATTTTAAATCTTGAGCGCGATGTCGCCAATATCATTGTCGGGAATACAGACCACCTCACAGTAACCCCCGACAGCGCGCGTCGCCTTGTCTTGATCCCTCGTCGACCAGGCACTACATTTATGCGCATCTTGGATGAATCTGGTGCCCCCATCATGGAACGCCATGTCATTATTGGCGCGCCAAAGAAAAAAGATAATTACGTCCGTATTCGACGCTCTTGCATCAACGGAGAAGAAGGCTGTCAGGAATATAGCATGTATTATTGCCCCGATATGTGCCATAAATTAGGGCTTGTGGAGGAAGATACTCCTGCCCCACAACACGCCACTGAGATTACTTCTTCAGGAGACCCTCAAGCCATTCCCATTGGCTCCGCAGACCCCTCCGCCACTCTCACTGTTCAATAATAAGGACCTATCATGACCCTTTCTAAAGTTATTCTTCTTGGTGTAAGCTCCTCCCTCCTTGCGCTCTCTGCCTGTCAAACCGCCAAAAGCCCCGCTGACATGTCAGATCGACAAAGTAAAATTGATCGTGCTTTAGAGCGCGCTGCCAAATCTGCCATGAATGCAGGGCAAACAGAGCAAGCCCTGTCTATCCTCGAGAAATCCTATCAGAAAAACCCTCACAACGCAGGAACAGCCACACTCTATGCGCAGGCCTTAAGAAAAAATGAGCAAAGTGCTCAAGCCGATCTCGTCTTACAATCCTTTGCGAATAAACCCGATGCCTCGCTCGAAACGATTCAAGAATATGCCTCCATCCAATTAGAGACAGGGACATATGATGTCGCTGAAAAATTTTCTCGTAAAATCATAGACAAAGATACTACATTATCCGAAGCTCACCATACCCTCGCTATCGCGCTCGATGCCCAAGGCAAGCACGAAGAGGCCGAAAAAAGCTTCCGCACAGCCCTTAATATGTGGGAAGGTGACCCTGTCCCTATCATGAACAATCTTGCCCTCAACCTCGCCTCCCAAGAACACATCCAAGAAGCCGTCGATATCCTCAAAAAAGCAAAATCAATTGCGCCCAACCGCATTGAGATAGAACGCAACCTACGGATCATTTCCACACTCAACGAAGATCCAAAATCTTTCTATGGGGAGTGAGACCTTTTCTGACAACCCCTACTGGACTACATAAAAATAAAGGCTGATCAAAAATAATGTCTTATTTGGGAATTCTCCTCTTCTTTGCTTTTTTTTGCGCTTTTATACGGCTGTTTTTGAAAGTTAAAATCTATTCTTCTTGGGGTCATGCTTGGCTTCTTCAGACACATGCTCTGATTGAAAAATATCTCTTAAAGCAGGAAAAGAACAGAGACGAAACATGAAAAAAAATATCTTCAAAGATCTCTTTAAGCTAGACAATAAATCTCTAGAAATAGAACTTATGCGTTTATGGGCTGTACAGATATATGTGTTATTAAACATGATTATTATCCATTTTTATACAGATACAACTCTGCTGGGTGTAAGAGGCCTTATTTTAATTCTTAGCTTAAATATTCCTATTATCTTTCTCCCTCAGAAAACAAAGGAAAACCGTGTTGTATTCATTTACGCCTCCCTCATTATTCTGACATTATCATGTCTGTGGTATATATTTGGTAATAATGGGCTCTCTTCTCCAATGGCCTCTTTTATGCTTGCTGTCCCCGGAATAGCCCTCTATTTTCTTGGTAAAAAACATGCCTTTATTTGGTTAGGTATTATCATTTTTCTTTACATCTTTATAACATTTGGTGGGCAAATTTTAGTGAACAACACGTTTACTTTCCCAGAGGTACGTAGAGACCTAGAATCCATAGAAGAATTAATGATAAGCTTTCTCATGCTTTTTGTGACGTGTTATATATTTTATACAATCAAAGATATCAAACAAAAGCTCTCTAATATAGCACTCCATGATCAACTCACGGGTATTTTAAACCGCAATGGTATTCGAGCTTTTGTCGATTACGAACAAAGAAAATTCAAACGTAATAAAAAACCCTTTTCAGTGATGATCCTCGACATAGATTATTTCAAAAAAATAAATGATACTTACGGTCATGATGTGGGAGATATTGTGATTGCCAAAGTAGGGCAAATTTTAAAAGACAGTCTTCGAGACTCCGATAGTACCGCACGATGGGGGGGAGAAGAATTTTTAATCTTATTACCAGAAACAAATCTAGAATTTGCAATTGAGCGTGCAGAAAAAGTCCGCAAATCCATAGAATCTTTTCGTTTTAATGCAAAAAACATGGATAAAAACTTTAACATCACCGTTAGCATTGGTGTATCTGGTCTTGATGGACATGAAGATGACCTTAATTTTGATGAACTCCTTAGCCAAGCAGATAAAGGACTTTACAAGGCTAAAAATAGCGGGCGAAATCAGGTTTGTGGATGAAAGCAATAAGAATGCAGGGTTCTTTATTTTAAGGTCACCTCTAACTCAACGCCTCATCCACTAATGCCTTTTGTTCCATTTGGTGTGTTTTCATCAAGCCTGTAGCAGGGGCAGCAGCAGGGAGTCTGCCAACATAGCGCATACGGGTATTTTTGAGTTTGGCGGCGTTTAGGACATCTTCTACGAGAGGATCAACAAAGCTCCAATAGCCTTGGTTTTTAGGTTCTTCCTGACACCAGATAAAGTCTGCATTTGTGTAGGATTTTAGATCCTCAACCAAGCTGTTATGTGGGAAAGGGTAGAGCTGTTCCAAACGGAAAATCTCAATGTCTTTCAGTCCACGCTTCTCACGTTCTTCATAAAGATCATAATATACTTTTCCAGAGCAGAGAATCACGCGCTTAATCTTGGATGGGGCTTTTAAATCTTCTTTGGCGTCATCCCAGAGCACACGATGAAACGTGCTTTTTCCTGTCAAATCACTGACCAAAGATACAGCCAATTTATGACGCAAGAGAGATTTGGGCGTCATAATGATCAATGGCTTTCTAAAATCTCTGTGCATTTGACGACGAAGAGCATGGAAATAACTCGCGGGAGTGGTGAGATTACACACCTGCATATTATCCTCCGCACACATCTGAAGAAAGCGTTCTGGACGCGCCGAGGAATGCTCTGGCCCCTGCCCTTCCATCCCATGGGGAAGGAGCATCACAAGCCCTGACATCCGCAACCATTTGGTCTCGGAGGAGGCAATAAACTGATCAATGATCACTTGCGCTCCATTCACAAAATCTCCAAATTGCGCCTCCCACACTGTGAGTGTCTTCGGATCAGCCATACTATACCCATACTCAAAGCCCAAAACAGCAAATTCAGAGAGCGGGCTATCATGTGCCACAAATTGAGGTTGATTGTCTCGGATATTCTTCAAAGGTGTATAGCGTTCTCCTGTCACTTGATCATACAACGAGGCATGACGGTGAGAGAATGTTCCTCGCCCCACATCTTGCCCCGATAAGCGTATAGGAAAGCCTTCATCAATCAGCGTTCCAAAGGCCAAAGCCTCGCCTGTTCCCCAATCAATGCCTTCTCCTGTTGCCAGCATTTTTTGCTTCGCTTTCATCTGACGAACAATCTTTGAGTTCAGATTAAAACTCTCGGGAACAGAGGTGATGGCCTTTCCAACCCGTTGTAAATCTTTATCTTTAACATATGTTTCCCCTCGACGGGCTTCTCCATGCGCCACACGCAACCCTGACCATGCGCCTTCTAAAAAGTCGGCTTTGTTCGGCTTATAGGTTTTTGTGGCCTCAAAGGCCTCTTCCAGATAGCGCGTGAAATCAGCTTTCATGGCCTCTGACTCCTCGGGAGTAATCACACTTTCAGAAATCAATTGCTGTGCATATTGAGATCGTGTTGTCTCATGTGTTTTGATCTTTTTATACATCAAAGGCTGTGTGAAGGAGGGTTCATCGCCTTCATTGTGCCCATGACGGCGGTAACAGAACATATCAATCACAACATCTTTTTTGAATTTTTGACGAAATTCTGTGGCAATACGCGCCACATGCACAACGGCTTCGGGATCATCTCCATTGACATGAAAAATAGGGGCGGCTAACATTTTTGCCACATCTGTACAATAGGGCCCTGAGCGCCCATATTGAGGCATGGTTGTAAATCCGATTTGGTTGTTAATGACAATGTGAATGGTTCCACCGACGCGATAGCCATGAAGCTCCGAGATCATCAAGGTCTCAGGGACAACGCCTTGCCCTGCAAAGGCCGCATCCCCATGCAATAAAAGAGGCATCACCTGCTCGGAGGTATAATCCTTCCGTTGTTCTTGCTTCGCTCGCACTTTCCCCACCACGACAGGATTAACACACTCCAGATGAGAGGGATTAGAGGTCAATGATAAATGAATCACATTCCCATCAAAATCCCGATCACTCGACGTTCCAATATGATATTTAACATCTCCCGAGCCTTGCACATCTTGAGGATTAGAGGGATTGCCTTGAAATTCAGAAAATAGAGACGTAAAGGATTTCCCCATTATATTGGTCAACACATTCAATCGCCCCCTATGCGCCATGCCTAAAACGATCTCTTGCAGGCCTAATTGACCTCCCCGTTTCATAATTTGCTCAATCGCAGGAATAAGAGATTCCCCTCCATCTAAACCGAAACGCTTCGTTCCGACGTATTTTGTGTGCAGAAAATTCTCTGAGGTCTCTGCCGCCGTCAAGCGCTGAAGAATTGCGCGCTTCCCCGCATCTGTGAACTCTGTATGATTATGAGGTGCTTCAATTCGTCCTTGAATCCATGATTTTTCTTCAGGATCTGTGAGATGCATAAACTCAACCCCAATATGTCCACAATAAGTCCGTTGCAACACCACTATAATGTCTCTTAAAAGAGGCGTATCCAACCCCAAAGCCCCATCAACAAAAATAGGCCGATCATAATCAGACTCTGAAAACCCGTAATGCTCTGGGGAAAGGTCAGCGTAACGCGCCTTCTCTTTGAGCACCAAAGGATCAAGATCAGCCATTAAATGCCCCCGCACCCGATACGCACGGATCATTCTGAGAGCCTGAATAGAGTCTTTGGCCATACGGCGCATAGCCTCGTCACTGAACTCTCCATGAGAGGTTTGAGAGACCTGAGAGGAGGGGGAAGACTCTCTCTTTGGCGCAGAAGACACCTGCCCAAAGCCACGACGTGCTTTTTGATTCTCATTAGGCGTCCAACTCGCGCCATTCATCTCTTTCAAAAGAGACGCCTCGTCATCTTGCAAATCTTCAAAAAAGCCCTGCCAGCTCGCATCTACTGTCGTGGAATTCACACAATATTGAGCATAAAGATGGGCCACATATTCGGCATTAATCCCTGAGAGAAAAGAATATTTTTGGTCAAGAGGCGCAGTCATAGGGGCTCCTTTTTCTTAGTGAACCTTATGGGGTTTATCGACGGGTAAAAAATAGTGGTAGAAAAAGGGGACACACACAGAAAATAGAAGAAAAACAACAAATGAATAATTCATCTCACTTTTTGGAAACAACGCGCAATGCGTCAAACAATTCTATGAGCGCCGTATCCTCTGTCGGAGAAATATTTTGAGCGTCATGCATGCCCTTATTTCTTATCTTGAGAAGCACATTTTTTATTTTTGAAGAGAATGTTTGAGCAGACTCATCCTCTCCTTCTCTGAAAGCAGTGGCAACACTCCGCCCCGTCTCTTGGAGCGCCATTCTATAGGCTTTTAAATCCTCAATCCCCATCTGTGCTTTAATCATTTCCGCCCCTTTAACAGCATGCGCGACAGCCTCTTCTGAGTCTCCCATCCACCGCGCATGGTTACTTGTTTGGCGTCCTGCTTCTGCGGTTAACTGAGAGATCAAAGGTGTGGTTTTATACTTTTTAGAGAGGCGGTCAAAGACACGCATTAAAACTTTTTCTTCTTCAGAATCTGCATTGTCTTCTCCATCGTCATCAATATGACTAATCCAGACACCTACTTTATAAAACACACCCACAAGAAAATCCCTATCTTCTGGGACAAATGTAGAGAGATTACCCATTTTGATCTTCCTCTTCGTTATCGTTATCGTTATCTTCTTCCCCATTTTGATCTATAACACCCTCATCTTCTGGGACATTTTCTTCAAGCACAGAAGAAAATGATTTGACTAGAGCATCTAATGCATCTTGCTCTCGCACAGAAATATTCAAAAGTTCATCTTGAGACACAAGTGCCTCCCCTTTCAAAAAAGCCCGCAATCGCGCACTCCAAAGCTTTAAATAGATCTGAATACGCTCTCCAAGGGGATTTTCATCATCAAATTCTCGATACGCCATTGCAACGCTCTGTCCAATTTCTATCAAATTATCTTGAAAAGACGTTAGTTCTTTAGACGGTATTTTCCCCGAGAGAAAAGACATAACCTGTTTGCATTCTTGCGGAACAGAGGGAATATCATCGCCCCATGTTTCCCAGTCCTTTTTCTGTGCAACGGTTTGCTCCATCACACGTTGGACAAATTCAGATTTACAAAAATCTTCCACATACGAGATTAAGACAATCTTCAATGTCTGCAATTCTCGGAGGTCTGATTCTTCTCCTCCAATATCATCACTTTCGGACACCCATAATCCCACACGATACGGAAGACGAATAATCATCTCTTTTTCAGGGGCAGGAATGGTCGAAAAATCAATCATGGCACTCACTATATCAGCCTAAGTTTTACGCCGCAAGAGCCTTCACGACAGCTTCCCCGAGTCCCGCAGGAGAGTCAGAGACCACAAACCCACATGAGCGCATTTTCTCCATCTTTGCCGCCGCCGTATCATCTTCTCCAGAAATAATGGCTCCCGCATGACCCATCCGCTTTCCAGCAGGTGCGGTTACCCCTGCAATAAAGCCTGCGATGGGTTTCTTGGTTTTAAGAGATTGATAGTATTCAGCTGCTTCAATTTCAGCCGTTCCTCCAATTTCTCCAATCATGAGAATGACTTCTGTCTCGTCGTCGTCCATAAAAAGCTCTAAACAATCAATAAAGCTTGTCCCATTCACAGGATCTCCGCCAATCCCGATGCAGGTAGATTGCCCCAACTTCACAGCGCCCGTTTGCGCCACAGCCTCATACGTCAATGTTCCAGAACGGGACACAATCCCTACTTTCCCTCGTGTATGAATATGCCCCGGCATAATTCCGATTTTACACTCATCTGGTGTAATCACCCCTGGGCAATTCGGGCCAATCAAGCGTGAAGTTGAGCCTTGCAGAGCACGACGCACACGCACCATATCATTCACAGGAATCCCTTCCGTAATACACACAATCAGCTCAATCTTGGCATCCACAGCCTCTAAAATTGCATCCGCTGCAAACGGAGGTGGCACATAAATCACAGACGCATTACAGCCCGTCTTCGCTTTCGCCTCATCGACCGTATTAAACACAGGCAATCCCAAATGCTCCTGCCCGCCTTTATTCGGCGTCACGCCTCCCACCATATTTGTGCCATACGCTACGGCTTGCTCACTATGAAACGTCCCTTGAGATCCTGTAAATCCCTGACAGATGAGTTTTGTATTTTTATTAACGAGTACTGACATTTATTTTTCCTTTTATTTTAGTGTTTTAACCGCAGAGGCGCAGAGTGCGCAGAGGTTTTCTAAAGAGATAATCCTTTATTCTTCCTTCTCTCGTGTCCTCTGCGTCTCTGCGGTTCAGAAAACTTCCCTTAAGCCGCTTTTGCTTGTTTCGTGGCTGCAACCACCTTCTCAGCTGCATCACCAAGATCACTGGCTGGAATAATCGGAAGGCCTGAGCTTGAAAGAATCTCTTTGCCTTTTTCTACATTTGTGCCTGCCAAGCGGACAACCAACGGGACACTCAACGACACTTCTTTCGCGGCAGCTACAATCCCTTCGGCGATGATGTCACACTTCATAATGCCTCCGAAGATATTCACGAGCACGCCTTCGACTTTTGGATCTGAAAGAATAAGTTTAAAAGCCGCGGTGACTTTTTCCTTGTCTGCGCCCCCCCCAACATCCAAGAAATTCGCAGGATCTCCGCCAAAGAGCTTAATAATATCCATGGTTGCCATCGCCAAGCCTGCGCCATTGACCATGCACCCAATATTACCATCCAAAGAGACATAAGAGAGATCATATTTATGCGCCTCTAATTCTTTGGCATCTTCTTCCGTTTCATCGCGCATCTTTTCTATGTTTGGCTGACGATACAGCGCATTATCATCAAAACTCAACTTTGCATCCAGCGCCATCACTTCATTCTTATCTGTGACAATCATTGGGTTAATTTCAATCGCTTCCGCATCGAGATCATTATAGGCCTTGTATAGTGCCATAAAAAATTGCCCCGCACTGCGCAAAGACTCTTTTTTAAGCCCCAAGCCAAATGCCAATTCACGCGCATGAAATGGTTGCATCCCTGTGGCAGGATCAATAGAAACTTTAAGCAATTTTTCAGGCGTGTTTTCTGCTACCTCCTCAATATCCATCCCGCCTTCTGTCGAGACAATAAACGTCAAGTAAGACGTCGCGCGATCCAACAAAATGGAACAATAATATTCTTTCTCAATATCAACACCATCCGTCACATAGAGTCTGTGGACTTCTTTGCCCTCAGCTCCTGTTTGTTTGGTCACAAGAACCTGCCCCAGCATGGCTTCGGCGGCCTCTTTCACCTCATCGAGCGTATGACACAAGCGCACGCCACCTTTGCCCTCTGGATTATTCTTAAAATGTCCGGCGCCTCGCCCCCCTGCATGGATTTGTGCTTTGATAACATATAAAGGTCCTGGTAACTGCTCCGCCGCTTTCACCGCCTCCTCCACACTAAACGCAACAATCCCATCTGGCACAGAAACGCCATAGGCTTTTAAGAGGTCTTTTCCTTGATATTCATGCACATTCATCGCGTTATCATCCTTTTGATTCTTAATTTAAGCCCTTATTTTTAGCATGCCTAAGAACAAGGAAAAAGGGGGAGAAGACAAGAAAACATAAAATTCAGCTAACATACTGATACAACACACAAGACCTTCTCTATTTTGCAACCTCTCGGAGGAGACGCTATAGTACGCTGAAACAGAAAGGAAAAACCAATGGCGCGTCCTGCCCATAAATATTATGACGATTTCAGCAAACGCTATTTTAAAATGCTCAACCCTTTTAGCACCAAATCAGGACGCAGAGGAGGGCACAACAACGAAAACAGAACTCTTGTCGCCCTCTCCAGCACAGCTGACACCCCTCTAAAAGCAGCGTTTTTTACTGCAAGTACACAGCCCTCAACATTCTTCATTGCCTTCGCTAAAACCGTCAAAAACTTCTTTTTTTCAAAACCATCAATTAGCTATAACCATCTGACATATAACAGATAAGTACGTATACATTGTCCTCCCCATACAAATTCACTATACTACGAGAAGATAAAGGAAAAATTTAACCAATGAGTTACGCAACAGCACAAGATCTATATACTGGACAAAAAAGCCTCTTTGGGGGGATATCTCCCATCAGTCATGAAATGGCGAGTGTGACAACTCGCGGGCCTGCAAACGACCCCAACCATAGTGATTTCTCAGGATCTGCTTTGTTCATGATTGGAAATGGACAAAAACATGGGCATAAAGCATACAAAAACACATCAGGCTATGCGGGAGCAGGCGGCGCAGAGCAAGACGATTTTTTAGCGTGCAATAGCAGCCTTCACAGACAAGAACTCATACGCACTATTTTCAATGGAACTGGATATGCCAATAAACTCCTTGATAATTTAACAAACAACAAAGCATGGAAAGGCGCATTCTCTAATGCATTAGCCTCCGTGGGAGTCCGCTCTGTGAACCAAAATAAAGTTCTTTCTTCCCTGTCAGCCATGGCCAAAGAAAACAGCCTTGATCTCTCCACTGTCTCGGCAAATGATACACCAGAAATAGCAGCCAAGAAACTTGCCGTGGCCAACCCACAGATGTTTGCGATGAACCCCCTCTCAGGAGAGCCCTTAAGAGCCAACGAACTCGCCGAAGAGTGTTCTAGCCCCGCTGATATTGCCACCATGTGTAATAATCAAGGCCTCTCACAAGATCATGCTATTTTGATGGTCACAGGATTAAGTCTTGAGCAATATCTTGACTTTACGCCACACCTTGCCCAAAAAATAAATGCGCCCATTTTCTCAGGGCTTGCCTATACGCATTAATAAATAAACCCTCTTTTTCTCTTATAAATCAATTCACTACAAACAAGTTAACATTATATTAATCATTGTAATTTATGCTTAATGAATGGCACACACACTTACCCATCCAATAGATTCTCCAGATGAAATGACAAGCTTGATCGAAGTACATGAGCATAAGTGCTATCATAAAACATCTGGATTTAATTCTTTTGATGCCAACTGCAACACACATAATATGAACAAAGCAGGGATCACAGGGAATAAAGTCGATACAGATAGTGACTATGAAGACTGCGTCTCACATAAAGGCTGTAGCTCGCATTTTCATGGTGCCGTTGCTGGATATGGACATTTTGGACCTGCTCATGCTATTGGCGAGCATAATCATTACGAACAGACATACACACAAAACTATGTTCTCGCTGACCTTGATGAGCAGATACAGGATCATGATATTGATGACCTTGACCTTGAGGGACTAAACCCAGAGGAAGCATACGACGCTATCGAGAATTTTCATAAGGGAGGAGATGTTCTTGAAGAAGCAAGCGATCTTGCTGCCAAATCACCAGAAGCAGCTCAACAAATTGCAGACGCGCTCAAAGTCGCAAAAGATCCAGACGGGAAAACAATTCTTACAAAAGAAGATGAGGCAAAGAATCAAGAAGAGAATCTTGAATGTACCGTCTCAGTGGAAGAAATCGTAGAGGAAATCAAGGATGACCCCACAGTCAAAGCTGAAATAAAAGAGGCCACTCAAGCCCCAGCAGATAGCACACCAATAATAACGCAAGAACTCGACACGCCAGCACCAGCAACGGCACCAATGTAACCTACCCCCCAAACGCCTGAATATCAGTTTGCGCCCGTCCTAGAATCAAAGCATGGATATCGTGCGTCCCCTCATAAGTATTCACCGCTTCTAAATTCATCATATGACGAATGACATGATACTCGTCAGAAATTCCATTCCCTCCAAGCATATCTCGGGCGGTACGGGCAATATCAAGCGCCTTTCCACAATTATTGCGCTTCATAAGAGAAATAGCCTCTGGCGCCGCGTGCCCGTCATCCATCAACCGCCCTAATCTTAACACGGCATGAAGCCCCAATGTAATCTCTGTTTGCATATCCGCCAGTTTCTTTTGAATAAGCTGATTGGCGGCCAAAGGACGATCAAACACCCGACGCTCTAATACATAGTCTCGCGCAATATGCCAGCACGATTCGGCAGCACCCAGCGCCCCCCACGCAATCCCGTAACGCGCCTTATTCAAACAGCTAAATGGCCCAGTTAATCCTGTCACATGAGGCAAAAGATTATCTTCAGGGACAAAGATTTCATCCATCTCAATCCCTCCCGTCACAGAAGCCCGTAAAGAGAATTTTCCTTCAATTTTAGAGGCACTCAGCCCTTTCATCCCCTTTTCGAGGAGAAGTCCAATGATTTGCCCTTCATCATTCTTAGCCCAAACAATAAACACATCTGCAATCGGGGAATTGGTAATCCATTGCTTTGCGCCACTGAGGCTATAGCCTCCCTTAACGGTCTTTGCTCGCGTCTTCATCGACGATGGATCTGAGCCTCCATCAGGCTCCGTCAATCCAAAACACCCAATCATCTCGCCCGTGGCCAATTTTGGAAGGTACTTTTCTTTCTGTGCCTCTGTTCCAAATGTATAAATGGGGTACATCACAAGAGAGGATTGTACCGACAAACATGAACGATAACTCGAATCAATACGCTCCACTTCTCGGGCGATCAATCCATAAGACACATCCGACACGCCTGCACACCCATAGCCCTTCAACGTTGAGCCCAAAAACCCCAAAGCCCCCATCTTTGTCATGATTTCACGATCAAATTTTTCATGACGATTAGCATCAACAATCCCAGGTAAAAGCTTATCATGCGCAAAATCCCGCGCTGTTTTTTGAATCATACGCTCTTCATCCGAGAGTTCACTCTCAAAGAGCAGGGGGTCTTCCCAGTTAAACTTTTCCCATTTTAAATTTTCTTTTTTACTCATGATCTCTTTTATCCTGTATAAAGGTATGGTTTTATCATACTACTATGTCTGAAAACATCCTGAAAGATCGAAACGTTATTTTTGAGTTCCACACCATAGGCGCTTATACCAAAGTCACCGCCATGGACACACACTCCCTCACAGAAATCTCCATCCAAGGCCCCGCCCAAACCCCAGAAACCACCCTCAAACGCAACGCCTTGCGCCGCCTTCAATACGTCCTTGAGAAGAAGGGGATTCTATAGATCCCAGCCCCTTTATCGTCACCCCCGACGATAGACATGTCAGTGGCAAAGCCACTGTCTTTATAGAGAAAAGGCAGATTCCTGCCTTCGCAGGAATGACGGATTTGGGCAGAAATAATCTCTCGTTCTTATTAAAAACCACAGATAAACACGGATATGCACTGATATTTATTCATCAAGAAGACTCTTATCCGCGTTCATCCGTGTTTATCTGTGGTAAATAAAAAAAAATCCCTACATTCTTCACCCAAAGAAAACAAAAACCTTGACAAAAAAGGATTTATTTCCTATGGTAATCCTATGACCTCTCAAACAACACATCCCACACACACCGCCATAAGAACACTTTCTTCCACCTCCCCTCTCCCTCTTTTTTCTCAAAAAATTGGGAACGAACTGAATAACCACGAAAAACAAAGCAATTACAATAGGGTAAAGGGAGCAAAATGCCACAAAAATGGGGTATTTAATAGTCATATTGCAAATATATCTCATTTATAGTAAAAAAAACCTCCAAAACAGGTCCCTTGTAAAGAAAATATTGAAATCATATAATAAATCCCTATAGTACAGCCTCAACATGAAGAAAGAGACAATAATGGCAAAAGAAGATTTAATGGAATTCACAGGCATCGTGACGGAGATCCTTCCGAACGCAATGTTCCGTGTGACCCTTGAAAATGACCATATTATTCTCTGTCATACCGCGGGTAAAATGCGTAAAAACCGTATCCGTGTGCTCCAAGGCGATACTGTTATTGTTGAGATGACTCCCTATGATCTGACAAAAGGTCGTATTATCTTCCGTGAAAAATAGCCCCCAAAAGCATGCCCCCCTTATTCTTGCGTCAGCCTCTCCTCGACGCGTAGAGCTTTTAGCGCGTATTGGGATTACACCCACTCACATTATTCCTGCTGAGCTTGATGAAAGCGAACGCCCTAAAGAGCTCCCCAGAGATGTAGCCCTGCGCCTTGCCCAAGACAAAGCCCTTAAGATTCGTGAAACCCACACAGACTCCTTCATCTTAGCCGCCGACTCTGTCGTGGCCTGTGGACGAAGAACCCTCCCAAAGGGAGAAACCGAGCAAGATGCTCATCACTGCCTGACCCTCCTCAGCGGTCGCTCTCATCGTATTTATGGAGGCATTTGCGTGATTACGCCTGAGGGGGTGCTGAGAACACGGTGCATTGAAACCCGCGTCAAATTCAAACGTCTCTCTATCCAAGAGATAGAGCATTACGTTGCAAGCGGGGAATGGACAGGAAAAGCAGGCGCATATGGAGTCCAAGGCTACGCCGAAGCATTCATCAAATCCATCCATGGCTCACACTCAAATATTGTAGGTCTGTCTCTCTATGATACAATGAACCTCCTCAACGGACTTGGGTTTTTTACCCCAACCTCAAAAGAAAAGAGTTAAGCGTGGATATTCTGATTGAAGAACTGGATGGTGGCCTGTGGGTTGCCGCCCTTGAAAGCAATAAACTAGAGGGCTTGGAAGTTGATCCTGAAATGGAAGAAGTACGTGCAGGCTCTGTCTATTGGGCGCGCGTTATTCGGGTGGACACCACATTGGATGCTGCTTTTCTCTCTCTGGATGGAGACAATATCGGGTTTTTGAATAGCGGAGATCTGCGTATTGAGAAAAAAGGAAAGATCTATAAAGGGGGCGATGAACCCATCTCCAAACTCCTCTCCGCAGGAGACAGGATCCTTGTTCAAGCCAAAGAAGGTAAAATTGAGCCCACAGACGGTGATCTCGAACAAAAATCTCCGCGTGTAAGCATGAATATCACGCTCCCGGGACGCTATCTTATTCACACGCCTTTTGAGAAAGACAACAAGATTTCTCAACGTATTCGCGACAAAACAGTGCGTAAAAACCTCACAAAAATGCACGGCGATATGAAAGAACAAACCTCATGCATTTTACGTGCCGCCGCAGCCAACACCCAAACAGAAATGTTGGTACGAGAACATAAGATCCTTAGTGAAATGTGGGAACAGCTGGACACTCATATTCAAGACAATACAGGCGATGAGCCACAATTGGTCATGCTCGGCCCTGACGCCCTCCAACGCATCTTAAGTGACAGCGCCGATCGTCAAATTGATAAAATCGAAGTCATTGTCATGGATCATCTCCAAGAAGCTGAAAATTGGTGCGAGCTTTACGCCCCCGACCTCATGACCAAGATTGAGCCTCTTGAGATCGAGAACCCCTATGATAATCTCGCCCTCTTTGAGCATAGAGACATTCTCGATCAAATTGAGACGCTGTTTCAGCCCTATACCATCCTGAATGGGGGATCAACACTTATCCTACAAGAAACAGCGGCGCTCCTTGCCATTGATGTCAATCGTGCCACTGATACCGATAGCACTCTGAACATTAACAAAAAAGCGGGACAAGAAATTGCACGACAACTCCGCCTGCGCAATATGGGGGGGATCATCATCATTGATGCCCTCAAAATGAAATCAGACAAAGACCGTAAGGATTTTCTCAAGAGCCTTGATGAGTCCTTTCAAAAAGACCCCTGCACGGTTCAAATCCACGGCCTCACAAATCTCGGCCTTGTCGAAATCACCCGCGCACGGCGCACCCCAACCCTGCAAAAAAGATGTGAAGGGTTGGTATTGTAGAAGACACCACACCGTCATCCCCGAGGACATGTCAGTGGCAAAGCCACTGTCTTTATAGAGAAAGACTGGAGTCCTGCCTCCGCAGGAATGACGTGAGACACGTTAATCTTCTGCCTCTTCCTCAGCAGACGTTTCTTCATCCTTTTTGTTTGATTTTTTAGGCTTACACAGCTTTTGATCCTCTGCCGTCGGACGCAAGACATCACACTCTTTTAAGATCTTTTTAATCATCTTTTCGACACTCTCTGGATCCGTCAATGGGTCTGCTGTTTCCAAGCGGTAATAGGCTTCCTTATCGTCAAAAATAAAGATCGCCTCTTTGCCCGTTAAGTTCATAATACGATGAAGCGCTTGATAGCGTCTTTCATCCATAAAAGAAGACATGATATCGTTATCTTGTGTATGAAAGACAATATTTCCATTCCAACCTTTAAACTCAGGCTTATGCCCCTCTTCAATACGCAACCCTTCTACAAAAGGACGGCGTCCCGCAGACGCAATAGCCCCTCCCGTTGGAAACCCTTCTTGAAACGCTATCACAAGCACAGTTCTAAATTGACGTCGCGCAGAATCTTGTGTGGCTTGTTCTTCAGAATAGAGTGTGATGTGATACTTATTATACAACCCATCCACGACAGGAGACGCAAGAAAGGCTTGCTCCTGATAGCTAAGATTTAAGGATTTTGCGAGTTTTTTCCATGCTTTCTTCTGCTTAAATAAAACCTGCATCGACCAAAATGAAATTCCCAATACAAAGACGGCCACGACAGCCCATATAAAAATCCAAATATTCAAGATGGTACTCCTTTTTTAAAACCACTCCTTTAAGTGTATCAAAAAAAGAAAAGCCCAACAACTCACGTTGGACTTTCCCAAAAATTTAACCAAAGGAACAATGATTAGTTGTTATATCTCCGCTGGCCGCTACTCTGTCGATGATCTCGACGATCTTCCCGTTTATCACGGACATCCTCTCTTTTATCACGATGATCCTCACGGCGATCTTTGATATTTTCTCTCTTGTCTTTATGAGCATCTTTGTGATTCTCTATTTTCTCTTTGCGCATCTCTTTTCTTTTTTGGATACGATCTTTACGTGCGTCTACTCTCTCTTTATGTGCTTCTTTCTTATCCTGAATACGCTCTTTATGCGCTTGCCTTTTCTCCGCAAATTTCCCCTGCCCTTCTGCCATCGCCACAGTAGAGAATGAAAGAATTGCTGCTGTTGTTGAGAGTAAAACGAGTTTTGAAATATTAAATTTTATCATGATGTTTCCCTTGTTATAGTGTTGCCGAATTGATTAAGTGTATAAGTATAATACGCACAAAAAGTTAAAACCCTTCGCATTTTATTTTAATCCCAACTCCTGCGCCTGCATTCTCTTAATCTCGTCGCGTAGCTTGGCCGCTTCTTCGAACTCTAGATTACCAGCCGCCTCATGCATTTGTTTGTCGAGGGCTTTGAGGCGTTTCTTGATTTGCTCAGGGGACATTAAAAATGTCTCTTGGCCTTGATCAGCAAGAGCATGAACTTTCTGCCCACGGTCTCTTTGGTCAAAGATCCCCTCGAGCCCTGTTGTGAGACTTTTCTTGATGGTTGTTGGCGTAATGCCATGCTTGGTATTATAGGCTTCTTGCTTGGCACGACGCCGATCTGTTTCGTCCATTGCGCCGCGCATTGAGTCTGTAATCTTATCACCATAGAGAATGACTTTGCTTTCTGCATTTCTGGCCGCACGCCCAATCGTTTGGATCAAAGAGGTTTTAGAGCGTAAAAACCCTTCTTTATCCGCATCTAAAATGGCCATGAGCATACATTCAGGGATATCCAGCCCTTCTCGAAGCAAGTTAATACCCACCAGAATATCAATCACCCCTGCTCTCAATTCTTGAATGATTTCAATACGCTCCAACGTTTCAATGTCCGAGTGCATATATTTAACTTTAAGGCCATGCTCATTCAAATAGTCTGTCAGATCTTCTGCCATTTTCTTGGTGAGCGTGGTCACCATAATGCGCCCGCCTTTGGCAATAATGGCATGCGCCTCAGTCATTAAATCATCAATTTGGTATTGAGTAGGACGCACGTCTACGGGCGGATCTATCAGCCCCGTTGGGCGTACGATCTGTTCTGCAAATACACCCCCTGCCCGCTCAAGCTCTGTGGCACGAGGCGTGGCAGAGACATAGATTGTCTGGGGGCGCAAAGCATCCCACTCTTCAAACTTTAAAGGCCGGTTGTCCAGCGCCACAGGCAAACGAAAGCCATATTCAACCAAAGTTGTCTTCCGAGACCTATCTCCATTGTACATCCCGCCAATCTGAGGGAGCATCACATGGCTTTCATCCAAAAACATCAACGCATCCTCAGGGAGATATTCAATCAAGGTCGGAGGCGCTTGTCCAATGTCTCGGCCTGTGAGATAGCGGGAGTAATTTTCAATCCCTTGACACATCCCCGTAGCTTGAAGCATCTCAATGTCAAAGCGTGTCCGTTGTTCTAGGCGTTGGGCTTCTAAGAGTTTGTTCTCGGCTTCCAGTTCTTTAAGACGCACTTTCAAGTCTCGTTTTATAAAGATAATCGCTTGCGTGATGGTTGCTCCAGAGGTTATATAATGCGAATTCGCAAAAATACGCACGCGCGGAAGGTCACTGAATTTTTCCCCTGTGAGCGGGTCAAATTCCGTAATTTTCTCCAGCTCATCTCCAAACAAAGAAAAACGCCACGCCCTGTCTTCAAAATGGACAGGGAAGAGCTCTACCGTATCGCCTCTTACCCGAAACGCCCCTCGCTCAAACGCTAAATCATTGCGCTTATATTGGAGAGCCACAAGTTGTTTAATCAAGTCTTGGCGATCAATACGCTGCCCTTGCTTAATTTCGATGGTCATCGCCTGATAATCTTCTTTCGAGCCAATCCCATAGATACACGACACTGATGCCACAATAATTAGATCTCTACGCTCAAATAATGCCCGTGTCGCCGCATGACGCATGCGATCAATCTGCTCATTAATATCGCTTTCTTTCTCGATAAAAGTATCCGTTCGCGGGACATAGGCTTCGGGTTGATAGTAATCATAGTAAGAGACAAAATACTCCACCGCATTCTCAGGAAAGAAAGTCTTCATCTCTCCATAAAGCTGTGCCGCCAATGTTTTGTTCGGTGCCAAAATAAGCGCAGGACGCTGAGTCTCCTGAATCACATGCGCCATCGTAAACGTCTTCCCCGTCCCCGTTGCGCCAAGGAGAACTTGATCTGTGAGACCATTGTGAATGCCCTCAACAAGTTGCTTGATCGCCGTGGGCTGATCCCCCGCAGGCTGAAAGTCGGAATGGAGTTTGAACGGGGGAGAGTCTGGTATTTCTGGCATGCCTCATATATAGTTTTAAATAGATCAAAGACCAAGGAAAAACATGTCAACAGCCCTCCTCAAGCACTTCCTTACACGACGCTCAGTCTCTGTTCGTCACATGAATGAGCCTACCCCCTCTGAAACAGAGCTCAAAACAATTCTCAAAATTGGAGCGCGCGTTCCTGATCATGGAAAGCTTGTGCCGTGGCGGTTTATTGTGTTTCAGGGGACAGCGCGTGAAGAGATTGCGCCTCTCCTAAGAGACTCTTACGTGCTTGAAGATCCTTATGCTACAGAGGCCAAGCTTGATTTGGAATCCCAGCGCTTTATGCGTGCGCCATTGGTGATTGGGGTTATTTCATCTCCTCGAGAGAGCAAACATCCTCTCTGGGAGCAACAACTCTCTGCAGGCGCTGTGTGTATGAATATCTGCCACGCCACCCATGTCCTCGGATACGGCGCTAACTGGCTCACGGAATGGTACAGCTATAATGATCATTTTAAAGAAGGCTTGGGCTTAGAAGACCAAGAAGCGATTGCAGGCTTTATCTATATCGGCACACCCTCCTGCACCAACGAAGAGCGAGAACGCCCCTCTCTCTCCGAGATTGTGGAGTATGGGGGACTCTAACACCACACATTGACATAGCAGTTTATTTTCTATAACGTTCCATCCATAGCAGAAAATAAGATAGTCCTTAAAAAGACTTCAAGACCTTCACGCCTTCTGGGATATCCGAGGCATCAGAGGAAGAAATCACGCCAAAAGCACCTTCTTTTCGTCTCACTTGACGGAGGAGGATACTCACGGACTGGACTTCTCGTGGACCTGTGAGGCCTGATTTTGATTTTGCAGAGGCCCAATAGCTATCTAGCTCGGCTTGATTCATCCCCAAGACATTTATTAAAAAAGCATTTTGTTCAGGGCTATGGGTTGCACGACCGAAAGGAATAGCCTCTACACCGCTTGACCATTTTGTCTGTTTCTTCAGATAAATATTTCTAAGCTCATTATCATCTGCTGTTATCTGGCTATCTGCATTTACGATAATGGCATATTCATCGGCTTGTGCGCTCGTCGTGTTCACAAGAAAGGGAGAAGAAATAAGTGCTGAGAAGAAAGCTAAACTGAGTATTCTTTTAAAATTTATGATCTGCATGATACATCCTCGCCTTAAAAACTATATGTTGTTGAAAATTGAAGAATATCTGCATCGGCCTCATCAAAGACGCTCGTCGAGTCGTAATGTCGCCTTGTCCCTGTGAGACGTAACCGCACATTAGGGAGAGGCAGGTAATTAAGACCCACCATATGCTCTGTGACATCTCCCGCATTATCAGGCACAGCCGCTGATGCATTCGATCCGTCATCAAGGAAATCATAGCGATAAAATCCTATCCATTGATCATTAAAGCGATAGGCAGGTTGCGTGTAAAACCCTAAACGCCCTGATGCCCCATCTTCATCCGTTGAAAAAATTTCGTTTTTCCACAAGATAGAACCTTTATCAATGAGAAGGTCCGCCCCGAGAAGCGTATACTCATTATCCAGTGCCTCTGAGCGTGTCCCCGTTGCGGCATTGACTCCTACGGTTACACCTTTATCTCGAAACTCATAGGCAAGGCGTGCTCCATAGATAGGCTCTTCAATCGCCCCTTGTGCAGAAGCAATATAAGTATTGTAGCTAAGCGTATCGCCTCCTACAAAAAACTGTCCGTGGACTTGCCCTCCTGTTGTAAAATTTGGAAAGATTGTTTGTCCTCCAAAAGGACGTAAAAAGAGCGGTTGCTCTTGATCTAACAGAGTGGCAGGAAAATGCTCTATATTGATAATCCCATGCGGAGTAATCATTCGCCCCAACTTAACATTAAACGCATCATTATGTTTATAATTCGTCCACGCAATGATTTGTGGATTTCGTGTGCCACCAGGGACACCGCTTTCAATTGCAAAATCAGGATTACGGCGCTCTCCAGATTCATTGAGAACCCCATCATTATCATCATCAAATCCAACATTCCCTTCTCTTAAGAAACCGCCTGCGAAAAAGGCAGACCATTGCTCATTTAAATCCGCCCGAATGAGAAGCTCAAAATTTTGCCTGTTCCATCCAAAAGCACTTCCATCTTCTCCATCCACATGGGTAAAGGCCGTATTAATAAAGCCCCCAATATCCAGATTATTGGCATCAAAGGCATTGGCCAGTGTCTCACTCCCGACCCTATCATCAAGCTCAAAGATCTGTTCTTCAAGCTCAAAGACTCGTTCTTCTAAATGTGTCGTATCCGCAGCAGAAGGCTGAATTTTTGAAAGCTCTGTTGCCTGCGTTGTTGTCTCTGATTTCAACGCATTCAATTCCCCTTGGAGTGTGTTCATGTGCTGTGATTGCGCCTCAATCATCTGCATTGCTTTTTGAAGTTGCTCTTGCAAAGCATGCATATCCAGCGTTTCCTCCGCCTGTGCGCCCGCTCCGCCAAGACACATAAGCGCCGTGCCTGTCAGCAATATGGTTCTTAATGAGTGTCTCATAAAATTCATCCATTCCATTCAATTAGAGTGCTTATCTCTTGTGCATCCTTGCATGATTGAAATTCTGTGCACATTACGACATAAGGATGTATGTATTTTTGGACTAGGCAGGAGACCTGTTGCCTAGTATAAGCGAGAGACTTAAAAATTAAATGAACAGAGAAACATGAGCCCTGCCCAAAACACACACCCTTTAGAGCACATTCGAAATTTTGCCATTATTGCCCATATTGATCATGGAAAATCAACCTTGGCGGATCGCTTGATCCAAACCTGTGGCGGATTAGAAGAACGGGAAATGAGCGAGCAAGTGCTCGATAACATGGACATCGAGCGCGAGCGCGGGATTACCATTAAAGCGCAAACCGTGCGTCTGCTCTATACAGCTAAAGACGGTATTGAGTACCAGCTCAATCTCATGGACACCCCCGGGCATGTTGATTTTTCCTATGAAGTGTCTCGTTCTCTGGCCTCGTGTGAAGGCTCATTGCTGATTGTCGATGCCTCACAAGGAGTAGAAGCGCAAACGCTGGCGAATGTGTATATGGCGATGGAAAATGACCATGAGATTGTACCTGTCATCAATAAAATAGACTTGCCTGCCGCTGATATTGACAGCGCCAAAGAGGCCATTGAAAATGTAATCGGCCTTCCTGCCGATGAGGCTCTGCCTGTGTCTGGAAAAACGGGGGAAGAGATAGACGATTTGCTGGAAGCGATTGTAAAGCGCCTCCCCTGCCCTACATCTCAAGACCTTACCGCGCCCACCAAAGCTCTTCTTGTGGACAGTTGGTATGATTCCTATTTGGGCGTGGTCATCCTTGTGCGCGTCATCGACGGATATCTAGCCAAAGGACAAAAAATCCGCTTTATGGGGACAAAGGCCACCCGAGATATTGATCGCGTGGGGATCTTCACCCCTAAAAAAGTTATGCTTGATCAATTAGGCCCCGGAGAAATGGGCTTTATTACTGCAGGGATCAAAGACATCTCAGACACCAAAGTCGGCGACACCCTCACCGATGAAAAAAACATGTGTGATACGCCTTTAGAGGGATTTAAGCCCTCTATTCCCATGGTGTTTTGCTCCCTCTTTCCCATTGATAATGGAGAATATGAGAAGCTTAGAGATTCTCTGGCACGCTTAGCCTTGAATGACTCCTCTCTCATTTATGAGAATGAAAACTCTCAAGCGCTCGGCATGGGGTTTCGCTGTGGCTTTTTGGGTTTGCTCCATATGGAGATCATCCAAGAGCGCTTAGAGCGCGAATTTGATCTTGATTTGATCCCTACAGCCCCAAGTGTTGTCTACCATATCCACATGAATAATGGGACAATGATTGAGCTTTATAACCCCGTGGATATGCCCGATGTCGTGATGATCAATGAAATTCATGAGCCATGGATCAAAGCCACCATCCTGACTCCCGATGAGTATCTCGGCGGTCTGTTACAATTGTGCCAAGAGCGTCGCGGCGAACAACTCAATCTTACCTATGTCGGAGATCGTGCAATGCTGGAATATCGCTTGCCCCTCAATGAAGTGGTCTTTGACTTCTATGATCGCTTAAAATCAATCTCTCGAGGCTATGCCTCTTTTGACTATCACGTGGATGACTATAAAACAGAGGATCTCGTGCGTCTAAGCATTCTCGTCAACGGAGAAAGCATTGATGCCTTGGCCATGATCGTCCACCGCTCTCAAGCCGAGCGCAGAGGTCGACAGCTGTGTGAACGCCTCAAAGATCTCATCCCGCGTCAAATGTTCAAAATCGCTATTCAAGCGGCCATTGGAGGTAAAATCATCGCCCGAGAAAGCCTCTCCGCCATGCGCAAAGACGTCACCGCCAAATGCTATGGAGGCGATATCTCTCGTAAAAAGAAACTCCTCGACAAACAGAAAAAAGGGAAAGCCAAAATGCGCCAGTATGGAAATGTAGATATCCCTCAGAGTGCGTTTATCGCGGCATTGAGGATGGGGGATGAGTGATAACACACTCAAGGCTTGTTCTTTTATGAGAGACCTCATTCCCTAAAAAGCCCTAATCCCTATATTTTTTCACAAGCATTCCAATCGTCAAGCCTTGCACAAGAATTGAAAACATCACAATACAATACGTTACGAGGAGTAAATAGTCGCGCATCTCCCCTGTCGGGAGAGAGAGGACGAGTGCCACAGAGATCCCTCCTCTTAATCCTCCCCATGTGAGAATGTTGACCGCTCCAGGGCTAAACACACGGATTCTTTTTAAGAGTGTGACGGGCAAGAGCACAGAAATATAGCGAATAAGAAGAAGGCTTGGAATGAAGATCAATCCTGCTATGAGTGCAGAAGAATTGAAAGGAATGACAAGGAGTTCAAATCCAATCAACAGAAATAAAACAGCGTTGAGGAACTCGTCAATCAATTCCCAGAAATCATCTAAATCTTGCTTTGTCTTTTCTGACATTGCGAGGGAGCGTCCAATATTTCCCATCAGCAACCCAGCAACAACCATCGCAATGGGTCCCGACATATGGAGAGCAGTAGCCAGCTCATAGCCTCCCATGACCAGCGCGAGTGTTAGAAAAATTTCAACTTGATAATTATCAACGCTCCGGAGCATTAAAAAAGCAATATACCCCAAAACACCGCCTAAAATCGCGCCTCCAATCGCCTCTTCAACAAACAACAAAGCAATATGAGATATATCCGTATTCCCGTGTGTCGTCATGCCTAAGAGAGCCACAAATAAAACAACTGCAATCCCGTCATTAAACAAGGATTCTCCAACCACTTTTGTTTCCAAGCTTTTAGGGACACCTGCTTTCTTAAGAATAGCCATGACAGCAATTGGATCTGTCGGTGAGATTAAAGCCCCAAATAAAAGCGCTTGAATAAAGGAAATATCAAAGCCTAAAAGCGGGAAAAGGCGATAGCTTAACACCCCGACAAGAACCGTTGAGAAGATCGTGCCAAAAAAGGCCATTATGGAGACAATATATTTTTGCTGTTTTAAATCATTTAAATTAACGTGCAGAGCGCCTGCAAAGAGAAGAAAACTCAACATCCCATGAAGAAGCGCCTCGGAAAAATCTATGTTATCTAATATCTCATGTGCATACGGTAAAACATCTATACCAAGGAAAGGAAGAAAAAGCATGAGGGCTGAGAGAATTAAAGCAATCACCATAATCCCTATTGTCGTCGGCAATTTAATAAAACGGTAATTAATATAAGAAAATAACGCACAGAACGTGACAAGGATGCTTGAAATTGTAATAATGCTCATAATCTATATTTCTCTTGTTTGTATGTAACCCCTCATCGGGAATATACGAATGAGAGAGTATCGTGAATTTAATACGAAAACAATTATTAAAGGAGACCTTTCCCATGACTATTTCTAAAAAAGCACTGAATACACTTATCACAACCGCTGTTGTCGCGACGATGGCAACAGCAACACTCTCTACCTCTGCTCATGCTGCCAAAGAAAAATGCTATGGCGTTGTAAAAGCAGGACAAAATGCGTGCGGATCTGCCGATGGAAAACATAGCTGTCAAGCACAGGCGACCGTAAACGGAAGCGGGCAAGAATTTATTGCTCTTCCTGAAGGAGTCTGTGACAAGCTTGTTGACGGATCAACAACACCTTACGAAAACGCTGATGCAGCCTCTGCCGTCGAAGAAAAAATGATGGATAAGTCTATGGGCAAGGCTATGGACAAGGCTGACGATAAAATGAAAGACATGATGGATAAATAACCCCTATGTCTCATCCCTCAAACCAGCCTTGTTCTCTTCCTCATACTTTGGCTGGTTTGGGGTTACGTTTTCCGTATCATCAAGAGATTCTCGACACAAAGCCCGATATTGGATGGTTAGAGATTCATCCCGAGAACTATTTTGGAGGCGGAGAACCTCTTTTTTTTCTGGAAAAAATAAGAGAACATTACCCCCTCAGCTTTCATGCCGTAGGGCTATCTCTCGGCTCAACAGAGCCCGTTGATTTAGATCATATTCGTCAACTCAAGGCCCTCATTGATCGTTTCGACCCGTTTCAGTTTTCTGACCATGCCAGTTGGAGTGCCAGTGGCAATGCGCACCTCAATGATCTCCTGCCCTTGCCCTACACTCAAGAGTCTCTCACCACACTTTCTTGTAATATTGAACAAGTCCAAGACGCTTTTGGGCAAACGATTCTGATTGAAAACCCATCGACAAGCCTCGCTTTTCAAGAAGATGAGATGTCTGAACCTGCCTTTTTAAACGCGCTAACCCAACGCACAGGATGCGATCTTCTTCTGGACGTGAATAATATCTATGTACAATCTGTGAATCATCATTTTGATCCCAAGCACTATATTGACGAAATCACGACACAGACCATCAAAGAAATTCATCTTGCAGGACATACTGTTGAAAAAGAAGCAGGACACACTCTTCTGATTGACACCCATAGCGCTGTCGTCTGTGACAAGGTTTGGGAGCTTTATGACTATACCCTTCGCATCCATGGTTCTCACCATACATTGATTGAATGGGATCAGGACTACCCCCCTCTCTCTGTCCTTCTGGAGGAAACTTCCCACGTTAAAAACGCACTGGACAAGGCCAAACATCATGTCGCTACATAAGACACAAACAGCCTTCAAAGAGATGATCCTCACAGGAAATATGGACACGCCGGAACAAATCTTTCGAACAGGAGGCGCCTCCCTTAATAAGCGTCTTTCTACCTACAAAAATAATTATAGGGCAGGATTGAGTAGTGTACTCTCCGAGACGTATCAAACCATTACGGCTCTTGTCGGCGAAAAATTCATGTATGAAATGAGCAAAGCCTACGCCCTTACACATCCTCCTCAAAAAGCCTGTCTCCATACCTACGGAGAAGATTTCCCGTCTTTTATTGCAGATTTTGAACCCGCATGCGCCTTACCGTATCTCTCCGATAGTGCTCGCTTGGACTGGGCAGCCAATCGCGCCTATCACGCCCCCGATAGAGAGGCTCTTTCCTTTAAAACCCTTGACCATATAAACTTAGAAGACGAAAACCTAACACTCAAACTCCATCCAAGCGTCTCCCTCCTCCACGCCCCATTTCCCATCGCAGACATTCGCCATTATGTCCGTAATGAAGAGCAACAAGAACAAAAAAACTTTAAGATGAACAAGAAAGAAACCTATCTCCTCATCTCTCGACAAGATTATAGTGTTTATATCCAAGATTTAACGCCTGCGGACTATCATTTTCTTAGCCATACTCTTCCCCTTATGGAGAGCTTAGAAGCAACACTTGAGGCCTTCCCTCATTTTGACTTTCAAACCTGTTTACAAAAAACACTTGCCTGTGAAACTTTTTTAGCAAGATAATCTGAAGTATTTTCTGGACAAGAAATTGTCACGATTCTATATGTAGCAGTTTAGAATAAGAACAAGGCATTCTTATTCTAAACTGCGTTCAAGCCACGCAGGCTTTCGAATGAAAATGACCATAACTTATAAAACTCCTTAACTTATGTAGAAAAGTTGGGGAGTAGCTTCATAGGACTAATTTACTATAAGTCCTATTGTTTTTTCTGTATTAATACCTTGATTCTTCAGAAAGGTGTCATTAATGATACATAGTTTCATTATTTCTGTTATAAGAGGTGCGCTACTTGTTGAAGGCATCCCTTGACAGGCTTGATAAAAAGATGTGCGTGAAATCCTCTTAGGAGGATCTATACATAGTTTATGCATAGATGGGCTACTCGCTTGCGGTCGATTAGCAAGCACACCAAAACAATATCTATTAAAAGCTGTAGAGCTTATTACGTCTACCTTAGGGTTATCCAAATCATATTGAATTTGAGCTATAGTTGAAATATCTTTATATATAGCGACAGACATAAGGGTGAAAGCTAACCCCACAGCCGTGTTGGAGACCCATGATTTTGAAAAAGCATCTTCTGATACAGTTTTCAATTGTTCGTTTTTTTTAAATGAATTACTCATATTATTATCCTTTAACGTAACCTTAGGGTTTATACATAATTTACAGAACAAAAGCAAGTAAAACATTACCCGTAATAATGTTTCGTGCAAACTCCCTAACTTTTGGGTAAAAGTTAACCCGTTTAAGTTTAGCTCTAAACCTATACTATCTCTATCTTACACAGTATATTTATGCTTAAAGATAAAAAGCTCTTCAATTCATCTTATTAAGTTATAGCCTTATAATTATAAAACTTAATGATACAGTGAATGTTTATTGCAAAATACAGGTGATAAAACGCACTCATATGAAACTTTTTTAAGGGAGTCTCCGAATACCCTTTCAGACACGTAAAAAGGATACCGCCACCATGAAATCTCTTGCTCTAAAAATAAATTCTCTGATCTCACCACTCCGCAAATTCTCTGACTGTCTTCTCTCTCCTCTCTTTGATCTCGGGGTTCGTCTTTTTATGGCCAATATTTTCTTTCACTCTGGGTGGTTGAAGTTTGAAAACTATCTCAATGATGATTGGGAGAGTACTCTCTTCCTGTTTGAAGAGATCCACCCTTTGCCCATCCTTCCTCCCAGTTGCGCGGCTGTCCTTGGAACATCTGCGGAGTTGCTCCTGCCTATCCTCCTTGCCTTTGGACTCTTTGGACGTGTTGGTGCTGTGGGGCTTCTCATCATGACCGCCGCCATTCAATTTGCTGTCCCTGCTGAATATGGCGTTCAAAACCCCGATCATTATTTCTGGATGTTTCTTCTCGGCATGATCTTTCTCAAAGGGCCTGGGAAATTGTCGTTGGATCATCTCATTACAAAATGGATGCAGAAATAAGTTTTTTAACTTCTCTTCCTTGTTGTTTTTGTGCTAAAAACGCACCATGAAATATATTGTGCCCCCCTTCTTGATTGTTTTAACTTTCCTCCTTGATCAAGCCTCAAAATGGTGGATTGTAGAGCGCATTTTTCAAGACAATGAGACAGCCTTCCTCAATTGGCTCGTGATCTTTGATCAAGAGCGTTTGGGATATATATCCGCGCCTGTTACCTCTTTCTTCAATCTAACGATGGTGTGGAATACGGGAATTAGCTTTGGATTATTTAGCAATAATGCACAGATGGGTGTCTATGTGCTCTCTGGGGTATCTCTTGTGATCAGCCTTTTTTTCTTGATCTGGATTTTTAGGACGCCATATAAGATAATACAAAGCGCAGGAATCATTGTGATTGCTGGGGCGCTTGGGAATGTATGGGATCGCCTCCGCTTTGGAGGCGTGATTGATTTTCTCGATTTTTACATTGGAGACTGGCACTATCCTGCCTTTAATGTTGCTGATAGTTGTATTGTGGTCGGGGTTGGACTAATACTTATTCATGGAGTTTGGATGGAGCCCAAAGATGAAAAAAACTAGTATTATAATATTGAGTATTTATCTCTTGTCTGGATGCTCTAACGCGAAAGAAACGTTAGGGCTTGGAAGAAACTCACCTGATGAGTTTGCGGTGATGAAACGCGCGCCTCTTGAGATTCCCTCTAATCTCCGTACGCTACCCGTACCTCAAAAAGGGGTCGCGCGCCCTCAAGAAGACACGACGGACAAAATAGCTAAAAAAGCTTTGTTTGGAGAAGAAAAGACACAGGAGACGCCCTCACACGATGGTCAAGCTGAACAGGCCCTTTTACAAAAAGTTGGAGCAGAAAACTCTCCTGCCGATATTCGAACTCTGATTGATAAAGAGGCGAAAGAGTTTGCAGACAGTGAGCAACCCGTCATTGATAAACTCCTCAAACGAAAAAAGACTGTCCCTGGGTCAATTTTGGATGCCCGAGAAGAGCTAGAAAACCTCAAGAAAAAGAATATTCCGACCCCTAACGTGCCTCCCGTCCCTGCAAAATGAGACTCATCCTAACATATTTTCTTTGCCTCTTCTCTTTTCCTGCCCATGCGGGCCTTTTCAACGCCCAAAGCACAACGCTTGATAACGGTATAGAGGTGGTGATTATCCCTAACCACCGTGCGCCTATCGTCCATCATATGCTCTGGTACAAGGCAGGGTCTGCACAAGAAATCAATGGACATTCAGGCGTGGCTCACTTTCTAGAACATCTCCTGTTTAAAGGCACAAACCATCCCGATCGTCCCCTAGAGGCAGGAGAATTTTCTAAACGCATTCGCACAATGGGAGGGAAAGACAACGCCTTTACCTCAAAAGACTATACCGCCTTCTATCAAACCACGTCCAAAGAGCATTTAAACACACTCATGCAAATGGAAGCAGATCGTATCCGTCACGCTATGCCTCCCGAGACTCATGTCCTCTCCGAGCGAGATGTTGTCATTGAAGAGCGCAACCAGCGTACCGAGAATAACCCTCAAGCGCGCTTTTACGAGCAAATGCAAGCCACGCTCTTTCCTAATCATCCCTATGGACGTCCTGTCATTGGATGGCGTGAAGAAATTCGTGTCATGAGCCATATAGATACAAAATCCTTTTATGATCGTTTTTATCACCCTAACAATGCCCTTCTTATCATCAGTGGAGATATTACCCTTGAAAATATTCTCCCCGATATTAAGCGTATTTATGGGGCAATTCCTGCAGGAGAAATTTTCCCACGTCATTTCCCAACACTGCCTGCTTTTGAAGGAGAAACACGGATCACGCACTCTGAACAGCAGGTAAAACAACCTCTTTGGATGAGAGGCTATCGAGTCCCGTCCTTGCGTCAAAATAAAGAGCACGCCCTCGCCCTCCAAGTTTTAGAAAGTATTCTTGATGGAGGCCCCACAACACGTCTGTATAAAAAGCTTGTTGTGGAGGATAAGAAAGCCATTGAAATCTCTCTGTCTTACCGCTCTGATAGCTATGACACCTCTTCTCTTTGGATGTCTGCCGTTCCTGCGGAGGGTATAGCTCTCCCAGACTTAGAAACAGACATTGATATGCTCCTCACACAACTCATTAAAAAGGGCATCACAGACCAAGAGCTCCTCGATGCGAAAACACGCCTTAAAAATGCCGCTATCTTTGCTCGAGATTCTCTTTCTACTCCCGCCCATATCATTGGACGCGCCCTGACGACAGGAAGTACATTACAAGATGTAGAGACATGGGATCTACACATTGACGCGGTCACAAAAGATCAAATTCAATCCGTTTCGGAATTATATTTAAATCCTAAAAATAGATCGACTTTCAATTATATAACGGGGTTTCTTCTGCCTGAGAAAGAGGAAAGAAATGAATAGGCTATCATACAAGGTCTCAGCTTTCTCTGGGATAACATTTGTCGTTTTTCTTTGTCTCTTTTCTTCTGCCCACGCCAAAGAGCGCTTTCTTGATATTCAAGAGCTCACAACCCCCTCAGGACTTTCTGTCTGGCTTGTTGAAGATCACACAGTTCCTGTGATTTCCCTCAAGTTCTCCTTTAAGGATGCAGGGTCATTTGTAGAAAAACCTCACCAACAAGGGCTTGTTCAACTTCTCTCTAATATGATGGATGAAGGCGCAGGGGAGTTAGACTCTCAGGCCTTTCAAAAAGAACTCTCAGACCATTCTATTTCTCTCTCTTTTTCTGGAGGCCGAGATCAGTTTGGGGGATCTCTTAAAACACTCACCACACATAAAGACAAAGCTTTTGACCTTCTCACACAGGCACTCACACAGCCTCGTTTCGATGAAGAGCCTCTAGAGCGTATGAAGCAGGCCAATCTCAGCCGTATCAAAAACAGCATGACTCAGCCCAATTGGATCGCCGCACGCCTCATGAATGATATTGCGTTTGCAGGACATCCTTACGCTCAAAATAGTGGAGGGACTCTCTCGACTTTACCCACTCTTACTGCAAAAAACCTTCATGATTTTGTGACAAATGAACTGACAGGGGATCGTCTGATCATTGCCCTATCTGGAGATATCACTCCTGAACAGGCCATAACACATATAGAAAAAATATTTTCATCCTTCCCACATATCATACGTGACGATATAACGCGTCCTGTCAAATTACAAAACCAAAACACGCTCTCCGTATTCAAGAAAGACATTCCTCAAAGCATACTCCGTATTACCCTCCCTGGGATTCGCCCCAGCGACCAAGACTATTATGCAGCCAAACTCATGAATCATATTTTCGGAGGGGGAGGCTTTGGCTCTCGCCTTATGGAGAGAATCCGTGAGAAAGAAGGTCTTACATATGGTATTTATAGTGGGCTCTCACACATGGAGATGACAGAGACTCTCTCCATTTCAACCTCTACCAAGAACGAGACCGTTGCGCCTCTCCTCTCTCTTATAAAGAGTGAAGCAAAGACCCTGAAAACAACGCCCATCACCACCCAAGAGCTCCAAGACGCCAAGGATTATATTTTAGGAAGCATGCCTCTCGCCCTCACCTCAACGGATGCGCTCTCTTCCATCATGCTCTCTTTACAATCCGATAGGCGTCCAGCAACCTATCTTGATACACTTGATGATCACATCAATGCCGTGACCATTGAAGATGTTCAAAAAACAGCCCAACGCTTGTTAGACTTTAATAGAGCCGTCATCGTTCTTGTGGGACAGCCTCAGAACATAGAACAAACGAATATTATATCAACCCTCCCAAACGTGGAATAAACATATGACTTCTCTTACACAACGTCCCGAATGGAAATCTCTTAAATCCCATAAAGAAACACTCCCTCCCCTCAAAGAGTTGAACAATCGTTTGACCTTGAGTAATCAAGGCGTGATGCTGGATTATTCCAAGAATAGTGTGACCGAAGAGACTCTTACAAAGCTCATTGCCCTCGCCAAAGCCTGTGACCTCGAAGACTGGCGTGATAAAATGTTTTCTGGAGACAAAATAAACAATACAGAAGAGAGAGCCGTTCTTCATACAGCCTTACGGGCTTCCCATGGCCTTACACCTTCTGTCGATGACACCCTCGCGCGCATGAAAGATATTTCTGCCAAAATCCGTGCAGAAGGTAAAATTACAGATGTCGTCAATATAGGGATTGGAGGCTCAGATCTTGGGCCTCACATGGTCTGCGAATCCTTAAAACATTTAGAAAACACGCCTCGTGTCCATTTTGTATCCAATGTGGATGGAGCGCATATCACGCAGACTCTCAAATATTTAGATCCAAAGACAACGCTCTTTCTCATTGCCTCCAAAACCTTCACCACCCAAGAAACCATGACCAACGCGCACACAGCGCGCACATGGTTCTTAAATACCTGTTCAGAGAAAGACATTCCAGAACATTTCCTCGCCCTCTCGACAAATAAAGACGCGGTTATAACCTTCGGCATTCCTGAAGAGAATATGTTCCCGTTCAAGGACTGGGTTGGAGGGCGTTATAGTCTGTGGTCATCCATAGGTCTCTCTATTTGCCTCTCTGTTGGCTTTGATAATTTCAGATCTCTTTTAGACGGCGCTTCTGCCATGGATCAGCATTTCAAAACAGCACCCTTAGATCAAAACATGCCCGTTATTCTAGGGCTTCTAGGCGTGTGGTATCGCAATTTTTGGGCGGCAGAGAGTGTTGCTCTTCTTCCCTATGCCCAAGGGCTTCACCGTTTTCCTGCCTTCTTGCAACAGATGGACATGGAGTCCAACGGAAAATCTGTGACCCGAGATGGACAATCTGTCAATTATGCCACAGGGCCGATTATTTTCGGAGAAGCAGGCACTAATGGGCAACATGCCTTCTATCAACTCATTCACCAAGGGACGTCCCTTATTCCCTGTGATTTTATTTTGATCAAAAAACCGTATAACGGCAACGCCGATCACCATAAAAAGCTCCTCGCCAATGGGTTGGCACAAGCCGATGCCCTCATGAACGGACAAACACTGGAAGAGGCTGGCAGTGATCCTCACCGTGTGTTTGAAGGTAACCGCCCGTCGAACACAATTGTCCTTGATGAACTCTCCCCTTTCCATCTCGGACAACTCATTGCCCTGTATGAACATAAAGTCTTTGTCCAAGGCATTATCTGGGGTTTAAATAGTTTTGATCAACCTGGCGTTGAGCTCGGGAAAATCCTTGCGAATAATATCTTGAAAAATGGAGCGACAACGCCCTTGCATAGATATGTTTTAGAAAACTAAAATCATTTCAATTCTCTCTTCTTGTCATTGCCTGAATTGCCTCAGGCAATTCTAGGGGAATCCATTTGGATCGCCCTAGAATGTGTAAACACATTCAGGCGATGACCTTAAATTTTGTTGACTTTTCATATCATATATAACTATACATAGCCATATGAATGCTGTTATTGAACAAATATTCCCTGAAATAACCTCCTCTCCCAAACTCTCCTCTCTAGCCATCCATCTCTTTTTAAGATAGACTCACAGCTGTTAATCTTTTCTCAATTCAGCTATGACATACTGTTCCCATGACCATTCTTCACTATGACAGAATTACGCAAAGCCAACTTGATGCCATCATTAAGAAACATCATATGTTTCAGATTGGAAAACGAGGGGGAGCGCGTGCCTTTTTAAAATTTAAAGATCTCTCTGGGCTTGATTTTAAAGAGGCAGACATGACAGGAGCTGACTTTACGGGCTCTATTCTTAAAAATGCCAATCTAACCGCAGGAAAATTCTCGGGGGCTACTTTTTTTGCTAGTGATCTAAGAGAAGCCAATCTTCAAAATGCAGACTTTTCTCGTGCTGATTTCCGAGGGGCTTATGTGGCAGGTGCAAATCTCAAAGGGGCGGATCTTGACTCTGCGGATCTGCGAGAGGGACGCATTATGGAGAAAGGCAAAGATGGGACAATGGAGGCGATGAATCTGGGAGAGAACAGAAAAGGAGGAACCTCCTTTTCTGGCGCACGCATGACAGAAACAAACCTCTCTGGCACCAAAGCCACACATGCTGACTTCTCAGAAGCAGATTTAACGGGCGTAATTATTCACGAAGCCGATCTGAGAGATGTCAATTTTGAAGGCGCTAATCTGACAAATACAGACTTTACAGGGTGTGATCTCCGAGATGCAAACATGGAAGACTCGATCATGGAAGGCACCGTTTTGATAGAAGCGGAACTGGGGGGACTTAAAACAACAGACACCGTTACACAACTTGTTCAAATTAGTGATGTTTTGGAGAAACAAGGCAAAACCCTCCACGATATTCTAGAAGAACATGCACTTTGGGTGAAAAGCAAAGGGGTGGAAGGGCAACAGATGGATATCAGTAATATGGACCTGCGCTCTCTTCTTAATCTCAAAACATATCCTATTACAGCTATTCGCGCGATTGGTGCTAGCTTTGTGGGGCTTAATCTTTCAAACGCGCATATGCAATTTTCAAATTTTGATAAATCTGATTTTAGAGATTGCAAACTCGTCGATACAGACTTAAGAGGCTCAAAATTTATAGAGGCCAAGTTCAATCGTGCTGATTTATCGGGAGCAAACATGACCGCTCTCAAATTCAAAAATCCAGATGGGAGTGAGCGTCTCGAGCGTGTCAATTTGAGTGGGGCTGATTTTCGCTATGCCAAACTCAAAAAGATTGACCTCCGCTACGCTATTCTCATGGGCGCGGATCTCTCCCACGCCGACTTCACAGGCGCAGACCTAAGAAATGTTGATTTCACAGGTGCCAAAATCAACAACACCAAATTCAAAGATGCGCAAGTTGAAGGCACTATTTTTGAGACTGGATAAAAAATAAACTTGGCGACATCTTCACTTATCGCTACAACTTAAAATATGTCTCGCCCCTTTATTCTTGATCCGCTTTTTCGGAGTCTGAAAACACTTTCAGGGGTAGGAGATCGTACGCGCACACATTTTGAGCGTCTCATTGGCGGAGAGCGCATTTTTGATCTCCTCGCCCACACGCCGATTGATATTATAGATCGGAGTTACATGCCCTCCATTATTGATGCGGAAGCAGGGCGCTTGGCAACATTAACCGTTCAAATTGTGAAACACACGCCTCCCACACGACGTAATCTGCCCTATCGCGTGCACGCCAAGGATGGCACAGGCACAATTGATCTCGTGTTTTTTCGTGCCTATCCAGACTATATGCTCAAAACATATCCCATTGGGGCAGAATTAATCATCAGCGGAAAAATTGATATCTATCGCGAGCACCCTCAGATTGTACATCCTGATGTGATGGGAGGGAGTGAGTCCAAAGACATCCCCCCCATTGAACCTATTTATCCTCTCACTCAAGGGATTAATCATAAAGCACTTCTTAAAGCCATGCACAGTGCCCTTGGCTTTTGTCCAAAACTGCCTGAGTGGCTTGACCCAGCCTATCAAAAGAAGATGAAATGGGGGGAGTGGCATAAAGCCATTGCTCTGCTCCATAGCCCTCAATCCGCACAAGATTTTGATCCGAATACAAAAACAAGAGAGCGCCTTGCCTATGATGAAGCGCTCGCCAATCAACTCACCCTTGCCCTCATGCGTCATCGCCACAAAAAGAAAAATGGCATTTCTTATGAGACAAACGGAGCTTTGCGCCAACAGCTCACACAGAACTTGCCCTTTACATTAACGGGTGCACAGCTTAAATCTCTGGAAGAGATTGACCGCGATATGGGGCAAAAAATCCGTATGATGCGTCTGTTGCAGGGCGATGTGGGCAGTGGGAAAACAATTGTGGCAGCGCTTTCCATGATGAATGCGTTGGACAGTCACATGCAAGCCGCCTTCATGGCCCCCACAGAAATCCTCGCCCGTCAACATTACGAGGGACTGCGTCCCCTTCTCACTCCCCTTGGTATTCGACTTGTGTGCTTGACAGGACGCAATAAAGGCAAAGAACGGGATGTCCTCACACAGCAAATACAAAATGGCGCAGCGCAAATTGTCATCGGGACACATGCCCTCTTTCAAGACTCCATAGAGTTTCAAAATCTGGGGCTAGCAATCATAGATGAACAACATCGCTTTGGCGTCGATCAACGCCTAAAACTCTCCAACAAAGGCAAAGGCGTGGATGTCCTCGTGATGACGGCCACCCCCATCCCTCGGACTTTGAGCCTCACAGCCTATGGAGATCTAGATGTCTCAAAACTGGATGAAAAACCACCAGGCCGCCAACCGATTGACACACTTCTTTTCTCAACAGATAAAATTCAAGAGATGATTGAAGGTCTCCAGCGCCAAGTTCAAAAAAATGCCCGAGTCTATTGGGTCTGTCCTCTGGTCGAAGAGTCAGAGATCCTTGATGTCACCGCCGCAGAAGAACGTTTTCAAATCTTAGAGAGCGTCTTTAGAGATAAAGTCGGCCTTATCCACGGACGGATGAAAGCGGACGAGAAAGACACTGTCATGAAAAAATTTGTAGCGGGCGATTTATCAATCCTCGTGGCGACCACCGTCATAGAGGTCGGTGTCAACGTCCCAGAGGCCACCATCATGGTCATTGAATCCGCAGAACGCTTTGGATTGGCCCAACTCCACCAGCTCCGAGGCCGTGTAGGACGGGGTGCAGACAAATCCTATTGCTTCCTCCTCTATAAAGCCCCCCTCTCCCAAACCGCGCGTGAACGTTTGTCCATTATGCGCGACACAGAAGATGGGTTTTTGATTTCAGAAAAAGATCTAGAACTGCGAGGAAGTGGCGATGTCCTCGGCACCAAACAAAGCGGTCTCCCCGATTTCAAATTCATCGACCTTGCCGCCCACGGAGAACTCCTCTCCACAGCAAGAGATGACGCCAAGCTCATCATTCAAAAAGATTCTGAGCTCAAAACAAAAAGAGGCGACGCCCTCCGCACCCTCCTCTACCTCTTCGAGTGTGATCAAGCAATTGGGTATTTGCAGGGGGGGTAAGCTACCCCTTCTCCTCAGGCACTATGATCCCTGCTGATACAACCAGCTTTATCCCTTCTTCTACGCTCAGAGAGAGATATTTAAGTTCTTTCTTGGGAACGAAAAGCAAATAACCAGAGGTTGGATTGGGGGTTGTCGGCACAAAGACATTCATAGTTTCTTGCTTTGTATTTTCCTGTATTTGGCCTTGAGTAACCCCTGTCACAAAGCCGATCGACCACACGCCTTTTCGAGGATATTCAAGCATCACAACATCACGGAAGGCTTGGGATTTACTGGCCATGACCGTTTCCAAGATTTGCTTGATTGCCCCATACAAAGAACTAATCACAGGTAAGCGATGCACAACATACTCAGACATACGAATAATCAAACGCCCTAAGAAATTGCGGGCAAACCACCCAACAATCACAAAGAAAACGATCGCCACAAGAATTCCAATCCCAGGAAGAGCAATCTCTTGGTATTCTATAGGCACAAATTGTTCAAAGGGAATAATACGACGAACTTTACTGTCAATCATGCTCAGGAAGGAATAGGTCAGATAAATAGTAATCGCAATAGGCGCGGTCACCAACACTCCCGCCAGAAAGTAGTTTCTCAAACGCCCGATAAGACCTTTACTATGTTTTTCATCACTCATACTTATTGTCTTACCCTGATCCTATGCAACAGACAAGATTGATTTATACTCTTTTCGTGTTTCATCTAACTTAGTCTCTTGGTTGACACAATAATCTTCATACGCCGTCACAAGGCCTTTTTTAAAATCTATCTGAGGAGACCATCCCATCGCTTTTATTTTGGAAGAGTCCATCAATTTTTGCATTACGCCATCAGGCTTTTTTGTATTAAAGGAAAGCCTGCCTTGATAGCCGATAACATCACACAGTTTCTCCGCAAGTTCCTTAATCGATATATCATGTCCAACACCAACATTCACATGAGAATTATCCGAATATTTTTGCAGGAGAAAAACAAGGGCATCCGCCAAATCATCTACATTCATAAACTCACGCCGAGGGGTGCCACTGCCCCATATTTCTACAGACGGGGATTTTTTCTCTTTGGCTGTATGAATTTTCATGAGAAGAGAGGGAATAACGTGTGCATTGTCTAAATGATACCGATCTCCAACTCCATACAAATTACACGGCATCGCTGAAATAAAGTCACAGCCATATTGACGGCGGTAGGATTCACACAGCTTAATTCCTGCAATCTTGGCAATGGCGTAAGGTTCATTGGTTGGCTCAAGAGCGCCTGTTAGAAGCTGGTCTTCTGTAATTGGGTTGTCTGCATATTTGGGGTAGATACATGATGAGCCCAAAAAGAGGAGCTTTTTGACACTCGCTTTATAACTCCCCTCAATAACATTTTGAGCAATGGCAATATTCTTATAGATAAACTCTGCGGGATAAATGTTATTGGCATGAATGCCTCCAACATGTGCGGCGGCAAGGATCACGCCATCGGGTTTATACTTAGAAATCCAATCTTCCGTCTCTGTTTGACGGGTCAGATCAAGGTCTTTATGGGAGACGGTCAGAACTTCACATTCTTCTGTTTCTAAACGCCGGCAGAGTGCAGAACCAACAAGCCCTGTATGACCCGCTATCCAAATCTTTTTATATCGTAGATCAAACATGACTGATCAGCTTTTACCATTTCTGTAATTGTCTCTTTAAAGGATGTTTTTCTTCTCCACCCCAGTTTTTCCTGAGCCTTGGTGGGATCACCCCGTAAATTTTCAACATCAAGAGGGCGAAATAATTTTTGATCCACACGCACTCTCACCTGTTTAGAGAGTCGATCTATACCTTTTTCCTCTTCTCCCTCTCCGATCCATGTAAGAGAAACACCAATACAAGAAAAGGCCACATCGCATAACTCTCTCACCGAGCGCCCTTCTCCTGTTGCGAGAATATAATCATCAGCTTGCTCTTGTTGCAACATCAACCACATGCCCTCCACATAATCTGCAGCATGCCCCCAATCTCGAATAGCATTAAGATTTCCTAGGTCTACACACTCTTTTTGCCCCACGCCAATAGAGGCCACCGCACGGGTAACTTTACGGGTCACAAAATCATAGCCGCGCTTGGGACTTTCATGATTGAAGAGAATCCCGTTTGAAGCATGAAACCCATACGCTTCTCTATAGTTTTTCACCAGATGATACGCATAGAGTTTCGCAGAGGCATAGGGACTTCGTGGATTAAACAAAGAGTGTTCAGTTTGAGGAGGAGGTGTGTCTCCAAAAATCTCGGAGGTAGACGCTTGATAAAACCGTGTTGTGTTTTCAAGTTTTAAAGCACGAAGGGACTCTAAGAGCCTCAAGGTGCCCAGCGCATTCACATTCGTTGTATATTCAGGCACATCGAAACTCATCCCCACATGGCTTTGTGCGCCTAAATTATAAATTTCATCAGGCTTAATCTCATTGAGGATTCGTGTGATAGCGCCTCCATCGCACAGATCACACCGATGAAGCGTAATTTGATCTAAAAAAGGCGCAAGTGTGTGTGTATCATCATAAACAAGGGGCTGTACAAGGCCATGCAACTCATATCCTTTTCCTAAAAGAAGCGCAGAGAGGTAATATCCATCCTGCCCTGTAATCCCTGTAATTAACGCTATTTTACCCATCAAGGACATGAAACCATGAAATACGATAGTATTGCAAGAGCTCAATTGTTAAAAAGAGAAAGAAAAGAAAACTTGCCTCACAGAGGATATATTCTATAAATAACAGGATGAAAAACATACTTGTCACAGGCGCTGCAGGGTTTGTTGGGTTTCACCTGTCAGACCATCTTTGTAAAAGCGGATATACCGTATATGGCATTGATAATATCAATGATTATTATGATCCACAGCTTAAACATGATCGCTTAAAAAAGCTAAAACACCATAAAAACTTCACTTTTCAAAAGCTCGACCTCTATAATCGTGAAGGCATGAAGTCTCTCTTTAAAGTGGTTAACCCTGACATTGTCATCCATCTTGCCGCGCAAGCGGGTGTCAGATACTCCATCGAAAATCCTTATAGCTATATCGATAGCAACTTAAATGGATTTATCAATATCTTAGAGGGATGCCGTCATAATAATGTTGAGCACCTTCTCTTTGCCTCTTCTTCCTCTGTCTATGGAGCCAACACCAAAGTCCCCTTTGATGAAAATGATAGTGCTGATCACCCTGTGAGTCTCTATGCGGCCACCAAAAAATCTAATGAGCTCATGGCACATAGCTACGCGCATCTTTATAATATTCCGTGCACAGGTCTCCGCTTTTTTACCGTGTATGGCCCATGGGGGCGTCCTGATATGGCGTATTTTTCTTTTACAAAGAAAATCTATGCGGGGGAGGCTATTGATGTCTTTAACAATGGAGACATGATGAGAGATTTTACGTATATTGATGATATTGTTGAGGGGATAGAACGTCTCATTGGAAAACCTTCCACGCCTGATTTAGAGTGGTCTGGAGAAAACCCAACAGCATCAACAAGCTCCGATCCGTATCGAATATATAATATAGGGAACAATTCTCCCGAAAAACTGATGGATTTCATTAAATGCCTTGAACAGGAAACAGGTATTCCCGTTCAAATGAATATGAAGCCTATGCAAGATGGGGACGTCTATGCCACCTATGCTGATACGGATAAACTCAATGCCATAACGGGCTTTAAGCCTTATACACCTCTTAAAGAGGGCATACACAAATTCGTAACATGGTACAAAGAGTACTATAAAATATAAAAAAAGCCCTCTACATCAGGGCTTTTCTTCTCTTTCTTACGATTCTTTCTTCTTAAAATGAAGCATTTATCAGTTTATCACAGCTCATACCTGCTAGATTGATATCTCCATTTTTCTTTTTAAGAGACATGACACAATTTGCCACAGAATAATTTACCTTGTGCTCATATCTATGCCCATATGGGGACCATGAATAATGGACACCATATTCTTGTAGCTTGATATCCACAGTAGCAGAAGATGTCACCACAGGCCGTCTCACATTTAAAATAGTCATTGATTGCATATAGCGCGGAATAGAATTTTTCTTATACGAAAACTCTTTCATCCATTCCGTTTTACCCATAGCATAATGGTTTTCTGGGTGTGCATATGGACTATAGGCATGAGAATAGTAATCATGGGGTGAGTGATACCCGCTCTCTTTCCAGACTGTATCTACATAATGTGGGTTTGATTTCCCTCTTCCAAGTATATCATAAAAAGAGGCATTCGCCGTCGTGTAGTAATGGTTCATTCTTGCACCATTCAACGTCTGATAGAAAGAGGCGTTCGTATCCACACTTCTCATCAAAAATGCTCGTCCAATAGATGGATTAGGGTTATTAACAGCGCTTGTCATCTTAGAGACAAAAGAATTGATCTCATAAAGAGTCATATGGTTCCTTGCATGCGCACTATTTATAACACCACACATCAAAAGCGCTACTCCCGTTAATAATAATTTATTCATAATTGTCTCCTATTTAATTTGTATTTGAACTTAACGACCCTCTTTCCTATTAGACCCCAATCTTATTAAAATATTGTTAACGTAATTATATTCCAATTCAAAAACAACGATCCCCCTTGTCTTGTCCCTCCTTTTTCCGCTATAAGAACTGTCATGACACATACAGCCCCCAAGACGAAACAAGACAATTGGTCTCCTGAGAGTTGGCGAACAAAACCCGCTCTCCAACTCCCCTCCTACAAAGATGCGGAAGCTTTAAAGCGTGCAGAGCAAACACTTTTGAAAATGCCTCCTCTTGTGTTTGCAGGAGAAGCCCGAAAATTAAAGAAACAATTGGCCAGTGTGGCTGAGGGAAAAGGGTTTATTCTTCAAGGAGGAGATTGCGCGGAAAGTTTTTCTGAGTTTTCAGCCAGCAAAATAAAAAATACCTTTAAAATACTCCTTCAAATGTCTGTTATTATGACATTTTCAGGTCGCATGCCCGTCATTAAGATGGGGCGTATGGCGGGTCAATTTGCCAAACCACGCTCTAGTGATACAGAGACCATTGAGGGCGTTGAACTCCCGAGTTACAGAGGCGATATTATCAATGGCTTGGAGTTTACCGCCGACGCGCGTGAACCTGACCCCGATCGGATGGTGCAGGCCTATCATCAAGCGGCCTCAACCTTAAATCTTCTCCGCGCTTTTGCCCAAGGGGGATTTGCGGATCTGCGCAAAGTCCACAAATGGACGCTTGATTTTGTAGGGGAGACTCCTCTCACAAGACGCTATGAAACATTGGCCAACGAGATAGAAAATGCATTGGGCTTTATGGAAGCGTGCGGCCTCACAGGAGAGCATGCCCCAGACGTCATGACACAAACAGACTTCTTCACTTGCCATGAAGCCCTTCTTCTTCCGTATGAGGAAGCCCTTGTCCGCACGGATAGTTTGACAGGAGAGTATTATGACACGTCCGCCCATTTTCTCTGGGTTGGCGCCCGTACACATCAAGAAGAAAATGCACAAATTGAATTTGTACGGGGCATTAAAAACCCTTTAGGCCTGAAATGTTCTCCCGATATGAACCCCGATCAACTTATTCGCTTAATTGACGTCCTCAACCCTGAAAATGAAGCAGGACGGTTAACGCTTATCTCTCGCATGGGCGCAAACAATGTTGAAAAAGGACTCACCCCCCTCCTCCGCCGTATCGAAGACGAAGGACGAAAAGTGGCATGGGTGTGTGATCCCATGCATGGAAACATCCAAAAATCATCGAGTGGCTATAAAACACGTCGCTTTGAAGACATTTTGAGTGAAGTCACAGACTTTTTTTCTGTGCATCACGCAGAAGGCACACATGCGGGCGGTATTCACGTGGAAATGACGGGACAAGATGTCACCGAATGCACAGGCGGTGCTTACAAGATCTCGGATGATGATCTCTCAGATCGTTATCATACCCATTGTGACCCCCGATTGAACGCCAATCAGTCTCTGGAGCTGTCCTTCCTGATTGCCGATCATTTAAAATCAATGTCTAAGAAATAGTAAAAAACCGCAGAGACGTAATTGACGGTTGATAATGGCAAGTGGATTACAGAACTCAACAAGCTCTTATCAGCACAAGAATCTATTTCCTCTGAAGAGTAATATTGACAAAAACCCCGACATCTTATACCATTTTCTTGCACTGGAATGTAGGGGAAATAATGAAATATCTTACCACAAAGCAATTAGCAATTGAGATGAATGTCACCGTTCGCACTGTTGAACGGTGGCGAGAGAAAGGTACTCTATTACCACAAAGAAGGACAAAGGGTGGTCATTCTCGATACTCAAAGGAACAAGTATGCAATTTAAAAAAACAAAAATTATTAGAACAAATAGGACGCAGAGAAAAAAACATAGATCTCCCGTCATCCTGAACTGGTTTCAGGATCTTTTCGAAGCAGGCATGGGATCCTGAAACAAGTTCAGGATGACAACGGAGGTGTGATTTTCTCTCGACTTTTCATGAAACATGCATTAGATACAATGCCTCATGAACATCATTGAAAAAATAGACTCCCTTTTTCCTTCAACGCTCACTGTTGAAGAGATAGAAAAACAATATCCTTCTCGCCCTTCTGGACAAGTCGTTACACGGATTGCCATTAGTCCTACAGGCATGATGCATATCGGGAGTGCTTACTCTGCTCTTATTTCTGAGCGTATGGCGCACCTCAATAAAGGCATATTTATGCTTCGTATCGAAGACACCGATACAAAACGTGAGGTTGAAGGGGCAACAGACACGATTATCAATGGACTCAAAGGGTATAATATTAACATTGATGAAGGCTCTCTTTCTCCTCACGAAGAAATCGGCGCATACGGCCCTTATACACAAAGCAAACGCCGTGAGATCTATATCGCCTACATTAAACAGCTTTTAGACAAAGACCTCGCCTATCCGTGTTTTTGCTCGACGGAAGAGCTCAACACCATTCGGGAACAACAAACAAAGCAAGGGATACGCACAGGCTATTATGGCGATTGGGCAAAATATAGAAAAGCGCCCAAAGACGTGATCCAAGAGCATTTAGACAAAGATACGCCCTTTACTATTCGCTTTAAATCAACGGGGAAGAGTTTTAACAAACGTCTGTTTGAAGACCTCCTCAAAGGGAAACGAAACCTCCCTGAAAACGATAATGATATCGTCATTTTGAAAGCCTCTGGGCTTCCGACCTATCATTTTGCTCATATCATTGATGATCATCTCATGGGGACAACTCATGTGTTGCGCGGAGATGAATGGCTCTCTTCTCTTCCTCTCCATGTTCAACTGTTTGAAGCCATGGGCTGGGATGTACCACATTACGGGCATATCTCTCCCATTGAAATTATGGATAATGGAAAACGTCGCAAGCTCTCTAAGCGCAAGGACCCTGAAGCCAGCGTGACCTTCTATGATGAGAAAGGCTATCCTAAAGAAGCTGTGGTTGAATATCTGATGAATTTAGCCAACTCAACCTATGAATCCTGGCGTGTTGAACACCCAACGGAAAGCGTGTGGAATTTCCCCTTTGAGCTCCAAAAAATGGGACGGAGTGGCGCCCTTCTTGATCTCATCAAACTCGACAGCGTCAGCCGTGACTTTATTGGGCGTTTAACCGCCACAGAAGTCTATGATCTTCTTGCTCAGTGGGCAGAAAACATGTCTCCTAATCTCTATGCCCGTATGCAAAAAGACAAAGACTATTTTGTAGATATTTTTAAAATAGAGCGTGAAGGCGTTGAGCGTGTCCGCAAAGACTTTTCCAATTGGTCAACACTCTGGAGTGAAATAGACTATTTCTTCGATGATATTTTTACGCCTGAAGACAGCTATGTTGCAACACTAACCGAACAAAAACCCGAGATCATCAAAGCCTTTCTCACAGACTTTATAGACAGCTATGATGAAACTCTAGATAACGAGAACTGGTTTGGCACGCTCAAAGCCCTCGCGGAACAGCACAAATTCGCTAAAAACGGAAAAATCTATAAAAAAGACCCCGACAGCTATAACGGCACCATCGCCGACGCCGCTAAAATTTTACGTGTCGCGCTCACAGGGCGCACGCAAACGCCCGATCTTTATGCCTTGATGCAGGTGATGGGGAAAGGGCGAGTTATTGAGCGGTTAAGTTCTAACGTTTAAGACGCAACCTAAGAAAAGCTTCAAGGCGCGTGGCATCGTGGGAACAGGCGTGTGGGAACAACATATTAACCGTCCTTTTAAACGCCGATCCTCTCTCATGAAAGAGCGTATCACACACAACCATCTGACGTGTAGCCTCCAGAGATTGAAAAGCACGGAGAATATCAAAGTTGATATGGGAGTCTCTCTCTGCCACCTGATTAATATTTTGTTGCATAGATATCCTTATACAGAACGACAGAGAGAAAGTCAATTTTTTATACATAAACTACAGGCGTATGCACTATAAAAAGAATGACTTTCCTTCTTGTCTTCTATACAAACAGTTTTTATGAGCACAGAAAATAGCCCCCCCACCATCATTCTTGTCCACGCCCAAATGGGAGAAAATATTGGGGCTGCCGCACGGGCGATGCTTAATTGCGGACTTATAGACTTACGCCTTGTTGCGCCAAAACAAGACTGGCCAAACCCACGGGCGGACTCTATGTCTGTTGGAGCCTTAGAGCTTATGCCTCCTGTTGAGGTTTTTGAAACTGTCGAAGACTCCCTCCATGACATCACCACACTCTATGCAACAACAGCCAGAAAACGGGACATGGTGAAACCTGTAATGCATGCACAATCCGCCACCCGCGACATGTTTGAACGCGCACAAAAGGGGGAGAAAACAGCTATTTTATTTGGCGGAGAACGGGCAGGGCTAGATAACAGAGATATCTCTTTTGCCAATACCCTCATTAGCATTCCGCTCAACCCTTCCTTCTCCTCCCTCAACCTCGCGCAAGCCGTTTTGATTGTTGCCTATGAGTGGTCAAAACTAACTTTTGATGCCCCCGATTTAGACATTCATTTCAAGGAGAGCTGTCCTGCCTCGGGCCAGAAAACAACAGAGCTCTACAATCGCCTAGAAACAGAACTTGAAGCCCACCACTTCTTCCGTACGCCAGAAGCGCGTCCAACCATGATGAACAACATCAGAAGCATGCTTTCTCGTGCACAGATGACAGAGCAAGAAGCCAAAACCTTCCATGGAATGATTTCAGCATTAATTGGAAAGAAACAATAAAAAACCGCCTCACAGGACGGTTTTTTAAAATCTTTACGCTTCAATACTCTATCGTGAGTAATATTCCACCACAAGATGGGGTTCCATTTGCACAGGATAAGGTACATCTTCAAGCAAAGGTGTTCTGAGCAATGTGGCTTTAAATTTCTTAACATCCACATCAACATATTCAGGAATATCGCGCTCAGGAGAGTCAACAGCCAACAATACCATTGGCAATTGGCGTGATGTTTCGTTCACTTGCACAACATCGCCCTCTTTCAATTGGTAAGACGGGATATTCACAGGCTTTCCATTCACAGTCACATGACCGTGATTAACAAACTGACGCGCCGCAAAAACAGTTGGAACGAATTTAGAGCGATACACAAGCGCATCCAAACGACGCTCAAGAAGACCTATCAAATTTTGACCTGTGTCGCCTTTAATACGCTCAGCTTCTTTGTAATAGCTCCGGAATTTCTTCTCGCCAACACTTCCGTAATAGCCCTTCAGCTTTTGCTTGGCAAACAACTGTGTTCCATAGTCTGTAGGCTTGGCACGGCGGGCACCATGCATCCCAGGCGCTGTTTGGCGAATGTTATAAGGTGATTTCTGACGTCCCCAAAGGTTACAGGCCAGACGTCGATCAATTTTGTGCTTTGCACTAATACGCTTTCCACTCATAGTTTATGTCCTTTTTCTTGTTGTTGCTCCATTAGACCACACTAGGTTTGAGAGATATTTATGAGGAAACAAATCTCAATGAGGCATAAGTTTTCATACCTTCTTTCATGGATGTAACGGGAGTTATAAGGATTTCACTGGAAATGTCAAACAGTTCTTAGTGTTTTAAAGCCTCTCTGACTTTATTTTCCAGTGACAGCTTCATGCCTGCGGTTCGTCCTTTTTCAAAGGCTGTGTCCACATTCTCTCCTTTACTGAGATAATACCGCGCGAGCATTGCCCCCACACGATTTCCAGACCCACAATGTAATAGGGTCGGTGACTTTATAGCGTCGAGAGCCTTCGTCAAATCAGAGAGTATTTGTTCATCTGTGATTGTATCGCCTCCGACAGAAATATGAATATAGGTCATCCCTGCCGCCTTCACTTTTTCGCCTTCCTCCAACGCCCCTTCTTCCCGAGAGCGCAAATTAATGATTGTTGTCACGCCTTTTTCAGACAGCTCTTTAATCGCCCCCTCTCCAAGCGCCCCAGACGTTGCAAGTAACGGTGTGGCTCGATTATAATTTTTAATAGAACTCTTCATCTCTGAACCAAAAGGCACCTGATCTGCGGCAAGAGAAACCTGCGAAAAAGAAAGAACAGCGAGAAGAATTAAAAGATATTTCATGTGGGTGTCTCCGTTATATGTTTGGGTCTATACATTTGAGAAATGGTGCGGGTGGCGAGACTTGAACTCGCACTTCCAAAGGAAACTGGATTTTGAATCCAGCGCGTCTACCAATTCCACCACACCCGCACAGATATAGATTATGTATGGCTGATGCCCTTTACTAATAAATTATAGACAAGAATGCAAGATCAAATTAAAGATAGAGCATGACACCGCCCCTCTCTTCTTCTCTTGTCCGTTTACTCTCTGAGCTAAAAGAGGCGACACCTCTCTCCCAAGAGCGGACAGAGATTGTCACCATCACGCGGAGTTTTGAAGATCGAGGCTTTGGGGTGCTTTTGTTTTTTTTGGCGTTGCCCGCAGCGCTTCCTGTCCCCGCTATTGGGATCAATATGATTATTGCCCTCCCTATTCTTCTCTTAACACTCCAGCAAATTGCAGGACGCCATCGCATATGGCTTCCAAAGAGTGTCAAAAGGCGCACTCTTAAAACAAAACATCTCCATAGTTTTATTGATAAGAGCCTTCCATTCGTCAGATTCATAGAAAAATTCATTCATCCTCGTTTGAGCTTTTTATGTACGTCCTATTTTACACGGCTTATTGGTGTGTTTGGGATGATCTTTGCGCTCTCCATCACGCTCCCTATTCCCCTCACAAATACAGTCCCTGCTATGGCCATCGCCCTTATGTCGATGGGGATCATCTTACAAGATGGGATTGCTGTCATCGCAGGGCTTCTCCTTGGGGTGCTTTGGATTGCTCTTCTGAGCTATTGTATTCTCTTTTTCGGCACAGAGGGGATTGATCTCCTTAAAGAACTTATAAAAGGATGGATGGGACTCTCATAGACAAAGACAAAAGCCCCCGTCCCTCACTCCCCCAACAAAGTCTTACGCTGTCCTTGTCCAGGATTGCTGTCGAGCACACCTCTAAACCCTGTCAAAATAGTGCCAAAGCGTCCTCGGTTACGACGTAGGAGGTTATCGACACGGGCATTGGAAGGAGAACTGTCTGAGGGAGAGGGCGTTTGGGTATCTGTGCGCTCTGGTTCTGTGAGAGAGGCACTTACAGGGGCTTGCTGAATGATTGTTTGTACTCTCGCAGGCGCTTTTGGTTTTGAGATAAGACTTCCCATGGGATTATCCTTTCGTTTATGTATGTTTATTTTTAAGAAGATAGCAATAGAGTTGCCATGGTGTAATAATCAGGCGGTTATGAATACCTAGCAAACGCTTAACCGTTTCAACACATGTTGAGATCATAAGAGGGGCTGGTTTATTGTCTGGTGTTTCTATCCCCACATGGACAACGCTATACCCTTGAGATTTGAGCCAAAGCGGTAGATTGAGAGCGGGCGTAAACTGGTGAAACATGATTTCTGTTCTATGCGCCATCGGATCAATGGAAAACCATTTTTGTCCATCCGAGAGCACCACATAACAATGGCGAAACCCCTTCTTTAAAAAGCGCAGGAGGGGTAAATCACTATTGTCCGAGAAAACAACCCATGCCATATGCGGAAAGGTAGAACTCATTGAAGAGTTCCTTCACATATATAGCTTTGAGGCTCCTCATGAAGAGTCTCCTGTACAGGACGTTGGACGACGCCTTTATTCATCAAAATTTCTCCCATCATTTCTAAAGCTTCTGTCCAAAGCGTATAGGCGCGCATTTCTCTGGGACGATCTCTGTCTGGCGCCATTGAGCGTTGTCCATAATGTTTCAACACATTGATATGATCAATGCTTATCCGACGATTGCGATAAAGGCGATCCACAACTTTAAAAATATCGACAGGCTCGCAAGGACGCACACAGAGACCTTGCCCCGCAACAAACTTAGCGCCTTCATTGCGCGCAGCTTGCGCTTGTAAAAACCAAAACCATGCCTCCTCTGCATCAATGAAAGGGACAGCGCCAACAGGGTAGTTATCGAGGTGAGAAGGGGCTGTGTGTGTCTGAAATGTCATGGTCATCATCTTATCCTTTTCTTTGTTTGTTCGCTTTTGTTCTTTTTATGTTCCTAGTTATGGCAGAACAAAACAAGAATGTCAAGAGCTATTTTAAGATTTTATTCCTATATTTGGTCAATTAAAACTAGGTCTCCAACGTTTAAGGCATGCTATTCATGTCTTCGGAGAGAAGAAAAGAGAGGATGTTTTAAGCTTTTATAGCGTTTCCTAGGCTATTTAGCCCCACAGTGTAATGAAATCACATCAAAAAGAGGGGCTTACTACTGAGATCTCAATATAGTAAAAATAGTAAAAAAATTATGTTTTTGAGGGGACATGGCGTTTGGTTCGTATAAGAGGTAAGGTTGAA
>JAJRSA010000029.1 GCA_024279035.1 Alphaproteobacteria bacterium
ACTGCTGGAAAAACACGGTCATAAGCTCCTGTGCCTCCCTAAATATTCTCCTGACTTTAACCCCATTGAACAAACCTTTGGTGCGCTCAAAACGAACTGGAAAAATGCCCCAAACGAAAGCCCTCTTGATGCGCTTTTTGTCTAAAATTATTATTTTGAATTACTATAGCTCTCGTACTGAGTCTGTTTCTCCGGGTGCAGACGCACAAGGTGCAACCTCACTACGGGTGACCTATAATGGTCAATCTTACCATGGGCAGAAAGCATGGAACAAAAAGCTCAAGCTTATAAAATGGCTGGTTAGTTTCTCAAAGGTTTTCCATTGAGTAACATGTGCTCAATGCGTGCTTGTGTGCCTTCATTCCTGACAAGCTTCATAAACTCTTGGGCTTCGAGCTTTAAAAGATCTTTTTCAGACAAAGGCTTTGTCCAATCGGCTTTGTCTCCTCCAGAGAGAACAGTTGCAACGGCTTGGGAGACAGGCACATCATAGCCTGTGGCTTTCCCGCTTTGATGAAGATCACTGACAGCCAAATCAAGCGCAGCTTTTCCTGACGCTCCGGGAAGGCGAATATCTTCGATGGGCTCAGGCGCTTTATAGTTTTTGGAGAGTTCTAGTGCTTTTTGTTTTGCATCATACAGTAAACGATCTCTGTTCATTGTAATACCATCACTGTCTGTGAGGTAACCTATTTCTTTGGCTTCCTGCGCAGATTTGGCAACTTTGGCCAAGGCAATGGTTTCAAAGGCTTTACGGGTTGCGCCCATGGGTGTGGTTTTTGGAGAAAACCAGAGAGGCTGTCCGTCCTGCGCTTTATTATAATTCGCGGCTTCTTCTTTCTGAGCACGGAGAATCATTTCCTTACACCCGCCCCATCCCGGGATTAAACCTACACCAACCTCAACAAGTCCTGTGTACGTCTCCGCATGGGCTTGTACATGATCAGAATGGAGCAAGATCTCACAGCCTCCTCCAAGCGCCATACCACTTGGCGCAGAGACAACAGGGAAGGGCGCATATTTCAACGCCATGTACGCTTGTTGTCCCCCTGTGACAAGGGATTCAATCTGAGGCCAGAGAGCTATATTCATGGCAAATATGGCAAGACCAAGATTTGCGCCTGCACAAAAATGAGACCCTTCATTGTATATAACAAGCGCTTTATAGTCCTTTGTTCCGTCTCCAATTAATTTTATGGTTTTGGCATAGAGATCAAAGACGGTCTCATCAATCGCGTTCATTTTTCCTGTAAATTCGAAACACAACACCCCATCTCCAATATCCCAAAGCGTTGCACTGGCTGTTTTAGCCACAGGGTCGCTGGCACGCTTAATATCTCTGAGAAGAAGAACGCCTTTAGGGTTTTTAAGATCGTGATACTGTCCATCTGTTCCAAAATACTGGAGCTGACCGTCTTCAACTGTGTAGAATGATCCCTCTCCAACAGCCTCAAGAAGAGGTGGGATAGATAATCCTTCTTCTTTCAATTTCTCTGCAAACCATGAAGCCCCCAACGCATCGATCATCTCAAAAGGGCCTTTTTTCCAGTTGTAGCCCAAGCGCATGGCTTCGTCGACTTCTGCAATTGTCCCTGCAATTTCAGGCACAAGAGAGGCGGCATAATGGAGCGTACGGCTGAGCACATCCCATGCGTACGCTCCGCCTTGATCTTCGGTTGTGACCACAGATTTTAAACCCTTGCGCCCTGCTTCAACAGATTTGAGCTTGGGTTTTATAGATTTGGTATAATTATTCTTATCAAAAGACTCTGCCTTAAGGGGGAAGGATTGCTTCTCTCGTACACCTTTAGGGGCATCGGGGTTTAAACGGTAAAACCCTCCGTTCCCTTTCCGTCCTGTGTATCCCGCCTCAATCATTTTATGAATGAAGGGATGGTCTATAAAGGATTCACGATAGAGATCTTTTTTGGGAAGGGTATCTAAAAGAGATTTTGAGAGATGAGGCATGAGATCAATTCCAATGAGATCTAAAAGCCCAAAGACTCCCGTCTTCGGGATTCCACATGGTTTTCCCATGATAAGATCAGCGACTTCAACAGAGATGTTTTTCTCTACAGCTACATTAACCGCCGTCATTAACCAAAACACACCCAAACGATTAGCAATAAAACCAGGGGTATCGTGGCACTCCACAACCCCTTTCCCAAGCTTAACATCACAAAAGTCTCGGATGGTTTTCACGGCTGTCTTATTGGTATTCTTAGCACTCACAAGCTCCATCAAGCGCATATAGCGTGGCGGATTAAAGAAATGCGTGATCACAAAATGCTCTTGAAACTCTTTATCAAAAGGCTTCACCAAAATATTAAGCGGAATGGTCGATGTATTAGACGAAATAATAGCCCCTTTTTTGCGGTGCTTTTCAATTTTTTCATAGGTGGCGTGTTTGATCTTAAGATCTTCCAACACCACTTCAACAATCCAGTCACACGCCTTGAGAAGATTAAGATCATCTTCCATATTCCCCGTCGTAATGCGCTTGGCCGCTTTTTTGGTCATGAAGGGCGCAGGGTCAGCTTTCAGCATTTTCTGCACTGCGCCTTCCGCAAACGCATTCCTATTCCCTCCAAAATCCTCCAGCTTAGGAGGCACAATATCCAGTAACACAACATCCGTCCCAGAATTAGCAATCTGCGCCGCAATCCCACTCCCCATTAATCCTGCGCCAATAACGGCCACTTTATTTATTGTCATTTACTTTGTTTCCTTTTATTTTTTACCACAGTGAACACAGAAGAAGCACAGGGGCGCTCATAGCACACATCTAAAGACAGTATAGTCAAAACACTTTTTTTATACAGTGATTTAACAAATAATGTAGAACATCAGGCTGGGAACGCCCCTGTGCTTCTTCTGTGTTCACTGTGGTGAAAGTCATAAACTCCATTTCTTTCCTTCAATCCCTAAATCTTCTCGAATGAACTTTTTAAGACTCTCAAGTGCCGCCCCTCTTTCAGAAGAGCCTGATTCTGTATCAATAACATTCTGAATGGATTTTCTTACTTTGGCGTTTGAAATTAATTCACATCTCATCTGCCAATAAGCAAAGTTTTTGGCTGCTTCTAAGGAATTCTGAACCGCTACTTTATGATAAGCCTCCAATAAGCCAACATATGCTTCTTTTTTCTCCTGAAATGACAGAATTTTTTTATTATGATATATATTGAAAAATGCTTGAAAAACGGCAGTTATCAATGCCCCGAGACCAAAGGCAGATAAAAATTCTATTGTCATGTGTTCTCCTCCTTCACCACAGTGAACACAGAAGAAGCACAGGGGCGCTCACAGCACAAATCTATGTATACCATTTTTTACCAATTTTTCGTTAAAATTAATCAAATACCCTAATCTCGATCCGTGTATTTTCATATAAGTAAGCAACTGTGCTCTATGCACTGGTTGAAGCGCCACACATGCTTTTAACTCCAAAATAATTTCATTCTCTACCAAAAGATCAACTTTATAGGCGTTTTCTATTTTTAAGGCCTCAAAGGTAAGGGGCAATGATTTTTGTCGTTCAACGTTCAATTTCTGATTATGAATCAAATCATATTCAAGACATTCTTCATATGTATTTTCTAAAAGCCCTGGACCAAATGTTTGATGAATCTTAAAAATAGATTTTCTAATCTTCGCAGAGATTACATTCAAATAATAACAGGGATCATCAAGCTGGGAACGCCCCTGTGCTTCCCCTGTGTTCACTGTGGTGAGAATCATAAACTCAATTCCTTTCCTTCAATTTTAAAAATCTTTTTTGTAGAATTTATCAGTCCAAACCCTTTTCATCACAGGTAATGTCAATGTTGAAATCAAATATGCCCCAGAAGGCACAATGGCATGAAGCCAATTATGAGGGACATCTAGAATTAATAGATCAATCGCCACAATTAAATATGTTCCCCCCGCAATCATCAAGCGCCTACTCCAAGAGTTTTCCCATGCCTTGTCCGCTTCGACACGCTTATTACGCTTGATAATGGTCTCTATTTCAGCCTGTTTCATTAAATCTTCTCCAGCACAGTCGCGATCCCTTGCCCGCCACCAATGCACATCGTGGCCAATCCGAGTTTTTTGTTTTCGCGTTTCATGAGGCTGGCGAGCTTTCCTGTGATCCGTGCGCCTGATGTTCCGAGAGGGTGACCGAGGGCAATGGCGCCTCCGTCAATGTTTACTTTTTTCTCGTCAATGCCGAGCTCTTTGAAGACGGAAAGCGATTGAGCGGCGAAGGCTTCATTTAATTCGAAGAGATCAATGTCTTTGATGTCTACACCCGCACGCTCTAAGGCTTTTTTGGAGGCAGGCACGGGGCCTATGCCCATGATTTCTGCTCCACAGCCTGCCACAGCCACAGATTTAATGCGGGCGAGTTTTGGAAGGCCATGCTTATCTGCATAGGCCTCAGAGGCCACAATCACTGCGGCTGATCCATCTGTGAGAGGAGAGGAGGTGGCCGCTGTCACACTCCCTTTTGTATCAAAGGCAGGGTTCAGAGTTGCTAACTTCTCTAAGCTTGAGTCTCCACGGATTGTACCATCTTCCAAGATATCTCCAATCGGCACAATTTCATCTTTGAAAAGCCCTGTTTGCGCTGCATGGGCTGCTTTTTGGTGAGAGGAGAGCGCAAATTTATCTTGATCTTCTCGTTTTATTTCATATGTCTGTGCCAAATTTTCTGCAGTGATCCCCATGCTGATATAGGCGGCAGGGTAACTTTCAATCAAGGATGGGTTGGGCATTGGGTTAAAGCCCCCCATCGGAATGCGGGTCATAGACTCAACGCCTGCGGCGACAAACACCTCTCCAGCCCCCATTTGAATAGCCCCTGTTGCTATATGAATACTGGTCATCGACGAACCACAAAAGCGATTGACTGTGGCGCCTGCCACGGACACGGGCAAACCTATAATTTGAGCCACAATTTTGGCGAGGTTAAAGCCTTGCTCGGCCTCTGGAAAGGCACAGCCCATTAAAATATCTTCAATATCCTCTGGCTTCACGCCTGTCTCATCAATAAGGGCTTTAATGACGGTGGCGGCCATGTTATCGGGACGGATTGTGGCAAGCGCTCCTTTATTTGCAAAATGCATGGGGGATCTTTTGAATCCACAAAGTACAGTAGGGATAGCGAGTGTATGCATAAGAGGGGGTCTCCGTAAAAGGTTAAATTCTTCAGCACAGAGTGTAATATTAAATACGCGTCGGGTCTATTTATTCTTTGACATCCGTATAAAAATGAGGCAATGGATAGTCCTCAAGAATAGAATTAGATTTTAGGAGTTATAATCATGGCAAAAGCAGCACAAAAACCCTCAGCACCCTCTGTAGAAGATCCTCGTGGACTTAAAAGAATCTGCTTGTCGTGTAGCACACGCTTTTATGATTTGAACAAACGCCCGATTGAATGCCCAAACTGTCAAACAGAATATACAGGTGAGTATAATGTTAAGGGGCAAAAAAGCAAAGTAGATACTCCTAAAGCGGAGATACCCAAAAAGGCAGAGGCTGTAACAAAAGACGTCGCCGAGACAGAAGACGAAGAGGACGACACAGTTGTCAGTCTCAATGATCTTGAAGACGATGACGAGGAAGATTCTGAGGATACAACTGATCCCGACCTCGAAGCTCTAAAAGAAATCGGAGAAGACCTTGATGATACAGACCTTGATGACGAGGACGATATAGATGCTACACTGGAAGAAGAAGACAAGTAAGGCTATCGTACCACTTGTCGTACGGCCTCATTAAATATAGAAAACTCAGAAATGCTAAGATTTTTTAGGGTGCCATCTATACGTCCGTATTTTTTCTCTTCAACTTCAACATACCCAATATCTGCACGATAATTGAAAATATTTTTTGCTTCATTAAAGGAACAGATATAGGTCTGTTCTTCTTCTGCAAACTCTTGATATAAAACAGTCGCATTTAATTTCACTATGCGAATATTTTTGTTTGAAGGTGCTCTTTCAAACTCATGACTTTCAACGCTTACATATTTATAGTCGCTGTCTATATGGGTGAGCATATATTTTACAGCTTCTGCACAGCCCTTAACCAGTTTAGCATTAATCTCTGGCTTTGAAGGCACACAGCCAGTTACAAGAACAACAGACAATACAACGCAGACAGGAAATAGTTTCATAACACCTCCTTTTTATAAGTTATGAGATAGAAAGTGTACGCCGATCATTTTCAATTGCAAATTGTATATTAAGGACAGAGCTTGGCCTCAAATCGCCTAATTTTTCTGCCCATTCAATAAATAAAACGCCATCACTCAACGCTTCTTCCCAGCCAATTTCATATATTTCTTGAGGATTTTCAAGGCGATAGAGGTCAAAATGCCACAAGGGAAAGTTTGATGTTTCATACATTTGTACGAGTGTGAATGTAGGGCTAGGGACAATAAGAGCAGGATCTCCACAAAGAGCACGAATGCACGCCCGTGCAAAAACAGATTTTCCAGCGCCTAAAACACCATGAAGACACACAATATTTCCATTGGAGAGTGTCTGTACAAACTCTTGCGCGATTTTAATCGTCGCATCTTCAGAATTGGAATGATAAATCTTGCCCCTCATAAGATTACGTTATAAACAAAACGAATGACAAAACAACATAATACAGATGTCGTGATTATAGGCGCTGGGCCTGTCGGACTTTTCAGCATCTTTGAATGTGGAATGGTCGGGTTAAAGTGCCATGTCATTGATTCCTTGGAGGAGATCGGTGGACAATGCACAGCCCTCTATCCAGAAAAACCAATTTACGACATTCCAGGGCTTCCCTCCGTCCAAGCTGAAGACCTCATTGCGAATTTAGAGCACCAAGTTAACCCCTATGCACCTACTTATCACCTTGGACAATCTGTTGAAACTTTAACAAAAAAAGACGGGCTCTTCACCCTGACAACCTCCAAAGACATTTCTTTTACAGCCAAGGCCGTTATTATTGCCGCCGGCGCTGGTGCTTTTGGTCCCAATAGACCGCCTCTTGACGGATTAGAGCAATTTGAAGGCATATCTGTTTTCTATGCTGTCCGAGGCAAACAAAAATTTCAAGGACAAGATGTTGTGATCGCAGGGGGAGGAGATAGTGCGCTAGATTGGACGATTGCCCTTGAACCTATTGCAAAATCCGTCATACTCGTTCATCGTCGTGATAAATTTAGAGGGGCACCCGATAGTATAAAAAAGCTCCATGCTCTTTCTGAGGCTGGAAAAATAAAACTCCAAACACCCTTTCAACTCAAAGCCCTTGAGGGAAAAAATGGACATATCAACACAGTGACTGTCTCTGATCTAGACGGACAGACACAAACACTCCCAGCAGACGCACTCTTGTGTTTCTTTGGACTAGCAACATCTCTCGGAGCAATTGCGGAGTGGGGCATAGATCTTGAAAAAAAAGACTTAAAAATAAATCAGGAAACATCAGAAACCAATATCTCTGGCATTTACGCCGTGGGAGATATCGCCACCTACCCTCACAAACTAAAACTCATCCTCACAGGCTTCGCCGAAAGCGCACAGGCAGCACACTCCATCTATAAGCGCATCCATCCCGATACCCCTCTTCATTTCGAGTATTCAACGACGAAGGGCCATCCCTAGTTGAGGAGGATGTTTCTACAGATTTTCAAGCCTTCCTCCATTTTGCTGCAACCCTACAATGGATGAAATAAATTTCACAACAGAACCTATAACCCCACGAATACACTCGAAAGTTTCTGCAAGCTATGAAAACCCGATAGGGATTCTGCATGCTTCTGTTGTTTTTATGGGAGAACAATTTTCATTTTCAACCTCTACGCTTTCTCCAAAGGCTGGAGACCTCGTGATTTTCAAAGGAAAAGGGAGTGTAGAACAAGGAAACGCACAAGATAAGCTTCTGGAATATCTTATATCTCCTCACTCCCCTCGTAAAACATCAATCGGTTTATCTATGTGGATGTTTAAACTCTAATTTTTTCTTGGGAACTCATGTACGATGGTATCTGTAAGAGCTTTTCCCAAATCAGTAGGGGCCATAAATCCACATGTTTTATGAGCTTTATCAGCAGAGAATACACTGTTGGAACAGAATTTTTGAATACGGACACGACTAATGGGAAATGTACGGCGTGTGAGAAAGGCGAGGACATCAAACCCTAATCCTGCACAATATCCAAACCAATAAGGAAGGCGACACCCTACACTCTCTTTTTTACCCACGGATTTTCGGACGAGAGAGACAAGAGTATTCATCTCAAAATCAGGCTTATCGACATAATTATAGACCTCAAAACTTTCTTTTAAGGAAAGTCTATTTTCTATAAAAGAAACAATGTTTTCAACATAGCAAATAGATTTTCTATTTTGACCCTCTCCAATCATCAAAAAAGTACCAGACGCAAGCTGTTTGAGAAGATTATATACATTGCCTCGATTACCTTTTCCAAACACAACGGTCGGACGAATAATAGTCAGAGTTTTGCCCTGCCCCTCTCCAAACCATTGCGTATAACGCACCTCTGCCTGTGACTTCGTTTTCCCATACGCATTAAATGGGGCATGGGGCGTACGCTCATCAGGCTCGCCCTCTTGAAAGCCATAAACAGCTACAGAGCTTGTAAAAACCTGATGCTTTATTCCAAGCTCTTGTGCAATATCACAGATATTTTGGGAACCCTGTACGTTTGTATCATGATAGAGAGACAGAGGACGTACATCATCGCGATGAACAGCGGCAAGGTTGATAATCACATCTGCGCCCTTACAAAAAGTACGGAGGTCTTCTTTATCTCGAATATCACACTGCGTCCAAAGATCTGGGTAGAGTATACTGGTTTCAATATCCCCGATACGGATATCATAGTCCATCCCCCTGCAATATTTTATAAATTCAGTTCCAATAAACCCACTACCGCCAAGAAGAGCTATTTTCATTCTCATGATCCTATTATTTGATATGTCTTTCCCTTGTTTTTACAGGTAATCATGCGATTATACCAGCATGAAAATTGCTTATCTCATCACACGAATGGATGAATATGGGGGCGCCCAAGTCCATATTCGAGACCTTACGACATGGCTCAAACATAAGGGGCATAAGCCCGTTGTGTTATCTGGATGGCCAGGAAAAGTCTCGGACTACATTGAACATATGGGGATTATTTATAAGCATATCCCCGATTTAGTTCGCCCTATTCGCCCTGTGCAAGATTTCAAAGCATTTCTTCAAATCCGTAAAACGCTCAAGCGTATAAAACCTGATATTGTCTCTTGTCATTCTTCGAAAGCAGGTTTGGTAGGACGATTAGCCTGTGCGTCTTTACGCATTCCCGTTATTTTTACCGCCCATGGCTGGGCATTTACAGACAATGTGCCTCAACCCCATCGGACGCTTTATAAAATCATTGAGAAACTGGTTGGATTTTTCAGTGCGCACATTATCACGGTGAGTGAATTTGATCGCGTGCTTGCCCTCAAACATCATATTGCCTCTACCAAAAAGATAACAGCCATCCATAATGGCATGCCTGATATGCCCTATGTAGAACCACAAAATCAAGGTTTGGACAAGGCTGTTCGCTTGATTATGGTGGCACGTTTTGGGGTACAAAAAGACCACGAGACTTTAATCCGCGCGCTTGGCATACTCAAAGATCTTCACTGGACTCTTGATCTTGTCGGCGGAGGAGATAACAGTAAAATCGTGCCTCTGATCGATGAACTTGGTCTGGATCAAAAAGTACGTTTTTTGGGAGAACAAGAAGACATTGCAACATGCCTCTCACATGCCGATGTCTATTGCCTTATTTCCCATTGGGAAGGCTTTCCACGCTCTATTTTAGAAGCGATGCGCGCAGGTCTTCCTGTTGTGGCGAGTGATGTGGCAGGCGTCAAAGAATCTGTTGTGGAGGGAGAGACAGGTTATTGTATCCCACACAAAAATAGCGATGTGCTTGCAGACAAACTCAAAGACCTTATTGAATCTCCCGAGACCATTAAAAAAATGGGGCATGCTGGACGTAAAAGGTTTGAAGAACATTTCACTTTTGATAAAATGGCCAACAAAACACTCACTATCTATGAAAATATCTTGTCTAAACGGACAAAAAAGGATTAGTATGCTTTCATGTCTATACATTTTGGTGTTTTAATCTGTATTGTGTCCGCGGTACTTACCTCATGTAGCGCCTCACATCATATGCCTAAATCATCAGAGCAGGATCATCTTGTGAATAACACATGGGATGTCAATCAATCGGATATAGAGAACCAAATCCCTTTGGAAAGTCGTATTGTGCAACTTGAAGATGAATTGGCAAGACTCAAATTGGATCTAGTACAAACCGAACAAAAAGCCTCTCCGCTCCGTCCTTCTCCCCCAGTCTCCAAAAAAACAAAACCTCAAAAAAGAGGTGTACGTTTTGGTGTCCATGAGGGAAAGACTCGGATTGTCTTGGACTTGCCACAGAGTGTGGAATTTTCTACTGACCTTGATAATACAGAGAAATTTCTTTTGATTGAGCTCAAAGGGGTAGACCTCAATCTAAAAAGGGAAGGACAAGGCCTAAAATCTAGCCTTATCTCTTCCTACACTGTAGACACCAGTACACAGGGCCTCACCCATATCATTCTCACTCTAAAATCCAATGCGTCCATCATTACCCAAGAAAGCCTTAAACCTGTTGGCCCATATGGACATCGCATTTTTATAGATTTGAAAGAAAGCTAAGCGACTTGAGAGCTTTCTTCTTTCTCCCGCATCTCTTTGGCCGCCTTAATCATATTTTCCAGCGCAGGTTTAACCTCTGCCCAGCCTCTGGTTTTCAAACCACAATCAGGGTTGACCCATAGTTGGTTGGAAGGAATGACTTTGGCTGCTTTTTCAAGCAAGACAACCATTTCCTCAATCGTTGGAATACGGGGGGAATGGATATCGTAGACTCCTGGTCCAATTTCATTGGGGTATTTGTAGGTGACGAAGGCCTCGAGGAGCTCCATCTGGGAACGACTGGTTTCAATGGAGATGACATCTGCATCAAGAGCGGCAATGGCATCAATAATGTCATTGAATTCCGCGTAACACATATGGGTGTGAATTTGCGTTGAATCGGCCACAGAGCATGTGGAGAGTTTGAAACTCTCGACCGCCCACTCAAGATAAGCATCCCAATCAGCGCGACGGAGAGGCAAGCCTTCACGGATGGCGGGCTCATCTACTTGGATCACTTTGATTCCAGCGCTTTCAAGGTCACTCACCTCATCCCGAATAGCCAAACCAATTTGACGACAGGTCTCGGAACGGGGTTGATCGTCACGCACAAATGACCAGCAGAGAATCGTAATAGGGCCTGTGAGCATCCCTTTCATTGGCTGATCTGTGAGAGATTGAGCATAGTGTGTCCAGTCGACCGTCATAGGGGTGGGACGAGAGACATCTCCGTAAATAATAGGGGGTTTGACACAGCGTGAGCCATAGGATTGCACCCAGCCCAATTTTGAAAAGACGTAGCCTTCAAGCTGCTCGCCAAAATATTCAACCATATCGTTGCGCTCAGCTTCTCCATGCACAAGCACATCCATTCCGATTTCTTCTTGATAGCGCACAACCTGCTTAATTTCTTCTTTCATCGCAAGTGTGTAATCCATTTCAGGAAGAGTTCCCTTTTTGAAGGCTGCACGGGCTTTACGGATCTCTGTGGTTTGAGGAAATGACCCAATGGTTGTTGTGGGATAAGACGGCAAACCGAGAGAGGCTTGTTGCGCAGGACGACGATCTGCAAAGATTTGCTGTCGTGAGGACATCTCAGGCGTGATTGCTTTCACACGGGCTTTCACTTCTGGATTGTGAATACGAGAGGAGGTGCGGCGTTCTTCAGCACCCTCATTGCTGTGTACGAGTTCAGAGCTTATGGAGGCTTCGCCCTCATTTACCCCTTTGGTTAACGTCACGATCTCTTGGACTTTTTGTGTCGCAAACGCCATCCAGTTTTTAATCTGTGGATCCATTTTTACTTCTTGCGCCAAATCCACGGGGCTATGGAGCATAGAACAACTTGACGCCACCATCACGCGCTCTTCCCCTAGTTTATCAATGGCTGTATTCAAAATAGATAAGGACTGCGCCAAATCATTTTTCCAAATATTGCGCCCATCCACTACGCCAAGAGATAAAATTTTATCCTCTGGCAGAGCATTGAGCACAGCGTCTAATTGATCAGGCGCACGGCGCAGATCAATGTGGAGCGCTTCAACAGGAAGATTACAGGCCAATTGTGTGTTTTCTCGTAATCCTTCAAAATAGGTTGTGACAATAATATTCATATCTCCTGCGGCTTTAGAGAGCATATCATAGGCTGTTTTATACGCCGCCTTTTGAGACTCAGACAGATCCATCGCTAAGCAGGGCTCATCCATTTGCACCCATTTCACGCCAGAGTCAGCGAGCTGTTTTAGAATGGATTCATAGATGGGAAGAAGGGCTGATAATAAAGCCATAGGATCATTATCATCTTCTGTTTTTCCAAGGCTTAAATATGTGATCGGTCCCACAAGAACAGGACGCGTTTCAATGCCTGCTTTTTTGGCCTCTTGATAGTGATCAAATATTTTTGAACAGGAGAGCTTAAAGCTCTGGTCTTTTGTAAATTCAGGGACGATATAGTGATAATTTGTATCAAACCATTTCGTCATTTCCATGGCGGTCACATCTTGTCTGTCTGTCTGAGCACCGCGTGCCATAGCGAAGTAGAGATCAAGGGTGATGGCGCCTCCGTCCCAGTTATAACGAGAGGGCACAGCTCCAAGCAAACAGCTCATATCTAGCATTTGATCGTAGAACGCAAAATCATTCGAGGGGATGTGATCAAGCCCTGTGTCTTTTTGCATCGTCCAATTTTGCAAACGAATAGCCCGCGCTTGAGCGTGTAAATCGTCTTGGCTGATCGCCCCTTTCCAATAGGATTCGACTGCTTTTTTAAGCTCACGCTTGCCGCCAATGCGTGGAAATCCAAGATTTGTTGCTAAAACCATAGTACATGTCTCCTTCGTGTGACTTTAATCTTCAAAGGGCATTAGACCAGAGCTATTAGGGGGCGACAAGGGGAGAATAAAAAATTATTTCTCTAATATGCCCGATTCGGACGATCAAGCGGATCAAAGCCATAATGGTCTAGCCAACGTGTATCTCCTTCAAAAAATGTACGGAGATCTGGAATGCCGTATTTGAGCATAGCGAGGCGATCAATACCCATTCCAAAGGCAAAACCTTGATATTCATCAGGATCAAGCCCAAAATTTCGAATAACATTCGGATGCGCCATTCCACAGCCTAAAATTTCAAGCCACGCCTCCCCAGCTCCAATTTTTAACCCTCCATCTTTGCGAGAGCATCCAATATCCATTTCGGCACTTGGCTCTGTGAAGGGAAAGAAGCTTGGACGGAATTGAACAGGTAAATCTTCAATTTCAAAAAATTTCCGTACAAAATCCATCAAACATCCTTTGAGATGTCCCATATGGGTTGTTTTGTCAATCATAAGCCCATCACATTGATGAAACATAGGGGTATGCGTAATATCATAATCTGATCGATAACATCGCCCCATACAAATGATTTTGACAGGAGGTTTACGTCTGGACATGACATGTGCTTGCATGGATGTCGTATGAGTTCTCAGAACTTTCTTTGCCTTTTCTCCTGTCTCCTCAGGATCCTCAGGGAGATAGAATGTGTCATGCATTTCACGGGCTGGATGGCCTATTGGAAAATTGAGAGCTGTGAAATTGTGGTAATCATCTTCAATATCTGTGCCTTCTTCCAGTGAAAATCCCATCTCTCCAAAGATCGTGATGATTTCTTCCATGGTCTGTGAGATTGGATGGATTTTACCTTGGGACTCGGGACGTGGAGAGAGCGTAACATCGAGCTTTTCATTCACAAGGCGTTGATCAATCTCTTGCTTTTTGAGCATCTTGGCTTGTGTGTCGATGAGAGTTGCAATCTCGTCTTTCAAGACGTTAAGCTCTTGACCCGCAGATTTACGCGCCTCAGGCTCCATCCCCCCAAGCGTTTTCATGAGGCCTGTGATCTTTCCCTTTTTCCCAAGCGCCGTAATCCGGACTTCTTCCAAAGAGGCGAGATCGTTAGCTGTCTCAATTAGCCCTGTAATTTCTTGTTTAAGCTCACTTATATTCATGAGGATGACTGCACTTCTTTTTTGGCGTCTTTGAGCGCATCTGGTTTTTTGTCTTCTTTTTTGTCTTCTTCTTTGTTTGCAAATTTATTCATATAGAGCTGTGCAAAATCAACAGGGTTCATCAAAAGCGGAGGGTATCCCCCATTTTGAGTAAGATCCGACATGATTTGACGCACAAAAGGAAACATCATGCGGGGGACTTCAATTAAAAGTAACGGGTGATGTTTGTCTTCCGGGACTTGACTAAGCTCTACAACCGTTCCGTATTCAACCTCGGCAATAAACACCGTCTGATCGCCTCGGGTGGCTGTTGCCGAGACTTTGAGCGCAACTTCATATAAAGCCGTTGCTTTCTCATCATCCAGATTGCGCGCATCCATAGTCACGTTAATATCCATCTTTGGAGGCTCTTGCCCGCCTTTAAGAGAGTCTGGGGCATTCGGATTCTCGAAAGAGACATCCCGTACGTATTGTGCATGCACCTGAAGAGGAAGGCTTTGCATGGTATCCTGATTTTGGTCAGATTTCTTCTCTTGTTTTTTGGTGTTTGTTTTCTTTTCTTTTGTCTTTGCCATGAGCTTTGTATCCATTTCGTTAGTGTCTTTAGAAAAACATACACAGACTTATCATGATTTCAAGGATATTTACACATCTCTTGTCTTGAAAAAATATATAGAATGGACAATATAGGAAGAGAATAAACAAAGGTGAATTTTATGAACGGCATTCCTGCAGACCTCCTCATTTATATTATTATTGCAATTGGCTTGGTTTTTTGGTTGCGCAATACAATCGGGACACGCCACGGTGATGAACGGCAACGGCCTAATCCGTTTGCAGACACAAAGGATAATAGCTCTGGGTCTATCGTTGATATACTGGATAAAATAGAACCACATGTCGTGCCTCTTCCTAAAAATATGATCTTTACCGATTCTGAAGCGGAAAGTGGGGTGAGAGATATTATGCAAGCTGATTCTCACTTTGACCCTGCTGAATTTGTTGAAAACGCAAAGGATGCCTTTGTTATGGTGGTTGAGGGATTCGCCGATGGTGACCGTGATATTTTACAAGCGCTTCTCTCTGAGCCTGTGTATAAAGGGTTTGATGAAGCGATCTCCGCACGCGAAAAAGCAGGAGAAACTGTTGAAACAGAAATTCATGCCATTAAAAAAGCAGAGATTGTCGATGCAGGTCTGCGTGATAAAATGATCTTTGTGTCGTTCCAGTTTACCGCCGAAGAAACAGCTGTGATTCGTGATAAAGATTCTAATATTCTCAGTGGAGATCCTGATCGTATTACTCAAATGTGCGATATCTGGACATTTGGGCGCAATTTGAAGGATAAAGACCCCACATGGCAAGTCTATGAGACGCGTGACGGGGAGCCTGAAGACCATAAAACACCTATTCCCGATGCGGGCTGATCTCTATTCTCCTCCTAAAGATGAGGCCATAACAATTATAGGGTTGGGATCTTTGATGCTTGAGGCATGGGCAAAAAAAACATGCTCCACCCTCACCAATTTTCGTTTGGGGCATCTTGATGGCTATAAAAGACTCTTTAATAAAACAGATTCATTATTAGTGCGGAATAATCTGCGCCCTTTAGACTCAAACGCCTATGCGTGTTTAAGTGCGGTTCCCTCTCCTGAGACAAAAACTATGATTGTCTCTGCCTTTGAAATCTCATTGAGTGAGTGGGCTTTTTTTGTACGGAGAGAATTCGAATATCGCTTGGTCAAAGTCCCCTTCAAAGATATAGAAACAGATCATGAGAGTGAAGGCGTCTTGTGTGTGGGAGATTACAAAAATGATCAGGAATGCGCACAAATTGTCCATGCAGACCCTCTCCGTTTGGAGAGATGGAAAGAGTTCAAAGAGAAATATGATGGGCCGATGTGGAGAGATGATCTTCTCCCCGATCCTCACTATTTAGACACATGTTTAAAAACGAGCCAAACATATGGCGATCACGTCTATCATAACTTTATTGATACAACTTTTATTGGGGATGGCCGTTCCATTCGTACCTATCTGGAGAACACATGAAAAAACTACTCTCTCTTTTTTGTCTTTTAAGTGTTATGGGGTGCGAAACCGTACAAATATCTCAAGACAATGGGTATGAGCTCACCCCCGTTTCTTTTTCTCAACTCTCTGGATGGGAAAGCGCGAACCTAGATGGTTTTGTCACCGCCTTTAAAAAATCATGTGCCCGTATTGCAAAGAAAGACCCTGCTCTCCCTTTCGGACAAGAAGATGAATGGGGAACAGTTGGGCAATGGCAATCTGTGTGTCAGACTCTACCTGAAACCCCTGATACACAATGGATAGAAACCGCTTTTCAAGCCTATAAAGTGACCGATAAAAGCAATAACCCGCAGGGTTTGTTTACGGGGTACTATGAAGCGTCTCTTAAGGGCTCAACCGTACAAACAGAACGCTATCATGTGCCTCTCAGAGAAAAACCACGAGATCTTATCAGCGTTGATCTAGGCCTTTTCCGCAAAGATCTCAGAGGCAAACGAATTGCGGGACGTCTTGTGGGGGACAAGCTTCACCCCTATGAAGACAGAGCTGAGATTGTTGCTCAAAAGATGCCTTTAAAATATGACCAGACTTTGATGTGGGTAGACAGTCCTGTAGATGCGTTTTTCTTGGAGATCCAAGGCTCTGGGATTGCTCAAATGGCAGATGGATCTGTACAACGTGTAGGGTACGCAGGGCAAAACGGGCATGAATATACAGCCATTGGACGCGCTCTCATTGAGATGAAAGAACTCTCCAAAGACAGTGTTTCAATGCAATCCATTCGAGAATGGTTGGAAACGCATCCAAAAGAATCTCAAAACGTTATGAACGTGAATAGATCTTATGTATTTTTTAGAAAGTTAGATACACAAGGGCCTATTGGCGCCGAAGGCATCACCCTCACGCCCAACCATTCGCTCGCTGTTGATCGAGGCCTGTATCCCTACGGTCTCCCTATTTGGATTGATGTTGAACACCCCATAGACACCGAACCCAACCTCCAACGTCTCATGGTCGCCCAAGACACAGGTGGCGCTATCAAAGGCGCTGTCCGAGGAGATGTCTTCTGGGGCTATGGTGCGCAGGCGGAAGCGATGGCAGGGGCAATGAAATCTAAAGGCACGATGGTTGTCTTAATTCCGAGGTAACGCCAGTCTCAACTTTTTAAATTGAGTCCCAAAGGGGGATTGAACCTATGGAATCTGATCTTTGGGATTGTCAATTTATCCCTTTTGGCATTGATCTTCATATCTTTTATCTGGATAGTGGAGCGTAGAATTAGGATATGAATAAATATGACGCTCTCAATTATAACCATTACCTATAACAATCTCGACGGTTTGAAAAAGACGTATGAGTCTCTTCAGGCACAAGATATCCAAGAGTATGAATGGATTATTGTGGATGGGGGATCACAAGATGAGAACGTTTCTTTTTTGGAAACTACACATGCTAATTGGACAAGTGAGCCTGACAAAGGAATTTATGATGCGATGAATAAAGGGATGGATCGCGCGACGGGGGATTATCTTCTCTTTTTGAATGCAGGGGATGGATTGGCAAACCCTCATACGCTTGAGATTATCTTGGACTCTCTAGCACATAGCCCTGATTTTTTGTATGGGGATTCATTGGAGCAAGATTTGAAGGGAGTTATCCATTCTAAGAAAGCCAAACCTTATATCACCATTGGAAAAGGGTTATTTACCCACCATCAAGCTATGATTTATAAGGTAACGGAGTTGCGTTACGATCTCTCTTATAGCATTGCGAGTGACTATGATTTCACCTATCGATATTTACGAGATGCATTGGCGCACGATCAAAATATTCGCTATATCCCAGAGCCTTTATGTGTGTTTGAGGGAGGAGGGGTGTCTCAAACAGCGGCCAAAACGGGGCGTTTGGAGCAATATTACATTCGCCGACATCACCATATCGCAGGCGCTCATCGTCTTTATCTGATGCACATGCTTAGTTGGACAGTGCGACGGGTTTGTCCCTCTCTTTTTTGGTTTTTAAAAGTTGGTTAACCATTTTGTAATAGTGATAACGGGTTTTGGCAAAGTGAAAGCCTGCTCTCCCATCCAAAACTCCCTTTTTCAGAAGATAGGAATGAAGAAAAGCGCAAAGCGGGCGACAGGGAAGAGATCTAAAAAGGCTTTTTATAGTCTGTCTGATGAAAGAAGGGTCTTGAGGGTAGGCTTTATTTTGAATCATATAGGCTTCCCACAGAGCGTATTTTTGATGCCGAGTGTCCCATTCTTTCATATCCGCAAAAGCGTAATGATCTAGGATGGTTGTAAGCTGTCCGATTTTATAATGTGAAGCTTTTAGGGTCGGCTGATAATGCCCTTCAATCTCTCCCATACTCTCACACTTCAAATCATCAATCACAGGAAAGACCATACGGTCTTTATGGAGGAGGCAGAGCTTATTATTCTTCAACCCATATTTCAGAGGCTTACCCTTCCAAATATAGCCCCCTTTAATAAAAAACCCGCCATAGTGGTTTATGTCTGTCATATGTAGAATGTTGTCTATTTCTTGAGCCAATTCAGGAAGCATCACCTCATCCGCATCTAAAAAGAAAACCCATTTGTATTTTGTAGGGATCGTATCGAGACAATATTGTCGTTTTTTGGGATATTGCCCATCCCATTGGTAGGATATGTAATGTGCTCTATGTTTTTTGGCAAAGGTCTGTAGAGCATGATCTTTCCCTGAATGCACCACCCAGACATCCTCAAAATCCTTAAGAGACCTCAAGCTATGTTCAAACATGGGGCGAAGGTCTTCGCTAATATCCTTGGTTACGATGATGATGGAGGCAGAGATTGTCATCACAAAGCACGCCTCGCCAATCCAATGAGTGTGCCTCCAAAAGCCCCTAACAGGGTGAATATCACGATCATTAGTGCAGAGCGAGGATGATAGGGAGCGGAAGAATAGGACGGAGGATCAATAATGCGCATCGCAAAAGAACGATCCGAATTCACCATAATGGCTTCCCGTTCCAGCTCAATGAGAAGTTGCCCTAAGGCTTTCTTGTGATCAATATTCAGAGCCCCATTAAGGGCTTTGGTAATATAAGCACGACGGTCATTGATAAGTTTTTTGTGATCATTTCTAATGATTTCATCGGTTAAGGCATGGAGATGTAATAGAAAACTCTCAGCAAAATCGGGATTAGGGTGAGTGGTGCTGATCTCGATAAGGTCGTGCGTATGATGGATAGGAGCCATACGGATCTTACGATGGAAATAATGTGCCAGATCATCCCCTGACCACCCTTGAGGTTCGAAGGAGAACAGACCATAGCGCTTATCGTGGGAAATCGCTTTTATATGATCGGGTATTTTGACCACCATATTGGCCACACGTGAACTACGAAACATCGTCCGATACATGTTCTGATGCATTTGCGAGAGCGTAGAAGCGGTCTTTGTCTGAGAGAGAAAAGGAGAAGATGTAAGGGAGCCTCGTGGCGCTGTTTGCATAGAGATTGGGGGGACACCCCCCACAATCATTGTGACCTTATAACTGCTTTGCGCTGTCCAAACATACAAGAGAGCTATCACTAGTCCAACCATGCTCCCAAGAAAGACCTCTTTTTTTACTGCCCATAAATTTTGCACAAAATCAGAGAGTGTCTCTGGAGATTGAAAACTATGGGAAGAGGAGGCTATTTCTTTCATGATTTAAGGCTGGCGCATCAGATCTTGCATGCGTTGAAGCCAGACTTGCCATGATTGTTCGGGGAGAAAACGTTGGGCGGCTTCGAGGGCACCTTCTTGATGTTTGAACCATCTTTTCTCACTGTTGCGATAGGCCTGTATGGCCTCGACAAGCCTTTTTTCGTTATTTTGAGAAACCAGTGTGCCACATTCAAAATCACGGATAACCTTAGAAACTTCAGAGTTTTTAGGCCCTACAAAAATGCTTGGTCGTCCTGCAGCAAGAGCGCTGTAAAATTTTGAAGGCACCATCAGGCCTTCGGCATGTTCATCCAGAGAAATAAGATGAATATCACCACTTTCCATTAAAGCTTTCAGAGCTGATTCTGGTTGATAGGGGATCAAACGAATATTTGTAATCCCCCGCCTGTCTTTTTCTTTTTGAAGTCCATCATGGCCTTTCTTATCACCAATAAAGACAAATTCAATGTCAGGTTCTAAATCTTGTATCTGTCGGATAGCCCCTAAAATTGTGTCCATTTTATGCGCACGTCCAATCGTTCCAGCATATAAAACACGAAATTTTTGAGATTCATCAAAGATCATATCTTTCTCTTCTTTTGGCGCTTTAATAGTTGTTTCCACTTTCTTTTTTATGCGCTTTTCAGACAGATCTTTCTTCTGAACAGGGTTATACCAGTTTGGAATGACACTTAAATGGCTCGCCGGGATATTTTTGTTAACAATTTTACGTGCCATGCATCGTCCAATAACGATAATTTTGTCACATTTCCTTAACGCGCGTACAGATAGACGATGCGTTAAAAACTTAAGAATTTTAGGATAACCCAAGACAGGAAACAGATCGGGGTATAAATCTTGACACCAATGCACATGTCGGGAGCCTTTTAAACAAGAAACGATATTTCCTACCATGACTAAAAGAGGGGGGTCTGTCATCGTCACAATGATATCCGTCCGAGGATGAGTAACAGCCATGCTCAGTAAGCGCACCCATGCCCACAGATATCCAAAGAGGCTTTTTCCAAAGAGGGCTTTGGCGGTCTTAATTTTGAGTTTATTAGAAGGCGTATGATCCTCTTTTGTTGTATGAAGCGAGAGAACAGAGACTTCCCATCCATCTTGTGCAAATGCATGGGAGATATCTCTCAAGACACGCCCCGTCTCTCCCTTTTCAGGGTAGAGAACACGATTGAGAAAAAGGATAGAGGGTTTTGTCCGCATAACCCCTCCTCACTAGCATGATCAAGAGGGCTCTGCAATGGATTTCTCTTCTGAGAAACAGAGACTTAACAAAAGAGTTAAGCACAATCCAAACCCGAGTGATTTGTATCCTCCATATAAAAGCATGTTGACTGAGAGGCATAAGATAAGAGCTGTTAACAGGATAAAAGAATGATGGTTTTTTAATGATACTCTTTGAGAAAGACTCCGTAGAGTACTCACACAAAATGCCATCATTAAAATAACGCCTACCAAACCAGTCTTTAACCATAAAGAAGAAAATAAATTATGAGTAAAATTAACATACAATCCAGCAGAGGAGGGAGATTCTATACCAGCGCCCCATCCAAGACCTATCATATGAGTGATTGGTGATGATCCAAGCTCTTGCGAGACAACAAATATTTCTTCAAAACGTTGATTTAAACCCACCTCTCTTTGTTTTTCGAAGAGAGGTGTGAGCTTATCTAACAAGAGATCTTGAAAAACAACAAGACTAACAATACCTATCATAGCTAACATCACACTCTTTTTGGGACGATAGATTATAGCCCATAAACTCATAGCACTCAGAGAGAAAAAAACGGCGCCAATCCCTGCACGCATAGAACTTCTATAGAGTACATACGTTGAAAAAAATGTAAGCAGTAAAGTACAACACACAAAAGAAACTTTCTGTATTATTTTTGTATTTCCAGAGAGAAAAATAAAATAAAGGAACATCATACTTAAAGCACATGCTGTAAACAATATTTCAGGAGATATGGACAAATAAAGAGCTCCTATTTCCCCTGTATCTGATTGTCCATTCTTCTCATGCAAATTTTTTATAACGCGCAAGGAAAAAAGGGTACCTATACCAAAAATAAGATATTGAAAGTTTTTTAAAAAATCTTTCTTAGAAAAGTGATAAAAGAAAAAGAGAGGAAGACAGAGCATCAAAAAGCTTGCGTAATCCCGTACGATCCAATTTAAATTTTGTCCATGAATAAGTGCCATCCCAACGCCCATAGCTGTCCCCCATATGAAAAGGAGAAATAGCCAAAAAAGAGGACGGGGAATGGTTTGGACATTTCTAAAGGGTGTTATTATCCCTTGAACCCCAACACTTATCATAAGGATAATAAAAACAGAGCACTCAACCCAGCTCAGTTGGTCAGGAGAGGAGGATCCAAAAATCCCATATATACTCCCCAAAAGAAAAAGAGAACTCTTCTGTAAAAAGGATAACGGGTTCTTCATAAGGAGATATTGGACTCAAATGTAGTTATCTAAAATCTTTGAAGATAGGCTTAGGTTTTTTAGAATCCTCACTACTTTTCCGCCTAATAATAGTGGTTTTTTGTACCGATCCATCAGTGGTTTTTGAGGCCGTAGGGCGTCCTGTTGTACTTGTTAGTGTACCTGTGCCAGATTGTTGAAGCTGTTTTCTGTAGTTATCTATATTTTCTTGTTGTTGCCTTTGCATAAAATTTTGAGTCTCGCTCATTAAGCGCCCCCTCTTTGCCATAGCATTTTTCATGGATTGTCTATTGATGTCTGCCTGATTCATAGTTTGGGCTTGTTTTTGTTTTGAATGTGACGGGGTAGGTTTTACCGTACTATTTTTCTTCTTAGAACTTGAAGACCCACTGAACGCATTTTTTATTTTATTTAAGAACACGGGACCTCCCGCATAGGAAGCAGAACTTACCAATGTTAAAAAACAAATAGTAAAGAGGATTATAATTTTGTTCATTTCTTGAACTCCTTCAATTATACATGATGACTTATTCTATCTAGAAATAATTTTTAAGGAAGAGATATTTGTCCGCCCGTATTTGTTTGAAACTGTATAGGGTTTCTCAAACGACTTTCTTCCACAAGTTTTTTGTAAACACTTGATTCACTCCCATGATAACTCAAAATAAGCTGAGTGTGCAAATTTGAGCCTCTTTTGAGTTATCTTCTTTTTAATCAGATATATTCCAAAAGAGAGTATTAACAGTTTCTTTACCTTTTCAGGGCACACTTGAGGCACAAAATGAAATTGCACAGAGAAAGAGGAGTGCACCATGCACATTAATATCAAAAAGTTTTTAAAAGAATGTGGTCTTGAGCAAGAGAGATTTTATCCTGGAAAACGATTCGTAAAAAAATGTGTACAATTTGGTGAGTTTAAAAGCCATGCAATTGTGTATGATTGGAAAAATCCTGATCTTATTCGTATTGAAGTTAAAGCTGGACTTTCTGGAGATCATTCTAATCTTCTTCCAAAGGAATTAGCTAAATATCCAGTTAGTTTACAAGCAGAAACTTTCTTTGAAATCGATGTGAACTCAGGGTATCTATCCCATGTGTCTTCAGAGGAGGAAGAAGGGGAGGAAGAAGGATCAAAAGGGAAATCGGGCGATAGCAAAGGACAAAAAAAGAAGAAAAAAAGTGCCTTAAGTATATCAAGTTTCTCTGAAGCCGTTATAGGCCTTATTCCTGATGCTGGAGAAATAACAAAAGCTGTTATTATGGGGATGGAAATTGCTCAAGAAGCAATGGCTCCTGTTATAGATGCCTTTATCAAGCAGGCAGAAAAATCAAAAATCACTGCGAGTGATCTTTTGTCAAAAGCTGGAAAATTTATTACAAAATACCAACCCCCTGCCTTCATGGAAGCTAAAGGGAATGAAGATGCTCCGTACAAGTATGATAGTGAGAAAAATCAATCAATGTTTGGCATGAACTTAGGATAGAACGTGCTGATTATTTAGTTCTTTCTTTAATATTTTGTAAAACGTTAAATACTTGGCGATGAGTAAATGCTAACCCTTGTCCTGTCTGTACAATAAAATCTGCTCTCTGTTGTTTTTCGGCATCGCTCATTTGAGCGTTCAGGATCGCATTGAAACGCTCTATAGTCATATTGGGACGGGACAGAATGCGCTGGGTTTGGATAAAGAAGGGGGCGGTTACGACGAGTGTATGATCTACGCGTGACTCTGCGCCTGTTTCAAAGAGGAGAGGGATATCTAACACAATTTTTTTGATGCCTTTGGCACGCATAGCATGGATAAACTTTTGTTGCTCATAGCGTACAAAAGGATGAATGTAGTTTTCCAATAGCTGTTTTTTCTCTGGATCAGAGAAAACGAGCTCTCCTAGTATCTGGCGATCAAGTGTATTTTTCTTTTTATTCCAGCTCTCTGGAAAAGTTTTTGCAATCGCTTCAAAGACAGGACTGTGATAGTCGAGTGCTTTGTGCGCAGCTTTATCGGACTCATGGACGGGAACGCCGTGTCGAGAAAACAGAGTGCCGACAGTTGATTTCCCCATTCCAATCGAGCCTGTAAGACCTAGAATAATCATGCGAGAACCTTTTGAATAAGGAGATTATCCACTTCAGGCACAATGCCATACCATGTTTTAAAGGCTTGTTGGGCTTGATAGAGAAGCATCCCAATACCTGTGACAATAGGGTTGCCTCGTGCCTGTGCCTCTTGTAATAAAGGCGTTATTAATGGAGCGTATACAATATCATAAACAGTTGCGTGAGAGGGGAGTGTCTCTAAAGGCATTTCTAATAGGCTTTGTCCTTCCATCCCCAATAATGTTGTATTAATGAGAAGATTACACTCTTTTATAGCCTCTGTACGTTCTTCCCATGGCATCACAGATCCACCCATATCAGCGACAATATTTCCTGCTTTTGAAAGCGTACGATTACATATTTTGATTACAGGTACATTTTTGTCTTTGAGGGCGTACGCAACCGCACGTGCTGCGCCCCCCGCACCCAAAACAACAGCAGGGCCTGCACCCCATTCAAAATCAGGGTGAGACATTTCTAAGTTCTTGGAAAACCCGTACGCATCTGTATTTGATCCATAGAGTTTATGATCTTTTAAATGAAGGGTATTCACAGCGCCAATTTCGTGGGAAGTCGTATCAAAGAAATCACAATAGGATCGAATAGAGTGTTTATGAGGCAGGGTCACGTTAAACCCGTTATAGTCCTCTTTAAGGCATCTTCTAAGTGTTCGCTCCAGTGTATCAGGAGGGCTATCAACGGCGTCATACTGGCCGTCTAAGCCATATTTTTTAATCCAGTATTTATGGATTAAGGGGGATTTACTGTGTTGAACAGGATGCCCAAGAATGGCTAGTTTTTTATAATTATGTGCCATGTTTAGACCTTCTCTTTTGAAGCAAAACCATAATTTCAGCAGCGGTTTCTTCAATAGAGCGCTTGGTAACATCAATAATTGGCCATTTATTTTCCTTAAAAAACTTATGAGCCGTACGGACTTCTTCTTCTATGTTTTCAGGATCAAGATAGGCGTTTCTATCAAGTTTGTTATGTTCATCGGCGCGCAACCGTGTAGAGCGGAGTTGAAGGAGACGGTCTGGGGACTCGGTCAAGCCCACAAATAAAGGTGGATGCTCAAGATGGAGAAGGTTTTCTGGAAAAGGGACATGAGGCACAAGAGGAATATTCCCTGCCCGAATTCCTCTGCGCGCTAAAAAAATACAGGTGGGAGTTTTAGATGTACGGGAGACTCCGACGAGAACAACATCTGCCTCTTCTAATCCTTTTAAATGTTGTCCATCATCATAGCCGAGTGCAAAATCAATGGCTTCAATCCGTTTAAAATAATCATCATCCATTACATGTTGTAATCCCGGAACACCTTGCGCATGTAGCCCTGTATAGGAGGAAAGCGCTTTAAGTAGGGGATCCATAACGGCAATACAAGGAATATCAAGTTTTTCACAATGTTTACGGAGTACTTTACGCATCGCCCCCTCCACAAACGTAAAAAGCACTGGCCCAGGATGTTTTTCAATATTCTCCAATACACGTGACATTTGGCGTTGTGTACGGATCAAAGGCCAGTAGCGCTCTTGCGGATCAATTCCCTCGAACTGAGAAAGTGCTGCGCGCGCCAGACTTTGCAAGGTTGTCCCTGTTGCATCTGAGACAAGATGAATATAAAAACTTTTAGTTTTGGAGCCCGTCATTTGTCTATCGTATCATGCCAATGGGGCATGACAAGGGAAGATAGAATACGTCCTTCATCCCTGCGGGAAAATTTTGGCGGCGAGTGCCTTATCTCGAAAACGAACACCGTCGATTTGGACGGTTTCCAGATCATTCATGATATGAAAGAAATGAGCTTGGTTAATGTCATCTGGAATGGTACAAAAATCTGGATTTGTGAGCATATGATCAACATCTTTAAGGTAGGGAAGATGGTTTTGTACATCTTGGGCTTTGAGACGGCCTTTTCCGAAAGGCGTGCCTAAATTCTGGGTCAAGAGTATTTCATCAAGGGCGGCTAACGTTGTAGAGTCTGTTTCATTAATACGGTCTTTGGCCATAAACCATTGGCGGAATGTATGAAGAAGTGCATCCATGTGTGAATTGTGCTCGCCCTGATTTTCATCAATCTCTTGGAAAACCATGGCCATATCCCCATTTTCACTCCCCATAAGGGTGCGCCAAAGATCCCGTTGTCCTGCAACACGAAGTTCCCATGTGACACATACGGTAAAGCTCTCAATATCTGCAGAGCGGATCTTTTCCCATTTGAGCCAGTCTTCAGGCACTAATGTTTCATAGAGATCAAAATGATGATCTTCATACCATACATCCCGCAGGGCACGGATTGTATTTAAGAGCAGATTGTAACGGCTATGTGACTTTTTCATCAGAGAGGGAAGGATGAGAACATTCTCTTCCACATCAATTCTATAAGATTCGGCTGTCCCCTTTGATAGGACAACAGACCACCCCTTTTGATCGATCTCTTTCATTAAAGCGTTTAATGTTGGACTGTGCGAGAGAAGGGATGATATCCATGTCATAATTGTTTGTGGAGAAGATTGACGAGATGGAGCGCGCACTTTTGTTTGATCGCTTTGAGACATAGATGTCCACAGCCTCCCAAGGCACAAGGAATCTTGATAAATAGCCTGTGTGTGTGTCTTTACAATAGGGTGTGGATTTATATCATCCATAGTGTCTCCAGATATAAAAGTCATATCAAAAGAGGTAGGCCTTTGACAAGACTCAATATTTTTAGTGTTCTTGACGAGAAAAGGGAAGGATTTCACAGTCTCCTGATATTCGACCCGTTTTTGAGTGTGTTTGGGGGAATTGGATGATATCCGCTTCATAAATGTGCTGTCCTTTGTCTAAATGTGATGAGGTGCCATCAAGAGAGCTATCCATTTGCAAGTCCTGTTCCGCTATCAATTCTGCCTGTGCAAAAGAACTCTCGAACTTCACAAACCATAGGAAATTAGCGTTAGAGCGATCACGCACTTCAGAGAAAATAGGATCTTCAATGAGGAGCTGAATATGAGGAGCAAGGTAATTATTGCCGTATGGATTTTCTCCAAGGGCATAAATCACCTCGATCAAGGCTTGACGCGATAAATCCTGTGAATGGGCAAACCCTTCTGGTGCTTGTCCCGCCAGCATGCGTTGAATCAGTGTTCTGTCATGTTTACGACAGCGCTCTGAGAGAAACCATGCTTCTACGATACTCAGTAACGCTTTCCCATTATTGGCTGCACGAAAATCTGTACAGGCTTCTTGCGCAAAAGAGCGCCCCAAATCTGCAAAAGGAGAATGTTCAACCAAATGCCACGCTTCAGTGTGATGCGCTAATTTGAGCTCCCATGCAATACGGACCATAAACGCATTGGCATCAGCCTCTTGTAAACGATTAATCAAAATCCCATGATCAGGATAAAAGGCCATAGGATCCACCAAAGCCCCATTTTTATGTTGCCAGACACGGCGTAGTTCTGCGGAGGCCATGAGAATTTGATATCCCATTTCAAGAGAAGGATGAATAAATATCTTTCCAGCGTCCCGATCATATTCTGATATTTTAACATGAGACGAGTATTCAAGTTCAACCCCATGCGCCGTTGCATAGTCAATGAGTGTGTCCGCAAAACGGCTTTGTGTTAGAATGTTTATTAATGTTTGGAGAGAAGCCTCGTTTGGGAGTTCGGAGGTTACAAATTTAGCCTCTTTTAGAAAGAGATCAGAAATAGATATTTCTTCCGTATGGAATTCCTTTGAAATGGCTTCGTAGGACACCATCTTGTGCTTAAGATCCTCAAGCTCTTCTGAAAATATTTCTAAGGAAAAATCCTCAAATAATCCATCTTCTTCAATGAGTTCATCTGTATCCATAAAAAATAATGGATCTGTCCCGATAAAGCTACATTTCACAGGTTGGTGATTATTCAACGTATAGGCCGTGCGTGCACTTGCAAGAGGTGTAAGGTTGATTTCTATTTCTTGTGTTTCTGTTGGGCCATTCATAACATGTATCTAATCTCGTTTTTAATATTTTCGCAGGTCTCCAAACACGAAGACCTTATAGTTCCTATTATCCCCTCAACTGGTTACTGAGACGTTAACAAAAACAGAAAGAGTGAAAAATTTTTCTTATATTAACCAATAGTTTACGTAAGTTAACAAAAACTTACTGATATTATTTGATTTATAGTGTTAAAATAAAAAATTATGTGGATGAGAGGTATGATCTGTCTTTGAATTTTAAAAGAATCACCTCATATTTATTACCAGTGTTTTAATATAGAATTTTACGAAAGAAGAGACCTCATGGCTACACCCGTTTCAGATACAGAGTTTCAAAAAGAAGTTCTCGAGTCCACTCAACCTGTTATTGTTGATTTTTGGGCAGAATGGTGTGGGCCGTGTAAAGCCCTGATGCCTCTTGTTGAAGAATTAGCAAATGAGATGGGCGATAAGCTCAAAGTTGTGAAAGTCAATATCGATGAAAATCCTGAAGCCCCGACTAAATACGGCGTACGTGGTATTCCAACCCTCATGGTTTTTAAAAATGGAAAAGTGACCAATACAAAAGTAGGGGGCATGAGCAAATCCCAGCTTACCCAATGGGCGGAAGAGCAAATCAGTTAAATGAAGATGTCTACCCCAGAGATCATCACCCTTGATGAAAGTGCTGACGGAGTTTCTTGTGATGGAGGGATGGGCGCACTCGGTCATCCCACTGTCTATTATAGTTTTGATGGGAAAGAAAAACTCATTTGTGGCTATTGTGATCGTGAGTTTGTGAAAAGCTCGACCTAAGTTCCTCTCTTTTTTCTTTATTTAAATTCCATATTATGTTAGAAAGATCTTTATGGATATTTTAATCAACGCACTTCTTCTTGCTGGAATTTTTGGGGTTGCTGTACTTTCTCCGGGCCCTGATTTAATCATGGTCATTCGTAATGCCCTCTCATACGGGCGTTTGGCAGGGTTTTGGACAGCTCTTGGGCTTGGGTTTTCTATTTTTGTTCACGTGACCTACACATCGTTAGGGCTTGCTACTCTTATTGCGCAATCTATTCTACTCTTTACAGTGATTAAAGTGATTGGAGCGGTCTATTTGATCTATATGGGGGTCAAGGCTCTGCGTTCCAAAGGCATAGACACTCTGGATGTGAAGACAATAGACTCAAAACAATCTTTATCTGCGTTCAAAGCATGGACACAAGGCTTTATCACGAATCTCTTTAATCCAAAGGCCACCCTCTTCTTTTTGGCGTTATTTAGCCAATTCATACATCCAGATCATCCAGTTTGGGTCTACGGCGTGTATGGAGCTGTTTGTTTTAGTCTCATTGTTGTTTGGTTTTCTTTGGTCTCTCTCTTCCTGACCATTCCTTCAATCCGAGACATATTTATGCGCCTCTCAAAATGGGTTGACCGCGTCTGCGGAACATTGTTTATTGCTTTAGGTATTAAATTGGCGTTGGCAAAAAATCCAAGTTAAGGGCGTATTCTGACTGTGACTCTCAAGACAAACCATCTCAAGCCTGTCGAAAAAGGGCTGTATGCTGAGCATATTTCCAAGAGCTATAAGAAAAAGCCAGTGCTTCGAGATGTGTCTATGCATGTCCGCGCAGGAGAATCTGTGGCGCTATTGGGGCCAAATGGCGCAGGGAAAACAACCTGCTTTTATATTATGATGGGGCTTATTAAAGCCAATAACGGACATATTCTCTTGGATGGAAGCGATATTACACATTTACCGATGTATCAACGGGCGCGTCTCGGGATTGGATATCTCCCTCAAGAATCCTCTATCTTTCGTGGATTAAATGTCGAGGATAATATCCGTCTTGTTTTACAAGGGCAGGACATGCCCAAAGATCGGCAAGAGATTTTACTCGAAGAGCTCCTCGCTGAATTTTCTATTGGGCATTTACGTCGGACACCCTCTGTGGCTTTGTCAGGGGGAGAACGTCGTCGCTGTGAGATTGCACGCGCCTTGGCAGCACGCCCGCAGTTCATTCTCCTTGATGAGCCCTTGGCTGGAATTGATCCCATCGCCGTGAGTGATATTCGAGACCTCATCGGACAGCTGAAGACACGAGGCATTGGAGTTTTGATTACAGACCATAATGTCCGAGATACGCTCGGCATTGTTGATCGCGCTTATATTCTCCATGACGGAAAAGTCCTTATGGAAGGCACAGCCGAAGAAATCGTCGCCGATGATGATGTCAGACAAGTGTATTTAGGTGAAGGCTTTTCACTGTAAATTTAGAGTGGGCGTGATAGACTCCCTTTTATGAACACACCGCCTCGACTCGATCTTAGACAGACCCAATCTCAAACGCTGGTGATGAACCAGCAGATGCAACAGGCGATTAAACTTTTGCAACTCTCGAATTTAGAACTCTCCGAGTATTTAGATAAAGAGTTGGAAGATAATCCTTTGCTCGAGCGTGATGAGTCTCACCCTGAATTAGATAAAGAGCCAGAACAGGACAATCCAGAGAAGGAAGACACAGACCCTCCTCTCATGGATTTTGATGCAGGCTCTGCCCATGTTGACTCTTCTCACGGTTCAACCCATAAAAACTCGATTATGGGGTCTACAGACAATATCCTTGAAAACACAATTTCAGATAAAAAGACACTCAGAGAGCATCTTCTAGAACAAGTGCATATGAGCTTCAAAGACCCACGAGACAGGATAATAGGCGCTTTATTGATTGAACAGCTTGATGAGTCTGGTTATCTCCGAGATGAGCCTAATCATCTAGCCCAGCGCTTGGGATGCTCAATCGAGCGGATTACAAACCTTCTTCCACAACTCAAACAGTGTGATCCCACGGGCATTTTCGCCAAAGACCTAACAGAATGCTTGGCGCTTCAATTGGACGAGAAGAAGCTCCTTGGAGCGGGAATGAAAAAGCTTTTGGAGAATCTTCATCTTTTGGGAGAGCATGATTATAAACAACTCTCTCATCTCTGTGGAGTGGAAGAAGATATTGTCAAAGAAATGGCAGAAGATATAAGAACATTGCGCCCTAAACCCAGCATTGATTTTGATCATTCTGTGACACAAACCATTGTCCCAGATGTCCTCATGAAAAAATTGCCTCGTGATCTTGGTGGGGGATGGAAAGTAGAACTCAACAGCGACACCCTCCCTCGTGTTTTGGTCAATCGGGACTATTACACGACTGTCTTGAGCCAAACCTCAGATAAAAAAGACAAATCCTATTTAAGTGAAAAAATGCAAGCGGCAAGCTGGTTAGTCCGTGCTCTAGATCAACGCGCCCAAACAATTTTGAAAGTGGCCGCCAGTATTATTGAAGAGCAAAACCCGTTCTTTCTCTATGGAATCGAGTTCTTAAAGCCCATGGTACTTAAAGATATCGCCAAAGACATAAATATGCATGAAAGTACAATCAGTCGGGTCACGAATAATAAATATATAGGCACATCACGGGGGATCTTTGAACTGAAATTTTTCTTCTCTTCTTCTATCTCTTCCGTAGATGGAGGGGCGGACTATTCCTCCGAAGCCGTCAAAGCCAAAATCAAAATCTTGATTGATGCAGAAGAAATAAAAACCATCCTCTCTGATGACGCCCTCGTCAAAGCCCTCAAATTAGAGGGCATAGAGATCGCCCGTCGTACTGTCGCAAAATACCGTGAAGCAATGAATATTCCCTCTTCCGTTCAGCGCAGACGTGTGAAAAAGAATGTGGAGAGATAAGCTCTGAGTGTTTTAGGGTGTAACCATTGCTAAGTCAGGGGTTTTCGAGAAAGTCATAAGATTAAACATCTTTCCTGTTTGCTCTTTGGTCGTATTGACAGCAAAATCAAACATTGTTCGAATGGAGGCTTTCCTTTCCGTGGATATATTCTCTGCAAATTCACATACCCTCAGTTTAGAGCTACACACAGCGTTCATATTGACACTGGAAAGCTCAAGCTTTATTTGCGCTTCAGTGCTTAGATCAAGTGTTTTAGCCATTCCATGTTTAACGAGTGTTTTCATATCTTCGATGGATTTTGGATGCCCTTTTTCGACAAGTTCTTCCAGTTTATCCAGTCCTAAATCGAAATCTTTTGAAAATCCATATCTTCCATTCAAAAGGCCAATGGCCGCATCATTTCCAGCTTGAGGATCACCCGCTGCAGATCTGTCTAGAATGTCTTGGGCTTGTGGTTTTAAATTATCCAGTGTGGAGAGCTCTTCCTCAATGGTCAGATTGTCCAGTAATCCCATTGTTTCAAGAATTTTAACATCTTTCATGGCCTGAAGATTGCCCAGATCTGCTGCCTTTTTCATTAATTGTGCGCCAAGCTCTTTATTCTCTGCAAAGTCCAGCTTTTCGTTTAAGAGACCATAGGCCACATCTTTCAAAGCTTGAGGGTTTCCAGCAAGTGCTTTATCTCTTAATGCATCATTTCCTGTAAGCGTCGCCAGTTGTTCCATGGGTGTTGGAGAGACTGTAATCTCTGGTTCTAGATCTTCAACCTGTTGGAGAAGCTCTGTAGTTTCTTCAATAATAGGAGGGTTAATCTCAACAATGGCAGGTTTTTCCATGAGTGGGTTTTGAAGTTCTTGGGGTGATTTAGGTATATTTACTCTAAATTTAGGAAGCCAGTTTTTAAAAGAAGTGACGACTGTATTTTTCATTTCTTTGATCTGGTCTATATAGGGAGATACATGAGGGAGAATTTTTTCAGCAAGCATGCCCCCGATCCCTCTAATTTCTTCAAAATTAACACCGATGGCCATGCTTGCCCCGAGGCCAGCACTGTTTCTGAAAGATTGTCGTGTTAATTCTTTGAATTGTCCCCAGTGTGTGTCTTCTTTTTTATAGTAAGCCTCTTTATCGAGGAGTGTTTTCCCAACCCCGTATGTAAAGGCTAATCCTCCGATAACCAATCCTGCGCCACTTGCCTGTGCCGCGGCATTAAAGGCCATCTTAATCCCCACCCCAAGGGCAATCCCCCCAGAAAATTTTAACCCTGTTTTTATATGTGATCGTGTGAGTTTCATCTCTTCATTGTCCTATTGTTAAATGACATAAAAAATTAATTGAAATCTTATACATATAACAAAACAAAAAAGCAAGGAAAAAACACCCTCAAAAATATTTTACAGAGAATGTATTATTAATCTTGACATATGGATTTGATCCTATTATCAATCGCCCAAGTAAAATAATTTAATGTGTACATATAAGGATATTATTATGAATAAATTTTTAATAACAACATTGTTTTTGGCGTCTACAAATAGTGCAATGGCGGGGGAGAAGCCTAAGCCACCAGTAAACAAGAACATCCTTCAAAACACCAATGTTGTCCAACAGGGAACAGTTGTTGGTGTGAAAATACTGCAAGAGCAGGCCTCTAAGTCATTCATTCAAGATTCAGGTAATAGTAGATCTAAGTCATTCATTCAAGATTCAGGTAATAGTAGATCTAAGTCATTCATTCAAGATTCAGGTAATAGTGAATTAAAAATTGTTGATCACAGTGTCGTAAAGCCAGTGGCCATTGTTAAAGATGTGAAAACTGGAGATCAAATTGTTAATGATGGAGATGTAATAATTGATGGAGATACCTATAAATCTTCAAAGATCCCAGTTTCTACTGCATTTGCTAGTGCTCCTTCCTTTAATACTGCACACCCTTGTGGTGGCGCTTACAGTGGAGCTGTAGGTGTCCAATTGACAGGGGTAGGTCTTTCTGGTAGTGGAGGAGAGTCTGAGCCTGGAGGGTATGTCAATAAAGAGACAGGACTGACTGATATAGACATAGCCCATCTTAAGCCAGCGAAAAGGATATCACATTTAGAGGACATAGATGATAAAGGAATATGTGGGACTTCGGGGGAAGTTGGTAACATTAAGGCACGTGAAGCGAATATAGAGGCCATTAAAACTACAGCAGCATCGAATGCCATGCATGACATTATAGTGCAAGACTATAGGTCTAACTGTACCCGTTTGGGGGGCGGTAAGGGATATCAGGGAGAGGAGAGTGAGTGTACAAAAAAAGTTCAGAGCGCTTGGGCGTTTGTAACAGGCAATGCTTACGACGTTGAAGATGCTGAGGTTGCCAAAGTTACTATTTTAGAGCCACAAGCACCTAAGCTTCAATAAACTACTCGTTGATATCACTTAAAAAACACCTTTCGAGCATTTTGAAGGTGTTTTTTATTGACTTAATATTTAAAATCATATAATAAATTATGTATATTTAATTGAGAGCTAAAAATAGAATGACTTTAAAGTACATAAAACCACTATCACCTCTTTTTTTCCTTGCGATGGCGGGATGTTCAATTCTTGCTAAACAGCAAAGTAGTTATACTGATTGCTTTAGACAAACAAATGATGTTGTAAATATAGATTTGAAACTTCTTTCAATAAAAGGGAAGAAATTTATTTCTTCAGAATGGGATTCGGAGTGTGAAAAAGCAAAGGTAGCAAGAAAAAAAACAGGATTCTCTGCAAAGACAATGTCTCAATTATTGGTAGACTCTTTGAGATATGGTTCACCAGAAAGAAGGGCAGAATTAATAGATAATGTACTGGCAGAACTTAAACGCAAAAACCCCTCCGTGGAGAAAAACCTAAGTGATCTAGGAATAACCCCCGAACAATTACTCATCAAGAAAATAGAAAATTTAGTACAAGATGTGGTTAAAACCCCAAAGTCCCCTCAAGCTCAGGACGCCAGAGGCGACCTTATTGCACTCCATGCAGGAACAGAATACCCTCTCTATGCAGAGCAGTCAGCACGTATTGTTACTCATGTTCTTCGAGAAAATGGCCTTACTCTCGAAAGGATCACAGACGAGTATCTGGGAAAGGAGCCAGAACAGAAAAAAGGAGCAGACTGCCAGTGGAAAGGGGTTAACATACACTGTGTTGAGTCTCATAATGATCAATTTATGTTTGGACAACCAGATCTATTCTTAAAGCTATCTGTATGATATAGTTAGACCATGTTCTGGTCGAAAAAACCTAAAAAATCACTCTCTCAAAAACAATCCCGTGAAGCGATGCTTGCGGATTTGAAAAAGAATGCGCAAAGTGCGCGGGAAGCCATTGGAGAAGAAAAGCTTCAAAAATTAGCGGCACAGATCACAGGGAAAACACCCGATGTAAATGTTGAACCTTCCCCCATGCACCAAGCCCGTGAGATCCTTAAAAATATGGATGAAGGGCGCTTGGCCGATAATTTACGGGCATTGTCTAAAGATAAAGAGTAATAGCTTTACTCTTTATTACTCCCACTCAATCGTTACCATGCACTTAACTAATTTATTGTCACTTTTTAGGTTATAAACCTCCGCCTTCAGGCGGAAAGAGGCTTCAGCCGTAATTTGCTCATATACTCTCTCCTTAAAATGGGTATCAGGCGTAGCCGATTAAATACCCATTTTAAGGAGAGAGTATATGAGCTA
>JAJRSA010000030.1 GCA_024279035.1 Alphaproteobacteria bacterium
ACGTGAACTCTCTAAAATATGGCGTATGTTTTCAAATTGATTGCGAGTTATATCACTAGGATAAGTATGCGACATTTAAACCTCCAAAGTTGCCTAAGGAAGGATAGCAAATATTAAAAAGATTTTAAACAGGTTCTAAGGCTAGTCGAGAACGCACCCCGCCAGAGTATAGAGCAGAGCCATATCCTCCAAAAGATAATATAGCGCAAAGCTCAGGCAATGAGAGCATAAAAGATAGGGTACAGGAGAGATTTAAGAGCGCTACAGGTGCATTCAAAGAAAAATGGGATCACTTAGGGGAAGCACTACAGACAGCCCTCAAGAGTCGTCCAATCCTGCTGCAAACAATCCACTATCAACAATGTCTTCTGGGTTTAATAAATCTAGCTTTGAGGGGAGAAGTCAGAGGGATATGAACGATATCCCTAATGCTCAAAGTAGAAAGCCTAGGAATGAGTGATTATTTTGTTGAAAACCGTTAAGTGATACTTTATAGTTTATATATGAAATGGAATAAACTACAAAGTAAAAAAGAAAAGCTGGATAGTTATCGTCCTCTAACCCCAGAACTAGTTCAAAATCTTGAACAATGGTTTTTGGTAGAGCTAACTTACACTAGTAATGCTATTGAAGGAAATACTCTTACACGTAAGGAAACAGCTGCAGTTGTTGAAAAGGGCTTAACTATTGGTGGTAAATCTTTAGTTGAACATTTAGAAGCTACAAATCATGCTAAAGCCCTAGAGGATATTGTTAAGTTATCAGGTAATGAAACGGGTTCACTATCAGAAGATGATATTTTAACGATACATAATACTATTTTGAAAGGTATTGATGATAATAACGCAGGACATTATAGAAGCATAGCTGTTAGAATATCTGGGTCTGAGGTTATTCTTGCAAACCCTATTAAGGTACCGTCTTTGATGGAATCTTTTATTAAATGGATAAAAGAGAACTCTGATGTACATCCAGTAGAATTAGCAGCTGAGGCTCACTATAGGCTAGTAACTATTCATCCATTTGTCGATGGTAATGGTCGTACAGCAAGGTTATTAATGAATTTAATCTTATTACAAAATGGATACACACCAGCACTTATAAGAACTAGAGATAGGATTAAATATATTAATTCGCTAGAAAAGGCACAACTTGGTGGCTCTAAGGATGATTACTATACAATTATATCATCTGCAGTTAATCGATCTCTTGATATATACTTAGATGCTTTAAGTGGTAAAGATGCGTATGATATTACTAGTGAGGTTGAACCATTATTACGTATAGGTCAGTTAGCTAAAAAATCAGGTGAGAATAATTCCACTATTAGGTTCTGGACTAATGAAGGTCTATTGAAAGTCAGTAGTATTACAGAGTCTGGATATCAATTGTATTCTAGAGATACTCTAAGCATAATTAAGAGAGTAAGAAGCTTACAATCAAAGAGATACACAATCAAAGAGATCAAGGAGATGCTTAAGTGATTTGTGGGGTCACCTCTAGCGTTACTTTCTCAAATGCGCTAGTACGTGCTATGCGCCTTACCAGCTATGTGGCGAAGTTAGGGACAGGGCAATTTAATGAGTTGATGCAGGAGATATAGTGCTTCTTCAAGATTTCGAGTGTGCAAAGACCTACGAAAACACTTACCTTCTTCTTTAATCCAACAAGACATACTCCAAAAGTTTCTACTCTTGGTAGTGCGAATAACCTTAGCAACACCATCAAGAATTTCGTAGCTTTCTGTAATGCTATGAGAATCCTTCTTCTTGCTTGGTTTTGCAGGGGTTTTAGCTGTTTTACTTATCACGTAACCTTAATTGTTCACAATCGTTCTGATTTTTTGTCGCATGTTTACAGTGCACGAATGCTAACACACTGAAAAATCAGAGAGTTTGTAACTAGTTTGTAGTGATGGTATTTTACTATAATTGTTTTAAAACAACAGCTTATAAATATTCTTATGTGAAGTAACTACTCCCACTCAATCGTTCCTGGCGGTTTACTTGTAATATCATAGACCATGCGGTTGATCCCGCGCACTTCGTTGATGATGCGGTTAGAGACACGGCTGAGGAATTCATGATCAAAATGGTAATAGTCGGCGGTCATGCCGTCTGTGCTCGTGACAGCACGGAGCGCACAGGCATAATCATAGGTACGATTATCGCCCATAACTCCCACTGTTTTTACAGGCAAGAGTACCGCGAAAGCTTGCCATATAACATCATAAAGCCCTGCTTTTTGAATTTCTTCGAGGTAGATTGTGTCGGCTTTTCTCAAGATTTCTATTTTGTCGCGTGTGATTTCTCCGGGAATACGGATGGCAAGCCCTGGGCCTGGGAAAGGATGGCGACGAATAAAATCTTCTGGCATATCAAGGGCCTGTCCCAAATCACGGACTTCATCTTTAAACAATTCACGCAAAGGCTCGACCAACTTAAGGTTCATACGCTCGGGCAGGCCACCTACGTTATGATGGCTTTTGATTGTAACACTTGGTCCGCCTGTAAACGACACAGATTCTATAACGTCAGGATAGAGTGTCCCTTGCGCCAAAAAGGCCGCGTCCCCAACGTCTTTGGCGCATTTATCAAATATTTCGATAAACAGGCGTCCGATTGTTTTGCGCTTTATTTCTGGATCAGACACGCCTTCTAGCTCACCAAGGAAAAGATCTTCGGCTTGCTCGTGAATGAGAGGGATATGGTAATGGTTTTTAAAAAGAGACACAACTTGTTCGCTCTCTCCCGCGCGCATTAGACCTGTGTCCACATAAATGCAGGTGAGTTGATCGCCTATAGCTTCGTGGAGGAGTACAGCTGTCACAGAAGAATCAACGCCTCCTGAAAGCCCACAAATAACTTTTTGATCTCCTACTTGTTCTCGAATTTTAGCAATTGTTTCCTCTTTAAAGGCAGACATTGTCCAGTCTCCAGAACACCCACACACTTTATGTGTGAAGTTTTTGAGGAGGGCGCTCCCGTGAGGGGTATGCACAACTTCTGGATGAAATTGTACCGCATAAAAATGGCGCGTCTCATCGGCAATAAAAGCATAGGGTGCCCCGTCGGACACGCCAATCACTTGAAAATTTTTAGGCAATTGAGCTACACGATCTCCGTGGCTCATCCAGACCTCTTCTTGTGCCTTCACGCTCCAGATCCCATCAAGGAGAGAGCAATCATTTTGAACCGTTACAAAAGCCCGTCCAAATTCTTTATGCTCAGAGCCTTCAACTTTTCCTCCAAGTTGTTCCACCATTACTTGCTGTCCATAGCAAATCCCGAAAATGGGTAGTCCCATCTCAAAAATCCCTTCTGGCGCACGTGGGCTATCCGCCTCTGTGACAGAACGAGGACCTCCTGAGAGAATAAGCCCCTTTGGGGCAAAAGCGTTTATTTTATCAAGAGTGACCTGATTAAAGGGCCATATTTCGCAGTACACACCACTCTCTCGAACACGCCGTGCAATTAATTGTGTCACTTGTGATCCAAAATCTATGATCAGAATACGATCGTGATGAAGAAGAGGGTCTATCTGGGTCATGTCTTGTCTCTGTGTTGAAGAATGCATACTGTTTTTTAACGATCATAGATATTTTTGCAATGATATTGTCTATTTTTCTGGTAGCATTATCCAAACGAAAGAAACTTTATGACACATTTTAGCTTTGAATTTTTTCCGCCCAAGACAGACAAGATGGCCGAGACTTTATGGGAGGCTGTCCCCATTTTAGCGCGCCAGCACCCTGTTTTTATGACAGTTACCTATGGCGCAGGGGGGGCTACACGGGAGGGAACATTGGACACAATCGCCCGCATGCAAAAAGAAACCTCTTTGCCTATTGGAATGCACCTCACCTATATTAATACACCCATTGAAGAAATGTATGAATTTGTGGACGAGCTTTGGACTCAAAACATCCGCCATATTATCGCCTTACGAGGAGATATGCCCGAGGATCTCCAGTGGCCTCTTGACACAGATAAAGGCTATTTTCAATATACCAGCGATTTCGTGGAAGGACTTCTGTCTCGCCATCCTTTTGAGATTAGTGTGGGGGCTTATCCTGAAAAACATCCTGATGCACCTTCACTAGATGCCGATCTCATCGCGCTTAAGAAAAAATGTGATGCGGGTGCAACACGCGCTATCACACAGTTTTTCTTTGATAATGAGGTCTATTATGAATTTGTAGAACAGGCTCAAAAAATGGGGATCACAACACCTATTGTACCGGGTATTCTTCCTATCCATGATTTTAAATCCATGAAGAATTTTGCAGCACGATGCAATACGACAATTCCAAAGTGGCTAGAGGATAAATTCTCTGGGTTAGAGAAGAATCCAGAAGATGCTCTAAAGGTAGCACAGGATATTCTAAATGCTCAAGTTGAGTGTCTACACAAGAATGATGTGTCTCATATTCATTTTTATACGCTTAATAAATTGAAATTGACGGTTGAGGCGTGCCAAGCCCTATAGTTATTACCATAATTTATAATTAAGTTTCGCAGGTTCAACAGTCAAGTGTAGACTCACTTCATAATTAGTTATTATTCCTGTAATATCTTTATAGAAGGATATATTTGATGAGAACATTAAAAACATTGCTCACTCGTCCCGGTTTATTTTTCCGTTTATCTGGCATTCAGGGCTTCGCGTTGGCGTAGAACACGCGATTGGCAGAATGAAAAAATTTAAGATTTTCGCCGATATTCACCGCAATAACGGACTGAAAAACATGATCGCTAAAAATTGGCAAACATCAACTTAAAGAGAGCATAGAACAAGGTAGATAACTTAAGTGCGCCTAGAAAATTAGAGACTATTGTGAATCGAGTCTAGTAATTTACGCCGTTTGAAATCTTGGATTCCATGCAACATAACGGATAAAGCCTTCTATTTCTGCATTGGGGGCAAAACCAATGCGTTGAAGGATGTATTGAGAGGCCATATTTCTTTTGGGGGATAATCCATAGAGACTCACCAGCCCAAGCTCTCCGTAGGCATACGCCAAAATACTGCGTAACATTTCTGTAGCATAGTATTGACCACGGAAGGCAGGACGGATTTCATAGGTTAATTCCCCTATTTTTCCAAAGGCTCTTTGATTCACGTGCAAAGAAGAGCGACCGACTGACTCCTCTGTATCCTGCGAGAACGCTTCGAATAAGATCCCCCCCTCACGTTCGCTTAAGGAAATATAAAGACGACTTGTTTTGAGGACAAAGCTTGGTGTTACAGGGGCACAAACGGGGATGTCCCTAAAAGGGACGCCTGTATTTTGATCTATAATATCACGCATCGTCTTATCCTTCTTTTATAGTCGTTCAAACGTCACGCAGGCTTCGGGCATACGCCCGCGTCGCAGTCGCTCGTTCAAGTTGATCGGATCAAACTTTTAAAAGTGGACAGTGTCTATGAATTTTGGAGTTTTTCTAAGAACTGTTGGCTTTTTGGGGTTTGACCGACAGCTTATAGTGCGTCAGTCTCTACTGTTTAGGAAAGCCCCCGAGGCCTTTTTTCATCACATGCGATACAATACACGTTCCACACAACGACATCACCACATTCATCGTACGATTATGACGTACAATGCCTGTATTATGTGTCGACGCTGTGTGATCTCTATGCATCATGCTTTCCAAGTTTGTATACTAACACCTATAGGAAAACATATAAGAGAGAAAAAAGGCAAGGGAAAAATAAAAAAGCTTTTTAAATAGGGCGTTGCTGAACAACTTGAAGGAGCACATCTTGAACGACATTTTCTCCTAAAATTTGAGTTGTGACTTTGTTAAGACGGCGTTTAATCATACTCACTTGGACGACTTTTCCATCAAAAGCAGATTTGTCATTTAAAGCGCCATACATATTTTGAATGTACGCATCTTTGAGCTTTGGAGACAGCTTCGTCACAATATCAACATAGTCTTTATTTTCAATCTCAAGAGACACCACAATACTGACTATCTGTGACACACCGTTTTTGTCAATGATGGGTAAAATCAAAGCCTCAAGCTCCACAAAAAAAACATCATTTGATTTAGCTGTTTTCATCTTTTCGGACTGTTCGATTTTGGCCACAGGATCCAGAGAGGCGACAGCCTCATTCCCTCCAAAATAAAAATAGGTTCCTGCACCAACGCCACACGTTAATGCCATTACAAAGAGCCATAAACCAAGTTTTTTCACGTATATTTACCCCTAACAGAATTCTTTTATCTCTCTTAGTATATGAGGAATAGATTAAGATTGTCTAAAGGACAAGGCGCCTATCGGACAGTTTTTTGGAAAGTATCAAGCACAGCATTCACAATAGATTTTTCGGAGCCTCCATAGTAAGCTTTTGTAACTTCTACATAATCATTCACAATGATCGGAGCAGGAATGTCTGTATGATCTAAAATCTCTAATGCACCACACAGTAAAATTGATTTTATAAGATCCTCAACGTTACGGGCTTTCCCTTCTTTTTTGAGCGTATCTTTTAAGAGCGATAATAAGTCATCTTTCCGCCCTTCAACACCCAATACGATTTGTGTGAACAGGTCCTTATCAGGATAGATATATTGCTCTCCATCTATCAAAGCACCAAAACGATGCTCTATAAATTCTGGAATAACATCTTCGGCTTTATGGCCTGTTTGATGAATTTGGTAAATAGCTTGCACGGCATGAAGGCGCGCAGATGTGTTTTTAGCAATATTAATAGGTAAAGGAGAAGTGCTCATATTTGACCTCCAAAATCAAGGATACGGGCGACATAGCGCGCCAACATATCAACTTCTAAATTCAAATGATCTCCCACATGGCGTTGGGAGAGGGTTGTATGTGTCCATGTATATGGGATGATATTCACTCCAAAGACATTCTCTTCAACTTCATTCACCGTTAAAGAGATTCCATCCAGACACACCGTCCCTTTAGGGGCGATGAATTTCATTATCTCTTGTGGAGCTTTGATTTGAAGACGATAAGAGTCTCCGTCTGGCTGAATGGAGAAAACTTCTACGTGTGTATCCACATGCCCAAAAGCCATATGTCCGCACATCTCATCCCCCAGATGGAGGGAGGATTCAAGATTAATCGACATCCCCTCTGTCCATCGTCCCATCGTTGTTTTGGATAATGTCTCGGCAGACGCATCGGTATAAAAACAGCCCTCTTCTGTTTGCGTTACAGTCAAACAAATCCCTGAACAGGCTATTGAGGCACCGTTTTGATAGCTCTTAGGTGGTAAATTCGTTTTAACGACAAGAGATACATCATCTCCTGTGCGTTCATAAGAGTGAATTATACCGATATCTGTAATGATCCCTGAGAACATCGCCTACCTACCCGACCCTCTTCTGGATAGAGTGCACATCTTCTAGAAACTCATTAAAATCATCTGGGTTTCTAAAATCCTTATATACAGAGGCATAGCGGATATAAGCGACGCTATCCAGATGAGCTAGCGCTTTCATCACGTAATCCCCAATGATACGGGAGTGTATTTCCGTCTCGCCCAAGGACTCAAGTTGACGCACAACCCCATTGGCGGCTTGTTCAATTTGAGACTCTTCAACGGGGCGTTTGCGGAGGGCAATATTCATGGATTTACGGATTTTATCACGGTCAAAGACTTGTTTTTTGTTATCCGCTTTTAAGACAATGAGATCTCGTAGCTGAACGCGCTCAAACGTTGTAAAGCGTGCACCACATGAGGGGCATGCGCGCCTGCGACGGATCGAAGACGCATCCTCTGTTGGACGCGAATCTTTGACCTGACTATCTTCATTACCACAAAAGGGACATTTCATGCGCGGTATCCTCTACGCAATAGCTTGTGAATAAATAGGGAAGCGCGCACATAAAGCATGTGCTTTTGCGCGTACACTGGATTCAACTATACCATTCCCGTCTGTACCATTTGCTTTTAACCCATCAACAACCTCAAGAATAAGCCCTGCAATCTCTTGCCATTCTGCGGGCCCAAAGCCACGTGTTGTCCCTGCTGGTGTACCCAAACGAATACCTGAGGTTACAAATGGGCTTTCAGGGTCAAATGGGACAGCGTTTTTATTACACGTCAACCCTGCACGCTCAAGCGCGAAATCAACAACTTTCCCCGTCAAACCTTTTGGACGCAAGTCCACAAGAACAATATGGGAATCTGTACCTCCAGAGACAATATCCAAACCTCCTGCAATAAGCTTATCTGCAAGAATGCGGGCATTGGTAACAATATCTTTGGCATAGACTTTAAAATCTGGCTTAAGGGCTTCCTTCAAGGCCACCGCTTTACCTGCAATAACATGCTCCAAAGGGCCTCCTTGAATACCTGGGAAAATAGCAGAATTGACCTTCTTGGCAATATCCGCATCATTGGTCATGATAATCCCTCCCCGAGGACCTCGGAGCGTTTTATGAGTTGTGGTTGTCACAACATCCGCATACGGAAACGGAGACGGATAAGATCCTCCTGCAATCAACCCTGCATAATGCGCCATATCAACAAACAAGACCGCACCTACTTTATCAGCAATTTCCCGAAAACGTGCCCAGTCAATCACACGCGGATAGGCAGAGGCACCAGCAATAATCATTTTAGGCTTATGCTCCAACGCCAAAGCTTCCACTTCTTCATAATCCAAAAGACCATCACTCTCCCGTACACCATATTGCACGGCATTCAACCATTTCCCAGATTGATTAGGCTTTGCCCCATGGGTCAAATGTCCTCCTGCAGCCAAAGACATCCCCAAAATTGTATCATGAGGTTGAAGAAGAGCGGTAAAAACCCCTTGGTTGGCTTGAGAACCCGAATTAGGTTGCACATTGGCAAACGCACAGCCAAACAATTCTTTCGTGCGTTCAATCGCCAATGTTTCGATTGTATCGATATGCTCACACCCTTGATAATAGCGTTTCCCAGGATAGCCTTCCGCATATTTATTAGTCAGAATTGAGCCTTGCGCCTGTAGCACAGCCCGAGAGGTGATATTTTCAGAGGCAATTAATTCAATTTGATTTTGTTGGCGATGATGTTCTTTTTGAATAGCCTGATAAATATCAGGATCAACTGCTTCTAAATCCGCTTCAAAAAATTGGGTCTCACTCATTTTTATTGCTTCTGCACCCATAATATCACCGCCTCCTTTAAGTTTATGTCGATAGCTTTATATAGGAAATGGAGGGCGTTCCCGCAATGTTTATTTTAGATTTAAAGGGGATTTATACTACCGTCCGTATAAAACCATATAAACATGGTAGTCTACACCACATTTTACACAAGCACGCGGGGTCGGCATGAGACTAAATGTTGAGGTGTCGAGTGTATTGGGAGTCGCATTAAACGTTCCATCGAAACGATTGGCATCAACATCTTTAAAACATGTCCCAGTATCGTCAGGGTATGTAGATGTAATGTCAAGTCCAACCCTCTTGTTAAAGACATCGCAAAAATCTTTGGTGACGTCGGGAAGAACAGCAATCAAATCTGCATTGGATGATCCCACCTGAGGCATTTGTGATTCACCATAAAACTCCCATTGTGACGCAGAGGAAATCTCTGTTTTTGGTGTGCGGTAATCTGCCTTTCCCCCTGAAAAGGAAAATATTTGTGTAGTGACAGGGTCAACCATCTCATCTCCATATTCCGAGGGCGCACTTGCATGGGCAAAACTGATCTCTGTTTCACTGATCCCTGTATCCAAAACAATCTCTATGGCTTGTTTTAATTCTGCGCCATATTGCTCAACACCTGTTGAATAAATAAGGAGTTTTTCACGATCAACATTATGCCCACCTCCATCGCCACGCATCATCGTAAAAGACAGGGCAGCCATAAGAGCTACGGCGAGCAATATAAAGAAAAGAATATTCCCTGATTGTGAATTATGTGTCATGTCAGGAGGCTTTATCTCTTATTGGATCGCAGGGGAAATGAGCATACATTCTTGAAAATAGGTACAGACTTGTTCCGCATCTGTTTTTGAATATCCTGTAAGGCGCGCTCTATAAATTCTTTGTGATTGCGCGCCGACAAGAGGAGAGACAATATTGCGTGCATAGCGTAACTTTTCTGGCAAGAGGCGCTTGGCCGTTTTCACGGCTGTCTCTGTTGCAATGCGGCTGTTAAACGCCCCAAGCTGAACACCCCAAAATTGCTTCTGAGAAGAAGAGTGTGGTGGCCTCTGAATCGTGCCCAAAGTTTTAGCACCCTTAGACTCAGAGTCTTTTTGTATAAATCCCTTATGCGCTTTCAAAGCCATAAATCCTGTATCAAAACGAAGGCTGGTTCTAGGATCTATATCTCCTTGCTCAAAATTAGGCTTTGTGACATTAAGCGTCTTCATTTTTGCAACGACAATCGTATTTTGAGGAGTCTGGATCGGTTTAACATGAGGCTTAGGGACAGAATGGCGTGCAACACGGGTTTGCCCAACTTTGGAAAATCCGCGATCAAGAAGTTTCACCATATGGTCATTGCGTCGCTTTGATGATCGTCCTCCAAAGACAACGCCAACAATACGCCGTCCATTACGTTCGGCAGAGGCCACAAGATTAAACCCAGATGCATTCACATACCCTGTTTTTATACCATCTACCCCATTATAAGAGCCCAAAAGCTTATTATGATTTTTATATGTCTTTCCACGATATTTGAACGCAGATTTTGAAAAATATCTGTAATATTTTGGATAGCGATGGACGGTATAACGCCCCAGCTTTGCCATGTCTCGGGCTGTACTCACCTGACGTCGATTATGCAGACCAGACGCATTTACAAAATGTGAGTTTCTCATCCCAATTTCATGGGCTTTTGTCGTCATCTGACGCGCAAAAGTTTTTTCAGATCCTCCAATATGTTCCTCAAGCGCCACCGCAACATCATTGGCTGATTTTGTCACAAGTGCATAAATAGCATCCTGAACACGAATAGACGATCCCGCAGGCAAATCCAATTTACTCGGCACCATAGACGCCGCCTTAGATGAAATACGTATTCTATCTCGCAATCCTATTTTCCCCGTTTCCAGCGCATCAAACACCATAACAAGAGTCATAATCTTTGTCAGAGAGGCAGGATGTAACTTTTTATCCGCACGGCTTTGAGACAAAATAACGCCAGTATCTGCATCCATCACGATAGACGCGTATTTTTTATTCGCAAATGCCTGTGATGAAAGCCCTACAAACAGAGTAGAAAAGAGAAGTATCAATGGCAACAAGCCTACTCTATATGTCCATATTCCAGTGTGTGACATGTTTTATTCTTATTATTTTATGGGTGCAGAACCTTACGTCAAAGATATAGTAACATAAAGCATATGATCGTGACCAGTCTATCGTGATTATTTTGACAAGTCTAGGCGTTGGATAATTTTCTAACAAAGCCCCTTAAAATTTATAGCCTTCTGTACTATATTCAACGCATGAATAGAATGTATGAGACACTTAAGATGTGCTGGGTATTATCTGCTTCCTCAGAGGGAGGAGCTGGAGAAGGCGATGAATTGGGCGAAGATGACACAAACATCCTTCTGAAAACACGTCCTAAAACAAAAAAGCCTGATCTTTATAAAGTACTTCTTTTGAATGATGATTATACGCCCATGGAGTTTGTTATTCATATTTTAGAAAGGTTTTTCGGTAAGAATAAGCAACAGGCCACCGACATTATGATGCATGTGCATCGACGGGGGGTTGGAAATTGTGGTATATTCACCTACGAGATAGCGGAAACGAAAATGACTCAAGTTATTGATTTTGCCCATGCGAATGAGCAACCTCTACAATGTATCATGGAAAAGGAGTAATCGAGCATGCTCTCACGAAATCTGGAACAAACACTCCACCGCGCATTGTCCTCAGCAGGGACTCGTACACATGAATTTGCAACGCTTGAGCATCTTCTTTTGGCGCTCACAGAAGATCAAGATGCGATGGCGGTGTTACGATCGTGTGGTATTTCCCTTGATGAGCTCCGTGAAAAGCTAACCCATTATCTGGATATAGAATTAACCTATCTTAAAAATGAAGATCTAGACGAGCCAAAGCCAACAACAGCGTTTCAGCGTGTCTTGCAACGCTCTGCCATCCATGTCCAGTCTGCGGGACGAGAAGAAGTCACGGGCGCAAACGTCCTTGTGGCGTTGTTCTCAGAACGTGAGTCTCATGCGATTTATTTTCTCCAAGAGCAGGATATGACTCGTTTTGATGCCGTAAATTATATTTCTCATGGCATTGCCAAAGTAGCTGGCTCTCATGACAGTGTCCCCTCTACACCTCAAGGTGCAGAAGAAGAGGGGTTTGATGGAGATTTAGGAGAAGAGTCAGGGAATAGTGCTTTAGGCACATATTGTGTCAACCTCAATGATAAAGCCCTCTCTGGAAAAGTTGATCCTTTGATTGGTCGCGACCGTGAAATTAATCGCACCCTTCAAATTTTATGTAGGCGTTCCAAGAATAACCCTCTTTATGTCGGAGATCCCGGTGTTGGAAAAACAGCAATTGCCGAAGGACTGGCTAAAAAAATTGTTGAAGGGGATGTCCCCGATGTCCTCAAAACGGCCATTGTCTTTTCTCTTGATATGGGGTCTTTGCTTGCAGGAGCGCGCTATCGTGGTGATTTTGAAGAGCGTTTAAAATCAGTGATCAAAGAAATTCAAGCTATTGAAGATTCTATTCTCTTTATTGATGAGATTCACACTATTATTGGCGCAGGGGCAACCAGTGGAGGGGCAATGGATGCCTCTAATCTCTTAAAACCAGCGTTAGCCAACGGTGATATTCGGTGTATAGGATCAACGACATACAAAGAATATAGAAACTATTTTGAGAAAGACAGCGCGTTGGTTCGTCGTTTCCAAAAAATTGATATTGATGAGCCAAGTGTAGAGGATACCATTAAAATTCTTCATGGCCTGAAGCCTTACTTTGAAAAGCATCACAAGATTAAATATACGAACGATGCTTTAAGATTAGCGGTCGAATTATCGGATCGCTATATCGGGGATCGAAAACTCCCTGATAAAGCCATTGATATTATTGATGAGGTTGGCGCAGCACAGATGCTTGTTCCAGAAAACACGCGCAAGAAAACAATCTCGGACAAAGACATTGAAGCCGTTGTCGCCATGATCGCCCGTATGCCCTCCCAAACAGTGTCTAAAGATGATAAAGAAATTCTCTCCAGCCTTACACGCAACCTTAAAACACTCGTCTTTGATCAAGATCCTGCGATTGAGATGCTCTCTGATGCTATTAAAATGGCGCGCGCGGGACTACGAGACCCTGAAAAACCAATCGGATCCTATCTGTTTTCTGGTCCAACAGGCGTTGGGAAAACAGAAGTCTGTAAACAGCTTGCGAAAACATTAGGCGTTGAGCTTACCCGTCTTGATATGTCTGAATATATGGAACGTCACTCTGTGGCGCGTTTGATTGGAACGCCTCCAGGTTATGTTGGGTTTGATCAAGGGGGATTATTGACGGATAAAGTTGATCAACATCCTCATTGTGTTCTTCTCCTCGATGAGATTGAAAAAGCTCACCCAGACATTTATAATATTCTCCTACAGGTGATGGATTACGGGACACTCACAGATAATAATGGAAAGAGCATAGATTTTAGAAATGTCATTTTGATCATGACTACAAACGCAGGCGCAGAAAACTTTGCGCGCTCCCCCATAGGCTTTGGCGGAGAAACCTCCTCTCGCGATCATATGGAAGATATCAACCGCACATTTTCTCCAGAATTTAGAAATAGACTGGATGCCATTGTACCCTTTGCCCCCCTTAGTCAACAAACCGTGGCCAAGGTCGTGGACAAATTCGTGATGCAGCTCGAAGCACAACTCTCAGAGAAAAATGTAACAATTACGCTCTCGGATAAAGCGCGCGATTATTTGGCCAAAGAAGGCTATGATCCGGCAATGGGTGCGCGCCCGCTTACACGTATTATTCAAGAAAAGATTAAGAAAGAACTCGCCAATGAGCTCCTCTTTGGCTCTCTTGAAAAAGGAGGAGGTGCTGTTTTTATTGGCTATAAAGATGACCATCTGACCTTTAAATATGAGGTTGATGTTGAAAAAACACCACACAAACGCACAAAAAAAACGTCAAAAGTAAAAAACAGTAATTGACTTTTAAAGGCAAAACTCTATGTTTTGGTGACGTTCAGACACTAGATCTCAAAGAAAGCGGGTGTAGTTCAATGGTAGAACGTCAGCCTTCCAAGCTGAACATGCCGGTTCGATCCCGGTCACCCGCTCCATTCTCATCCTCAAATATTTTCGACTTTTTGAGAAAAAACCTCTCTTTTCTCATTTTGAGAGTTTTCAAATTCTATATAAACTGTTGTACTACATGTGCTTAGCGTAATATAAGTATTGGCATCCCCCTTGCACTCTTCTTTGTATGGCAAATATATAGAGTCGAGTTAGTTAAGGGAAAAAGCCAGCTTAGAATACATTCTAAGCTGGCTTTTTAATTGATAAAAATGTGAATAGCTTGTATTCTGCCCTTAAAATCTATCAGGCATAAAAATGAAAAAATTAATTCTAACCCTTCTTATTCTCTTTATAACCACCCCTGCGTTGGCAGAAAGTGCGTATGAGCGTGTGATGCGCACAGGGACAATACGGTGTGGGTGGGGAACCGCTCATCCTTTCATTCAGAAAAATCTTGAAACAGGTCAAATGGAGGGTCTGTCTGTCGAGTTAATAGATGCGGTTGCGGATGTATTGGATTTAGAGCTCGACTGGGGGGAAGAAACAGGATGGGGCAATCTTCCGACTTCTCTTAAAACAGGGCGTGTTGATGTTGCGTGTTCCTCCCTCTGGATTGACCCTGTACGTGGCAAACAAATCGCTTATACGCAACCTATCATGTATACCCCTGTTTATCCCTATGCCCGAGAAGATAATGAAAAATTCTTTGTTAAAGACCCTGTTTTAAATGATCCCTCCGTTACCATTATGACCCAAGATGGAGATATAACAGCTATGCTTACACAGAGATACTACGGCAAGGCCAAACAAATTACGTTGCCCAACATGTCGATGTACACTGATTTATTTTTATCTGTAACAACTGGTAAAGCAGACTTAACTTTCAGTAATCCTGTTGTCATGCAAGAATTTAATAAAAATCAAGAGATCAACCTCAAAAAGATTGATTTGGGGAAACCCCTTGTCCTCTACGCCAACGCTTATGCTGTAAGTATCCATGAGCACGAACTCAAAGAGATGTTAGATGCAACAGTCGCCTATCTTCTCTACACAGGGGAAATTCAAGCCCTCACAGATCGCTTTGAGGAAACCTATCCAGACTCTCTCATGTCTGTTAAACTCCCCTACGAGGCCACAAACTAAATGCTCACAGCCACAAACATTCACAAATCATTTGATGAGAACCATATTCTCAAAGGCGTTGATATTTCCATCACACCTGGGAGTATCACCTGTGTGATTGGGCCAAGTGGAACGGGGAAGACAACATTACTCCGTGCCTTGGCCTTGCTAGATCACTCTGATCAAGGACAGGTGGAGATTGATGGGGCATCCTATAATTTTCCTTTGGCAGATAAATCTTTGTTGGGGACGCCGTGGCCAGATATGACCGTTGTCTTTCAATCCTTGTTTTTGTGGCCACATCTAACATTGCGAGAAAATATTCTCTTGCCCGCGCGCAATCGCTGGGACGATGTGGAGGCGATGAATGCAGAGCTTGAAGATTTAGTCTCGTCCTTTGAGATGGAGCATTTTATTGACCAATACCCTAATCAAGCCTCTCTTGGCCAACGCCAGCGCATTGCCATTGCCCGTGCCATTATGGTCAAACCCAAATATATTCTCATGGATGAGATCACATCGTCTTTGGATATTGAACAAGTCTATAAAATCCTTACCCGTTTAGAAGCGTTGAAAGAACGTAATATTGGCATATTCCTCATCACCCACCAAATTGGCTTTGCCAAACGCGCCGCCGATTATGTTGTCTTTATGGACGATGGGACTATTGCAGAATCTGGAGAGGCCTCCATTTTAAGCGCCCCCAAAACAAAGCGTCTCCAAAATTTTCTCTCTATGATCGAAATGGCAAGTTGAGAATAAGTAACCCTCCTAAAAACAAAACACCAAACACACTATTGAGCTTAAAGTTTTCAAGGCATCGCGTCTGACTCTCAGGATCAAATCGTGTGATCTGAAGGGCAAGAATCATAAAAGCTGGACAACATACCACCACACTCATCCATGAGATATGCACCATGAAAACAGCGCTCATGAGACACACCGCACATAATACATAAAACCCACCAATCCAGAGCTTGCTGTGCGTTCCAAAGAGGCGCGCCGTGGATTTAATGCCGATAAGCGCATCATCGTCTGTATCTTGATGCGCATAAACAGTGTCATACCCCAATGTCCAGAAGAATCCTCCTATATAAAGAAGAACAGCGGGAAAAGAGAGTGTCCCCGTCACCGCACTCCACCCCATTAACGCTCCAAAGTTAAAGGTTAGCCCTAAAAAAGCTTGAGGCCACCATGTAATCCGCTTCATCAGAGGATAGAGGATAACAAATCCCAAAGAGACAATGCCCAACCCAATGGTGAGACCATTCATTTGGAGAAGAATAACTAATCCAAGGCTTAAAAGTCCTCCCAAAAAGACAAGGGCATGCTTTATCTTTAGCACTCCAGAGGCAAGAGGCCGTGTCCGTGTTCGCTCGACCTGTTGATCCAGATCTTTATCCCACAGATCATTAATCACACATCCCGCGCCACGCATCACAATAGCGCCAAGAACAAACAAAGAGATGATTTTTATCTCCCCTCCATGTCCTGCCAAAACAATCGACCACACAGCAGGCAACAGCAACAACCATATGCCCACAGGACGATCCAACCGCATCACATATAAAAAAGGACGCATATTTGCAGGAAAGCGTTCAATCCACGGTAATTTTCTGATATCTGTGTAGGTCATGATGTATAAGTTTCCTAGATTATATGTAGAGGATCATCTCCTAGAGGGTCAAGACATAGTTCTTGCCTCCGCCTCCGCGCATTATCTTGGCAGTGTCTTACACCTGAAAGGAAAGGGCACAGATCCGTATTTTTAATGGCAATGGCGTAGATGGCAAATGGCTGGCCTCTTTTTACCCCCTCTCTTTTTAAAATTAAGAAACAAATTGAATAGGCACAAAAAAACAGGAAAAAGAGAGTGTTTAAGTTGCTATATTTTGATAAGAGATTGAAACCTACCCCAATAACAGAGGTGGTACCAAAAATTCGGACAGGGTGCTAAGTTCCATATTATGACCATAGGAGGGTCAACAATATGACTGGAACACGAAAAAACCATCCCCCAAAATTCAAAGCGGCAGCTGTTCTCGCAATGTTGCGGGAGGAC
>JAJRSA010000031.1 GCA_024279035.1 Alphaproteobacteria bacterium
CTTGTGCCTGCCTAAATATTCCTCTGATTTTAACCCAATCGAAAACACATTCGGAGCCATGAAAACAAACTGGAAAAACGCCCTTCCAAACACAATAATAGACATGATCGTAACGTCCAATTGTTCATTTAAATTACTATAATAATACGAAGTATTGTAAACTCAAAAACATATGTACTTCAAACCATTGAATGTACCTTGATACGTTTATCCATAAAATTTATATATTTTTACAAAGTTTAAGTTATTTTATCTTGAAATTACTAAATTATTATAATATTCTTTCGTTATAAGGGGTTTTTTAATACTTTTATATCTTTTTTCTTGACTAAGGAAAGAATATTAGATATACATAATTATATTAAAAACTTAAAACGTACAATTAATTATAGAGGAGAGTATAAAATGGCGGTAACACATGCAGAAACAAAATTACCAGAGGGTAGCCAAAATCAACAAGTATCACTGGATGTATTTGCGGCTATGACGGATCAACGTATAAACACTCAAGTAACTCCAAATACTAATCCTACCTTTCCTGTATGGGGGGAATTGTCAGGAAGAGCTATTCGAGGGTATACTTTTTAATATTTAAAAAATGTTTCTAAAAAAGGCGACTAGGAAATCTAAGTCGCCTTTTTTGTTTTTTAAGAGGGACAAATAAAAAAGGGGCGATGTTTATTTCAACATCGCCCCTTTTTCTATTATTCTTTAAAAAGCTTATTCGTCGTTGCTTCCAACAAGTTTAAGGTCATCCGCAGATTCCTTACCTTTGTTTTCTACAATTTGGTAGCTGACTTTAGCGCCTTCGTCGAGTTGACGAATGCCTGCTTTGTCACGGGCTGTCACGTGAACGAACACATCTTTCCCTCCATCATCTGGAGCGATAAAACCGTATCCTTTGTTTTCGTTAAACCATTTAACTGTACCTGTTGCCATGCGTAAATCTCCTTATAGTAGTGCATTGCATAATTTCCTAACTTATGTCAGGAATCCTAAGAGTTTGTGAATTGTCCGTCATTTGAAGATATTACTATACTCAAAAGGATTAAAAACGTAACTCAAGAGCCTTTGTATAGTGTTTTTTTTAAAAAAGCAATAAGAAATCACTGATTTAAATACCTCTAATATTTACACAATTTTTTTGTTATCCCCAAGCCACGTTTCTAGAGCACCAAGTGCGCGCTCGGACAGGGCCTTTTTTCTGTCTTTCCCCTTCGCATGCTTACCCTTCGCATTAAGAGCTTTGATGTCGGGAAAGAGTCCAAAATTAATATTCATGGGTTGAAATGTTTTTGCATCAGCCCCTCCTGTGATGTGGTTAAGGAGGGAACCAAAAGCCGTTGTCTTGGGTGGCATAATAAACTCTACACCCAAAATGTCACTGGCGGCCATACGTCCTGCCATCAATCCGATAGAGGCACTCTCCACATACCCTTCGCATCCAGTCATTTGCCCTGCAAAGCGTAGACGAGGCATGGATTTAAGCTGGAGTCTTTCATTTAAAAGCTTGGGAGAGTTGATGAATGTATTGCGATGTAACCCTCCAAGACGAGCAAAATCTGCATTTTCTAACCCTGGAATCGCTTTAAAGACGCGTGTTTGATCCCCATATTTCATTTTGGTTTGAAAGCCCACCATATTATACAGCGTGCCAAGGGCATTATCTTGGCGCAATTGAACCACGGCATAAGGTTTTTCTTCTCGATGAGGATTCGTAAGCCCGACAGGCTTCATAGGGCCAAAGCGCAGAGTCTCTATCCCACGTTCTGCCATGATCTCGATCGGCAAGCACCCCTCAAAATAGGGCGTGTCTTTTTCCCAGTCTTTGAATTCTATTTTAGGGGCATTGATAAGCTCTGAGATAAAAGTCTCGTATTGATCCTTTGTCATGGGACAATTGATGTAATCTGACCCTGTGCCCGCAGGGCCTTGTTTATCATAGCGAGATTGAAACCACGCCGTCTCAAAATTAATGGAGTCTTTGTGAATGATCGGCGCAATGGCATCAAAGAAAGAGAGGGCATCTTCTCCTGTGATTTCTTGGATAGCTGTAGCCAAAGGGGTAGAGGTGAGGGGGCCTGTGGCAATAATAACATTGCCCCATTCAGCAGGTGGCAACCCATTTATTTCCCCCCGTTCAATGGTAATATTGGGGTGGTTCTCAAGAGCCTGTGTCACATTATCCGAGAATATATCCCTGTCCACGGCCAAGGCGCCTCCGGCTGGGACAGCTGCTTTATCCCCTTCGCGCATAATGAGAGACTGACATCGGCGCATTTCTTCATGGAGCAATCCCACAGCATTAAACTGCGCATCATCTGAGCGAAACGAGTTCGAGCAGACAAGCTCTGCCAGCCCTTCCGTTTGATGCGCTGCTGTTTGAACGTTAGGGCGCATCTCATGGAGGATAACATCTGCGCCCATAGTGGCCGCTTGCCACGCCGCCTCTGAACCTGCCAGTCCCCCACCAATAATATGTATGATTTTTGTCTCTGTCATGGAAGAGGATATAGCAGAAGTGATGAAAGACTTCAAATCCTTCGACGGCATTTTTCTCCACTATATCCTAAAAGACAAATCATAGCTGTAACCCCTGCTGGAAGGGTATTATTAATCATGACAGAAAAATATCCATTGAAAAACATGTATATATAAAGGATTAAGCCAATGCACAGGGCGATGAGACACGTGTAATCTTTATATTGAGAACCTTTCTCTCCCCACAGCATAGAGGCAATCATGATAGGGGCGAGAATATAGGCAAAGGAAAAGGCCTTTAAGATAAATTCCGCTGTGCCATCCACTAACGAGGCAATGAGTGTCATTGTGATCAGAAGTCCAAATGAGGCTATACGTGAGGCTTTAATAAAAGAGTTTCGCTCATGTGTCGCATCAATCTTCAAAATATTTTTAGACACAGCCGAGCTGAAAAGTTGTACTTGCGTATCAATAGTGGACATGACGGCCGTCAAGGTGAAAACCCCTAATGTTGCAAGAATAAGGGGAGAAAGAGCTTGCTCTTCAAACAGGGAAAAGAACGTGAAATGATCCCCTGCGCTGATTGTCCATGATTTAACAATAAGAATGAGCGCAAAAACAAAAAGAAAAAAGAATCCTCCAGAGAGACAAAGAGATTTTTGAGCCGTCTCAGAAGAATGTGCCGACATCATCCGTTGCCAGACATCCGCATTGCTTATAATTAAAACAAACGTAAATAAAATGAATCCCCATTTTTGAAGAGGATCTATCATGATGAATTCAGAAGAGATGTCCGAGAGCGTAGGGAAGGGAAGAAAAAAGGTTGCGGACAAGGCAATTAGAAACAAAATAAGCCATTGTACAATGTCTGTTTTAATAATAGTTGCGTATCCTCCAAAAGAGACATAGAGCGCAATAAGAGTCGCAATCATCATAATGCCATACACATTTGGAATCCCTATGAGCGTAGCTGTCACTGTCCCTGCGATGAGAAGTTGTGCGGTTCCAAAGAGAAGCGCTTTTCCCACAATAATAAAGCTCCCAAAATACTGCGTGAGAGGCCCAAGGCGTCGAGAGAGAATGTCAGGCACATTCACATCATTATAAGAGAGGCCTTCTGCATGGACTTTTTTTGCAAAACAGGCGAGGAGGATATAACCTGCAAGAAATCCAACAGGAATCCACAATAATCCATATCCTGCGGCCAAGCCCATTGTGATAATAATAAAAACACCCCCTCCATTAAATTGTCCTGCCAACATAGAACATGTCGTTGAAAAGAGATTTTGATTTCTATTCCCAATAATATACCCCGCATGATCTTTTTGGAGATAGGCGTGGAGCGTTAAAAAGAGAAGAAGAGCAATATAAGCGCCGAGAAAAATGAGAGAATAGGTGAGTAAGGTCATAGATGTCTCCTAAGTTGAATGTGTTCTTTGAAGAAGTTCATGAGAAGAATTAGGCTTCAAATAAATCTACAATCTCACTTGCGGGATCAAAGCCTGCACACGCAAGGGTGCCTCCGAAGCCACAGCCACCATCAATGGTTGCGGTCATGCTATTGATCTGAACACCTTCATGGTCAGGATCAAAGCCTCGAATGATGCGCTTAAAGGGATCGTAGGTTTTATTTTGGCTATGGAAGCTTTTTGATTTCCACCAAAAACTATCACCTTGTGCACTTAAAGATTTCTTGCGATCAAGACCAGTATTCACAAATAGCATAGGGGCATCGGTGCTCTCATGGGTGTAGGCGGCTCGTTTCAGGTGAGCCATAAAAGTATCATAGCCTGCGATAGACCTCAGAGCTTCTCGGACTTTTCCTGTCCAGCGACACAGCCCCATCACACCTTCTCGGGTGGCCATCACGCCCTCGTGCCGATCCACCCCAAATCCTTCTAATGTTTGAGAGAGACCATTATTGAGCATCCAATTATAAATTTTTTCTGGATCTTGCGCAAAGGGAAGCTCTAAGAGTTTGGAGAGAGTCTCTTCTTGTTGTCCTCGTAGATAGGTAATATCACTGGGAATGACGGCGGGAATAGACAGAAGAAGGCGTCGAAAAGTCAAAAGCTCTTCAAGTGTCTCTTTTGGGCAAGCCCCATACCCTGTATAATTCCCCGTATACACAAGACGATCCCCAGGAGAAAACCGCTCCAACAGATCATCGTGGAGGTGCGTGAGGCGATCAATATCCGCATGAATAGATCCAATCACCCATGTGTGATGAGGCGTACCGAGGGGGGAAATAATATGGTCGTTGTGTGTGTGCATGCATCCAAGATGGATAAAAGGAAAGGAATAGCTTTTGAATCAAGCTCATATATAAGTATACACGAAAATGTATGCCATAAAAGAGGGTGTGGATAAATAAGGACATAAAAAAGCCTCCGTCCTATTATCAGGATGGAGGCTTTTTTGAATTAGGTTGTTTTTAAGCGGCTATAGCGTCTGCTTGCTCGTTTGCTTCAGTTCCCTCGCTATCGCTTAAACCTTCGAGTGTTGGCTTGAAAACACCCATGACATCTTCGAGATGTTCAATCGCATCTTCTTCCGTCATTTTCTGAAGAGCGGCTACTTCGCGCGCTAAACGTCCGAGAGCTGACTCATAGATTTGACGTTCACTGTAAGATTGCTCTGTATCATCATTGCTTCGCTTAAGATCGCGGAGGACTTCTGCGATGGCAACAGGGTCTCCAGAGTTTATTTTTGTTTCATATTCAGCTGCACGACGGCTCCACATGATCCGACGGACACGAGATTTTCCTTTGAGGGTCTCCATAGCATTATCCATACATCCAGTAGAACTAATTTTACGCAGTCCTGCTGATTTTGCTTTAAAGAGGGGTACCTTTAAGCGCATACGGTCTTTTTCAAAGGCAATGGAGTAAAGCTCAATGTCCATGCCTCCAATTTTTTGTGTTTCAATACCTTCTATCTGCCCGAGACCGTGTGCTGCATAGACAACGTAGTCGCCTTTTTTAAATTTTACACTATTATCGTTATGAGCCATTCTAATTTATCCTTTTTTTATTGGTTAAACAACCACAAACCTACTGTACTTCATGAAATACAGTGCAACGCATACGACATTATTTTAGAAAGCCTTATTCTATGGATTGCCCATCCCACGTCTGTGATGATGTAAGGTATAGCAGGTTTTTAGGCAAAATTCAACTTTTATTAATGTTTCGTTTTGAAATACACCGTGATTATACAAGATAAAATGATTTTTAATCATTTTATCTTTGCGTTCAGACGCCACGCAAGCTTCGCCCTATACGGGGCGGGGATACGGTCGTATCCCTGATCTTGGGGTTGCTTTCAGGAGAGTTAGGATTAGTCTCCATCCCCTGCTTTTGGAGAGAAATACGCCTGAAATTTATTTTTTTTGTCTTTAAAGTCTTCTGCTGTGGGGAGAGGGGGCTTTTGGCGTGTAATGACAGGCCATTGCTCGGCATAGTCTCTGTTCATCTCCAAAAACTCTTCTGCGCGTGAATCAGAGTCAGGCACGATGGCTTCAATGGGGCATTCTGGCTCACAGACTCCACAGTCGATACATTCATCAGGATGAATAACAAGTGTATTTTCTCCTTCATAGAAGCAATCCACAGGGCACACTTCCACACAATCGGTGTGTTTACACATAATACAAACATCAAGGACAACATAAGTCATGCCCCCTGTTCTAGTCGTTTTTATTTATTTTTCAACAGCAGAGTCAAGAAGGACAACTCTGATATTATCTTTTTGAGCTGTAAGTTGAGCATTGATCCCAATAGGGAATGGCGTTAACTCATTTCCATGCCCAAAAGGGGCGTTTGTGATGACTGGAATATCCAGCCCATGTGTATATTCTAGTAAAAGCTCATCTAACGTATAGGGAAAAGCTATAGCCCCATTATTCCCAACCATATTAAATCCACCAATCATAAGCCCTGCAATCTCATTCAATCCTCCCAAACGTTTAAGCTGAAGAAACATGCGGTCAATATTTCTAATTTCTTCGCATTCATCTTCCAAAAACAAAATTTTTCCTTTCAGGGGGGCTACAAATTGTGTGCCCATGAGATAGGTAAAGATACACATATTTCCCCCTATAAGAGGCCCTGTGGCGCTACCTTCTCTCAAAATATGTGCATGAGGAAAGGGGCGAGAAAAAGAGGGAGAGGAGAGGAGGTCAACTGTATCTGTATAGTAAGTTTCAGCATTACCCGTTGAAAATCCGCTCATGTGAGGCCCATGGACTCCAGTTATATTACAGATACTATACAATGCGTTTAGTATCGCTGTATTATCGCTACATCCCATGATTATTTTTGGATTTTTGTTAAGGCGATCAAAATCAAGGTAATCGAGAAGGTGAAGAGTTCTTGTCCCTCCTCGTGCGAGAAAGATAGCGTTTATCTCTGGATCTTCCCAGTAGTCCATGAGGGCGTTTGCCCGTTCTTGAAACTCGCCTCCCCATTCATGAAGGCGTGCGTAGTTATTGGGGTGGATCTTTACTTTATATCCTTTGCCTTCCCAAAGCTCTCGAGCTTGATCTAGACGTTCGGGGGGAATCCAGCGTCCTGTTGCAACAACACCTATCGTCTCTCCTTTGTTGAGCGCAGGAGGACGCCTAACCGTCATTTGTAATTTTACGAATAAGTTCTTGCTCAATATCAGAGGCTTGATCATTACTGATTTGGCATGTGCCAGCCCCATGATGGCCTCCTCCTCCATATTTGAGCATCAGCTCTCCAATATCAGTTTTACTTGTACGGTTGAGGATGGATTTCCCGACGGCAAAGACAGTGTTTTTATTATCTTTACCAGGTATAATGTGGCATGAAATATTACATTCTGGGAAGAGGGCGTAAATCATAAAGCGGTTACCAGCCCAAATAGAAATTTCTTTTCTTAAATCCAAAACGGCAAGATTACCATGGAGCTTTGTATAGCTATCAATTTGACCTACATGTTTAATATGTTGATTTCTATACAAATCAACGCGTTCCTGAACATCGGGGAGCATAAGAATTTTGTCTATATCCTGATGTGTACGACAATGATCTATCAGATCCATCATAAGTTGATAGTTGGGGATTTTAAAGTCTTTGAATCTTCCTAGACCTGTACGGGCATCCATAAGAAAACTCAGGAGTTCCCAACCTTGGGGATTGAGAATATCTTCTTTGCTAAATTGTGCCGCATCTGCTTTATCAACAGCAAACATCATTTCCTGTGAGATGTCAGGAAAAGTTTCTTCTCCTCCAAAATAATCATAGACAACGCGCGCTGCTGAGGGAGCAAGGGGGTCAATAATATAATTATCTTTCCCTCCACCGACACGGGTCACTTCACTGGCATGGTGGTCAAAGGCTAGGTAGATACCTTCCACATAGGGAATATTAGTTGAAATATCTTTGTTGCTTACCTCAATGAGTCCATCTTGCATATCTTTAGGATGAACAAATTTCACTTCATCAACAATGCCGAGTTCTCGTAACAAAATGCCACAGACAAGACCATCCATGTCACTGCGTGTGATAAGACGGTATTTCTGACCTGGTTGGGGCATAACTGTATTTTGTGTTTGATATATCATAAGGAATCCTTGTAGGGGCTATAAAATTATTTTAATAGTAAATGAATTCAAGCGATGCGTTAAGATGTTTTTTTGTCTTGGGAGGTTTTAAAGGTAAAAAAGCGATTTCCTAAAAAATTGAGACAGGTATAAATGCCAATGGCGAGGATTTGAGAGATGAAATTTAGAATGTGTAGAACATGCACAAAAAAGACAAGCGCTATAAGCTGTAAGATATAGGTGACTAAAAAGACAATTAGGAACTGCATAAATTGTGTTTTGGTGTGCTTCGACGTGTTTTGAAATGTCATGCTTTTGTGAAGCGCAAATCCTAAAATAATGCCGACAAGATACCCAGAGACATTGGCCAGAACATAATGGATATCCATAAGTTCAGAGAGAACAAAAATAACGACCAAAGAGACGATTGTGTTAATTGTTCCCACACGGCAAAATTTGAAGAATTGTTTAAAAAGTGGAGGGAATATTATCCTCATTTTTTTCGGCATACGGCAATGATCGAGAGTCCAAGAGGGACAGAAATATTTTTTGTGAGAAAAAAACGTTCAGAGGAAAAGAGAGCTCTTAATATTGTATTGATAAACACGAATTTAGGCATTTTCACATTGCCAGAATCTTTTTTTGGCATAAGTTTTTTAAGAGAAAGAATAAGCGTTGCAATTGGAAAAAGATATGTATTGTAATAGGAAATAAACGTAACGTCATATCCCGCCTCTGTTAAGAGAAATAAGAATTCCTGTCGTGTATAGCGGCGCTTATGATGGTTGATGTCATCATGCTTTGACCAAAGACATTGAAAGGCAGGTATTGTAAAGACGGCATGTCCTTTATCTGATAATTTGTCTCGGATAGTTTGGAGACTCTCAAAGTCTTCTTCCACATGTTCTATGACATCAAAAGCACCAATAAGGTCGAATGTTTTTTTAAAGGGAAGCGCGTCGGGGAGGTGGCCATCTTGGATATCACACCCAGACATATTTTGAGCATAGTCTCGCGCAAAGGAATGAGGTTCTATACCAGAGACTGTTCCAAACTTTTGGAGCATCTCTAAATTTGCGCCTGTTCCACAGCCAACCTCTAGAATTTGTGCTTTTTCAGGAAGAGAAAGTTTTTCTATCAAAGAAGAGAGAATTACTCGACGTCCCTCATACCACCAATGAGTCTTTTGGATGTCCGCCATATTCTGATAGTAGAAATCTTCCATCTATTGCTTTTTCCCGTTTTTATAGAGCCTGCGGATCATATAAAGAGGTCTTTCTTTCGTCTGGATATAGGTGCGTCCAATATATTCACCAATCAATCCAATACAAATCAATTGAAGAGAGCTAAAAAAAGTAACAATCGTGGCCAAAGACGTCCATCCAGAGATGGTATCCTTAAAGAAATATCCATAGAAGGCATAAGACCCAAGAAGAAAGGCCAGTATAGCTCCCAAAAGGGCAAAGAGAAGGCTGATTCGTAAAGGACGAATAGAAAAACTGGTAATGGCATCAATTGAGAAGTGAATCAATTTCGCAAAAGAATATTTTGTAACGCCGGCATATCTGGCATCTCTCTCGTAGAGGAAAGCTTCTTGCTCAAAACCAATCCATGCGATCATGCCTCGAATAAAACGATGTTGCTCAGGCATAGAGAGAAGTTTTTCGTGGACACGCTTGGACATGAGGCGAAAATCCCCCACATTTTCAGGAATGGGAATGTCAGAGAGATAGGAGAGTGTTTTATAAAAGGCTTTGGACGCAAAAATCTTAAACCATGTTTCTCCTTTTCTAATTTTTCGCTGACCATAGATAACGTCAATCCCTGTGCGCGCGCGTTCTAACATGGGATGGAGAAGTTCGGGGGGGTCTTGTAAGTCAGCATCAAGAACAAAGATATACTCCCCTGTTGCGAGAGAGAGCCCTGCACTAAGGGCCAGCTGATGTCCATGATTACGAGAAAGATCCGCGATAATTAGGTTTTTATCTTTTTTAGAGAGTTGCGTCATAATAGAAAGCGTTTTGTCACTTGATCCATCATTTACGAGAATAATCTCATAGCTTTTTACATCTGCTTTCTTGCAGGTGGCATCAAGGCGTTTATGAAGCTCATCAAGGCTCTCTTCTTCATTGTAACAGGGGATAACAATTGATAAATCCATGGAAATGCTTTTACTCTGTTGGTCTTCTGACATAAAGATCATAAGTCATAAGATGATCATAATCTAGTCCTGTCCCCTTGAAATAATATTTTCGGTCTATGGTTTTTGTGCCAACATACTGATAGTTTTTCCATTCTTTTCTAAAGAGATCGAATTGAGAGTAATGCGCCACAAAATCCAAATCCAAAAGTTCTGTGTTTGGGTTATTGGTCTCTACTCCATATTTTGTACGGATAATGGCTACAAAATCTGGTTTAAATCTCTGAAAATCTTCTCCGACGAACCCTCCAAATTTTGAGTTAAGGCTTTGGGCTTGTTCTAGAGATAAGGGTCCTTTTAAGGGGAGCCCTCGTCTGGATTGTTCTAATGTAGAGAGAATACTTGGCAGAAACCAGTGGGAGGCAAAGCGTGAGGTATAAACTGTATCCGTATAATGAAAGCTCGCAAAAACGCCATCCACAGCCTCGTGAAAAATATAAGCGGCGCATTGTTTTTCAGCAGGACAATATGTTTTAAACCATTGTGCAAAGGGAAGCTCTCTAATTTTTTCGCGGTCAGGAAAATTAAAATTAAGGGGATAGAGTGTGCAGAGGGCAATGAGGAGAGGGAGAGCAACAGAGACAAAAAGTGCCCTTTTTTCTTTGAGAAAGGGAGTCAGTGTATAAAAAAGATAGAGAGAAAAACTAATCATAAAAAAGATTGAGGCAGGAATAAGTTGGTACATCAACCCTTTTGTTTGTGCCATAAAAGAAAGGAGAGAGAAAAATGTGAGCCCTCCGAAGAAATACAGAGCATTGATTTTTACCTTAATTCTCTCATTAATTGAGGTAAGGGCTATCATGACAAGAAGGAGAACCAAAAAGATAGCAGGTAGAATAAACAAAAACCCACGGTATAGGACTTTGGACGCATAGAGGGTAAGGATATCAGGAAGCAGAGCCAGATAGTCTTTAAAAAGGGTCAGGAGCAAAAGAACATAAAACAGTGTCCCCACGCTCATTACTATAAAATCCAGATCTTTGAGAGGGGCGAATAAATGCCGCCGTTTCCATGCTCTATGAAGAAAAAGAGCCGCAGGCACCAATCCAAAGTGAGGTTTTATCAGAATAAGGAGAATACCAAGTCCGGCTGTGACAATGGTGAGGCATTTACCGATCTCTTTGTCTTGTGTTTTGAAGCAGATCAGGAGAGACAAAGGCATCAAGCCAAGTAGAACAAAGTGCTCTCGTTCCCCATAGTCATTTACTGTTATAAAAAGATTGGCAAGGATATACATACTTACAATAAGAAGATTCTCGTAGGATCTATCTCTTTGCCTGCTTAATAACCGTACGACAAGAAAAGCAGATACAAAAATACAAAAAGAAATATAAAGAAAGCTTGAATCATGGATGTCCAACCCTGTGAGGTCTCTGATCCAAATCACGGGCGTATAGATCAGAATGCTCAATGGAGGGTTGGTTTCGTAAATATCAAGCCCAATTTGTCCTCCCTGAAGAAGGCGCTCGGCAAATATGAGCAAGACTCCCATATTTTCATTCATGGCTTGAGGATAAGCGTACGAAAACCAGAAGGCGATAATCGTGCCTACAAACGTTAAAAAAGTGATAAAAAATATTTTGTCATCAAGCTCTTTAAGGAGAAGGCTTGTCATGAGACTCTATGCTTCTTTTTTTGCAGCCTTTTTAGACTCTGATTTTTTAGCAGGTTTTTTCTTTTCTTTTTCGCGGACAAGAAGAGGCTGTTTTTTGTTCTTGACTGTATCCTCACTGACGATGACTTCTGTGACATCATCTTGATCAGGAAGATCATACATCGTGTCGAGAAGAAGGTTTTCCAAGATAGAACGGAGTCCGCGTGCCCCTGTTTCACGGGCAATGGCATCGGTTGCGATGGCTTTGAGCGCATCTTCCGTAAAGGTTAGTTTTTTGTCTTCCAGAGCAAAGAGTTTCTTATATTGTTTGCACAATGCATTCTTAGGCTCTGTTAAAATTTCGACCAAGGCCTCTTCATCAAGGTCTTCAAGGGTTGCCACAACAGGAAGACGTCCAATAAATTCAGGAATAAGTCCAAATTTCAAAAGATCTTCTGTTTCTAAATCTTGGAGGGCTTCTCCGACCTTTTTGTCTTCTCCACTGTCAACATTCGCACCAAATCCAATCCCTGTTTTAGAGTTTCGTGCAGAAATCACTTTATCAATCCCTGCAAAAGCTCCCCCACAGACAAAGAGAATATTGGTTGTGTCTACTTGCAAAAATTCTTGTTGTGGATGCTTGCGCCCGCCTTGAGGGGGAACACTGGCAATTGTGCCTTCCATCATCTTAAGAAGTGCTTGTTGAACCCCTTCTCCAGAGACATCGCGTGTAATAGACGGGTTGTCAGATTTTTTACTGATTTTGTCGATTTCATCGATATAGACAATCCCTTTCTGGGCACGATCGACATTGTAATCACAATTTTGGAGGAGTTTGAGAATAATATTCTCCACATCTTCCCCTACATAGCCTGCTTCGGTCAATGTTGTGGCATCCGCCATTGTAAAGGGAACATCCAAAACACGGGCAAGTGTTTGCGCCAGAAGCGTTTTCCCGCACCCTGTTGGACCAAGAATAAGAATGTTAGATTTTTGCAACTCAATATCAGAGCCTTTTTGCCCATGCTCCAGACGTTTATAATGGTTGTGGACGGCCACCGCTAAAACACGTTTGGCTTGATTTTGTCCAATGACGTATTCATCGAGGAAGCCTTTAATCTCACTCGGTGTAGGGACTTTGTCATCACTGCTGACGAGATTGCTTTTGTCTTCTTCTTGAATAATGTCCATGCACAGCTCAACACATTCATTACAAATGAAGACATTAGGCCCAGCAATAAGCTTGCGGACCTCATGCTGACTCTTGCCACAAAAGGAGCAGTAAAGGGTGTTTTTGCTATCTGAATTTTCTGATTTACTCATCGGACGATTTGCCTTTGGACGATTTGATTCTAATACTTAGGACACTTTGCCAGTCACAGAGATGCCTTTCAAGGCTTTTTTGCGTTTTACCTAGAGCATTCGATCTGGAATAGACTCTGCCATGTCCCATAGCGCCCAGAATTGTTTTTTATAGGTTTCGACAATGGAGTGGTTTTGAATAAGAATAATACGCACATAATCCCCCCAGACAATTGTGGCGCATTTATCTCCATAGAGGGTCTGATCTGGCAAGACTCTACACGTGGAGAGCTTATCTTCTCTTGATGCCTCTTCCTAAATCGTCTATCACCATCCTCACGATGGAGACGCATATGACCTTAGACGAATTGGAAGAAAACTTTGCCTTTTTTGAAGACTGGGAAGGGAAATATAGCTATTTGATTGATCTGGGAAAAAAAATTGAGCCACTTGAGTACATCTATAAAGTAGATATCTATAAGGTGAAGGGCTGTACCTCCAATGTCTGGCTTGTCCCCGAGACAAGAGAGGAACACCTCTTTTTCAAATGTGATAGTGATGCCTTGATTGTCAAAGGGCTTTTGAAGATTTTGCTGTGCGCCTATCATGGAAAAACAAAAGAAGAGATTACACAAGTTGATATCCATGCGACCTTCACCCGCCTCGGCCTCGATCAACATCTCAGCCCCAATCGCCGCAATGGCTTTTTTTCTATGGTTGAACGGATTCAGCGGGCGTAATAGTCCCTTCTTTCTTCTTAAAAGATTGTAAAACAGCGACAAGAATTTTATCGGCTTCTGGATATTCTGGACCTGTGACCTCAGCCTCAAGCGTAAAAACAGAGGTGTCAGAGACCCATACTTGGTAGATATAAATACCTTGATCAGGTGTGTCTTCGCGCGATCCAGCAAGCGTGCCTATGCGGAGGCGTTCTTCTGGAAGGGCTTTCGAGGTTTTAGAGTGTCTTTTAATGCCTTCTTTTTGTTCTATCGTCGCAAGATCCTTATCAATAGAGTCTTCAGAAATGAGGTTACGGATGTCTTTGGTAATTTCTTTACAGTTGGCGGTAATACGAACAGATTTATCAATGCCAAAGACTTTTAGAAAAGACAATGATGTGGCTTTGAGGTCGCCTGTCTCTGGAGAAGATATATCTTCTATTGTCGGTTCACTCGGAAACCCGATTTGAAAAGCACAAAAAGTCTCCTCATAGAGATAATTTAGATCAGGTAGAAGATAAGATTGCTCTCCATTCAAAGAGTCGGCATGAAGGAGGGAGGGAGCGCCCAAGAAAAGACAAAAAGAGAGAAGTCTAAGATAATGTCCAATCATTTGGGTTGGCCTCGCTTTGTGTTTTTGTGTCCATATTTTTAACCTCGTGCGGTTGCCCCTCTTCACAAGGAGGAAACCAGACATAGGGTATCAATTTTTTCTCGGCATAGGAAAGCTGTTTTTTAATTTTTTGAGGCGCATGGTACATTTCGACTTTATATCCTTGGTCTCGGAGGATACGTGCTGTTTGTGAGGCCGTATCTCTGGACTCTTCGCTGGGGAGCACCATCAAAATATCCGCAGGTGATTTTTTACCTTCTTTGATATATCCATTATTTTTAAGGACATCAAACAGGCGTGTAAACCCAATGGATATTCCAACTCCAGGGAGGTGTTTATTGATAAACCCGCCTGCGAGATCATCATAGCGTCCCCCAGAGCAAATCGAGCTTGTGAATTCAGGAATATCAAGCAAGCGAGTTTCATAGACGGTGCCCGTGTAATAATCCAAGCCTCGGACAATAGAAAGATCTGCTTTGACGGCATGAGCGGGGAGATGTTTTAAATTATTCATGACAAAGATAAGCTCATCGACCCCCTCTTGCATCTCCATATTCAACACATTGATTTTGGAGAGCTCTTGCGCCTGAATCAAATCAAGAATAGTCATGATTTGTCCTTTACTTAGATTTAGTTCTTCAATCAATATCTTAGAAACATTTTCTATACCAATTTTATCGAGTTTATCAATCGTACGTGTGATAGAAACTGTATCTGTAACCTCAAGCGCAGAGAGAAGTCCCAAGAGAATCTTACGATTGCTAATCCGAATCTGAAATTTTCCAATGTTTAAGCCGTCAAGCGCCTCGTAAATAACAGCAGGCATTTCTGCGTCAAAATGAAGAGGCAGGGAGTCCACATTGATCACATCAATATCACATTGATAAAATTCGCGCGCTCGCCCCAGTTGAGGCCGTTCTCCACGCCAGACTTTTTGCATCTGATAGCGTTTAAACGGAAACACAAGATCATTGAAGTTGAGGGCTGTGTAACGGGCGAGGGGGACGGTTTGGTCAAAATGCAACCCTAAGCGCGCCCCTTTGTCCTCGTTAGGATCCGCTTGGAGACGTGTGAGTGTATAGATCTCTTTGTCCGTTTCCCCTTTGGCCGTTAAGACATCAATCTCTTCCACCGCAGAGGTTTCAATGGAACAAAACCCATAGCTCTCAAAGACAGACCGAATATGATCCATCCATTGTTGCTCTATGGCACGATACTCAGGCAACCACTCTGGAAACCCACTAATCGATTTCGGCTTGTATATTTTCTTTTTTGATGTGCCTGTCTTCATTAGAAATGCAGACTATCGATACAGATACACAAGTGCAAGGGGTATTTAGGTTGCAACAGGGACTGGTTCAGCGACACTTATAATATCTTCTATAAGAGAGGTAACGCATTCGGTTAGTGTTTGTTTGTGAGAGGTTTGATCTTCAATAGGAGCCTGTACAACATCCTCAAAAGGTTTGCTTAAGAAAGGTGTGACTCTTTGAGCTTCTGTCTCTGGATAGTGATTCTCGAAGAAAGAGATCACGCGTGGATTGTCATTTATTTGTACAAAGCGATTATTTGGTTGATCTATTGTTATACCTGCTTGCCGAACAGAGTAAGAAAAGTGTGTAAGCATTGACTCTATCTCTGTTTTACTTTTATTTCCAACATATAGCCTTATCTCTTTATTGCTCATTTATATATCTTATTGTAATTTTGTTTCATGATATTAGTAGAAGATAATTTTTTCTTACTAAAATTGCAAGAGAAAATGATGCATTTTAGGAATTTGTTTTTTTACATAGCTTTTTATACCGTAAAAACACGCTCTAACTGTTCAATAAGCGCTTGCCCAAGCTCATTGGCATCCGTGATGGCGATTGAGTTTTTATAGATTCGAGTGACGTCATGGCCTATCCCGATGGCGGTGAGTTCAATGTCGGAGTGTTTTTCTAGCCAATAGATCACGGATTTTAAATCATGCTCTAAAATATGGGAGGGGTTCACAGAAAGCGTCGAATCATCAACGGGCGCGCCGTCAGAAATAACCATCAATATTTTGCGCTCTTCTGGACGTTGAGACAGGCGTTGATACGCCCAGACAAGAGCTTCTCCATCAATATTTTCTTTCAAAAGCCCTTCTTTGAGCATCAAGCCTAAATTTTTGCGTGTGCGTCGCCACGGCAGATCCGCAGGCTTATAGATGATATGGCGCAGATCATTCAAGCGTCCGGGGTTTTTGGGGCGTCCTTTTTCAAGCCAAAGCTCTCGTGATTTTCCGCCCTTCCAGCCTCGTGTGGTAAAGCCCAAGATCTCAACTTTGATCTGACAGCGTTCCAAGGTGCGAGAGAGAATATCAGCACATAACGCTGCAATGGTAATCGGACGCCCGCGCATAGATCCTGAATTATCCAGTAAAATTGTCACCAATGTATCTCGAAAAGGAATTTCTTGCTCTTGCTTAAAGCTCAAAGGAATGGATGGATTGGCCACAATGCGCGCCAAACGTCCAGAATCAAGCACCCCTTCCTCTAAATCAAATGTCCAACTCCGTTGTTGTTTGGACAAGAGCTTGCGTTGCAAGCGATTGGCTAATTTAGAGACAATCGTTTGAAATCCTGTGAGCTGTTGATCAAGAAGCGCGCGCAAACGATCTAACTCATACGGATCAGCCAGCTCTTCGGCGGGGACAATCTCATCAAATTCATCCGTATAAACTGTATATGTTGTTTTTAATCCCTCTTTACGTGGAGCCTGAGGTGTCTGTTGAGAGTCTATTGCTGTCTCTCCTAACTCAAAGGGATCTTCTCTCGTGTCTAACTCCTCTGTGCCTGCTTGTGTTGTCTCGTCACCTTGCTCGTCAAGAGGCGTGGTGTCCTCTTCTGGAGTACAGGGCTCTTCTTGTGTTTTTTGAGATTCTTGGTCTGGCGCGGAAGGGGAATCTTGTGGTGTGCTCTCTCCTTCAGGAGGCTCCATGGGGTCACCAAGATCAATATCAAATTCAAGCTGTTTCAAAAGAGAAAGCGTTTCTTTTGAAAAGACAGATTGAGTGTCTATATGTTGAAATAAATCAGAAAGCCCCTTTTCCCCAATATGAGACTCAATCCATGGACGGTGTTCTTCAACAATATCATGGAGATGGTCGGGGAGGGGAGAAGCGTTAAAAGTTTGTCGCGCCATGGCATAGAGCGCCGTACTGATATGGTTATTCATGCCCTCCTGCACAGCGATTTCAAGAGACGCATCCAGATTTTGTTGTATCCCTTTATACTCTCTTATCCCCAAAGCCTCACACCGTGCCCGTTCCAATCCAGACAAGATTGCAATCGCATCATATTCGGACGGAAGATGTTGTCTATAAATCTCTTGGTCATGATTGAGGAGAAGGAGAGCTTGGAGATCCGCAGCCCCTCGTAGACCAGCCACATCCTCCTCATCAAAATCATCCTCAAGGTGAGGAAGGTGAGTTGCCTCCTTGTCAAAATGAGTAAGATGAGAGAAGGGCAGAGACATACTTTCTTGGTCAAATGTAATCTGTGTATCCTTTGATTTGGCAATGGCTTTGAGCGTAGAAGAAAGCGCTTCTTTAAAAGGGTTGTTCATGGGCTATAGCCCTTTCTTTCTAAGGTATACATCGTAGATAACATGTCCCTCATCATTGAAACGCTCTTCGTTCAATGAGAAGGAGACACTCTCTTCTTGTCTATAGTGCGTCGTGATGTAGTCCTGTAAAGGATCGCCGTGATACAGGTTTAAAAGATTTATATCTTGATATGAATCATTGAAGAGGAGAATGGTTTGAGGGCGATAGGATTTGAAATCCTGATGTAAATGATCTTCAAGAAGGTCTTTATAGCGCGTGGCTTTTTCAGGCTCTGTTTTACTTAAAAGAAGAAGGCTTGGCACGAACCATGTACTGGAAAAGCGACTGGCCATTTGAATGTTTTGATGAAGAAGGGTGGAGACAATCAAATTGGTGCTCCAAATTTCAATAAAAAGAGAAGAGCCTTGTGCGTTTTCATGAATAACGCTGCAAAGGGTGTGTGTGTGTAGGTCTCTACATTCAGGGTCTTGGTACGCTCTGATGTAAAAGTAAGACCGTATAAAGCCAGAATAAGTATAAAGGCAAACCCCATAGAGAAGATCGTGTGATGTTTTTGAAGGGGGCGTGTGATGAAACTCCACAAACAAAGGAGAGTAGCGGGGAGAAGAAAACTAAAAATAGGGAGGAGATGAACAGAAAACCCTTTGGCTTGGATCACAACAGGAATAAGGGAGAGGAGCGCCATAAAGGCAAAGAGAAACCCTATCTCTTTCTCCTTTGTGTGAGAGTCTTGTGCCCACATAAAAACAAGGAGGCAGAGGGAAAAGAGCCCAAATCCTCCTCCAATCAAGACAATCCGTTCAGACACAATCGAGGCATAGAGATCAACCGCAAGAGGAAGTATTTCTTTTATGTATTCAGGAAAGAATATAAGCGTGACAGACCCATAAAGGAGCGTTCCGATAGACAGATATATAAAATCAGGGTCTTTAAGAATGGAGAGCGATCGTTTTTTGTAAAGGCGATGGGCCAGCATGAGGACAGGAAGTAGTCCAAAGTGGGGCTTAATTAGAAGAAAAGGGGTAGAGAGAATCAACGCCGTATGAATTTTAAATTTAGAGGAAGAATGACTCATTGTAAGAGCGTATTGTGCTAAAATAAAAACAGGGAGCATCATCGCAATGAGATGATCTTTTTGTCCAAATTCTGCCAAAGGAATGAAGGTAATAGAGATAAGGTACCCTATTAACAAAATATTTTTAGTATCTGATTTATAATAATTAAGAAAGGAGTTTAAAGACCAAAAAGAAAGAAAGAGAAGCCCTCCTGTATAGAGAGTATAAGACAAAACTTTATCAGCATTGAGAAGATCTGAAATCCATATCACAGGGCTATAAATCATATAGCTCATAGGGGGGTTATTATCCCAATACCCTTCTCCCATAGGAATATGATTAAGAAATTTTTCAGCGGCGAGCATCAACCATGCCCCATCCGCAGGAATTCTGATGTGAGTTTGAAAAAACACCCATGTGAGCAGAAAGAGACTGAACAATGCAAATGAAAAAGATGTCGTTCTCTTCATGGGTCTATGTCCCTATAGATCAACACCAAAACACCGTTGGTAATATTCAGAGATGATCATGTGTTCCATCTCATCACATTTATTGAGGAAGCTCATTTTAAAAGCCTCTTCTCTGTTTTTGAAGATGGCTGTGTTTTCGATCCAGCTTAGAACGGTACGAGGGGACATAACGGTTGAAATATCTCCATTTTTAAATCCTTCTCGTGTGAGGGAGGCTAATTGCACCATGGCAGAAATGTCTTCTTTGCCTTGTTTCGTCTTCATGTCTGGATTTTTAGCCAGCATAATGCCAACCTCATCCTTATGGGAGAGATAGTTGAGTACCGTGACAATATTCCATCGATCCATTTGCCCTTGGTTGAGTTGCTGTGTCCCATGATAAAGCCCTGAAGAATCTCCGAGCCCAACTGTATTGGTGGTGGAAAAGAGTCGAAAGGCAGGGTGAGGGCGGATCACGGTGTTTTGATCCAAAAGCGTCAGCCGTCCTTCAGCCTCAAGAACACGTTGAATCACAAACATGACATCTGGGCGTCCCGCATCATATTCATCAAAGACAAGCGCCACAGGGTTTTGTAACGCCCACGGGAGAAGACCTTGCTTGTACTCTGTGATTTGCTTACCCTCTTTGAGGGTGATCATATCTTTCCCTAAAAGATCGAGGCGACTAATATGGCTATCTAAATTAATACGGACACACGCCCAGTTTAAACGCGCTGCCACTTGTTCTATATGTGTTGATTTTCCTGTGCCGTGATATCCTTGAATCATGACCCGTCGATTGTGAGAAAATCCAGCCAGAATGGCCTTGGTTGTCGTCGGATCAAACTGATAAGTTTTGTCAATTTTAGGAATATTGGGGTTTTGGTCATTCAAAAACCCTGGAACCTCCCAGTCTTCATCAACCCCAAAAAGATCTCGGACAGAAAACTTGGTGTCTGGGATCGTCGTATATTTTCCACTATTCGACTCAAGTTGCGTGACATCAAACGAGGCAGAAATGGGTTCATTATCTTGTTGGGGCACGGAAAGAAATCCTTTTATTTTGCCATGAGGGATTCATATTTCCCATAGGCTGCTTTTAATATTGTATACGCCATATTGATCCCTTTGAGAAGGTCTTCCGACTCTGGATCGTTATGATTGTGATCGGGATGGTATCTTTTTGCTAAAATTTTGTATTCTTTCTTAATTTCTTCAAGCGTTATAGGGGGGGATAATCCTATAATAGAGAGAGCATTCATTTCAGGAGAGTGTTGTTCAAAAGGAGTATATGTTGTTGTGTCTTCTTTTTCCTCGTGAGATGTTGTGCCCTCATAATTTTGATGAACTCTACGATAGAGCTCTTCTTCCATTGTTGTGAATTCTCTATATTTCCATGTCGGACGATCTCCGTAGAAAGCGCTTGTTACATGTTCTTCAACTTCTGCAGGGTTCATCCCTTCAAAGAAATTCCATGCACGATTATAGTCTGTGATATGGGCAGAACAAAAATGGTGATGGTCGCTGAGTGAACGGTCACGAGGCGCTTTATGGTCTCCGTCTTTCAGGCATGAGGGCATATCACAAGAAGGTGTATTCTTGTTTTTGTGTTCTGTCTCCTCAAATTCAGGAGAGTTTGGTTTTAAAAATATCGTTGGCATCACTTATTATTATACTCTATTTTGAAGAACGAAGGAAAAATATGAGCGGAGTGGCATGACAATTCAAGAGAAAATAGAAGAGATTTTACAAAAAAAATATTCCCCTACATATTTACGCGTAGAAAATAAGAGCGATCTCCATAAAAACCATGCAGGAGACGATGGATCAGGAGAAACACACTTTCGTATTGAAATAACTACATCCGTATTCAAAAAATACAATCGTCTGGAATGCCATAGGATGATTTACAAATCATTGAATAAACTCATGAATAATCCTATTCATGCGCTTGAGATAGACATTAAAAACTAACCATAGGTTGTAGGCTAGTTAACCATTGGTTGTGGATTCGTTACGTCCGTATTATAAATAAACTCATAAATAAAAACTTAAATTTAAATGCGGGGAAATATTAAAATGCTTAGAGAGCAACAAAATAATATCAATGATAACAGCTTGGAAGCAAGCCCTTACATCAGTAATGTCTATCAAAAAATGAAGAAAGAATCAAAAGACTCTAAAAGTACATTGGTGAGTAAGAACATCACAATTATGGGACGACGCACCTCCGTCCGCTTAGAGCCAGAAATGTGGCGCGCGCTTAAAGAAATTTCCAGACGTGAAAAATGTACGGTGCATGATGTGTGTTCTATGGTGTATCTGTGTAAGAAGCCACTCTCGTCTTTAACCGCCTCTATTCGTGTGTTTTTGATGCTCTACTACAAAGCAGCCACAACAGAAGAGGGACACGAAAAAGCAAAACATGGAAATTTGCGTGATATGAAGCGTCGCGTTATTTCTAAAGAGCCCTCCGCTATAAGTGTTTAGGCTGCTTTCCGTCCCATTTGAAGGAATTTAGCGTGACGGGCCTCAACCAACTGGTCGGGAGATAAAGAGGAGAGCTCTTGGAGAGAGTCGCTTATTTTGGCTTGGACGCGGCGGATGGCTTTTTCTTTTTGGCGATGAGCTCCTCCGAGTGGCTCTTTGACAATGGAATCTATGAGACCGTTTTTGAGCATATCTTCTGCGGTGAGTTTGAGCGCTCCTGCGGCGTCTTTCGCGTAATCAGCACTCCTCCATAAGATAGAGGCGCAGCCTTCGGGAGAAATCACAGAATAAATAGAATGAGCGAGCATGATAATGCGGTCGGCGGTTGCAATCGCAATCGCGCCTCCAGAGCCTCCTTCGCCAATAATCGCCGAGACAATAGGGGTCTTGAGATTTAAAGACACTTCGATAGATTTGGCGATGGCTTCGGATTGTCCTCTCTCTTCTGCGCCAAGACCAGGGTATGCCCCTGCGGTATCAACGAGGGTAATGACAGGAATTTTAAATTGCTCGGCCATCTTCATAAGGCGTTGGGCTTTTCTATAGCCTTCGGGGCGTGCCATGCCGAAATTATGTTTGAGGCGTGACTCTGTGTCGGCGCCTTTTTCTTGTCCCATAACGACAACGCTTTGGCCATTAAAGCGTCCTAATCCTCCGATGAGAGCGAGATCTTCTCCAAATAGACGATCTCCTGCCAGAGGGGTGAAATCTTCAATCATGTTTTTGATATAATCATGAAAATGAGGACGATCTTTGTGGCGTGCTACTTTTACTTTTTGTGCGGGGGTGAGTTTAGAATAAGTATGTTGAATCAGGCGTTGTGCCTTAATTTCCATACGACTTATTTCTTCTGCAATATTTAAGGTGTCATCGCTACTGGCATTCCGAAGCTCTCTAATTTTACTCTCAAGCTCAAGGATAGGCTTCTCAAAGTCTAGCATGGGGATTCTCTGTCAGATAGTTAAAATGTAAGGATGTTTTTAACATGGAATGTTTCTAAATACAAATAAGCGAAGTCTTAATTTTTTTGACCATACAGTATATATAGTCCTTTTGATTAAGAATAAGACGCACCCTCCCGCCCACTGTCACTCCTTTCCTTTCTTTAGATTGGCCTCAAGATTGTCTCGTATAGCTTTAGTCTGCGGATGATCTCCCCCGAGTGTACGCTCTGAGATGTCCAGCGCTTTGCGGTAGAGTGGTTCTGCGTCTTCATGAAGTCCTTGATCGTCCAGATTATAGGCGAGGTTATTATAGATCTGGGCTGTATCAGAGTGATATATCCCTAAAATCTCTAGCGCCTTGTGGTAGAGTGGCTCTGCCTCTTTATGATGTCCCTGATTATCCAGATTACAGGCGAGGTTATTGTAGCTCATGGCTGTAGAGGGATGATTCCCCCCTAAGCTATGTTTCTTGATATCTAGGGATTTGCGGTGGAGCTCCTCTTCCTCTTTATAACGCTTTTGTGTGCTCAGGTTATAGGCGAGGTTATTGTAGCTCTGGGCTGTATCAGGATGACTCACTCCGAGTTCATGTTCTCTGATTCCTAGGGCTTTACGGAAGAGTGGTTCGGCCTCCTCATTACGTCTCTGTGAGTTCAGGTTATAGGCGAGGTTATTATAACTCTGGGCTGTATTAGGGTGAGTTACCCCGAGCTCATGCTCTCTGATCCCCAGCGCTTTGCGGTGGAGCGTCTCAGCTTCCTGATGACGCCCTTGCGCATCCAGGTTGGCCGCTAGATTATTATAGCTCTGGGCTGTATTAGGGCAAGCCTCCCCTAACCTGCGCTTATAGATGTTCATCGCTTTGCGGTGGAGCGTTTCAGCTTCCTGATGACGCCCTCGCGCGTCCAGATTGGTTGCTAGATTATTATAGCTCTGGGCTGTATCAGGATGATCTACTCCCAGTGTGTATTTCCTGATATCCATCGCTTTGTGGTAGAGCGTTTCCGCCTCCTGATAACGCCCCTGTAGGTTTAGATTATAGGCCAGATTGTTATAGCTAATCGCCGTATCCAGATGACCTTCATCAAAATATTCTTCCGTAAGAGCAAGAGCTTCACGCCATATTTGCTCCCCGATAATATAACGCGCAGCATCTGATATTGTCTTGGATATAGGGGCAAGCCAATCGACATACCCTTCAAGGCCAATTTGGCGTCTTAAATAGCTAGCTTCCAGTAGCGCATTGATGGTTTGCTCAGTGATATCCTTTGGGGAAGACACGGTTGCGCGTTGCTCAAAATGCTCAAACAGGCATGCGCGTGCTTTTTCTTTCTGTGTCTCGTCGAGAGATGTACTAATTATTTCTGACACAGCCTTATGTATAGAAAAATAACCATCCTCCCCCTGTGTAATAAAGGAGAGTTTGGTCATATTTTCAAATTGATCATGAGGGAGCGCTGTCCCCATTATCTTCACAACATGAAAGAAGGATTTTTTATCAAAACGCTGTGCAATGGAGAGGTTCTTGAGGGTGCTTTGAACGGGAAGATCATAGTCACGTAGTAAACTCTCTACCATTTCCCGAGCCCGTCCTTCAAATGTTTTCTCTCTTAATTGAAACTGAGTACTTGTAATGGTCGAGCCTTTGGCAACGAGCTCGCGCCAATGTTCAACCAATAGGTCAAGAAGAAGGGGGTGTCCTGCTGTGCCATCTACACTGGCACTGGCAATGATCGCCTTACAAATCTTTTTATCCTCAAGCGGAATCTGATCAAGCCAGCTTTGCGCATCCTTTTCAGACAGCCCGCCCAATAAATGTTGAACGCCCTTAAGGTCTTCGACCCAATCATTGTCTTGTGCCCAATGTAGCTTTTCCCGAGAGAAGAAAATCGCGAGCAGTCCATTAACTTCTGATATGAATGTCCGCAAACGCCTATCAAACAAATTTTCTTGCATGCGCCCTGTACCTGCTCCGTCCAATACACTTTCATATGCATCAATAAGCAACACAAAACGTTCTTCAGGGTTTTTATCTAAGTAATAATTTAGCTCTTTCGCTAGAATCACAGGTAGAAGCTGAGCCAATTCATAGGGCTTTTTTAGTTCAGAGCCAATGCTGTAAAGAGCTTTAAAATGATCCCGCGTTCCTTCCAGATATTTTGTTTTACTTTTATCAAAGACCCACCCCCCTAACTTTTGCAGGGAAGGGCCAAGCCCGGGGATGCTCTCAAGTGTTTCAGAGGCAAGCTCAATCCCTGATTTAATGAGGTCAGGGGAAATAATTTCAAGCGTTTTCTTTGATTTTGAAAGAAAACCATTCGTAAGTTTTGGGAATTCTTGCTCGGCACGGCTACTTTCCCACAAAAGCGCGAGTGCAATGTCGAAGACAGGAAATACAATACCGGCTTTGGCAAACTCATTCCTGATCCAGACCATAAATATATCCGGATCACTTTTGCTTTTACCATGTAGATCAAGACGTGCAAATCTATGGTTTTTATAAATATGCTCCTCTTTATCTATATTCACGCCTAGCCCCAAATTCATCATTTTACGGCTTAAGGCTGTTTTCCCTTGCCCGCCAATGCCATGAAAAACGCTCAGGATGGCGCAGTCTGTTGGAATATTTAGGCAGCCTCTTTGAAAAATTGAAGTGGTTCTTCACGGTTCACAAAAATATCACTGGCTTTTGGCGGGAGAGTAGATCGTCTTGGTTGCGCCATGCGTGTGAACCCCTTTTGTTGATCAAGGTGAAGTGTCTTTATATCTCTCTGGTCGGTTTTTGTAAAGGTGAGCGTAAATACAAATAAGCATAAAAAAACGAGCCTCAAAATAGAGAGGCTCGCTTTTTATTTTATATTGTTGTGTCTAAGACGCTTTTTTCTTGCTGAGAGGATGTTTTTCTTCAACAACGTCTTTTTTCTCAGATGTGAGAACATGTGTGTAGATCTGAGTGGTTGTGACATCCGCATGGCCAAGCATTTTCTGGACAGAACGGATATCCGCTCCATTTTGAAGAAGATGCGTTGCAAAAGCGTGACGTAAAATGTGAGGGCTCACAACACCAGACTCAAATCCAGCACGATCTGACAGATCCTTGAGGAGCTGTGCAAAACGTTGACGTGTTAAATGTCCACTATCCGAAGTCCGAGAGGGGAAAAGCCATTTTGCAAGAGGAGATGTTTTATCTTCTCCAATAAACTCTTCTCGTGTCTCAAGGTAGGAGAGTAATGCTTTTTGCGCTGTGCTTGTCATGGGTACCATACGCTCATGCCCTGCTTTTCCTGCAATCGTGATATATTTCTGATCTTCCCCGATGGCAGACATTGGGAGTCCTACAAGCTCGGACACACGCAATCCTGTCCCATAGAGCATTTCCATCAAGCAGGTCATACGACGTGCATTTGATTTTTTGCCTTCGCCTGCAATCTTAATAAGGTGAGAAACTTCTTTTTCAGAAATTGTTTTTGGAAGAACACGTTTCTGTTTTGGGCTGTCAATCGTTGAGGTTGGGTCATCTGTTCTTATATTCTCAGAGATTGTGTAGTTATAAAACTGACGGAGGGCAGACAAGCGACGTGCGATCGTACGGCTTGCAATATTTCCGCTTTTTTCTCCTTTGACATGGATACGCTGTGTGAGTTCTTTCACATAGGCCTTGATATCTTCTGTCGTGGCAACTTCAATTTCTACTTTTGAGTTTCCTTTAAGAAACAAGCTAAAATCTGCAAGGTCGCGCCAATAGGCTTGACGGGTATTCAATGCAGCGTTGCGTTCTGTAAGTAACATTTCAATGAATGAATCAACCCACTTCGAGAGGTCTGGTTTTTTCATTGGTGGGCGGCCTGGTCTTGCCATTTCTAGTCTCCTTAAATTATATTTTCTATTTCTTATGAGCTTAATGCTTATGCTTAAACCCCACATTTTCGATCGAGTATAGACTACTGAAATTATTTCACTTTAGCAATAGCCATATAACCAATCGTTTGTAGGTATTACATAATGACGACGCTGTGTCAAGCCCTTTTGTTTCCATAGTCAATACTTATTTTTGTAAAATAATTTTTATTTAATATTCTTTGTTTTAGGCAAGTCTAATCTTATGCATAAGCAAGGTTAGCTTCTTTTTTTAACTCTAGTTTTTTTAGGTGTGCGTTTTTCTTATCAGTGTATATAAAAAGATATGAGCATAAATAAACCAATTGTACTGATAGGCATGATGGGTGTTGGAAAAACATCTTTAGGACGCGTATTGGCAGAATCTCTCACATTTGATTTTATAGATATAGATCAACAGATCGTCGAACAGGAAAACAGCCCCATTCCTGATATTTTCAAAAAACAGGGAGAGCCTTACTTTAGAGTTTTAGAATCAAAAACGATTGAAGAGGCGTTGCAGGCCACAGATGTAGTGATCTCAACAGGGGGAGGGGCTGTAATGACTCCTCAAACCGCGGATTTAATTTGGGAGAAGGCGGTTTCTATTTGGATCCATAGCGATATTGATATTCTTCTCAAACGGGTGTCTGGAGATCTCACGCGTCCTCTTCTCCACCATAAAGATCCCTGTGCTGTCCTAAAAAAGCTGGAGCAAGAGCGGAGTCCTGTGTATAAAAAAGCAGACATTCATATCCAAAGTGGAGATGAATCTTTGGCAGAGACCTTAAAGAACATAAAAGAAAAATTAAATGAATACACTCACTCTTGATCTTGGCGCTCATTCTTATGCCCTCCATATCGGCACAGACTTACTCGACAATATAGAGGCGTATATTCCACTCTCTCTTGAGAAAAGAAAAGTTTTCATTTTGACGGATGAGACTGTAAAACCGCTTTATGCGGACACGATTATGTCTGTTTTTAAAGCACAAGGGGCGTTGCCTTTTCTTCTCTGTGTCAAAGGGGGAGAAGAGAGTAAATCTTTTTCTGAGTTTGAACGCTTGTCTCATGAAATACTTTCTCATCAGGTGACACGAGATAGCCTTCTTGTCGCGCTTGGGGGCGGTGTTGTTGGAGATCTCGGAGGATTCTTGGCCTCTACATTGCTGCGTGGTATTCCTTATATTCAAGTCCCCACAACGCTTTTGGCACAAGTGGATAGCTCTGTAGGCGGGAAGACGGCGATCAATACACCCTACGGGAAGAACCTTGTGGGCACGTTTTATCAGCCAAAATCGGTTATTATTGATCTAAACACCTTAAAGACTCTGCCTGTGCGTGAGTATAGAGCAGGCCTTGCAGAGAGTGTTAAATATGGATTAATTGAAGATGTATCGTTTTTTGAATATCTAGAAACCAACAGTGCGCGCCTCAATGCAATGGATATGGAGGTGTGTCAGGAGATTGTCCTTAAAAGCTGTGAAACAAAGGCACGCATTGTTTCTCAAGATGAAAAAGAAACAAAAGGGAAGCGCGCGCTTCTGAACTTGGGGCATACATTTGGGCATGCTTTAGAGACTCTCGCAGGCTATACTGGCGATGTCCTTCATGGAGAGGGTGTGTCAGTCGGGATGGTCATGGCGGCACAGGCGTCTCATGAGTTAGGGATGTTCTCTCAAGAAGACGTTATACGACTGACAAGACTTCTTCGTGCGCTCGCTCTTCCTGTCTCCATAAAAGACCTTGGTGTAAGCGTTACGCCGACAAAAATGTATACTCTTATGTGTGGCGATAAAAAAGCAACCAAGGATGGTATTGGTTTTATTCTTTTAGATAAAATCGGGCAGGCGAGACTCCGTTCAGATCTCTCTGAGGAGTTTATATTAAAACTCATCGAAAAATGTATGGAATTAGACTAGGGTTTTCTCATGATATTATGGTTGATTCTTGGAGCGGTTCTTTTTCTTTTGATGTTATCGGCGTTCTTTTCTGGCTCTGAAACAGCGTTTACGGCTGTCTCAAGTGCGCGTTTGCGTTCTGCAGAGAAAGAAGGCGATAAGAAGGCGCGTCTTGTCCTTAAAATTTTAGAACGGAAAGAGCGCATGATTGGCGCGCTTTTGCTCGGCAATAATCTGGTCAATATTCTGGCGAGCGCTTTAGCCACCAGTGCGTTTATCGGTGTGTTTGGGGACTCTGGCGTTGTCTATGCGACAGCTATTATGACGTTGCTTGTTTTGATTTTTGCAGAAGTTCTCCCAAAAACCTATGCGTTGCACCATTCTCAAACGATGACTCGGGCTGTTGCGCCTATTATTCGTGTCTTGATTGTTATTCTTGCGCCGATTACCGAAACTGTGACGGCGATTGTAAGACAGACACTTAAGCTGGTTGGGGCTGATATTTCAAAAGTAAAAATGGGGAGCCATTTAGATTTAATGCGAGGAATTATCGATCAACATGAGGGAGAAGATGCGGAAACCCAGAGCCAACGTGCGATGCTCCGTTCTGTCTTAGATTTGGCAGATGTCGATGTAGAAGAAATTATGATTCATCGCAAGAACGTAGAGATTATAGATATTGAGTCTCCTGCTGAACAGATTGTCTCCGTCGTTTTGAAAAGCCCTTATACGCGCATTCCTCTCTATCGAGAGGATCAAGATAACATTGTGGGCGTGTTGCATGCCAAAGAACTTTTACGCGCCTTACAAAAGGTCAATGGAGACCCTAAGAAAGTTAACATTGAAAAAGTTTCTTCCGAACCGTGGTTTATTCCAGAAACAACAATTTTATTTGATCAACTCCAAGCCTTCAGGAAACGTCGAGAACATTTTGCAGGCGTGGTGGATGAATATGGCGCCTTTATGGGGATTGTCACGCTTGAAGATATCTTGGAAGAGATTGTGGGTGAAATTGACGATGAGCATGACCCTTCCGTGGTGGGGGTGAAGATCCAAACGCATGGCGTTATTATGGCACAAGGCGATGTCACCATCCGAGATCTTAATCGAGAATTTGAGTGGACTCTGCCCGATGATGAGGAATACTCAACTATTGCAGGACTCATCCTCTACGAAGCCCAAACGATTCCAAAGGTAGGACAATCTTTTATGTTCTATGATTTCAAGTTCGATATTTTAAAACGAGAACGTAACCAGATTACTCTTGTCCGTATGACAGCTCCCGCGGAAGAGAAGAGCGACTAAGTGCCCTGCTTGCACGGTACTTCCCAATCAGCTGATTCTTCAAAGAATGTACTATTCTTAATGAAAATGACTATAACTCTTCTCCCCGTATTCGTGCCTGTTGGATGGCTTTTGTCATGAGGGTGATGAGGGCGTTGTCTTTCATGAGTATTTTAAGAGCGGCTTCGGTTGTTCCACCTTTGCTTGTTACATTTTTTCTGCACTGTGTTGCAGAGAGACCGTTGTTCTCTTGGAGGAGATGGGCGCTTCCAATGACTGTTTGACGCGCAAGCTTGAGTGCCAAATCTTCCGACAGACCACATTCAACGCCTGCGTGACTCATCGCTTCGACGAGGAGGAAGAGATAGGCTGGGCCACTCCCAGAGAGAGCTGTGACGGCATTCATGTGGGATTCGTCTTTGATCCATTCAACCTCTCCGACAGAGTTCATAAGTTCTTCCGCAGTATGAATATGTTGATCTGTGCAATGTGTATTAGAGATACACACGCTTATACCTTCTCCGATTGAGGCAGGAAGATTGGGCATTGTACGTATGATGGGCTGGTTTTTTTCAAAATGCTTTTCAAGGGAAGAGAGGGAGGTCCCTGCTGCAATAGACAGGATTAAGCTCTTTGATTGAATAACAGAAGAAAGTCTCTCACATACTTGATCTAAAATCTGAGGTTTTATTGCTAATACAATAATATCAAAAGAAATATTTATATCACTATAGGATGTAAAGTGTGTTTGACAGTGTGTCTGGATGTCATTTGGGATCTCCTGTGGATCCAGAATAGAAAGAGAGATATTGCCTTCTTTAACCCAAGCACGCGCGAGCGCCGAGCCCATATGCCCGCATCCCACAAGAAGAAGTGAAAGAGTGTTGTCTTGTCTCACCATAACGGTGAGCTTAGCAATGACCGACTGCTTCTGCGAGAGCCAATTTCATAGACTCCACAGAATTAATAGTCGATTCCATGACACTAATGTCATTCTTTTTATCCAAGACATAGAACGCATCATGAAGACGTTCACATTCTTGTAATGTGATTTGGATCAAGTCTTGAATAAATCTGAGACAATCACTGTGTTGCATACCGCGTACGAGGCTTGTATACCGAAAACAGGGGGCAAAACAACCACTTTTTTCATCAGGAGAGAGGTCAAAGTGCCCTAGCCACAATGTGGAATTTACATCTGCGAGCATCTTATAGGCCTCTGGAAGTCGTTCTTTTATCATGCACAGATCAATTTCACAGCAAAACTGGAGCGCATTTTGGAGTTCATCCCACATGAAAAACATTTTATAGGTGCCTCGTTCTCCTTCAATACTAAGATAGAGCTGTTCGTCGGAAAGTCTATCAAACGTCCAGTTTTGAGAGTCGAGGAATTCCTCAGCGGAATCTAGAGGGTTACATTGATCGTTTAATAACACAGTGTTTGTTGTCATTGTCAAATATCCTAACTCTTTTCTTTCTCTTGGGTTTTCTTCTTGGTTTTAGACATACGCGCTTTGAGGGTATCAATATCTTTTTGTTGGGTTTGAACCAGTAATTCGAGACGCTCAAAATCAGCACGTGGCACAAGATCCAAATTCGAGGCTGTTTGCTCAACACGTTCTTTAATATCACTGTGGATAGATTGCCGCATTTCACTGACGAGTCCCATAGCCCCTCCTGCGAGATGCATGATGTCATCAATAACGTTGGACTCGGGTTTTGTCATCTCTCTACCTTCCAAACTTGAGGAGGTGATAGCACTCTTCCAGACTCAATTGCAAGGGAATATGAGTCTTTTTTGAGAGGAGATGTGGATGAATTAGTCGTTTTAAAAAAGTCTTGAAACAAGTGAGAAAGGAAGATCCTGAAGACGGCGAAGAATATCTTTATTAAGACAGTTTTTTTCAATCTTCTCCAAAGATTTTTTTGCTTTTTGAGCATAGTGTTCAGCGAGGTCTTTTGAGCGTTTTAGCGCGTCATATTTATGCATAAGAGCTGTGGCTTGTTCTAAATCACCTTCTTGAATAATGTGTTGAACAAGCGTGCGTTCCCAGAATATTTTTTCTTCTTCTGTGGAGTCTTCTAGGGCGAAGAGGATGGGTGCTGTGATTTTTCCTTCACGGAAATCATCACCGAGAGATTTTCCCAATTCAGCCTGTTTGGCGTCATAATCAAGAGTGTCATCTGTAATTTGGAAGGCCATTCCAAGATTGTACCCGTAAGCTTTCAAGGCTTTTTGTGATTCTTCGTCTTGTGCAAGAGCGCCACTGACTTCACAAGCGGCAGAGAAGAGGGAAGCCGTTTTAGCCCCAATGATCTTTTTATATATAGACCAGTCGATAGACAGACTTCTTTGATACTGAAGTTGAAGAACTTCTCCTTCTGCAATGATGGAAGACGTCTCAGAGAGAATACGGAGGACATCAAAATTATTCGTCCGTACCATGAGTTGAAAGGCGCGTGAGAAAAGAAAATCTCCGACAAGCACCGTTTCTTGATTGCCAAAAACAAGGTTAGCGGCTGTTTGTCCTCTGCGTTCCGTGCTTTCATCCACAACATCGTCATGGAGGAGTGTAGCTGTATGGATGAACTCAACGGCCGCGGCCAGTGTATAGGCATGCTCCATGTCTGTATTTAAAAGACGGGATGTAGCAAGAGTGAGCAGGGGACGAATACGCTTTCCCCCTGAGGCAATCAGGTACCCTGCGAGTTGAGGAATAAGAGGGACATCTGAGTGCATGTCTTGGAGGATAGTGGCATTTACATGCTCCATATCCTCGTGCAATAAGGTGGTCAGAGACTCAAGAGGGGAGTGTGTGGATTGTACCTTGAGGTCGGTGTCTGTCTGTGCCATAGATTGAGCCATATCCATTTTTAGCTTAGCCTACGGAAAACAACAAGAACATTATGTCTCAAACACAGGAAATAACCCTCTTGAATAAATCTGTACGGCTTTTACAACCCGAGGGCGGATTTCGCCCCGGGCTTGATAGCGTGATGCTGGCCGCGGCATGTCCTGCCATAGCCAAAGAAACAGTTTTGGATGCAGGCTGTGGTGTAGGAAGTGCAGGGTTGTGTCTCAAACACCGTGTGCCAGATATTCAATTGAGGGGCGTTGATAGTGATCAAATTTATATTGATCTCGCACGTCAAAATGGAAAGACATCATCTTTTGACTGTGTGTCTATACAAAATTATAGGCCAGAGCACTGTTTTGATCATATTATTTGTAATCCTCCTTTTTATGAAGACGGGGAACATCTAATGTCTCCAGATTTTTTGAAAGCAAAAGCGCATGGTCATGGAGTGGATCATGAGGACATTGATCTTGAAGTCTGGATCAAACATATCCACCGCCTCCTTAAATCCAAAGGGGGGCTGACAATGATTCATCGTACCGAACGTTTGGATGATATATTGTTTTATATGCGCAAAAAGTTTGGAGCTGTAGAAATTATACCTCTCTGGCGTAAAGTAGATGGAGAAGCCAAGCGTGTGATTATACGTGCGATAAAAGATCGTAAGACAGCGTTAAAAATTCATGCAGGTCTTGCCTTGCATGAAGAGGATGGCTCCTATACGAAAGAGGCAGATAAAATTTTAAAAGACGGAGAAGGATTATTTCTATGAAATGTAAAATAAAGAAGCTTTTTAAAAAGAAAGCCCCCGTGGCTATTATTCGTTTTGCAGGTGTGATTGCTGATCAAGGTAATAAGCGTAGCGGAGTGAGTTATCAAAAATTTTCGAAAGCCATAGATAAAGCCTTTGAGGTTAAAAATCTAAAAGCCGTCGCTCTTATAATTAATTCCCCTGGAGGTGCTCCAGCACAATGTTCTCTTATTAGTGCGCATATGCGTCGTCTTGCAGAGGAGAAAGATGTGCCAGTCTATGCCTTTATCGAAGATGTGGCAGCAAGTGGAGGCTATTGGCTCTCATGCATTGCCGATGAAATCTATGTGCAAGACTCGTCTATTGTGGGCTCAATCGGCGTTGTAAGCGCTAGCTTTGGCTTTGAAGATTTCATCAAAAAGCATGGGGTAAAACGCCGGATCTGCACCGCAGGAAAAAGCAAAAGCTTTATGGATCCTTTTTTGCCTGTCCAAGAAGAGGATATCAAACGTCTTAAATCTCTCCAGAGTGAAATCCATAAGAGTTTTAAAACATGGGTAAAATCTCGACGGGGAGATCGTCTCAAAGGGACAGATGCAACCCTCTTCGAAGGGCAATTCTGGGCAGGACACACGGCGTTTGAGAAAGGCCTTGTGGATGGAGTAGAGGAGATGCACGATGTTTTGGTCAAAAAGTTTGGAGAGAATGTAAAACAAGTCAATTGTACGCCAAGCGAAAGGAGATTTTTGTCTCTTTTGCCGTTTGGCTCAAAATTAGAAATGGGAAAAGCTAATATAGTGCTCCAGATTCTTGAGGCCATCGATACACGTGGAGAATGGGAAAAATACGGGCTTTAAATAGTGCGTGAAGGAGAGGAAGACTCTGTGGTCTTGCTTTTATTGTATAACTCTATTCCCCCCGCCACCCCTCCAATTAGAAGTGCATCTCCTAGGTAAGAGACGCCCAGTACTGTATCGCCAACTCCTAGGGATGCCAGACCAAGACTGCTTGTTCCTACTAAGATACATTTTGTGGAGTCACAGAGAAAGTCGAGAGTCCTTTGAGAGACGCCTTCTACAGAATTTTTATTTAAATATGATATGGTCGCACCAGAAAAAATACCTGAGAAGGCAATACTTGTAAGTATGGCCTCTTCAACAGTGGCTATATTTTGAAGAGGAGGTGGCAGTGTTTGCCCTAAGAGTGCGCTTGCTCCACTTGTGTGAAAGAAAATAGTAGAAAGCCCTACTGCTGTATATTTTTTAATATCATATGTAAGGTCTCTCAGATTTTTTTGTGTCTTCTCTGAAAGTTTATTAAACAATTTACTTAGGGTCTCCTTTAGAGGATTACTCATACCTTGCCTTCTTTATCGTCTGTGAACATTTTTCCGAGTAGACTTACTCTTGTTTTTACGGAAAGTAAAGAAAAAACCCCCTCTCTGAAGGCTCTGCAGAGGGAGATGTCTATATTTCTACTTTAAAGCAGAAGAAAACACCTCGCTTTACTTTTAAATAAGTATTTCTTTACAATTAATAATATTAGTGATATGTGAATTGTATAACTTAACCAGAGGGCGTGTAATTATGAAAAATACAAAACTGACTCAAGCAGAAAGTAAAAGATCCTTGCACCAGATATTTTTATCTGTTCTTGCTCCTTATCTTCTTACGGACGGCGATATTTCTATACAGAGCGGGGGATTGCATGCTCCACAAGAATTTAAGAATAGTGTGGGTATTGCGCGTAAACAAGGCATAAAGATGTCTTCAGATTATCAAACCATCGTGGGCTGGGGAAAAGACATTGGTTGGCCCATTGCAGGCTCTTTGAGGCAAGCCGTTCAAGACACGACAAATGTATGGACAACCTATAGTCCCCTTTCTATAACTTTTCATGGTGATTTAGAAACATTCCTGCATAAGGTAAACACCTCTTCTTCTCTGAAGGTGGCTTTTGCAGAAAACTTGCCAGAAGAAGAAGTTGAGCCTTATAAGATGGCTCTGCGTAAGTTAGGTCTTTAGGTATATGGGGGTGGTGTCTATGAGTATTTTAGATTCCCCTGCACATACCCCAACACCTGATCCAAATGGACGCGCTTTTGCGCCATAGTATTACGTTCACGGATGGTAACGGTTTGATCTTCTCGGGTTTGAGGGTCGATGGTAATACAAAAAGGTGTCCCGATTTCATCCTGACGGGCGTAGCGCTTCCCTATGTTTTGTTTGATATCCAAATCAACAGGCATGTGCTCTCGCATCTCCATATAGAGCTTTTGTGCAATTTCTGGTTGTCCGTCTTTGGCGACGAGGGGGAGGATAGCCGCTTTCTTTGGCGCAATTGAGGGGTGACAATTCATATACATCCCGCTAGGACGGTTTTCATCTATTGTGTAGGCTTCACACAAAACAGCGAGAACGCCTCGGGTCAATCCTGCAGATGTTTCAAGGACATAAGGGGTGTACCATTCATTAGTTTGGAGGTTTTGATATTGCATTTTCTTGCTTGAAAATTTTTCATGCTGACTCAAATCGAATTGGGAACGATCATGGATACCTTCTAACTCATCGAATCCAGGGGCAATAAATGGGTATTTATACTCAATGTCATAGGCGCCGACACCTTCTTTTGCGTAATGGGCGAGATCATCTTGTGTATGTTCATGGAAATTGAGGTTTTCATCGGATAACCCAATGCTCAGCCACCACTCTTTCCGATAGTTTTTCCACAAATCGAACCAGCCTTTAATATCATCCTTTGGATCACAGAAAAATTGCATTTCCATTTGCTCGAATTCACGGCTACGGAAGATAAAGTTACGGGGGGTGACTTCATTACGAAAGCTTTTGCCTATTTGGGCTATTCCGAACGGAATGCGGACACGGGAGGTGTCTACAATGTTTTTAAAGTTTGTGAAGATAGAGCCACAGGTCTCTGGACGGAGATACGCTTTGTTGTCTTCCCCTGCGGCGGCGCCTAGATAAGTGTGGAGCATGAGATTGAACTCTTTGGGCTCTGTTAATGTCCCTGCTTTTTTTGTGTCGGGACCAATTAAGTTAGAATATTCGGACAAATCAATTTCAGGGAGGGAAACAGTCTCAAAATCAGCACTTGATTTCCCTCTGGCTAGTTTTTTAAGGCGCGCATCAATAGTGTCTTGCTCTGCATCTTCATGAAAAACAAGAGCGTGCCCTTGTCCATCTTTTGACTTTAAGACGATGAGTTTGTCTTCTCGGTATCTCAGCTTGGTCTCTCGACAATCAAGCATGGGATCAGAAAATCCGTCCACATGCCCTGAGGCTTTCCACAATGTTGGGTTTTGAATGATGGCGGTGTCTACCCCCACAATTTGAAGCGGTGCACCATCAAGGCCAAGGGGAGGGGTGATGACCATAGATTTCCACCATAAATCCCGAATGTTGTTTTTAAGCTCTGTCCCTAAAGGGCCATAATCCCAAAATCCATTCACGCCTCCATAAATGTCAGAGGCAGGAAAAATAAAGCCACGGCGCTTGCACAAGGAAACAATGTCTTTCATTGGGATAATGGCACTCATAAATAAATCTTTCTTTCTTTCTAATAATTGAATAGTTTTTATACCGTGAGGATTAAGGTAAGTAAATGTCTATTCAAATTGAGTGTGTCACACAAGAGAATGCAGAGGATCTTCAGTGTTTGATTGAAGATATGCGCCTTCCTAAGGATGCGCACTATGTGGAGCGGTGTTTGAAAAAGGAACGGATAACGCTATTGGCCTCTGTGAGCGGTCAAAGGGCAGGCTATTGCTTTCTCAATTTTAAGCCTGCGTATGCTCTGTTCGTACACAATAATATTCCCGAGATGCAAGATCTCAATACACACCCTGATTTTAGGCAACAGGGCGTAGCAACAGCCCTCATTCAAAAATGTGAAGAATTGGCACAAGAAAGAGGCGCTCAAGAATTGGGGCTTGGGGTTGGATTGTATGCTGGATATGGGAACGCGCAACGCCTCTATGTGAAGATGGGGTTTATTCCCGATGGTCAAGGCGTGATGTATGATGCCAAGCCTATAACGCCGTGTGATATTCGTCCTATAGATGATGATTTATGCTTGATGATGGTTAAGGTGTTATCTTAAAGAACGGGTTGAAGAAAAGAGTGATGAGCGTTATATTTACCCAGAACAAAAGAAAGGTTTTAAGTATGAAAAAGATTCTCTCCCTCGTAACACTTGCTCTCGTAGCTGTCTCTCTGTGTGCATGCGCGAATACGCTCTCTGGCGCAGGACGTGATATTTCTAAAGCAGGAGAAAAAATTCAGGAAACGTTTTAGAGATGAGGGCTAGAAAGGGACATTTTCTGTGCCACAGGGTCTATGACGTTGTGCGCTATCTTGTAAAACGCTATGTCATTTTTTATGGCCTCTATCCATAGGACATCATCCTTTGCGCCGTCTGTGTTAAAAAGGTCTTCCATTTTGTCTTGGAAGACCTGAATACTTATATCCCCCGTACTGAGTTCTGCCCAAGAAATAGTTGATTGGTAGTTCCATAGGGTTGCGCAATTATATCCTTCTTCTATCTTTCCTTCTATTTCCTCTATAGAAGGTAGGTCTAGGCTTTCATTTTTTAGGGTTTCTCTTGCCTCATGTCTCATGGAGAGAAATCCTCCCTCTCCTTTTTCATTAGGTTCAAGAATCTCGGTGAGTTGATCACGGGCTTTTTTGACTTTTTCTACAAGGTCAATTTTAATATTTCGATCTTTTTTTAAGATGTTTAAACGTGTACTAAAGGAATATAAATAGTTATTGTAACATCCTATGGCGACCAATGTGTCGTATGCGACCCAGTATTTTTCTTTTGGGGTTTTTGCCTCTTTTTTTTGAGCTTTTTCTAACAACTTTTCTGCGAATCTATAGCCATGTGACGTTGTGTTGCAACAAATTTTCAGGTAGGTTAATAGGCTATTAGGGGGGGCTTGCGTGGTCAGTATGTGTTGATAAACTTCTATGTTAGCGCGCCCAAAATTTCTAGAGACTTGGGCTGATGATCTATAGCGGACACGCCTCATTTTTCTATCCATATTATCTTCACTACACTCAAGGGCGGCTTGATGGTCCTTTTTACTATTCTCAAGAGCCTTTTGATGGTCTTTTTTAGCTTCTTCATTTCTTTCCTTCCAGAAATGATTAAGTCCGACTCCAATAACAAAAGCTCCTATAAATGGCCCCATGATAGTTGCTGTCAATTGGAACAAAGCAGTTCTATTCCAACTTCCAAAAGTAGCTGATGCAGATTCTACTTCCTCAAGCCTGTTTTCTAATACTTTAAGTTGAGGCTCCATAGAGTGTAGAGTGTTATCTTGGCAGCTTCTTTGTTTGAATAGATATTGTATTGTACTGGGTAAGTTATCATCAGTATTATGTTGTTCAGTGGCAAGCACATGATTACTTCCTGCCAATAAAAAACTTATGAGCAAGGGGTATTTTATAATATTGTTTTTTGGTTTATTTGTTGTTCTATATGGCACTCTAGACCTTTATATGTTGTTGACTGATATCAAGGAAACTCTATACTATTTTCATAGTTATTGTCAATATGGAATTTTCAAAATCGTTTGGGTCATGCCTAGTGAAGTGGATTATCTCGGGCAGAACGTGGTATTTCTAAAGCAGGAGAAAAATTCAGGAAACGTTTTAGAATTTTGGGGTTAGTCCTGCTAACCCCAGTACTTTTAGTTTAACCTGTGAGAGGAGAGCACGAGCATAGATTTCTGCAAGTGACAGCTGTTTGTAGGGCGTTTCTTTAGGTTCAGATTCAAAAGTTTCCTCCATTTGTGGTAATAGGTCTTCGACCCTTTTTGTGATGGCAGATGCGTTTGGATCATCCTTGTAGCATGTTAATATGTCTTCACATTTTTTGATAGGGTGAGTTTGGTAACGCGTTGTACAGTGAGACTCTAATTGAGTGTTTATTGCCCTCCTCAAAATATCTTCAAAAGTAGAGATGAAGTGTCTTTCTGTTTCGCTCTCATTAGGAACCGCGACACAGGCCTCTACACAGCTTCTGAAGTTATCAAGACGTTTCCAGTTAAGGTCTTCTATAGGTTTTTTTAATATTTCATTGAGACTTCCTGCTGTTTTTGTGTATAGCTCACACATCTTTTCTGGATCAGCAATTTTTAAAACATTGACAAGTGTGTCATTGCTCAATTCCGATATATCTGTAACCAACTCAAAAGCATGCTGAATGAGAGGAGAAAAGTGAAAGCTTGATTTTATGGCGCTATCAAGGAGATCAGTGGCTCTATGTTGATGGATTTGTTTCTTCACATTATCTGTTTCGCTCTCTTGATCTACAAGTGCCTCTTCGGCACGTGTGATTAATTCAGAAGCAATGAGTGCATTATGGTCGTAAAGATCTTGAAGAGCACTTTTAAAAGCAAGGTCTTTTGTTTCGAGAGAGGCTTTTTCTAGATCGGTAAAAAAACGATTATGATGTAGGCCTCTCTGGTCTTCTTGAGTGTACAGCAAGGCATTGTCATGCTTTCCTTCAATCCATTGTTTCTGTAGAAAAGCTTTTTGATCTTCGTTTAAAAAATCGACAACATATTGATCTGTGTTGTCTTCATTGACCCCTGGATAGAAAAGCCCTGCTATTTCATCCAAATAGTCTTCAATATCCTCTTCCCATTGATGAGAGCTGATTATCTCTTCTACAGAAGAGCCTTTTATCTCCTCTCCTAATAAATCAGCACGATGTTTTTCCCATTGGCGAATTCTTAGCCAACTCTCCATAAGGGGGATTGTATGCTCATTGATGGTCTTTGATTCGTCCTCATTCCGCTCAAATGCAGCATGTGTGATCATGCTGTGCATCTTTTCAAAAATAGATGGAATATATTCTTCTTCAATAGCGTTTGTTTTGTCTAAAAATTCAAAGCCAAACTCAATGAGTTCCTCTGCGATTTCAGAAGACCCATGTCCAACGATTATAGATGTGGACTCAGAGACTTGGTCTTTTTTAGTATCTCTCAGTGCTAATTCCCTGAGTTCACGTGCGAAGTTTAGGGCTTCTACACAGGATTCTCCCTCTATCCCTTGCATATAATACGCAAAGGTTTTGTAGGCGAGCCCTGTGTCTTGTTGTCTCAAGGAGATGATAAGGTCTTGAACATGAGCAAAGAGCTTGGCATGTTCTTGGCTTCCGTTGGCTTTATGCTCTCCTTCCATACGTCGAATGCGGTAAGACATGAGCTTAAATTTATGGATATGATTTTCAATTTCCTTGATATTTCCACGGACAAGCACACCATTTTTTTCGGCAACAGCCTTTTGATAGAGAGGATCTTCCTCAAATGTTTTGTAGGCATATATTTTATGTATCCGTGTGGTCATAAGTATTCTTTTAAAGAGGTTTACTCATATGTCAAGAAATAAACATTTCAAAATTATTTCCCTTTCTTTCTTCCTTATTGATATTGTACAGTTCCTATAGCTTTAACACTGACGATAGAGGATAATTTTTATGACACAAAAATGGGTATACCACTTTGGGGATGGGCAAGCGGATGGCGAGGCCTCGATGAAAAATCTTCTGGGTGGGAAGGGAGCTAATCTGGCGGAGATGTCTTCTCTTGGGTTGCCTGTGCCCTCTGGCTTTACGGTGACGACTGAGGTGTGTACCTATTATACTCAAAATGATAAAGCCTATCCTGAGACTTTAAAAGAGGAGGTAGCGCAGGCTGTTAAGGCGATTGAAACGCATATGGGCGCACAGTTCGGCGATCCTGATAATCCCTTACTCGTGTCAGTCCGCTCTGGCGCACGTGTGTCTATGCCTGGGATGATGGATACCGTTCTTAACTTGGGTTTAAACGATAAAACAGTGGAAGGCCTTGCCTCACAATCGAAGGATGAGCGCTTTGCGTGGGATTCTTATCGTCGCTTTATTCAAATGTATGCGGATGTGGTCATGGGGATGTCTCACCATGATTTTGAAACAATTCTGGATGATCACAAAGATCGCCTTGGGCATGAGAATGATACGGATGTCACGGCCACGCAATGGAAAGAGATTGTGGCGGAGTATAAGGATCTGGTGGAGCAAGATTTACGTCGCCCTTTTCCTGATGATGTGCAAGAGCAACTCTGGGGCGCAATAGGCGCTGTGTTTGGATCATGGCAGATTCCGCGTGCCGTGACCTATCGTCGATTAAACGCTATTCCCGAGGAATGGGGCACAGCCGTGAATATTCAAGCGATGGTGTTTGGAAATATGGGAGAAGATTGCTCAACAGGCGTGGCGTTCACCCGTGATCCGTCCACAGGAGAAAATTATTTCTATGGGGAGTACCTTGTGAATGCGCAGGGAGAAGACGTTGTGGCAGGCATTCGGACTCCTCAATCTCTGACCCTGAAAGGACGAGAGAGAGAGGGTGGAGATCTCCCGTCTATGGAAGAGAATATGCCCGCCGTTTTTGCGCAGCTTGCTGAGGTGCGTTTAAAACTTGAAAATCACTACAAAGAGATGCAAGACATAGAATTCACGGTCCAACAAAATAAACTCTATATGTTGCAAACCAGAACAGGAAAGCGGACAGCTGCTGCGGCTCTTAAAATTGCCGTTGATATGGTGAATGAGGGTATGATTTCTCAAGATGAGGCTCTTTTGCGGATTGATGCCAATGCATTAGATCAACTTCTTCATCCGACACTTGATCCAAAATCAGCACGTGAAGTGCTCGGAAAAGGCTTGCCAGCCTCTCCAGGGGCAGCCAGTGGTCAGCTTGTTTTTACGGCTGATGAGGCAGAAACACGCGCCAAAAATGAAGAAGATGTGATCTTGGCGCGCACAGAGACCTCTCCTGAAGATATTCATGGCATGCATGCCGCCCGTGGTATTCTGACAAGCCGAGGCGGCATGACGTCTCATGCAGCGGTTGTCGCCCGAGGCATGGGGCGCGCCTGTGTCGCAGGGGCAGGAGGCCTTCAAATTGATGCCCAGAGTAAAACCCTTACAGCGCAAGGGCAAATCCTCAAAGAAGGGGACATTGTGACGATTGATGGCAGTACAGGCGAGATTATGAAGGGCGCCGTCCCAACGCTTCCTCCGCAAATGTCAGGAGAGTTTGAAATTATTATGAGCTGGGCAGATGAGGCACGTCGCATGAAGGTACGCACTAATGCGGAGACTCCCGATGATGCCCAAAAAGCGATTGAATTTGGCGCAGAAGGGGTTGGGCTGTGTCGGACAGAACATATGTTCTTTGACCCAGAGCGTATTCAAAAAGTGCGTGAAATGATTTTTGCGGAAGACAAAGCAGGGCGAGATGAGGCGTTGGCTCATCTTCTTCCTGCACAGCGCAGTGACTTTGAACAGCTCTTTACCATTATGCAGGGCTTACCCGTGACGGTGCGGTTGCTTGATCCTCCGCTTCATGAATTTTTACCTCATGACGACAAGGATGTTCAAAATTTTGCACAAAATGCGGGGCTTGATGAAGCTCTCGTTAAAAGACGCCTCAGTGAACTCTCGGAATCTAATCCCATGTTGGGTCATCGAGGGTGTCGCTTGGGGCTCACCTATCCAGAGATATATGCCATGCAAGCCCGCGCGATTTTAGAAGCAGCTCTGGTCACACAGGCGCATACTGAAATCATGATCCCTCTCATTGTGAGTCGAAAAGAGTTTAAAATCTTGAAAGATGTGATTGATCAAGAAGCCCAAAAAGTTTTTGAAGAACAAGGAAAATCTGTTGAATATCTCGTGGGGACAATGATTGAAATTCCGCGGGCCGCCCTTATGGCGGATGATATTGCAAAAGAGGCTCAATTTTTTAGCTTTGGCACGAATGACCTGACGCAAACAACGTTAGGGATGAGCCGTGATGATTCAGGAAGTTTTTTACCTGATTATGTGAGTAAAGGCGTGTTTGGAATAGATCCTTTTGTCAGCCTTGATCAAGAGGGTGTTGGACAATTGGTAGAGATCGCTGTAGAGCGTGGGTCAAAAACCCGTCCTGACCTCAAGCTCGGAATCTGCGGAGAACATGGCGGAGACCCTGCCTCCATAGATTTTTGCGAGCGCGTCGGCTTGGACTACGTCTCCTGCTCTCCCTTCCGTGTTCCGATTGCCAGATTGGCCGCGGCACAGGCGAGTATTAGGCATCAAAAATGCGTGGAGAAAAAAACATCGAAAGCGGCGTAGTTTTATATCGTCTCTTTCTTATAGTCATTTTCATTAAGAATAGTGCATTCTTTGAAGATGACCCGAGCGACTGCGAGGCGGCGGGAGTCCGCCGAAAGCCTGCGTGGCTTGAACGCAGTTTAGAATAAGAATGCCTTGTTCTTATTCTAAACGACTATATGCGGCTTCAGCGTTAATCGCCAAAGCATGTTTTTGAATCATCTTTTGAATAGAAGCGCCGATTTCTGGGTCACGGAGACTAAAGGCGATGTTGGCTTCAATAAATCCTGCTCGACTTCCGCAATCATAGCGTTCTCCTTCGTATCTTAAGCCATGGAATGGCTGTGTGCCGATGAGTTTAGCCATGGCGTCGGTGATTTGAATTTCTCCCCCTGCGCCTGTTTCAAATTTGGAGAGATGTCCAAAAATTTCAGGTTGGAGGATATAGCGTCCAATGACAGACAACGTAGAAGGTGCGTCTTCTGGGTGTGGTTTCTCGACCAGTCCTTTAATAGACGCAAGCGTCCCATCATCACTCTCGACGTCCAAAACGCCGTATTTGGAGGTGTCTTCTTTGGGAACATCCATGACGGCGACCATATTTCCCCCTGTCTCGTTATAGTGTTCAATCATTTGCTTGAGGCAGGGTGTGTCAGAGAGGATCACGTCATCGGGCAACATAATAGCAAAAGGCTCATCACCAACTAGTTTTCTGGCGCACCAGATGGCATGTCCTAATCCCAAAGGACGTGCTTGGCGGGTAAGGAAGAGTTGGCTCTCTCCAATTTCGCAGGTACGGACTTTGTCGATCATATCCTGTTTTCCACGGGCTTTAAGTGTGCGTTCAAGCTCTGGCTGATAGTCGAAATGTTCTTCCAGCATTTCTTTTTGGCGCCCTGTGACAAAGATAAATTCTTCAATGCCTGCCGCTTGGGCTTCTTCAACAGCATGTTGAATCAAGGGACGATCCACGAGGGGAAGCATTTCCTTGGGCATAACTTTTGTTGCGGGTAAAAAGCGCGTGCCGAGTCCTGCAACAGGGAAGACAGCTTTACGGACAGGTTTCCATTTAGTGTGTGGGTGTGACATGTTTCCTCTTGTGTTCAATGTGTTACGTCGCCATACTTGCCATGTTTTAACAGACTTGTCGAGAAAGAATTATAGCATGTATGCCCAGCGATTAAAATTACTAAGAGCGGAAATGAAAGCGCAAAATCTGCACGGATTTCTTGTCCCTCAAACGGATGAATTTATGGGGGAATATATCCCTGAGTCTGCGCAACGTTTAGCATGGATTTCTGGGTTTACGGGGTCAGCAGGGGAGGCCATTATTCTTGAGAACAAAGCCTGTGCCATTACAAACCCTATTTATACACTTCAAATTAAAAAAGAGGTGGAGGAGACTCTGTTTGAGATTAAAAATATTTTTGATATGAGGACGTATGAATGGATTAAGGAACATACTCAAGAAAGCGATGTGATTGGATTTGATCCTTGGCTACATACACAAACAGAAATTCAAGAGTTTGAAAAAAAGGGCGTGCGTTTACAGGCGGTTGAGAGAAATTTAATAGATATGGTGTGGGCAGAGCGTCCGACGCCCCCCGCAGAACCTGTCTTTTTATTCTCGGATGAAACGGCGGGGCGCACAGCACAAGAGAAAAGAGAGCTTGTCGCTAAAGTTATAAAAGAGGAAGGACTGGAGGCTTTTATAGTGGCCAACCCACAATCGATTGCATGGCTGTTGAATGTGCGCAGTACCGATGTGCCGTGTACGCCGTTGCCTTTGTCTTATGCGGTGATTTATGCGGACTCTCGGGTTGAGTGGTTTATTGCGCCGTCTCGTGTGCCTCAAGAGGTGCAAGATCATTTGGGAGCGGATGTTCAACTTATAGCACCTGAGAATTTGAAGCACTCCATCGCACAGATGGAAAAGGTGGGTGTGGATGAAAAACGCTCTCCCGTTGCGTTTCAACATATGCTAGAGGGAGATGCTGTCAATCTACTCGATCCATGCATTGCTCTGAGAGCCTGCAAAACGGGCTCTGAAGTACAGGCGATGAAAGAGGCCCATATTCGAGATGGAAGAGCCTTGACGGCCTGCTTGAAATGGATTGAAGAGGAAGCCCCAAAGGGCGCTCTTACAGAATTAATTGTTGATCAAAAACTCAGAGAATACCGAGACGCCACAGGCGCGCTCCAAGATTTAAGTTTTGAGAGTATTGTGGGATGGAAAGATAATGGGGCTATTGTTCATTATAGAGTGACAGAAGACACAAGCCAACCCATTACAGGGCAAGGACTTCTCTTGATTGATAGCGGAGGGCAATATCTGGATGGGACAACAGATGTGACACGTACCATTGCGATTGGCACGCCCACAGAGGAAGAAAAGCGAAGCTTTACCCTTGTGCTCAAAGGGCATATTGCCGTTGCGACCGCCACTTTTCCGGAAGGCACATCAGGCGCACAGATTGATGCCTTTGCCCGTCGTGCCCTGTGGGACGAAAACATGGATTATGGGCATGGCACAGGGCATGGCGTGGGCTGTTATCTGAGTGTTCATGAGGAAGCCGTTTATATAGCCCCTCGCTCCACAGGTATTTTTAAAGCCGGCATGACGATTTCCAATGAACCTGGCTATTACAAGGAAGGCGCATATGGAATCCGTATAGAGTCTGTTGTTGTTGTGATTGAAACAGGACAAACCCTAGAGGATGGACGCAAACTCCTCGGCTTTGAAACCATTACTATGGTGCCATTAGATGAAAAACTCATTGTGTGGGAGAGACTCAGTGAGGAAGAAAGCCAATGGGTACAAGGCTACCAAGAGAGAGTAAAAACGGTCCTTAACGCATAAAACACAAGGCTTCCTATTGTTATTCAAGTTAATTTCATTTACCTTGATGCGCGGGCGCTTCTGTTCTCCTGCGCTAACTCAGGTAACATCATTGGGGGACGAATAAACAAGAGGAATAAATCTTATGAAATCTAGAAAAACATTATCATCAATCATTATCGCACTCATAGTAGGGGGAAGTTCCCTTTCTTTTATGGGGGTGTCACTTGCAACAGAGCCAGCCAAAATGAAGAAGCTTGAGAGACAAGCTCTGGACGCTAGTCAAGTAAAATATCAGAAAGACGTGATGGTCCTTTCCCTGAACGATAAGGATGACTCTGATGAGAATCAGGCGCAATCTAGCAATAGCTCAGAGAGAAAACTTGTTATTGTTGACGGCATTCCTATGGAATTGCCTTCTGGGATTATAGAATCAGGTATAAGAAGCGGGCTTTTTAAGGTCGTAGGAAAAGGTTTGCTTGATATTAACTTAGGTCTGTAGCTTTTCTTTTTAGAAACACTTTTATAATCGGTCATAAGCATAGTCTGTTTGTGACCGATTTTTTTGAGATGTCAGGCAATTATAAAAAAAGCCACATGTTTTATGTGGCTTTCTTGAAAGGATATATGAGGTATTGACCTCTAAAGCTTATCTCTAAGCTTGCGCTGGACTTTATGCCAACGACGGACAGCTTCAGCTTTTTGACGCTTACGTTTTTCCGTAGGCTTTTCAAAGTTTTTGCGCTGTTTCATTTCACGAAAGATTCCTTCTCGCTGCATTTTCTTCTTTAAAACACGAAGAGCTTGCTCAATGTTATTCTCACGCACATTTACGCTAACCACACTATCACCCCTTTCAAGAGTATCTAAATTTCTAACAGAGTCTTTATATTATGTATTGAAGGAGAAGGCAAGAATAAAAGTTGATTTTATATGGTAAGTTATGTGTTTTTCGTGACATATATGAAGAGTGAGTTGCTTATATAATGGTAAAGAATAATGGTTTTTTGGATAAAAAGAAAGAGCCGTTGCCAAGACAGGTGTAGGGATTCCATCGGAAAACAAAGAATCATGGTCAATGTCGTTTAAACCTTGAGGGCATTACTCCTCCACCATCGCCTGTTCTATTGCACAAGGCATTTTATCCTGAATAAGCTTTTGGCATAGATCAAAGCTTTCTTTGAGTGTCCCTGAGGGGGTGAGGTAGCGCTCGACATTGAGATCATGTTTGTCTTTGATTGTGGTGCGTGTGAGGCGAGAAAGAAGAGGAGAGGGGGCACGCCTCGCCATGATCTTGTTTAAGAGCGTGGAGAGTGTTGATTTCCCTTGATGTCCAACATTAAGAAGGTAAGAAGAACTTCCATCTTGTTTCATTTTAATCTGCGTGGGAGGGACAAGTTCGGAGAGGATAATGTTTTTCCCGTAAATAACAGTTCCGTCATAGCCTATAGAAATAGGTTCAGGCGCGGGTTGCCCTGCTTTTAGGTTTTTGAGGTCTTCATAGACAGGGGTGAGGAAATAGTCTCCCGGAGGAATTTGAGAGAAGACAAAAAAGCCATCCCCTGCGGTTTTTACAGTTTGTACTTTGTCTAAATCTCCAGATGTGGGGATAAGCTGAACACGCAGGAGGCGTGCCAAAGCCTGTTTCCCATTTTTCTTTTGGATAGAGACCGTGCCGTCAAGTTCTCCTGCTATATGGATGGGGAATTCCATGCTGACAATGTCTCCGCCCCGTGGAAAAATAGAATGCCCTTCTATTGCGGAGATCATGAAGGGGTCGGGGAGGGTGCTTTGATCAACATGGATATCTGTGACGTGTGCATTGGGCAATCCACGGACAAGGCTGTAACCATCTTTGTTGGTTTTTTCTCTTTTTCTGACATTGATACTTTCAACAACGACATCGGGGAGAGGAATATCCTCTTCATTGAATATTCTGTCCCCATTTTTATCATGATACACAAACGCAGAGACGAATCCGCGTCCGATTAATCTTTCACTGGTTATGAGAGGAGATTTCAAAGAATCTTCATGGATGAGCGTTGTATTCAGATTTAAGCCTGCAAAAATCTCATCATTCGAATCAATTTCTAGGAAGGGGGAGAATCTGACTTTGTCATGAATATAGGTCAAATTAAGACGGCCTTCTGAGAAATGACGATCTGGTTCATGATCCAGACGTAAATCCGCAGTAACTTTAGGGGTCGGGCGATAGCTGAAATGAGAGAAGTATCTATCTATTTTTCTCTCTGGTTTAATATCATATTCCACGCCCCCCCTCATAAAGATCTTCCCCTGTTGATAGCGCATGGAGAGCGTGTCTTCAAGGCGTTCGGCCTCGTCGGTTTGTGTGATGTGGGAGAGGGTGTTGCTGAGATTAAGACGACCAAAGCCATTACTGAGTGTAAAGCGTTGCGTGTCGATTTCTGTGCCCTGCGCAGATTCTCTATGAGTGATGTTTCCCGCTATATTTCCGCGTGTGCCTATCCATGGAGCATAAGTTTTAGTTATAGAGAGATCTGTTTGTAGAATATTAGGGTCTTCTGCGCCATCGGGAGCATAGGCATCGCTACGTACTTCTCCAGATAAAGCGATGTTCCAGTCTTTTATTTTTGTACGTGCAGTGAGTTCTCCTGCTGTTTCTCCTTCTTCATCGGCGGCAAAATTAGCGTCAAGAATAGCATTTTTTATAATTTTAGTGACACCAGCCCCTACAAAGAGTTTTTGTTCTCCTTCGACCTGACGAGAGCGAAACCCTGCATAAGAGAGGGCGTCTCCGAGGAAAAAATTATATTTTCCAGAAAGATGCACTGTTCCTGCATCAATATCTCCACTGGGGCGTTTTTGATAGGTGCGCTCATCGGACAGAGAGGCAGAAAATTCATAGGTGTTATTTTGGGTTGAGAGAAGAGCTTCATTCACAGGGATATGAATATTATCTGCGCGAATTTCTCCTTGAGGCCCATAGAAAAACAACTCAAAGGTGTTCTCTCCGCCAAAGAGTTGTATATTTTCGAATCGGTAGCGCCCTGTTTCATTGATGGTTTGAGAAGAGACAAGGCCTCCATTGCGGTAAAGCTCAACATCCCATCCGGGGAGGGCATCTCCTTCAATTTCTGTGGTTTCAAAGTTAGAATTAGAGAGGGGGTTGTTACTAATGTTAAGGCCTAATTCTTGCCCTGTACTTCCTGTGAGAGGAAGGCGCGTGGTTGACGAATCACCCACTGTATAAGATCTGGCTTTGAGAGGCCCTAAGAGGGAAGGATCTTCACTTTCCTTCTTGAGGCGCGCTGTGATTGTGTGGAGACCTTGTTGGTTATCAAGTGTGGTGAGTCCGTAGGCGCTATGTTTAAGAAGCTCTCCCTCAAGGGCAATATTGGCGCTATTTCTATTTGGCTGAGGGCGAGAGGGACTCGTTTTGCGATAGGAAGAGCGCAAGGTAATATCAGCCAGATTGAGGTCAAAATTATCATAGGCTACATTTTGACGAGGGAGGCGCGCGACACGAGAGGCACGTGAACGTTGGTCTTCTCGCAAACGACGATGGTGTCGCGCCACTTTAGGAAGAGGATAGTCACTTTGGACTTTAATGTATTGTTGTGAAATATCCATCTCATATTTCATGTCAAACCATTGCTCTAAAGCACTTTTATGGATGTATAATTCTCCCTCTTCAAGGAAGATATCTTTCTCATGAAGCGTAAAGTCTCGCCCTTTTGAGGTGAGGGTTTTTTGGGGAATATTAAGATTAAAATTCCAATCTTCGCGTAAAAACCAGCCAAAGGCTGTTTGTGTCTCTTCATCATAGGAGATAGGAAATTCAAAAACAGAGATAAGATCATAGAAAGAAATATAGATCCCATCCTTTTGTTTGACGGCCAGCATATCAAGGTCATAGACAATGTTTCCAATCTTTGGACGAAAGAGCAATGGCTCGCCATCGGGAATAAGGCTCAGTTGATAGTGTGAGGAAGAGTGTGAGCCGTTTTTTTTTATTTTAGGGGCAAGTCTATGGACAAATTGAGTGGCTAATCCTTTGAGGTCGGCGCGAGATATTTTATTTGCATATGCAGAATTGAGCGCTAAAACACTTGTACAAGTGGCAATTGTAAAAAAACCAACAAAGGGACGTAATTGTCTCAAAACTGTTTTAAACCAAGGGTTGTATAAGTGTTCAATAGAAGTAAAAAGGCGCAGAACACGCCTGACATTCTTTTATAATACGATTTTATTAAAATCTTAGCAATATGTTAGGGAATTGGGATATATTATAGAGGCTGGACGCGCAGAATGGAATATCACTTTAGGTGCAAAATAATAGGCACAAATTTAAAGCGTTTATAAAAAAATAGTAAAAGGGATTTATTACCTCTTAAAGCTATGCTATAAACCTTTAATATATTTCATATATATTTCTAGAAATACACTGCGTAAAATGACTTAAAAAAACTTAAACCAGCTCTTTGGAGGAGACCATAATGCTATTTAAACAAACAACAAAACTTCTTGCGGTGGCACTTGCTACCCTCACGATCTCAACGGGAACAGCACACGCGCAAACAGCAGCTGTTACAGCAGATGTCACAGTGTTGAATACATTGACACTTGTTACAGCCCTTAACCTGAACTTCGGAACAATTGCTGCTGTCGGAGATGGTGGTAACGTGGCGACAATGGCTATCGGAACAGATGGTGTTCTCGCTGTGCCTGTTTTAGCGGGGGCGGCTGTGATTGCCGTCGTTGATAATACAGCGGCTTCACAAGCTCAGATTACAATTGCCGATGGCGCGAATGGCGCGATAATCAATGTGGATATCCAGAGCGTGGTTAATCCAATTAACGGTGCTGAATCATTCATTTTGGATACATTCTTCACCAGTTATAATGGTGGTGGTGATGTTGCTCGTGTGGCTGGTGTGCCATGGACAGAAACATTTGATTCTGTCTTTGGTCCAAATCTCAATACATTAGATATCGGTGCAACAATCACAACAACGGGTGCTATTGCTTATACAGATAATGTTTATAATGGTGGATTTGACGTCGTCTTTTCTTACTAGTATTTTATAAAATTCATGTAAAAACCCCATGCGTTTGACGTGTGGGGTTTTTCTTTGTTTAAAATTATTTTATAGTTAGACCATTAAATAATAAATAAGGACGCTCTTCTCATGACACTTCCGACTCGATTCTTCTCTCTTTTTCTTATATGTTTTTGTCTCCTCCCCCTCCATGCGTATGCGCGTATTGACATTATTCCGCGTAAAATAGTGATGGATTCGCGGGACAGGAGTTCTGAAATCACTATTTTAAATATGTTTAATAAAGAAGGGACATTCAGAGTTGATGTTATGCATCATCGTCAAAACGAAGATGGAACCTATACAATTCTCGACACACCGCTTGATGTGAATTTTGACACAGATAAGACCGTCCGTTTTTCTCCGCGTCAATTTACATTGCCTTCTCAAGGACGCCAAAAGATTCGAATCTCTTTAAGAAAGCCAGCAGAATTAGCTGAGGGAGAATATCGTTTTCATGTAAAAGTTTTACGATTAGCTGATTTAGACAATGCTTCTACTGTCCCTGTGAATCAAACAGGGATCTCTATGAAAATGAATGTAGGGGTCTCTATTCCTGTTGTTGTCCGTCATGGAAATCTAGAAAGTCAGGCTAAAATGACAAAGACACGCCTTGTTTCAGGAGCAAACACGGAAAGAGGACGTCCCGAACTCCATATGACGATTGAGAGAACGGGGACTCAGAGCACAATTGGATCTTTGGAAGCGCTTTGGGAACCAGACGGGCACTCAGAGTCGGATCGGATCGGATATATAGATAATATGAATATTTTTACAGATGTTGAGCGCCGTCATGTGCAATTGCCTCTGAAATATGTTCCAAAAGGCGCGGGTGTTATTCGTTTGCGCTATGTTGAAAATGGTTTGGAAAAAACCAAGGGTACGGTGTATGACGAGCTTTTGCTTGAGCAGTAAGTTATCCCCCAATTATCTACAAGATATCCCCAGATTATTCCATAGGATAGTGTATTATTTCAAAAGCGAAATTGACCTTTCTTCAATAAAATTCTATCCTATAAATTGATGTCAAATTTTCTTATACCGATTCGGTAAAGGCACTCATTTATGGGATTAAAGCTAGGCTACAAGGATAGGACGCCCAGACGCTCAAAAGGCAGGACAGCGAGACATGCTGTTTCGCTTTTTCTCTGCTCTATGGGTCTGATAACTCTTTTGTCTGCGTGTAATTTAGCCTCAATCTCAAAACCGTCCTTCCGTAAACATTCCTCTGTGGATGTACGACGGGAAAAGCTTGTGACAGATGTGAGTGTCCATGATGCGCGCGAGGTGGCCAAGCCTATTTCCTCTGCAGAAGGCTTTTCAACAGACACGCCTCACACAACGATTGGATCTGCAACGCCTCCTCCTTCTGTGATGAAAAGCCAGAGTGGAGTATTCGTCTCCAAGGGCTTAAAAATGGAGCGTTTATTTGACGAGAGAATTAAAAATGATAACAAGCGTTTTGATCGTTTAGAAGACTCTGTTCAAGACGTCCATGATTATTTGGCAAATATTTCTCCTTCTCTTGATCGTCTTGTTGCCATTGAAGGGGATATTCAGCATTTGGTTGTACAGCTGGAAACATTGTTGAAGGAAGATCCCACTCTTGCCTCTCCTCCTGTTGATTTAATGCCCATGAAGAAGAAATCTTCTCCTAAAAAACGACAGGCTTCCGCCTCTATTAAAAACAATTATGCCGCCAAAATAATTGCAAGAGTCCGCTCTTCAACAAGCCCAGCTAAAACGCGTCTGGTCTTTGAACTCTCAGAAAAAATGCCCTTTTCTTATGATCTGGATAATGCTGAGAATCTCTTAACGCTTTCTTTCCCTAAGGCTCAAGACTCTGCTCTTTCTCTCTCTGCCCTTAAGCGTTCAAAATTATTTAAATCCATGAGCGTCACGCCTCAAGAGGGTGGAGGCTATATTGTAGCCCTTGATCTTTCTCGTGAAGTCTCTGTTATAAACGAAGGCAAGATTTCTCCAAACCGAGACAATCCACTGTATAGATTGTATCTGGATTTAAAGTAATAAACGCTCCTCAAAAGAAAAAACCGAGCATAACGCTCGGCTAAGTTAAACAGGGATGTCTTACGCTTGTAGAGGGCGTAAGAGCTAAATTGCCGAAGCAATAGAACCCTATTATTCATAAATTTTGAAGGATGGGTAGGGGCTTTTGTCAATACAAGCTATGCACGATACGTATAGACGTTTAGGATAAGAACAAGACATTCTTATCCTAAACTGCGTTCAAGCCACGCAGGCTTTCGGCGGACTCCCACCGCCTCGCAGTCGCTCGGGTTATCTTCAAAGAATGTACTATTCTTAATGAAAATGACTGTATTACTTACAATAAAGGCCTGTTTTCAATAAGAAAATCGCGGAGCAACGCAATCTTGTTAGAGTTTTTATGCTCCATCGCATAGACGAAATAAACGCCTGCTTTATGCGTGAAATCATGGGGTAAAATAACTTCTAGAGTAGGGTCTTCTTTAATTTCAGAGTGAGTCAGCGCTCCAATCCCACATCCTTTTTTAATAAAGGAGGAGAGGCTAGAATAAGAGCTGGTGAGGAGCTGTTTGTTTTGTGTCTGTAAATCTATATTGGCGGTTTTTAAATACCAGTTTGGATTAGGGAAGGGGGCTGTCATTCCTCTGGGATAGGCAATAAGGGTGTGATCTTGTAAATCTTTAGTAGCTTGCGGACGTCCATAGAGATCTAAATATTCTTTGCTTGCTGTAAGTTGAAACGTAACATCATATAGCTTTTTTTGAATTAAATCTTGCTGTGTGGGTTTAAACAAACGAATGGCAATGTCTGCCTCACGCATATCCAGATTGAGAATTAAGTCTGTGACGATGGTGGAGAGCTGTATCTTGGGATAGCGCTTGGAAAAATCAGGGAGAAGAGAGAAAAGCCATGAGGAACCAATGAATTCAGAGATTGTTATTGTCAGAAATCCTGCATCATTTTGCTTGGTGTGCTTTAAATTTTTTTCGACATCAGAGAGCTCTTTGATAATTCCAGAGACCGTCTCATAGAGTATTTCTCCTTGCTCCGTGAGAACAAGGCCTCTGGCATGCCTATGGAAGAGGGAGGTTTTTAGTTCTTCTTCTAATGTTTGTATCTTACGAGAGAGAGAAGGTTGCGTGAGGTTTAATGTCTTAGAGGCGCGCGTAAAGCTTTCCGCTTGGGCAACAGCATAGAAAGTTTTAAGCTTGTCCCAGTCCATATGTTATGCCGCATCTTGTTGAGAGATTTTGTCTTCTTGCTCAGAGAGAAAGCGATCGGCCTCAAGGGCGGCCATACACCCCATCCCTGCGGCGGTTACGGCTTGGCGATAAATTTTATCTTTGACGTCTCCTGCCGCATAGATTCCTTTGACAGAGCTGAGTGTCGAGTCTGGGGCGGTCAAAATGTAACCACTCTCATCCATTTTAAGCTGTCCTTTGAAAAGGTCAGTGGCGGGGTCATGCCCAATCGCAACAAAGACTCCGTCAACGTCTAGCATACTGGACAATCCCGTTTTAACGTGTTCGAGGGCCACGCCTGTTACGCCGGGCGTCCCTTCTTCTCCATGGGCAACGCCAAGGATATCTGTAACTTTTGTATCCCAGAGGCACTCTATTTTTTCATTTTTAAAGAGACGATCTTGCATAATTTTTTCAGCACGAAGGGTGTCTCTGCGGTGAATGAGTGTGACTTTATTGACAAAATTTGTTAAAAAGAGGGCTTCTTCAACAGCAGAATTTCCTCCCCCGATAATGGCAACGTCTTTGCCACGGAAGAAAAATCCATCGCATGTCGCACAGGCAGAAATTCCTAGTCCTCTAAATTTCTCCTCAGCAGGAAGTCCAAGCCAACGTGCTTTCGCCCCTGTCGAAATAATTACACTGTCCGCAATATAGGTTGTTCCTGTGTCTCCCGTGCATATAAAGGGGCGTTTGGAGAAATCAACATGCGTAATGAGGTCATGGATCATCTCTGTGCCAACATTCTCTGCTTGGCCTTTCATCTGTTCCATGAGCCATGGGCCTTGGATGAGATCTGCAAACCCTGGGTAGTTTTCTACTTCTGTCGTAATCATTAACTGTCCCCCAGGCTCTAACCCTAAGACCAAAACAGGCTTAAGATTCGCGCGTGCCGCATAAATTGCCGCTGTATAGCCCGCAGGCCCTGACCCAATAATCAAAACTTTTGTTTTGATCTCTTTGTTTTCATTTTTTGTGCTCATAGGAGGTGATTTTAAGGATTAAAATGAGTCTGGCAATCGTTTTTTAACTTCATTGGCAACCAATTGTGAGTCATTGAGGGGTGTATACCGCCATGTGTCCAAAATCCCATCGAAAGGGCGGAGGGCGCCGTTGCGGATGAGGGCATTTTGGAATTTTTTAAGACGGTGGTTCTTTCCTGTGGAGGTTAATGGGATCATGTAGGTTGGTTTTCCTGTGGTGCACGCTTCTGAGATCATAGAGGTACTGTCCGCGGTAACACAAAGAGTATCCGCCCATGCAAGAAGTCCAAAATAAGGGTTATCTCCTGTTCCCTCCCATATGTAAGTATTCTCTCCGTGGAGAGAGGCACGAAGTTTTGTGGCAATCTCTGGTGGCGTACGACGAGACATGCTGATTATAAGGCTGTGTGTATGTTCTAATTTTTTGAGTTCAGAGACAAGTTTTTCTGCGGTCTCTTGTTCGAATCTATAGGCCTTGCTGTTGCCACCAATCAAAATGCCAAGGCGAGGAGAAGGGAGATCCCCGAACTCTAGAAAGTTCTTTTTCCCCTCTTGAAGAGTACGGACAGTGATACGGTTGGGGGTGGCTTGAGTCACGATGACATTCTCCCCTCGTGTGGGGTCATGGGCAGGCACCGCCACAAGATCAAAATGTTTGGGAGAAATACGAGGATCAAGGACGTGGAGCGTAAAGGTTTCCCCTAGAGTTTTTCGTTTGATGTAACGACTGACGGCAATAGTCTTACGACCGCCTGTGATGAGAATATCGGGATAGGGAGGGGCAAGAGGATCTCCTGTAAAGCTCCCCTTCTGTTCAAATCCAAGAAAAGGAGAGAGGAGTCTCCATGGTTGTCTCAAGGACACTGTTTTGAGGGTTGGCTCTAGTCCCAACATTTCTGCAATACCAAGACATTGATTTTCTGTGCCTTTCAGCCCTTCTGTGACAATCCAACTGGATGGTTTTTTTTTCATTTTTGTAATAATATTTCTTGTGCTTTTTGACCTGCCTCTTTATACCATGGGGAACGTATAAAGAAAGCTCATAAAGATATGCCCCGTATCAAACTCGATAAAATTGACCGTAAAATTCTTGATAATTTACAAAAATCAGGACGGATGACGAACGTTAAGCTTGCGAAAGAAGCAGGGATTTCTGCACCACCTTGTTTGCGTCGTGTGAAAGCGTTGGAGAAGGCTGGCTTTATTAAAAGCTATCATGCACGCCTTGATCATAAGGCTTTGGGGTATGGGGTTACAATTTTTTCCAAAGTGAAATTAGACTCTCATACAGATGTGGATTTAAAAGAATTTGAAGAGGCATGTGCAGGGTGGGAGTGCGTACGAGAATGTTGGATGTTAACAGGAGACACGGATTTTTTGCTCAAAATTGTAGCACGAGATTGGGATGATTATCAGTATTTTCTAACCAATCAACTGGTCGCGTGTACAAGTGTATCGAGTGTAAAATCCTCTCTCTCTATTCGTGCCAGCAAAGAAGTCTTTGGTGTTCCTATCGATCTCTAAGCGCTTTTATATTTCACGCCTAAAATTTCGTAATCTGCTTTGCCTTTTGGCGTGAGGACGCTGACGCTATCCTCAACAGATTTTCCAATGAGGGCACGTGCGACAGGCGAAGTGAGGGAGATTTTTCCACTATCAGCATCGGACTCATATTGTCCTACAATTTGTACTGTTTTTTCTTGGTCTGTGTCTTCGTCAACAATGGTGACAGTGGCTCCAAATTTGATGATGTCTCCTGTGAATTGTGTGTAGTCAATGACTTCCGCCGTAGAAAGCACAGCCTCTAGCTCTTTCACGCGTCCTTCAATGAAACTCTGGCGTTCGCGCGCGGCGTGATACTCCGCATTTTCTGATAAATCTCCGTGCTCTCGGGCTTCCGCGATGGCTGCGATTACAGCAGGACGCTCCGCAGATTTTAAAGTGTGAAGTTCTTCTTTAAGTGTTTTATGCCCTTGGGGCGTCATTGGGGTTTTATCCATGATGGTCTGTCCATTTGTTAGTCTCAATAAAAAACCGCCACAAAAGGCGGAATGTAGGGAAATTATAAAAGTATTTTTATGAAGGGTCAAGGGCAAGTATATGTTAAATATTAAGAATGTGATATTCTTGAATGTGATATTCTTATTGCACACGACTAGATATGATCCTTTCTTTCCAAAAGCGTTTCTTGACTTTTTGGGAAGAATTCTAGAGAATAAATGCCTGTTTATGAATGGATTTTTTTAAATGCACCTCTCTCGTTCTCTTAAAGTATTATTATGTGGATCATTGCTGTTTAATGTGGGGAGTATCTCCTATGCGGCAGATATAGAGTCTTCGGATCAACCTGTGGCGTTTTCATCTGATAATTTGACCTATGATGAAATTAATCAGATTGTAACCGCACAAGGGGCTGTTGAGTTTGTTCAAGGTAATCGGATCGTGCGTGCAACAGAAATCTCTTATAATTTACAAAAGGATATTGTAAAAGCCAGTGGTGAGGTTGTGCTCGTTGAGGAAAATGGAGATGTTCATTTTTCACATGCCTTAGAATTTGAAAAAGATATGTCGGATGGGTTTGTCCATGGATTAAAATCTCTGTTAGTGGATGGATCTCGCTTCACGGCAGAAGAGGGCGAGCGTGAAAATGGAACAAAGCTGACAATGCGCAAAGCAACCTATACGCCCTGTGAAATGTGTGAGGGGGGAGAAGGGATCCCTGCATGGCAAATTAAGGCGCGAGAAGTCGTTCATGATAAAGAAACAAAAACTATTTCTTATGAGGATGCAACTTTTGAGCTCTTTGGAACGCCTGTGGCCTATACCCCGTATTTCTCTCATCCTGATGGGACGGTGAAAAAGAAAAGTGGGTTTCTTCCCCCGAGCTTTTCAGCAGGATCAAATTTGGGGTTTGGGGTGACAAGCCAGTATTATTGGGATATTGCGCCAAGCCTTGATGCAACAATTGGGGCGCGGGTTTACAGCTCGGAAGCGCCTCTATTATTGGGAGAAATGCGCAAGCTCTATGAGAATTCCTCTGTAGAGTTGAGCGCAGGAATTACCCGTTCAGGGCGTAATGGAATTGATAAAGATGAAGAATATCGAGGACATTTATTTGGAGAAGGGCTGTGGGACATTAATGAAAAATGGCGCGCAGGGATTGATATAGAATATGCCTCTGACGATCAATACATGCGTCAATATGACATCACAACAGAGGATGTTTTAGAAAGCGCACTCTTTCTTGAGCGTTTTTCAGGGAGAGATTATGCGGCAGTTCGTGCCCTGTCTTTTCAAGATATTCGTGTGGGAGATCGAAAGGCAGATCAGCCGACTATCTTTCCTGAGATCGAGGCCAATTTTATGGGCGCACCGAATGCGCTTTTAGGCGGGCGATGGGAAACATCTTTCTCGTCTTTGGGCGTGGTCCGAGATGGAAGCGGGCAGGACTCCTATCGTGTAACGGCAGATGTGGGATGGCAAAAACGTCATATCACAGATTTTGGGCTTGTGAATACGCTTGATTTGTCTCTGCGTGGAGATGGATATGCGTCCAATGATATTCAATTGGGACAAGAAGATGATGACCGCGATGCGCGTGCTTTTCCCACGGCACATTTTGTCACCCAATACCCTGTCTCAAAACCGTTGAGAGACACAACAACCGCCGTCATTGAACCTATTGTGTCTTTAACGGCGCGCACCAATATAAGCGAAAACAGCGCTATTCCCAATGAAGACAGCCAAGATGTTCAAATTGATGCCAGTAATCTCTTTGAGGCAGATCGTTTTCCTGGATATGACCGTGTTGAAGATAAAGCGCGTATAACCTATGGCGTAAGAACAGGACTCTATGAAGAAGATGGAAGTAAACTAGAAACATTTATTGGACAAAGCTATCGTTTAAGCGAAGATGAAGGCGTTTTTCCCAATGGATCTGGATTAGAAAATCAATCCTCAGATGTTGTGGGAGAAATCTCCTTAGACTATCAACAAGATTATACTCTTGATTATCGTTTTCAGTTTGGGAGTGATGATTTTAACTCAAAACGCCATGAATTAGATGCTAGAGCGTCCTTTTGGCGCTTTGATGTGAACACAACCTATCTCTATGCCGAGGCCTTGGAAGGCACAGAAATCACAGATAACAGAGAGCAAATCAACATGAATATCCGCACACGTTTAACAGAGGACTGGTTTTTTAGAAGTGGCGCTCTCTATGATTTTGGAGAAGATGAAGGTCTGCGGAAAGCTCTCTTCGGTCTAGAATATCAAGGTCAATGTATGTCTCTATCTGCCCTTATGCAACGCAACCTCACCCGAGAAGAAGCAGGAGAAAACTCGACAGAGTTCTTCGTGACAATAGGCTTGAAAAACCTAGGACAGTTTGAGGGTGGGAAGTGATAATTTCATGTCGTTGCTTTCGCTTCCGTCATCCTGCACTTGTTTCAGGATCTGGTGGATATAGGCTTGAGATCCTGAAACAAGTTCAGGATGACGATAAGTAACTTTTAAAGCTCTAATCCATAAAAATACTTTTGAGGAGTGTAGATTGTATCACGTTTTTTGGCCTCCTCTAATGTAAGAAGAGCGTGATTGCGATCAAACCATTCTGGGTCAACAGCTATTATCCCTGATAAATCAAGATCTGAGACATTGTCTAGGTCTCCAAGATCAATAGAAAGTGGAACACAAAAATTTGCAGAATGGATGGACTCATCGACGGTGAGATATCCTTCTATTTCCTGCCCTTGTTCTAAGAAAGAAAGGTTGGGTCTCTCTCCTATGAGGTGTGAATTATGCATTTGAGTTTGCATCACTGTCCATTCAATCTCTTTTCTTGCGTGTTCTGAGTGTCTGTCTTCTAACTGTTTACGAATATAGACCATTTGGTCTTCACGGTTCTCCACAAAAATAGACTGTTCTAAGGCAGACTCAATAACTCCAACCTCTTTGGGAATCTTCAAGTTTATCCCCACTAATTTTTCTCCATCTTTGGACGGGATTAAAAGGGCTGTTTCTTCATTTAATTCAATAAATGTTTGGTTTGAAAAAGTAGAAGATAAAAATCCAGAAGGAATATTCCACCTATTCTTATTCACAGGTTTAGTAGGGCTATTTTGTAGGAGATAAAAATGAGAGGTAGACATTTCAGGAGACGTGACTGCGAGAGCAATGAATGTACTGACTGTATACATGTTTTTCCAGCTTATCTTGCTTTCTGCCAGTTCTTTAGGAATGTTTGTACCAAATTGAGAAACTTCCTTGCGGGTTGGTAACAGTATTCCAGTTTCTTGATAGCGTGTGTCACGGACATTTCCATCATTCACAGCAAGAGGAAAAAACTCTCCAATATGAACGCTGGTAGGTCTATTCTTTTCATCGGTGATAGGCGTTCCTAATAGAAAAGAATTATCAGTCCCTTCATGAGGCCCTCCTATAAGTTCCCTTGCACTTGTGGGGTATTCATTATGTGTCATTATTGTCCTGCTCATTTTGTGTTTTTGGAAATATACACACTCTATAACCATATGTCAACAAAAAGATAAAAGAAATATCCCTTTTGTGTGCATCTTCTTTTATCTATGCTATAAACGAGAGTTGCTTTAATAATGAGTGAGTTCTAAGCGTTTATCATGACATTTATACTCGATCCATCCTTTCATATGATCTTTGTGTTCGCGGTGACCTGTGTGGCGATTACTTTGTTTGTGCGGGAAAATCTACCCATTGAGGCAACCTGCGTTATTTTGTTGACGGCCTTATTATTGCTCGGTCAGTTTTTTCCTTTGATGGATGCGAATGGGTATAATCAGCTGAGTGTGGCCAAATTGCTCACAGGGTTTGCCAATCCTGCGTTGGTGGCGGTGTTGGCACTGCTGGTGATGGGGAAGGGGATCTTGCAAACCGATGCTCTGCGTGGCGTGTCGGGTCTTTTAATTCGCCGCGATGGAAAATATGTTTGGATTTCTATTGTGGCGATCTTACTCTTTGTGATTGTATTTAGTGCCTTCATGAACAACACACCTCTGGTGATCCTTGCTATTCCTATTATGCAATCTTTGGCGCATTCCGCTAAAATTTCAGAGAGCCGTATTTTGATGCCTTTGAGCTTTGTGGCGATCTTAGGCGGGATGACGACATTGGTGGGCTCTTCTACAAACTTGCTTGTGTCGAGTTCATTGCAAGAAATAGGCTATGATCCTCTCACATTTTTTCAGTTTTTTGTGCCGGGAGCTATTCTTGCAGGGGTGGGGCTTATCTATGTGCTTTTGGTTGTACCGTGGATCTTGCCTGATCGTAAAACGATGGTTGAGGAGCTGGTCGATGATAAAGAATTCATTGCCGAGATTGATGTCAAAGAGGGCACAAAGCTTGTCGGAGAAGAATGTGAGGAAGGGCTTTTTCCTTCTCTTCCCGATGTGACTATTAAGCTCATTCAGCGCGGTGGGCATCTGGTGCTCCCTCCCTTTGAAGGCTATCGGATAGAAATTGGGGATATCCTTATCATTTCTGCCACGCGTGAGACCTTAACCAGCCTCTTGGCACATTTTCCTGCCGTTTTATTGTCCGATGATCAAGAAAATCATTTCTCACGTTTAGCTGAAGAAGACAAAGAAAAAGAGAGAGAGAGAGAAGGGAGCGCAGATATAGAGCGCGCCGTTGATAAAACGCATATCCTCGCTGAAATTATGATTCCTCCGGGGTCTCGCTATATTGATATGTCTGTGGAACAAGCAGGGCTTCGCCACACTTTTGGAACAATTATACTCGGGATTCAAAGACGCGCGCGCGTTGTGCGTCGTCGCTTTGGGCGTGTGAGGCTAGAGCAGGGCGATGTGCTTTTGATTGCAGGGAGCCGTAAAGATGTCTTTGCGATGAAAGAAAATCCAGATGTTGTGGTGCTCTCTGGCTCAAAAGAAGACATCCCTTTGGCCAAGAAAGCCCCGATGGCGATGGGGATATTCCTCTGTGTGATTGGATTAGCGGCTTTTAGCGTGCTCTCCATTCCCGTAGCGGCCATTGTGGGCGCTGTTTTAATGTTGGCGACAAAATGCCTCAATATTCGTCAAGCCACCCGTGCATTAGACCGTAAAATCTTCTTTCTCGTTGGAAGCATGTTGGCACTCGGCACCGCATTGGAGGCCACAGGAGGCGCTCTTGCCATTGCCGACAGCATTCTCTCTCTCCCCTTTGCCAATAATCAATTGATGATGGTGGGGTTGTTATTTGGTCTGGTGGCGATATCCACCAATGTTTTGTCTAACAATGCCTGTGCCATCCTCTTTACGCCTATCGCGGTGAATTTGGCGATTAATTTAGGAGTGGACCCTGTAATTTTTGCCATTACAGTTGTCTTTGCAGCGAATTGTTCTTTTGCGTCTCCGATTGGGTATCAGACCAATCTTCTTGTGATGGGACCTGCTCATTATCAGTTTAAAGATTTTATGAAAGCGGGGATTCCTCTTATGATCGTGATCTGGATCACATATGTGTTGATCGCTAAGTTTTATTATGGGATAGGATAATCAGACATGTCACACAATATGTACAACACACATAATCGATATAAAAACAGAAACAGAATACAATTCAGGCGCTCTCTTCTGATTTTTTTGAGCTTTGTCGCGTTATTCTGTGTCGGTATTTGGTTTGGAAAAAGCCGTTCTGAAAGCGAGCAGAGTTTTTTATCGGCACAGTTGGCAGAAAAAACAAATGAAATAGGTCTGTTGCAAGACGATTTAATGCGTGCGCGCGCCACCGCTCAAACGGCAGAAACCCGCTATACGCAATTGCAAAATGATGTTCTTAAAGAACTCCCTTTTGATGGGCCATTACGGACATTAATCGAAGAATTGCGCCAAAGGCTCGACGAGGGCGTTGATCCCGAGCGTTTATCCTTTTCCATCAAAGCCACCCGTCCTCCTCAAAATTGTACAGACCCCGCGGTTAAACGCTTTGTGATTGCGACCCCTGCTTATAAAGGCCCAGAAAGCCGTGCCGAAATTGAAAGTGCCTTATTTGTCTCGGGCCACGGACGCTCTGCCAAAAACACCTCGGGCGCTCCAGAGGCGTGGTACAACCCCGCCCAACCCGTCCAAATTGTGTTTGAAACCAAAGACGGCACACGTCAAACAAAAAAAGGAGCACTCCCCTTCAGTGATACGATGATTGTCAAAGACAAAGAATATCGCTTTACACTGTCAGAAGGGGCACGCTCCTTCGTAAAAGTCACCTATGATCGGTGTGACTATCCGTGATTATTTGTTTACTGGCATTTAAGTGCAAATTCTGTCTTTTCTTTATTTACAGCTAATACAAGTGTTTTTCCTGTTTTTTCACAGTTAGCATTTTTTGCGACGATATCAGAAAAGTCCATTTTTGCTTTATCATTAATATAGGCCATTTTCTCATTAAGGTCTGTAATGTTATTTGCATTCGTAACAACCTGTTCCTTTGGAGTTATAGACTCTAAGGCAGAATCCCAAGCTTTTCCTCCTTTATTTGTACAAGTCCCGCCATCTGCTTCTGTCTTGCAAAGTGAATTTGCTCCGTCTTTTAATTTATCCCAGCCTTCTTCTATACCCTTGGAAACAGGGATCATTCCGAGGCAACCAGAAAGTGTTGTTGCCGTAAAAGCCAAAGCTGTAAGTTTTAATGGTTTCATAATATTTTCCTCTCTATTTTCAATATCATAGTAATAATTTATTGTGTATACATAACATATACACAATAAAAAGCAATCTTTTTCTTTGGAATATAGAGACTTTTTTCTCTCACCGAGATTCTATCTACTCGTTCTCATTAAAAATGGGACATATCCCTGTCATCCCCTGAATTTTCTGCAAGAAAATTGTAAGGGGATCCATCTTATTCAAAGACTCTTTTTAGAAGTGTGGCGTTGCCCGCACAGATAGCTCTTCAACGCTTAAGCCATACTTAACAACGGTCATGCAATCAGTAAAAAATAGGGTTCTATGCGGGGAGGCAGACAAGAGTGTTTCCTGAATGAGAGTTTTGTTGAATGGATAACTCTCTGTAGACTCCATCATAGTCAGTTTGTGCGTGGCACTGGATGTCTTGATCTATAATTTGTTTTAGATGAGAGGGATTACGAGGGTTTCCTCCCATACCTTCCACGAGGTTATCATAGTGATTATCGTGCCATTGTTTAAAGGATAAGTTCCCATGCTGAGAAGAGGAGGTGTGATCTTGAGCACACCCAAGAACGGCGCCATGAGCAGATCCAGTCTTCTGAACAGTAACGTACCAGTCAGATCCTATAGATTTACATTTTTTGTGTTCATATGTTTCAATTTCCTGAGGTGTATATTGAGTCCCCGTAGCCTTTTGCCGATAAGAGAGGTCAGGATTTGCGTCGTGTGCTCGCCTTTGTTGTGGGGGATATGCTCCATTATAGATACGAGGCGCGCATCCCGATAAAAGTTCTGCTGCACATAAAGAAAATGCTGTAATGAGAGGCGCTTTACCCATGCTCAGAGACTCCTTGTCTACTGTAATATTTAATTTTCATGTAGCCACTTTAACGGAAAGAGCTATAAAAATCAATATATTTTACATACTATTTTTAAAATGTTGCCCAGAATCTGATTTTGCAGTAAGTGTTTCTTGACATGTCATTGGGCATAATGAGGAGGGTGAGCCTTCCAAAACAGCCTGATCCCATTGAGTAAAGAGAGACTCTTCACTGTTCATTGAGACATCGACATTACTATTTGGACGAATATCAATCTGTGCCAGTCCTGTTTCTGGGTTCAAACCTCCAGCAGGATAGCTCTCTATCGCGTCTTGTGCGTCGCTCCCCCAATGAAACCAACCGCGATGTCTACCGTGATAGCCGTAACCATGTCTGCTGTGAGGGAATATATGAATAAGAGGTTCTCTATATACAGGCCTATAATAAGGCCGAACATAGGGGCTCTGATAATTATGAATAACAGGAGCCTCTATCTTATAAGATGTTGTGCATGCCCCATTTGGTAAGCATGTTTTCGTCGCAGCGCATCCACTGGCCAATGCAAATGTAGCAGGTAAAAAAAGTTTTGCGACTTTCTTTGCAATTTCATTCATTTTATTCTCCTCTAAAATTAATGACGGAATTCTATTCCTTAAAAACACAAAAGTCAACATACTTTTCATATTTTAATTTAAAGGGAACAGGATAAAGTTCCACCACTCTGTGTCTCTCCGTGGTAAAAAAAATCTTGACAAATTAGGATTTATATCCTATGATTTTTTTATGATTCACACCACACACCACACACAAATCTCTCTCTCGTCATCCTCAATTTATAGTAACTCTTAATAAGAATAAAACACCGTCATCCCCGAGGACATGCGGAGCATGTCTTAACGTCGGGGATCCCTATGTCAGTGGCAAAGCCACTGTCTTTATAATCGGCTGGATACCCACCTTCGCGGGTATGACATGGTGGGGGTAAAATGCACAAAATAGACCTAAAAACAGCGCTAAACGTCAATATCACTTGCAAATTCGGCGTTGTTTTGGATAAACTCATAACGGGCCTCTGGTTTTTTGCCCATGAGGCGGTCGATGAGATTGTCAACGTCAACTTTTCTTTCGACGCCCTCCTCAGGATCTTCATTCACCATATCAAAGGTGGCTTTGGCGTGGGGGACGGTAATACGCAACAATGTACGGCTTTCAGGTGCCATAGTGGTGTCTTTAAGCTGTCTGGCGGGCATTTCGCCCAAACCTTTAAAGCGACTAAAGTCAATTTTGGATTTACCCTTAAAGGTAGTTTTAAGAAGCTCGTCTTTATGGGCATCGTCTCTGGCATAGGCAGACAATGTCCCAGAGACCAAGCGATAGAGAGGAGGTTGAGCGAGATATAGATGTCCTTCTTCAATGAGTTCACGCATTTGATCATAGAAAAAGGTAATGAGAAGGGCAGCAATATGCGCGCCATCAACATCCGCATCCGTCATGATAATGATTTTTTCATAACGTAGATCTGCAAGGTTGATTTTATCATTTGTACCACATCCAAGCGCCAAAATCATATCTTGGACTTCGTTATTGGCTTTGATCTTATCTTTTGTGGCACTAAAGACGTTGAGGATTTTACCGCGTAAAGGTAAAACAGCTTGCGTTTGACGGTTACGGGCTTGCTTGGCAGAGCCGCCCGCGCTGTCGCCTTCCACAATAAAAATCTCAGAGCCTTGTGCAGTTTTACTGCTACAATCAGTCAGCTTCCCGGGGAGGCGGAGGCGTTGCGTGGCACTTTTGCGAGAGGTGGCTTTCTCCGCACGACGACGCAGACGATCTTCGGCGCGCAAGATGATGTTATTAAGAAGCGCGGTGCTTGTGGCGGGATCACTGGTGAGCCAATGATCAAAACGGTCTTTGATGGCTTGATCAACGAGTTTGGAGACATGAGAACTCACAAGGCGCTCTTTGGTTTGTCCTTGGAATTGAGGCTCTCGGATAAACACAGAGAGAATGATGGCTGCCCCATTCATGACATCATCGGCGGTGATGAGGGAGGCTTTCTTAATATCTGCATAGTCAGCATAACTTTTAAGCCCTTTGAGAAGCGCTGTGCGTAGCCCTGATTCGTGTGTGCCTCCAAGAGGGGTGGGGATGGTGTTACAGTAAGAGTGGCTAAAACAAAAATCTCGATCTGGCCACGCAATCGCAAAATCAACTTTGCCTTGAGACTCAGGGAGATCAATAATGCCATGAAAAGGGGTGTCGACAACAAGAGGCTTTGTGCTGAGTTCTGATTGTAAGAAATCGACCAGCCCATTGGGGAAATGAAACACATCTTCAGATTTAACACTGCTCTCAGGCTTTATAAGAGAAGGGTCACATGTCCATCGGATCTCCACGCCTTTGAAGAGATAGGCTTTGGAGCGCGCCATGTTGTAGAGTGTTGTTGGGCGAAACTTTTTCTCCACACCAAAAATTTCAGGATCTGGGTGAAAATAGATCGTTGTCCCCCGACGATTAGGGGTATTGCCCAAATTTTGGAGAGGAGAGGTGGTCTTGCCACGAGAAAAGCTTTGCTTATAAAGCTGTTTGTTACGCGCGACTTCAACCCACATCTCATCCGACAGGGCATTAACGACGGAGATCCCAACGCCATGCAAACCTCCAGATGTTTGATAAGCTTTCCCGTTAAATTTACCCCCAGCATGAAGCGTGTTGAGGATGACCTCTAAAGCAGATTTATCTGGAAATTTAGGGTGAGGGTCAACAGGAATACCGCGCCCATTATCAGAAATGGTCATCCCTCCATTGGCATGAAGCTCTATTTCAATACGGGTGGCATGTCCTGCAACGGCTTCATCCATTGAATTGTCAAGGATTTCAGAGGGGAGGTGGTGCAACGCTTTTTCATCTGTGCCTCCAATATACATCCCAGGACGTAAACGGACAGGTTCTAATCCTTCAAGAACTTCAATATCAGAGGCTGTATATGTGTCTGTTTTTTTGGGGCTGTTCTCAGTAAATAAATCACTCATGGTTTAATTTAATGTCTTTAGATTTGATTTAGGGTCGTGTGATATACTACAATACATAGATAAAGTTCTCTATCAAGGAGAACTCATGGACTATACGGGAAATTATAAAATGAAATATATGAAGCTTCTCTTCGGTGTACTGTGCTTCTCTGTAATGTTGGTGGCTCCTGAGAAAGGAAATGCACAAGGGAAACCTGTGAAAAAAGAGACCAATATAGATGTTATTCAAGAAATAGACCCTTTGGATTTTAATATTACAATGACAAAGGATGCATTTTTAGAAAATGTTACCTTACATGAAGAAGTTCCTTATGGAGATGAAAGGCTAGCCTATAAAATTTATTTACCCAAAAGTTGGAAGAGAATATCTGAGGACGAATTGAATAATGGTGAGTTGGATGATGTAGAGCTCAATAGTCGATTGCTGGGAGAGATAGTAAAATATATAAGTCCTCCAGTTGAGGATGATCATGCTCTCTTTGTAATACAGGCGCTTAGAATGGACAAGATACTGAATATTGAGTATTGGTTTCGAGACTACATGTCTGTAAAGGGACTGTATATAAAAGGAATGAAGGTTTTCTCTCCAGATTTACTCCATGCTGAATATGACGTTTTCAGAGAAAACCGTTTATACTCAGTACGCTCTGTTGTTCAAAGAAATGGAGCGCGTATTATTGTTTCTGAATATTTTATACCATCTGGCATGGACATGAGTAGAGACAAACAGAGATGGGCTATGACTCTTTTTAGATTGTACAATCCGAATGATGGATTAGATAATCTCACAAAGGTTTATAATTATTTGAATGTTGCGAGTCATTTATACCCCAAAAATTGGGAGGTAATACCCGGTAACTATGACAGTGTTCATGAAATTTTTGCAACATTGGGGCGTTTAAAGATTATAGATAAAGGGTACGGTAAGATAGAAAGATATATTGAAAAGCCAAGAGGGTATGTGAATACGTTACTTATATCCAAATCTGTTTTCTCTGACGTTAATGGGCAAGTGAAACATCTTCTTGAGGAACAAAAAGCGAAGGGGCGCGATGTATCATCTATGGAAATAATTGATAGGGGGAAGGGTAAAAAAGATAGAACGGTTGCCTTCTCACCTATACGAGCTTACCGCTCTGCCACAGCTACTGGTTATGAATTTTGGATTTCTTACAATGAAACGGCCTCCAGCTATTTCATTGTCTCGATGCTTATGCCAGATCGACGGTTTAATTATATGCTATGGGCAGAAAATGTTGCCGCCTTCAATTTGGCATTGGGATCATTCTCTGCCCATAGGTAGGGTTTTTTAAGATGAATAATACATTTCAAACTCAATGGGGTGAGGCATCATCTCAAAAGCTTCAACCTCTTCCATTTTAAGGTCTATATAGCCATTAATCATATCTTCTGTGAACACATCCCCTTTCACGAGAAAGGCATGCTCTTCTTTTAAGGCGGTGAGGGCTTGGCGCAAAGAACTACATACTTGAGGCACTTTCGCAAGCTCTTCTCCTGACAGATCATAGAGATTCTCATCCATTGCTTCCCCGGGGTGAATTTTGTTTTCAATCCCATCCAGTCCAGCCATCATCATGGCGGAGAAGGCGAGATACGGGTTAGCAAGTGCATCAGGGAATCGAACTTCGACACGACGTCCATTATCTGAAGTTGCCATAGGGATGCGGCACGATGCGGACCTATTTCTGGCAGAATACGCTAAAATAACAGGGGCTTCATATCCAGGAACAAGGCGTTTATAGCTATTTGTTGAAGGGTTTGTGAAGGCATTTATAGAGCGGGCATGTTTAATAATCCCCCCAATGTAAAAGAGGCATTCTTCCGAGAGGCCCGCATATTTTTTTCCTGCAAAAAGAGGTTTTCCATTTTTCCATAGCGATTGATGACAATGCATCCCCGAGCCATTATCTCCAAAGACAGGTTTGGGCATAAAAGTAGCTGTTTTCCCATAGGCATGGGCAACATTATGGACAACATGTTTATAAAGCTGTGTATTATCAGCGCATTTTAACAATGTCTCATGCGTAAAGCCAAGCTCATGTTGGGCAGGCGCGACCTCATGGTGATGTTTTTCAGGATTTACCCCAAGAGAGCTCATCACAGAAAGCATCTCTGCACGGAGATCTGATGCGCTGTCCATCGGCGCTTCAGGAAAATATCCACCCTTGATGCCCGGGCGATGGCCCATATTGCCCTCATCATAAGACTTACTAGAATTTTGAGGGAGTTCCGCACTATCAACTTGATGAAAAACACGGTGGGCGGACACTTCAAAACGCACATCATCAAAAATGAAAAACTCTGCCTCAGGGCCAAAGCTAGCTGTATCTGCAATTTTTGTCTTTTTGAGATAGGCTTCTGCTTTTTTGGCAATACCTCGTGGATCACGCTCGTAGGGTTCTTCTTCAATAGGATCATATACATCACAGAAAATATCCATTGTTGGCTGTGCAGAGAAGGGGCACAGGCTAATACGGCTCAAATCAGGCTTCATTTGCATGTCTGATTTTTCAATTGTCTTCCATCCGGAAATAGAGGATCCGTCAAAATAAAAACCATTATTAAGTAGGTCTTCCGTCACCTGATTCTTATGAAAGGCCACATGGTGCATTTTTGAGCGGAGATCCGTAAAGCGAAAATTGAAGAACTCAATGGCATATTCCTTTGCAATTTTTAAGCAGTCTGCTGCATTTTTAGCACTGGTGATGATTGGATCGCTCATTATGTAAGTCCCTGTCCATTATTGTGATGATTAAAAGCTTTATTATAAAAGCATAAATAAGAAGATCTAGGAAGAGCCTCTTCAACAATATTACAATTTTCTCTAGACAAAACCTATCTATTTAAGGCATATAATGTGCCTTACCTAATGATGGCGGCTGTAGCTCAGCTGGTAGAGCCCTCGATTGTGATTCGAGTGGTCGCGGGTTCAAGCCCCGTCAGTCGCCCCATTTTTATTTATTTCCTCTTAAAATATACTTTTCCCTAGACATTCTGTGTGATTGGTGTAAAAAATCGCCTTGAACCAGAGTGGAACTATATCTTGCGGGTATGGCGGAACTGGTAGACGCGCTGGATTTAGGTTCCAGTGAGCTTAGCTCGTGGGGGTTCGAGTCCCTTTACCCGCACCATTTATTGTAAAAATTGAAAAGTGATAGACACATGAATATTAAAGACATCAAAATTGAAGGCTTGCGCCATGATTTAGAAATTAAAGTGCCTGCGAATGATATCGCCGTGATGGTGGATGCAGAGCTCTTAAAAGTGGGGCAGAACATGAAAGTCCCTGGCTTTCGTCCAGGAAAAGTGCCTCTGACCGTTTTAAAACAAAAATATGGGCGCCATGTGATGGCAGATGTCCTGGAAAAAGCCGTCAATGAGTCTACGGCTAAAGCCATGGATGAAAAAGGCTTAAAGCCTGCGATGCAACCCAAGATTGAAGTCAAGGAATTTGATGAAGGGAAAGATCTTACATACACAATGTCTGTTGAAGTTTTGCCTGAGTTTAACGTCATGGATCTCTCAAAAATAACGGTGGAGAAGCCTGTTGCAAAAGTAGAAGACAAAACAATTGTCGAAACATTGGACAATATTGCAAAGAACAACACAACATTGACGCCCGTTACAACAAAACGTGGGGTCAAAAAGGGGGATGTTGTGAAAATGGATTTCCATGGGAAACGTGCGGATGGTATTGAATTTGAAGGTATGCATGGCCATGATTTTGATTTAGAGATTGGAAGCAATCAATTTGTTCCTGGCTTTGAAGAGCAGCTTATCGGCGCAAAAGCAGGGGATAAAGTAGAGGTTAAAGTTACGTTCCCTAAAGAATATGGGATGGAAGATTTGGCAGGACAAGATGCGGTCTTTGATGTTGATCTTAAAGAAATTCAAGAGTCTCAGCCTGCGGAGATCAATGATGAATTGGCTAAAAAGCTTGGTCTTGATGATGAAAAAGCATTGCGGACGGCTGTGACAGAGCAAATTACAAAAGAATATGAGTCTTTTACAAAGATGAAGTTGAAAAAGAACATCTTGGATGCTTTGGATACCCACCATAGCTTTGAGTTGCCTCAAACAATGGTAGAGCAAGAGCAAAAGCATATTGAGGATCAATTGAAGAAAGAATCTGAATCTCAAGGGGAAAAATTTAAGTCCGAAGAGGATGGCTATAAAGCACTTGCAGAGCGCCGTGTGCGTTTGGGGCTTGTGTTGGCTGAAATTGGACGAGATAAAAAAGTAGAGGTCACACAGCCAGAATTACAACAGGCTGTGATTAAAGAAGCGCAAAATTACCCAGGACAAGAAAAGCAGGTTTTTGACTATTATAGCAAAAACCCTCAAGTCCTCGAATCCTTAAAAGCACCAATCTTTGAAGAAAAAGTCATTGAGATCATCGCCGACCAAGCCACTGTTACAGAAAAAACAGTGAGTGTGGAGGCTTTGACGGCGGATGATGATGATATTCCGACAGCAAAGAAAAAAGAGGAGAAGAGAGCTCAGAAGAAAACAACAACAACTTCTAAGAAGAAAACTTGAAAACATAAAAAATAGCTATGTTTCTTTAGTTTTTAACCATAGATCTTGTCTTGGGGCTTAAATGCTTGATCTCCTTTTTTGCAGGCTATTTCGTAGAAGTCTTGTGTATTATGTGCCTGAAAAGGAAGGTTGCTCATGTCTTCTTTCATATAAAAAGTACCTTCTCCTGCAAGTCTCATTAGATTTAGAGTCATTTCAGTTTCTTTTTGCATTGTTTTTTTCCTTGTGTTTGACCTGTTTTGTATAGCATATAGGGAGTTTATACACAAATATAAATTATATGTCAATAAAAATAATTAAGCGCTTTATACTTTACGGGTGAGGGGGAGATTTACCTGAGTGTGTGTTTTATTCTTTGAAGGCTTGATCTGTAAGTGTGTACAGGCTATTTTGTGGAGTGAGTTTTTTAATTACCAGTCATTTATAAAAGGATTTTTTATGTCATACCTCCCTCCCGAAGCGTCTCAGAGTTATCTTGTTCCGACTGTGATTGAGCAAACAAACCGTGGAGAGCGCGCGTTTGATATTTTTTCTCGTCTCTTGAAAGAGCGGATTATCTTTTTGACGGGAGAGATGAATGATGAAATATCTTCTTTGATTTGTGCCCAGCTTTTATTTTTGGAATCGGAAAATCCAAAGGCAGATATTTCTTTTTACATTAACTCCCCTGGAGGCGTGGTGACCTCAGGGATGGCTGTTTATGATACGATGCAATACATTCAGCCAGAGATTTCAACGGTGTGTATTGGGCAAGCCTGTTCAATGGGATCTCTTCTTTTGACAGCGGGGGCGGAAGGCAAGCGCTATGCTTTAACAAATTCACGTATTATGGTTCATCAACCTTCAGGTGGGGCACGAGGACAAGCAACGGATATCCAAATTCAAGCGGAAGAGATTTTGAAATTGCGCAGTAACTTGAATGAAATCTATGTGAAGCACACTGGGCAAAAATTAAAAACCATTGAAGAGGCTTTAGAGCGAGACAATTTTATGTCCGCGGACGAAGCTCTTAAGTTCGGTTTGATTGATAAGGTTGTGAAAACGCGCGGGGATATTGATGCGCATCTCAAATCTTTGGATAAGAAAAAGAAGAAGTAAAACTAAATGGTTGCTTTAGATAAAAAAGACGAAGAAAAAGAAACTCTCCCGATATTACCTTTGCGGGATATTGTGGTGTTTCCTCATATGATTGTACCTTTGTTTGTGGGGCGCGCGCAATCCGTGCGTGCGTTGGATCAGGTAATGAAAGGGAATAAGAAGGTTCTTCTTCTCACGCAAAAAAAACCAGCAGATGATGACCCTGTCGCAGGAGATTTGTTTGATGTTGGAACAACGGGGACAATTTTACAACTCCTGAAGTTGCCAGATAATACGGTCAAAGTTCTTGTGGAGGGGCATGACCGTGTTCAAGCTCATAATATTAGATCTTATAATAAAGACTTTTTAATTTGTGATGTTCATCCTGTTGAGGACAAGTCGCCATGGAACGAAGATCTGGAGACTCTTGGAAAAGCAACAATCTCACAGTTTGAGCAGTATGTAAAACTGAACAAAAAAATCCCTCCCGAAGTTTTGGCGTCTCTGCAACAGATTACAGAGCCTGCAAAACTGGCGGATATAATCTCTTCTCACCTTGTGTTGAAGATTGAAGATAAGCAAAAAATCTTGGAATCGGGCAATACGTCTGAACGTTTAGAATTGATTTATGGCTTTATGGAAGGCGAAATTGGTGTTCTTCAAGTTGAAAAGAAAATCCGAGGGCGCGTTAAAAAGCAAATGGAAAAAACCCAGCGGGAATATTATTTGAATGAGCAAATGAAAGCTATTCAAAAAGAGCTTGGGGATATAGATGGCGAGGGAGATGATCTCACCGAGTTTGAAACAAAGATTGCAGAAGCTGATTTAAGTGAAGAGGCGTTGGCTAAGGCTAAAAAAGAGTTCAAGAAACTAAAGCAAATGAGCCCTATGTCGGCAGAATCAACAGTTATTCGGAATTATTTGGATTGGTTACTGTCTGTCCCGTGGAGCAAGACAACTAAAATCAAAAAAGACCTTAAAAAAGCACGTCAAATCTTGGATGAAGATCATTACGGCTTAGATAAAGTCAAGGAGCGTATTTTAGAATATCTGGCTGTTCAAAACCGTGTTGAGAAAGTGCAGGGCTCTATTTTATGTTTGATGGGGCCTCCCGGTGTGGGGAAAACCTCATTAGGAAAATCAATTGCCCGCGCGACCAATCGTAATTTTGTTCGTATGTCTTTGGGCGGTATGCGTGACGAAAGTGAAATTCGAGGCCATCGTCGGACATATATTGGTTCAATGCCTGGAAAAATTATTCAGAATATGAAGAAGGCGAAGACTAAAAATCCATTATTTCTTCTCGATGAAATTGACAAGATGGGAGCAGATCACAGAGGAGATCCAAGCTCTGCACTGTTAGAAGTTCTTGATCCGGAGCAAAATGACACCTTCAATGATCATTATTTAGAAGTTGATTATGATTTGTCACATACGATGTTTATTTGTACATCGAACTCTTATGATATTCCGTTACCTCTTTTGGATAGGATGGAAATCATCACTTTATCTGGCTATACAGAAGAAGAAAAGCTTGAGATTGTAAAACGCCATCTTTTGGAAAAGCAAATGAATCTTGCGGGGCTTAAAAAGAAAGAGTTTTCAATTAATGATCCGTCTTTGCTACATCTTATTCGATATTACACCCGTGAATCTGGGGTGCGAAATCTGGAGCGTGAAATTGCCAATTTATGTCGCAAGTCCATTAAAGAAATTTTGACCACAAAAAAGAAGAAAATTGCGATTACACTGCGCAATATTGAAAAATATGCAGGCGTACGTAAAGCGCGCTATGGGTTAGCTGATGAAAAAGATCAGGTGGGAATTGTGAATGGTTTGGCCTATACCCAAACGGGAGGAGATCTTTTGTCTATTGAGGCCGTGAACCTACCTGGAAAAGATGGAAAAGTGACCACCACTGGAAATCTTAAAGATGTCATGAAGGAATCTATTACGGTGGCCGAGATGCTTATTCGCTCGCGTGCCGTTCAGTTTGGAATTGATTATGAAGTGTTAAAAGAACGCCAAATTCATGTACATGTGCCAGAAGGGGCTGTTCCAAAAGACGGGCCTTCTGCGGGTGCTGCAATGGTGACGGCGATTTTGTCCTCTTTAACAAATATCCCTGTCCATAAAGATATTGCCATGACAGGGGAGATTAATCTGCGTGGGAATGTAACGGCGATTGGGGGATTAAAAGAAAAATTTCTTGGCGCCTTACGCGGAGGCATTAAGAAGGTTTTAATTCCTCAAGAGAACGTCAAAGATCTGGCTGAAATCCCTGATAAGGTTAAAAATGCTCTTGAGATTGTGCCTGTTTCAACGATTGAAGAAGTGCTTACGCATGCCTTAACAGACGTACCAAAGCCACTTAGCCCAGATTCTGTCAAGAAAATGACTGAAATGACCCCGGAATCCGCAGAAAATAAGGAAAAAAGCGTGATTCACCATTGAAAGTGGTTTGGAATCGGCGTAGACTCTCTAACTGTAAATGACTTCTATCCTTTGCTCACTAACGATTAGGGTGGTGGTTTGAAGTGTTTACCCTTTCTTTGTCGAGTGATAAAGATGGGTCATTTAATTAACATTATAAAAGGGGTTTCCCATGAATAAATCTGAACTTATTGATGCCATTGCTAAAGGCGCTGATCTTCCTAAAACAAAAGCACAAGAAGCACTTGAAGCTTTGACTGCGGCTATCAGAACAACTCTTGCAAGCGGAGAAGATGTTCGTCTTGTAGGATTTGGCACATTTTCTGTCTCTAGCCGTGCAGCGACAACAGGCCGTAACCCACGTACAGGAGAAGCCATTAAAATTCCTGCGTCTAAACGTCCGACATTCAAAGCAGGTAAAGAATTGAAAGAAGCTGTGAACAAATAATCTGTTTTTAGTTTTTTTATTATTTTAAAGGCGATCGTAATTATTTTATGGTCGCCTTTTTTGTTATTTTTTAAATAAGCGCTTGATTTTTGTATGTGTGCACTGTATTTCATATGCTACCTCATTGAGGGCGATTAGCTCAGTTGGGAGAGCACCTCGTTTACACCGAGGGGGTCGGCAGTTCGAGCCTGTCATCGCCCACCATTTTTCATATTTCTATTGACTGTATTCATTCTTTCCATTATGTTCTTTACCATAAGAATACAGGGGGATAGAAATGATAGAGGGTTTTAACCTAGAACGCGCTTGGTTAAATCAAGCTTCTTCTGTAATCACCAATCTTGAGGGCGTACTAAATACTTTTAAACGTATAGAGATAGAATCTCCTGTTTTTGAACAAGAAGTAATAGGTATCATCAGGGATATCTATGGTGTATCTTCTCTTGAATGGTGCTCTGACCATGAAAAGATAAAAACCAAGTATCAAGACATTTCAAAAAAGACTTTTTCTTCTATGCTGACGGGAGACACAAATATTTTGAAAGCAACAATTCAGAAGCTTCAATTTCAGTATGATTTGAAACAGTTTGTTACATATTATAGTGCTGAAGGATTAGAAGGAACTCTTTCTAATATTAAAAATTTTGAAAGAGATATAGAAAAGCGCAATTACCCCCTTAGCATAAGTATCGACTCTTAAAGGTTTATATTGTATTGTTTCCTTTAAATTTGAGGAAGAATTATGACAGAACAACAAACTCCATTTAAAGAAATACAAATCCGTTATGACGGATTAGACGCGGACAAACATGAAATTGATTTATTTTAATTTAAAAAATCAGCACAAGGTGTTGCAAAAATTATTGCTACTGTTGCCGATTTTACCGCCACAGGAAATTATCAGTCAAAAAAGAAATACTTAGCTTATAAGGGGGCAATCAAAGAAACAAAAGCAAACTGCTTTTCATTCATGGCTATTATTGAACAAATTGACGCTAGTCCAACACTTACTTTGTTTGCAGGAACGGTTAGTGCTACAATTTTTACTGGCTCTATGGCATATGTCTGGGCAATCGTTACAAACAAGAAGGCAGAAATGAAAGCGTTACAGGAATCATTGGGTAAAGCGATTGAGGAGTTAGGTAAAAAAGATGAAACCACCAAACTTCTCGCCACGCTTGAAAAAATGGCGCTTGCTTTAATACCAGCCGCTAAACAAGCCGTGTCACCAATAGGTAATACTTGTGAAACTTTAAAATTTGGAGAAAAAGATTCTTATTACGTCACGATAGATAGAGAAGACAAAGCCTCTATTCATTCTGAAAAATACATTGTTACAGAAGAACAAGAGTATAGAGTTTTGATTGATGAATTTGATATGCGCCAAAAAACTTGTAAAGTTGCTTTAAGAGATGATTTAAAAATAAGGTATAAAGCAAATATATATGACCCACAGGCTGAATTGGCAAATAACAAATACGCATTAGCTATGGCTAAAAAAGCTATTGTAACGGTAAAGGCAAAAACCAGAGAATTTGAAGGAATTACAAAAGAATTTGTAATCAGCGATATAATCTATGACAACACTTAAAGAGTTACAAATAGACCCAAAGAAACTTAAACAGTTCATCAAAGAGCGTGAGAAAGACACGCCCCTTGCGGATAAGGACAAGTTTGATAAGGCGCTAGATTCTATGTTGCAGGAAAAACATTCGGCATGTCAAAGATCATCTGATTAGGATTGTTACGGTTATTGTAGCGGTATTCAAACTCTTTGGCGTAGTTGATTAGGTAGTCCTTTGATACGTGAATATGAGTGCCTTTAATACCGTTCTTTAAGATTGACCAGTAGCCCTCAATTCCATTTACGTGAACGCCGTTACGGGCGTATTCCCCTGCGCCATGTTCAACTGTTTGATGCGTAAACCCTCTTTTGTTTTAACCTTTGTAAGCCCACCATTCGTCTGATTGAATTTCAGAGCCTTGCTCTACGTTGTTTAAGATGTGCAGTTGCAGGGTTGCTGTTCTAGCATTAGGAACGATTTTAGTCATGGTTTTACCGCCACGCTCTAACATACCGAATACAACCGTTTTACCTTCTGCACCACGTCCACGCTTGCCCTTACGTTTTCCGCCCACGTAAGTTTTATCAACTTCAATAATACCGTCAAAAGGACTCTTCACCGTCAATCTCTGCCATGTGCTTACGTATCTCATGCCCCATGCGCCAAGCGCATTTGTAAGTCACACCTAATTGACGTTCTAATTCTTTGGCTGATACGCCATTGCGTGTTGTTGAGAATAGATACATGGCATAAAACCATGTTTGTAGTGATGTTCTTGATTTTTCAAAAGGAGTGCCTACGCAGGGATAAACATGGTCACCGCAAAACTGGCAAGCATAAGCACGTTGGCTTGTTACACGGCTGAATTTACTATCACGATCACACTTACGGCATCTATGTGCAAACCCATAACGAACCGTCATAAGGTGGTCTAGGCACGTTTCATCATCGGGAAACATTTTAAAAAATTCTTTGAATGTAAGCTGTTTCATAATTATAATCTCCTATAAGATTATAATTATGAAACAGCTTACTTAGGTCAAGGGGGTAGTAGCGTAAAAATATATTTATATGTGAACAATTGCTCCCTTATACTATTTCGGAGGAACCTGAAGAGAAGGTGAAGCTAGGCTCAGGACTCATTAAATTCACCATATGACGATAGCAGCAATTAAAATAGCAGAGAAGAGAGGTGGTCCTACTTTGTTGGACAGTTTTGCGGCAATGCTAAGCTCCCTTTGTTTGGGTTATGTCGCTTGTTTTAGATATTGAGGGGGTACCCCCTCAATATCTAAAACGGGATTATAAACTTCTGCTGGCGTTAGTCCATCAAAAGTTGAATGTGGACGCTCGTGGTTATAAAAACCCAGCCACGCGGCGATCTCTTTCCTAGC
>JAJRSA010000032.1 GCA_024279035.1 Alphaproteobacteria bacterium
GCGTCCTCCCGCAACATTGCGAGAACAGCTGCCGCTTTGAATTTTGGGGGATGGTTTTTTCGTGTTCCAGTCATCTTGTTGACCCTCCTATGGTCATAATATGGAACTTAGCACCCTGTCCGAATTTTTGGTACCACCTCTTTATGCACTTGCCTGTTGAATCTGCTGCTTCTGATTCTATAGGTTTAATCCTCCTTTGTGAGTGTTTTTTCCATTCCTATGGAATTAGCTCCCCCTTTGGAAATCAACTTAAAAAGTTGCGACTAGCGTGAAGTATATGTTTTCTATTTGCGACAGAACCGAACAAAGCACTCTAACCGAATTTTCCACCGATATAGTCTTTGGTTTGTTGATGTTTAGGGGTATTGAATATTTTTTCGGTCGACCCTGACTCAACAATATGTCCCATGTGGAAGAATGCAGTGTGATTTGAAACGCGTTCTGCTTGTTGCATAGAGTGGGTGATAATCACGATTGTAAATTTTTCTTTGAGCTCTGAAATTAGCTCTTCTATGCAGGCGGTGGCAATGGGATCAAGAGCCGAGCACGGCTCATCCATGAGGAGAACTTCAGGTTGGGTGGCAATGGCACGTGCGATACATAAACGCTGTTGTTGTCCCCCCGAGAGAGAGGTGCCGGGGGCAGATAATCGATCACTGACTTCATCCCACAATCCGACACGTTGGAGAGTCTTTTCAACAAGGGCATCTAATTCGTCATGGCTTTGTGTTAAATGATGAATTTTAGGACCATAAGCGACGTTCTCATAAATAGATTTCGGAAAAGGGTTTGGCTTTTGAAACACCATCCCTACTTTTTGGCGCAGGAGGATTGTATCAATATTGTCTTTATAAATGTCAAATCCATCTAGCCTGACTTTTCCTGTAACACGGCATCCTTCGACGTAGTCATTCATACGGTTAAGACATCGCATAAAGGTTGATTTTCCACACCCAGAGGGGCCAATAAGAGCGGTAACTTTATTAGAATAAATATCTAAACTTAGATCAAAGAGGGCTTGTTGATTATTGTAAAATACACTTAAGTTTTCTGTCTTCATACGCAATTCAGGATCAGAGTCTGTTTTTAACTGTTCAATGTTTTCTTGTGTTTTCATTATTTTTACCATTTTATTTCAAAGCGACGGCGGATATAAACCGCCAACAGATTAATAAGGACCATAAATGTGAGCAAGACCAAGATCGCGGCGGCCGTTTTCTCTACAAACCCAAGCTCAGGATTATTAGCCCAGAGATAGACTTGAACGGGAAGGGTTGTGGCTGGATCTGAGAAAGTCTTTGGTACATCCGCAATAAATGCAACCATCCCAATCATCAAGAGAGGCGCTGTTTCTCCAAACGCACGGGCTATACTCAAAATAACGCCCGTCATGATCCCAGGTAGAGCATAAATCAAAGTGTGGTGAAATACGACTTGCGTTGGCGTTGCCCCTAACGCCGCGGCGGCATTTCGAATAGAAGGAGGGACAGCGCGCAAAGCGTTACGTGTCGCAATTACAATAACAGGAAGTACCAAGAGGGATAAGACCATGCCTCCAACCAAGGAAGAGGAACGCGGGAGACCAAAGAGATTGAGATAAATAGATAAGCCCAGTAACCCAAAAATAATAGAGGGGACAGCGGCCAAGTTATTAATATTTATTTCAATAAAGTCTGTGAACCAGTTTTTGGGTGCAAATTCTTCTAGATAGATGGCTGTGGCCACGCCCAGAGGAAAAGCCATGGCCACGCATACAAGAATACTGAGCAAAGACCCGATGGTACTCACTAAAATTCCTGCATGCTCCGCTTCTCTAGAATCTCCGTTTGTGAAGAAGGAAAAGTTAAATCTAAGGCGCAGTTGTTTGGTTTGAGTAAGCTGTGTAATCCATGCGACTTGTGTCACCGTGATTTTACCAATTCTCTTCGCATTTTCTGTCAGGCTTTTCTTGTAGAAAATACTGGTAGAGCTTGAGGCGGGCAGCCATATGTCCTGCTGTGTTCCAAGTAATGTCGGATCTTTTTCGAGAGAGTCCCTAAGGACATGAGGCGCATTACGGCTGATCAGGGCAAAGAGATGTTTTTTGTCTTTTCTGGAGTTCACCTCTGGAAAAAGATCCAGCAAAGCATTTTGGACTATTTTTCGATAGGCCTTTTTTTCAACAAGGTCAGCTTGAAAGTCTATGGACAATTTTATCTGTGCCTCTGTAAAGGCGGAGCGCGCCCCTGAAAAAACATTCCAAGCCAAACTGGTTAAAAACAAAGAGGAAATAAGAATGGCTAACATTCCTGCGCGTTTAAACCGTCTCTCTTGTGCTTTTCTTTTCCTCAGCCATCTGTGTTTTGGCTTCTTGCTGTAAGATTTATAGATAAAAGGGCTTTTTTTCTTTTTAACGCGTTGAACAGCAATATTTATGCGTCTTTCAAATAATCTAATCATAATGCTCCCTATATTTTTTCACAATTATAAGGGCGACAATATTCAAAATCAAAGTCATAAAGAAGAGAGAAAAGCCAAGCGCAAAAGCAGCAAGTGTTTTTTCACTGTCAAATTCATGGTCACCAACCAGTAATGTTACAATTTGTACGGTGGCTGTTGTAACAGATTCCAACGGGTTGATAGTGAGGTTGGCGGCCATGCCTGCGGCCATAACCACGACCATTGTTTCTCCAACACCGCGTGAAATACCCAGAAGGAGCGCGCTGACAATGCCAGGAAGTGCTGCGGGTAAAATAACTTTTTTAACAGTTTCCGAATGGGTTGCGCCTATCGCCAAAGAGCCAAAGATTAAAGATTTTGGAACAGAGCTGATCACATCCTCAGACAGAGACATCACATAGGGCGTGATCATAATGCCCATCACGCTTCCTGCCACAAGCGCGCTTTCTGAGGCAATGGAAAGGCCTATAAATTCTCCTCCTGCGCGCAAAAGAGGGGCAAGGGTGATGACCGCAAAATAGCCATATACGACTGAAGGTACGCCCGCTAATATTTCCAAAACAGGCTTGACCCATAATCGGAATCTGGCGCTTGCATAAACAGAGAGATAAATAGCAGCATATAGCCCTAAAGGAGCAGCCACAGCCATGGCAATGAGCGTGACAAGGAAAGTGCCTAGAAAAATGGGCACAGCTCCAAATGTACCCGAGCTACCCGCTTGATCTTCACGCATTGCTGTTTGAGGACTCCATTCTGTGCCAAAGAGGAAATCTATAACAGAGACATGGGAAAAAAATCGAACGGTTTCAGAGAAAACAGACGCAATAATTAACACAGTCACCAAAACAGAAAACATTGTACAAGCCAATAAACTTGCCTTAATCAATTTCTCAAATTTTGCCATTGTGAACCTTAAATATTATCATCTTATGAGTGAAGAGCACCATATCTATTTATGATGACTCACACAACACTGTTTTAAAAATCCCATTGTCCTCGAAAATTATAAATTGTTGGATCATCGTCTGCCACTACAGCGTTACTATCTGTGTTCACATCCACGATATTTGCCATGACACGGACATGATTACTTAAATGCCAGTTGATCCCCAAAGTGGTATTTTTGAGCTCTCCCCCTGTGACCCCTGCATTGACATCATTTAGATCCGTATTCTCATAATGTGCCACAAGTTCCCATGCACCCCATTGTCCATTTTTTAGGCTAAAGGGATTGGTCGGCTTTATACGTCCAAAGCTGCCTTTGTATCCCCTATAAGGGCGTGTTTCCCCTGTGATAAACCACCCTATTTGGGCATAGTAACCATCAAGATCAACATCTCTGTTTCCGCCACTTCGATCAACATCTACCATAAAATATTCACCTTGAATACTAACGGGTCCAACAGACGTGGCCACTTCCAAGCCATAGAGATTGACAGTATCGACGGAGGCCAGAGCCCCTGTATCAATAATGTTGTCTCCATCCCCCGCAGGTTTTGCAGCAAACTGAACAGTGCCTGTTGGGCGACGGTGACTGACACCAGCGCCTAAATGAAGAACATGTTTTGTTTCTTTGTTCGCCAGACCTAAAATATTTACAGATCCACGGGCATCAAAAGTAATATCTTCATCTTCACCTGTGTCTTCATTTCCTGCATCTTCATTAAAGACACCTCCTGCCAGAGACCAATTCTCTCCTCCACTTTTAATATTAAGACCAATTTCATGGTCTCGTGTAAAAATATTGGTAGGCGCACTGCGCTCTATAGTTTGAATGGTGTTAGAACTTGTCTCTTGTTCCATTCCAAACGAAGGCTTAGTATGTCCCACTATAATACTTGCTGTGTCTAGGCCTGTGTATGTGAGAGAGACTTCCTTAAGGTTCACCCCTTCTTCTGCAAAATCAAATTCAGATTTATATTTTAAATCTTCTCCAAGTTTTCCCTTGAATCCAAGGCGTGCTCGACGGAAATTAGCATTGCTCGCATGATCTTTTTTGTCATCATCAAAACCGGTCACATCAAGATGTACGCGTCCAAAAGGCTGAAATGAATAGTGACCATCAGCAGATTCAATTTTAGGCGAGGGGTTCATACTGATTTTCACATCATTTTCAGCACTTGCCGCAGGCTGAATCTTTGAAAGAGTCTCAGTAGACACTCGTTTTTGTATTTCAAGTTCGGTCGCTTGATCCGCGATGACTTTATTTTGTTGGTCAACAACACGTGACAGGGAGTCGACTTGCGCAGATAACATTTGAAGCTGTGCTTGAATAGCCTCAAGAGACATTTGCTCTGTGGCAAGGGCAGGGCTAGCCTGCAATATTAAGGCAGAGACAGAAATCAGGAGAAAGGTCTTAGACACTATGGTTTTTTCTTTCATGAGGGTATTTTACTGTGTAAGTGTATTGGAGCGCTCTTGCATGGATTTAAGCTCATCTACAGGGAGGGGAATAAGCCCCTTTTCTCCCAAATATCCATACTCTCCTGCTGCGTCTTCACTGACAAGCATCTCTATAAATTCTCCAAGCCCTGCTGTTTTTCCAATATGAGACTCCTTCACATACACGTAAAGTGAGCGCGACACGCTATAAGACCCATCTGAAATATTTTCAAAATTTGGGGCTTTGTTTTCAATCAAGCTCCCTTGAATCGTATCTGTATTTTGCTCAAGAAAACTAAAACCAAACAGACCAAGCGCCTTAGGATTGCTCCGTAATTTCTGGACAATCAAATTGTCATTTTCTCCCACTTCAATATAGCGACCATCTTCGCGCAAGAGGTGACACATCTTTTTACGCGCTTTTTTGTCAGGATAGGCCTCTTTGAATGCGGGAAGGTCTTTACAAGAGGGCTCCATGACCAATTCAACAAAAGCATCTCGTGTGCCAGAGGTTGTGGGGGGGCCATAGACTTCAATTTTAATCTCAGGCAAAGAGGGATCAACATCACTCCATTTTTTATGTGGATTAACAACCAACTGTCCCTCAACAGGGATTGTTTTGGCCAGAGCGAGAAAGAGGAGGCTTTTGGATAGACTAAAACGCTCTTCTTCTTTAGAATTTGCAAGAACAATCCCATCAAAGCCAATTTTAATTTCTGTAATCTTCTCCACGCCATTTTTTGCACACATCTCTGCTTCACTGTGTTTGATCGTGCGGGAAGCATTCACAACGTCTGGATAGTTTTCTCCAATTCCTGCACAAAAGAGTTTAAAACCTCCCCCTGTTCCTGTCGATTCTACAATGGGTGTTCTGAAATCTGTAACATTCCCAAATTCTTCCGCCACCACCGTTACAAACGGATAAACCGTCGAAGACCCAACGATTTGAATAGAATCGCCTGTCTGTGCGTGCAGGGGAAGTGTAAAAGTGGAAAAAGTGGCGAGTGATAAAAAAAATAGTCTCATTATATTTCCCTATAATATTGAGTTGTTTATGGCGTATTACAATAGTTAAAGAGCGTTCAAACATGCTTCCTGAGAAAGGATTTTAAGCGCTATAAGTGTATCGTGTGAATGCATGCGTCTAGAGCTATAGATATATATTTTAGGAGTCAATATTTTTTAAAACTTATAAGTATTTCTGGTGAAATAAAGAAAGGCCATCTCATTCCTGAGACGGCCTTTCTGTTTGTTCTTAGTAGGAAAGAACGGGTTTAGAGGGAGAGAATGATTTACATCATTCCGCCCATGCCACCCATTCCGCCCATCGCACCGGCGCCAGCGCCAGAAGCATCATCTTCACTTGGAATATCTGCAACCATGGCTTCTGTTGTAATCAACAGACCCGCGATAGACGCGGCGTTTTGGATTGCAGAGCGTACAACTTTAACAGGATCAATAATTCCTGCTTTAACGAGGTCTGTGTAGACATCTTTTTGTGCATCATAGCCAAAGTTTTTGTCTTTTTGCTCAAGAAGTTTACCAACAACGACAGACCCTTCTGCCCCTGCATTTTCAGCAATCTGACGGATAGGGGCTTGGAGGGCACGACGTATAATATCAATCCCGATATTTTGATCGTTGTTTACGCCTTCCAGACCTTCAAGCACACGCGCTGCATAAAGAAGACCGGCTCCACCGCCTGCGATGACTCCTTCTTCAACAGCCGCACGTGTTGCATGCATAGCATCTTCAACACGGTCTTTCTTTTCTTTCACTTCAACTTCAGTCGCTCCCCCAACACGGATCACAGCAACCCCGCCTGACAATTTAGCCAAACGTTCTTGCAATTTTTCTGCGTCATAGTCAGAAGATGTGTCTTCAATTTGTTGACGGATCTGAGCACAGCGTGTGTCAATGTCAGCTTTCGTGCCAACACCATCAATAATTGTTGTTTCATCTTTTGTAATGCGAACATTCTTAGCTGTTCCAAGCATTTCAACAGTGACATCTTCAAGCTTCATTCCAAGATCGTCAGAAATGACCTGAGCGCCCGTTAGAATAGCCAAATCATCCATCATTGCTTTACGACGATCACCAAAGCCAGGTGCTTTTACAGCCGCAACTTTCAAGCCACCACGGAGTTTGTTTACAACAAGTGTTGCAAGCGCTTCGCCTTCAATGTCCTCTGCAATAATAAGCAATGGACGTCCACCTTGAACAACAGCTTCAAGAATTGGCAACATAGGTTGTAGGTTTGTCAATTTTTTCTCGAAGAGCAAGATAAATGGGTTTTCAAGATCACAAATCATTTTGTCTGAATTAGTCACAAAGTAGGGAGACAAATATCCACGATCAAACTGCATGCCTTCAACAACATCCAATTCAGTCTCAAGACCTTTGGCTTCCTCAACAGTGATGACGCCTTCTTGACCCACTTTTTCCATTGCTTGTGCAAGGAATTGACCAACTTCAACATCTCCGTTTGCAGAAATTGTTCCCACTTGGGCAATCTCTGAATTTTCTTTGACTTGCTTGGCACGCGCGTGAAGATCTTCAATGACTTTCGCAACCGCAAGATCAATCCCGCGTTTCAGATCCATTGGGTTCATCCCCGCTTCAACCGCTTTGTTTCCTTCACGCACAATAGCTTGTGTTAGAACAGTTGCTGTTGTTGTCCCGTCTCCGGCAACGTCATTGGCCTTACTGGCCACTTCACGTACCATTTGAGCACCCATATTTTCGAATGGGTTGGGCAATTCGATTTCTTTGGCAACGGTTACACCATCTTTTGTAATGCGAGGGGCACCATAGGATTTAGCAATGACGACATTACGACCCTTCGGCCCCAATGTTACTTTTACGGCATTTGCTAGCATATTCACACCTGCCAGCATTTGTTTGCGGGCATCCGTATTAAATTTTACTTCTTTTGCAGACATTTTAATTCTCCTTAAATATCTCGTGTTAAATTATGCGGCGACAATGCCCATAATATCTGATTCTTTCATGATCATAAGATCTTCGCCAGAAATCGTAACTTCTGTGCCGGACCATTTTGTGAAGAGCACTGTGTCTCCCACTTTAACATCCAATGGACGAACGTCTCCATTGTCATTGATATGACCTTGACCGATGGCGAGAATTTCACCTTCTTGAGGTTTGTCTTCAACTGTGTCTGGAATAATAATGCCTCCAGCAGTTGTTTTATCTTGTTCTTTACGGCGAACAACGACCCTATCATGTAATGGACGGAATTTCATAATCTCCATCTCCTCTTTCTTTTTCAATGGTTAAAATAAGCAAGCCTTAAATTTTCATACCCTTTATACAGCGGTATATTTAAGACTCCTACCACACCACAGACTCTCAACTCATTTGAGCCAAAAACCTATAGATGCACATTCATATAACAAACTCACCCTCAATTTCAAGGAGAATCTGCCTGTTTATCCCGTTGTTTATGGTTTCTTCACGATTTTTCATGTATAATGTAGAGAAGGAAGGGGACTATTATATGATTAAAATTGACGCAGATCTTGAAAAACAGATTATAGATCAACATCTTTTGACGACCGCTGAAATTCTCTATCACATGCCCGATCACCCCAATATGCTTCAATCCTATATCTGGCAAGAATACGATTTGTGTCCGAAATTCCCTAAATTAAACAAATTTCTAGATTTTTGGGCCCATTCTTTGGATGGGTCTCTCCACTCCGTTTATGTGGCGAGCAAGCATATTATCGGCCCATCTGAGTTTGATTTTATGGACTTCGAGATGACCCTACAATAAGTATTTTAAGGCGCAGCACTTTCACTCAACGTTACACGCAATCCATCCAATGTTTCACTCATAATAAGCTGACAGGAGAGGCGGGAATTATCTTCCAGATCAGGCGCCTCATCGAGCATATCAATCTCATCGTCTCGGGGGGCAAAGAGTTTCTCTTGCCATTCTTCACTGACATAGATATGACACGTTGCACAGCAACACGATCCCCCACACTCTGCTTTAATAGGAAGACCATAATCTTTAATAATCTCCATTACCCGCCACCCTTCAAGGGCATCCAATGTGTGTTCTGTTCCGTTTTGATCTGTGACAATTATGTGCATGGTATTAGAAGGGTTTGTCTGGCTCATTAAAAATGGGCGTAGCTCCATATTTGATTAAAACATTTTTGAAGGCGTAGGTCATGGCGGTTGCGACAAGGATGTGAGAGGTAATCTCTCCAATGACATGGAGGAAGATGGTTAAAAACCCGAGAAAAGAAGGGGCGCTTGTAAGGCTTCCTTGACCTGATTCAAGAAACAAAGCAGAGAGCAATAAGAGGATAAACATGACAGGAATAGTTGACATAAGCCACACTCCGATCATATAAAGGGAGGTCTTGAATCCTCTTATATCCCGCAAAACATTTTTCACAGGTGCTAGAATGACAAGAGGGATATACAGCCAGATAAGACGGAAAGTCCAGACCATGAAGACCATGAGGGCAACACTTACCATTAATAACATAGAGTGTCCTTGTGATGGCGTTTTGTTTGGGTTTAACTCTAGGGCTTCTCTGATGTCAGAAAGGAAAACAACAAACCCACCCTGAATCATTATAATCAGGACAAACCCCAAAATTCCAGCCAAGATGCCTTGTGCGCGCCAGACAATGAAAATTATCTCTTCTGCTGTCGGGGTGTTCGAGATCTGTATAGGCCAACGCTCTCCTGTCAAAAGTGTGCGCAAAAATTGAGCTATCATCCATCCTTGAGCAAAATAAGAAGGAAGCATGATCAGGATGTGACGCAAGGACAAAATATCAATCTCTAGAGTATAGATCGCAATTGTACACACAAATTTGATCAATACGGGAATAAGAGCAAGCTTGAGCACATAGTGTCGCTCTTCCCACACTGTCTTGTAGCCCATAAGGGTGCTTTGTACGATGTTAATTTTCATTCAGGTTACCCTTACTTTCTTCCTTGACACCAAGTTTCGTTTGAAGAGCCGTTGATGAGGTGGTGTACTGGAAACGTAATTTTTTATCAGGATACACATATCGAAAAGCTTGTTGTGCCATGAGGGCGCTCTCATGGAACCCTGAGAGTATCAGCTTTAGCTTTCCGGGGTAAGTGTTGATATCTCCAATGGCAAAAATACCCTGCTCGGATGTTTCAAATTTTTCTGTGTCCACAGGAATGAGGTTTTCATGCAAATTGAGTCCAAAATTGGCAAGAGGGCCTAGCTTCATTGTGAGGCCGTAAAAGGCAAGGACTGTATCACATGCGAGCATATAGGACTCTTCCCCTCTCTTTTGAAGCGTGACGGCCTCGAGCTGTCCATTTGATCCGTGTAACTCTTTGATGTCGCCGACATAGTCTTTCATTTTTCCTTCTGCGACGAGGGCGCGCATTTTATGAACACTATCAGGCGCGGCGCGGTATTCATGTCGTCGATGAACAAGAGCCAGAGAGTTTGCCAGAGGCTGTAAGTTTAAGGCCCAGTCCAGCGCTGAATCTCCCCCTCCTGCAATCAATATATTTTTTCCTCGGAAATCTTCTCTTTTCTTGACTGCGTAAAAAACAGATGTGCCCTCATAATCTTCTAAATTGGCTATTCTTGGTTTTTTAGGGACAAAAGAGCCTCCGCCTGCTGCAATGACAATAACAGGCGCTTCGATGACAATTTTATCATCAGTGGTGAGTTGCCAGTTCCCATTTTCAAGCTTTTCAAGCTTTTCTGCCATCTGTTGCAGATGAAAGGTAGGCTCAAAGGGCGTAATTTGTTCCATCAAACGATCCGTCAATTCTTGCCCTGAAATAATAGGATAGGCAGGAATATCATAGATCGGTTTTTCAGGATAAAGCTCTGCACATTGCCCCCCCGGTTTATCGAGGATATCCACCAGATGGGTTTTCATATCCAAGAGTCCAAGCTCAAACACAGCAAACAACCCAACAGGCCCTGCCCCTATAATGATGACATCTGTCTTATATTTATTTTGATTCATGAGCGCTATAGAAGACACAATAGGTATAAAAATCAATTAAAAAATAAAGGGTTTTATTGTGTGGGCTCGTACGGTGTTTTCATGCGATAGAAAACACCATCAGCAGGCTCATATTTTTTGAGGATTTTGTGAGTCCGAGGCAAAGGTCGAGGTGAATGAGAGGCAGAGTATGAATAGTGTGCCCCAGAGCCCCAATAGGAATGGTTTAAATATCATGTCTACATTTTCCGTTCACAGCCTGCATTACTGTATCCAGTATGAATTCTGAAAACAAGGTAAATAATAGACGGAAGAAGGGTTGGAAGCCCAACTTTTATCACCAATCCCCAATTGTCTTTGAGAACCTGTTTTAGAGCAGTATTCATGCCCTCCTCTGAGACTCCCCCCGAAGAAATAATTTGGTCTGTGTAGTCTATAAAGGCGGTTTGATCTGCTTTCAAATATAAAATTGTTCCTGCAATCATAAGGCCAAACAGTAAAAAGAATGAAAAATTCCAAACAGTTTTAATGACATGGATCGCATGGCTTTTTCCAAAGGGGTCTTTGAAATATTTTATTTTCAAAAGATAAGCCCAGATCAAAACGACCGTAAACAAAATAAACCCAAAAACCTGAAGAGTATAAAAGGGAACAATCTGACAAATAATGGAAAAAATAAAAAGGCGGTAAAGATTTAGAATGTCTTTTTGTTCGTTCATATGTTCAATCATAGCTTAAAATGTCTCCTGAATAAGGTTTTAGTTTTACAAAGTAGTAGATCTTGTCTATATCCCTTTTCTATCAGAGCTTTTTCAATGTTTCTAACGTCAAGCTTTTTACCGAATATACTCCATTTAAATTTTGTAAAAATCTATTTTTATTATAAACCTCGTCAGCAACAAATAGTTTAGTTCCATGATTTAAAATTGTTTTTGCTTTTTCTTCATTTAAATCTAAGCCTAATGTGATTTCAATCATCACATCAATATCACTACTGAGGGCCGTTTTAATAAATTGTTTGTACCGTTCTCTGAGTGTTCTCTTTGCTCCTATCCCATAGGTGCGTCCATCTAATTCAAAAAACAAATCAAATTCTGTGCTTTTATCATCTTTATCATGTATTTTTTTTATGCTGTTTGCGGCAATACCTATTTTTGTCAAAACACTAAAAATACGTTCTTCATAGTTACTGCCAGAATCAGAAATAATGGATTGGTTTACACTCTCTGAAAACATAAGCATAAAAATTTGATTTGTTTCTATGCCTATTTTTTTCAAACGAAGAGATTCTTTTGAAAGACTTTCCATATAATTTTGAGTATCTTTGGATAGTAAGTTTGTATCCCCATTTTCTAATCGTTCAAAAAATACTAAAGACAATAAAGCACCATTTACCCTTGTTGCATAAGGGCTATATAGAGACTTTTCATCATATTCTAAAGATAATGGATCCATGGTGGACATGGCTTCTATATCAATCAAGTTCTTTAATTTTGCCTCGGCTAATAATAAGTCCTTTATCATGTAAAGCTTCAAACTAAATATGAATACATCAATGTCTGTTTGGGTAACAATGTTGGTAATGAGTTTATAAAAATGCTCCGATTTTAATTGCCCTTTTATTTCTTGAGAATAGGTGTCCAGTACGGATGGTTGTGCCGATAGTTCCTGATTTGAAAGTAGTTTTGATAAAAGGACGTTTGCCTGATTATCAGATAAATTAGTTTTAACAAGGTGTTTGAGCCAATAATAAAACATTTTATTCATAACTTTCTATGATTCTTCTATTTCAATTTCTGAAAACATTTTCCCGATGCCATGTTATGCAATCCGTATCCGGCATAAACCGAAAAGGCATATGTAACGTCTGTTTAGAAAACTGTAAAAATATAATATCAACAAAGTTGTTGTCCTTATAATTATTAATTTGTGGACTAATGATTATTGAATAATCGTTTTTTAGGGAAAAAAATCCACGATCAAAAGCCTTATCATGCAAAGCACACAGGGCAATACCGTTGGTGGGTATAATCCTAAGTTTTTCATCCTCTGCCCATGGAATTATATGAGAAGCAATAAGCATTTCCGGTATATTGATGCTGCAAACAGCACAACTAAAATTGTAACTTGAAATTACGGTTTTTCTAAAAAAACTTTGTAATATTCTTGTCTTGACCATTGACTGCTTTTCCGTTTTTGGCATATTTTCATAGTCGCATTCAAATGCTACTGCTTCTGGCTCTTGCAAACTGGTATAGTCTCTTCCAAGATCAAGGTTGCTGTATGCCAATTCAGATTTAAAAATCATAGTCTCGGGAGACTCCAGAAAATCGGACATAATTTTCTTATCCGACTTACTTACTGATTTTAATCCTTTTCCTTCCATTGCGGGATCAAGGCTGGCAAAATTACAAAGCTTCATGGACAAAGCGCTGGGCGTTCTATTTATAATATTTGATACCTTGATAATGCGGGGATTGGACGAGTTAAATTGCCCAAACGCTAGTTCACAATAAATTTTGAGGGCGATTAAAAGCTCTTCTTCTGTCCAGTATCTTTTAGTCATTCATAATTCTCATCTATTTTTGTTATATCACCATAATTAGCAGCGTATGTTTGTTGAGCATATTTATCCCATTCTGAAGAGAAGACACACTCAGCTCCTAACTCGTCGAAAGGTTTTCTGATCCCTCCTATACCAGCAAACAGATCAATAAATTTATATCCTGATAATGGACAATTTTTTTTTAAATTATCTTGCAAACATTGTGCATGGACAATACTTACTAAATCTTCTTGTATTGGTTGATACTTTTTTAAACTGTTATACTTATGTAGGTATGAATTCATATACACATTTCCTTTTTTCAATCATATCTTTAGTGTCTCCCGAATAGGCTTTCAATTTCGGTTAAGGATAACTCGATATAGGTAGGTCGTCCATGGTTACATTGTCCAGATAATGGGGTTTGTTCCATTTGGCGCAAAAGAGCGTTCATTTCTTCGATTGTGAGACGTCGCCCTGAACGCACGGATCCATGACACGCCATCGTAGAAAGAACAGCATTAATGCGCTCTTCTAGTCCTGTGATATCTCCATGTTCCTCAATTTCATCCACTAAGTCTTGAATGAGTTTTTGGGGATTGGCTTTTCCGAGGAGGAGCACGGGCATGGCTTGTACGGCAATCGCATCTTTTCCAAAAGACTCAATAACAAGCCCTAGTTTTTTGAGATTATCAGCCTGCGCTAAAATCTTTGAGATCACTGTATCCTCAAGGGTGATGATTTCAGGAGAAAGCAAGCCTTGGCTTTCAATGCAGCCTTTCCCTTCTTCCATCTGCGCTTTGAATTTCTCATAGACGAGGCGCTCATGAGCGGCATGTTGATCAACAACAACCATCCCTTTTTCAGTTTGGGCAACGATATAGCATTCATGCAATTGTGCGCGCGCAGCTCCCAAAGGATGCGTGAGATGTTCTTGCTGTTGGTCATCAGGCGCATATTCATGGCGGGCAGAGGGCACAGGCTCATAGAAGGCATAGGATTTCTCTGCTAAATTTCCGTAAGACGATCCTCCAGAAGAAGAGCGTGCCCATGGAAGAGCCGGTGCTTGAGGGCTATTCATTTGTTCTTGTTTATTTTGTTGTAATCTTCCCAATGCATAATGAGAGACCGTTGAAGATGTTTGGTGTCCTTCTTTTTGGATGGCATGGCGCAACGCGCTGACAATAAGTCCCCGTACAATGGCAGGATCTTTGAAACGGACTTCTGTTTTCGCGGGATGAACATTCACATCCACATCTTTTTGCGACAAACTGACAAACAAGACCGCCATCGGATAACGATCTCTAGCAAGAACATCCATATAGCCTGCGCGCATTGCCCCCCCCAAGAGTTTATCTTTCACAGGACGTCCATTTACAAATAGATATTGATGCTGGGCGTTGCCTCGATGCAATGTTGGAAGCCCTGCAAAACCTGTTAGTTTAATGCCTTCTCGCTCTGCCTCAATCATCATCGCATTATCGGCAAAATCTCGTCCTATGATTTGCCCGACACGCTCCAACTGACACTCAAAAAGCGCGACCTCAGAGGGGGGAAGGGAGATTACATTCTTCCCATTATTCATCAGACGAAACCCAATATGCGGAGAGGCTAAAGCGAGCCTGATCACAGTGTCTTTCACAGCAGAATATTCAGCTTGGTCACTTTTAAGGAACTTTAGACGCGCGGGGGTTGCAAAGAATAAATCCTTAATGGTTACGGTCGTGCCTTCAGGATGAGAAGTGGGGAGGGGCTCTGATTTGACTCCTCCCTCAATGGTGATTTCCCATGCGTCATCCCTGTGTTTAGCATGTGTTGAGAGAGACAGACGGCTTATTGCTCCAATCGAAGGCATGGCTTCACCGCGAAACCCTAAAGTATCAATCGCGAGGAGATCATCATTTAAAAGCTTGGAAGTTGCATGTCGATCCAAACATGCCACAAGATCGTCCTTGTCCATGCCTTGTCCATTGTCGCGCACAGAAATTAAACTTTTCCCCCCTTCTCGAATATCAATATCAATCCGTGTCGCGCCTGCATCTATAGAATTTTCAACAAGTTCTTTGACGGCCGCCGCAGGGCGTTCAATCACTTCTCCTGCTGCGATTTGGTTGACTAAATGATCTGGTAAATGGCGTATAAACATGGGATATATGCTATCCGAAACACAGGCTTGAAATCAATGAGAGAGAGTACCTTGTCCACGATTATCTATACAGAGAGCGCTTTTATAGAGCTAAAACGCCACCACTTTCTTTGGCTCCATCTGGAGACGAGAGACAAGATCACTGATATGTTTAATGGGGGCGGCGCCCGCAGGATAGCTCTTTTTCTTAGAGGGGTTGGCAGGACATATAGCCTCTTTAAACCCTAGCTTTGTGGCTTCTTTTAAGCGCAGATCCATTTGCATCGTGGGACGGATTTCTCCGGCTAAGCCCACCTCTCCGAAAAAGACAGTCTCAGAGGGAATGACTGCGCCTGTTAAGGCACTGATGAGCGCGGCGGCAATGGCTAAATCTGCGCCTGGTTCTTGTATCCGCAAGCCCCCTGCAATGTTTAAATAGACATCACTATCTGCAAAATTCATCCCGCATCGGGCTTCCAAGACGGCGAGGATCATCGATAAACGCCCCATGTCCCAACCGACCACGGCGCGCCGTGGCGTGGCAAAAGAGGTGCTGGCGACCAAGGCTTGTACCTCCACCAATACAGGGCGTGTCCCTTCAATCGCTGCTAATACAGCGCTTCCTGACACATCTTCTTGGCGTTGCGCGAGAAAGATTTCGGACGGGTTGGGAACTTCGACAAGGCCTTTTTCGGCCATTTCAAAGACTCCAATTTCATCTGTTGGGCCAAAGCGGTTTTTGACGGCACGTAAAATACGGAAAGGATGTCCGCGTTCGCCCTCAAAATAGAGCACTGTATCCACCATATGCTCTAACACCCGAGGCCCTGCGAGTTGCCCTTCTTTGGTTACATGCCCAACAAGCAATACACAGATGCCTCTCTTTTTTCCGATGCGTATCAATTCTTGCGCAGAGGTGCGTACTTGCGTCACTGTGCCGGGGGCGCTCTCGATGTTGTCAATATACATGGTCTGAATCGAATCAATGACAACAAGATCCAGCGCCTCTGTCTCCATAGAGGTAATAATGTCGCGGACATTTCCTGTAGAAGCTAATTGCACAGGGGCTTCGATAAGCTCTAGTCGTTCAGCGCGCATCCGAATTTGATCTTCGGATTCTTCGCCTGATACATAGGCACACTTCACCCCCTTTTGCGCCAAAGCACACACCGCTTGCAACAAAATAGTAGATTTTCCAATTCCAGGATCTCCTCCAATTAAGAGCGCCATCCCATCGACCAAGCCCCCGCCTGTCACACGATCAAACTCTGCAATCCCCGTGGTATGACGAGATTTTATATTTTTCGTTTTTGTCTTAAGATCCGAAAATATAATCGCACGGCCTTTCTGAGACCTCACCCCTTTCGGAGGTCCACTCTCGACAATCTCTTCAACAATAGAGTTCCATGCGTTACACGCCTCGCATTTTCCTGCCCATTTAGCACTTACCGCACCACATTCCTGACAGATATAATTTGATTTTGATGTCGCCATGATCTTGTCCTTTATCCTAAAGGTCTCACTCTATAGAAGATGTCCTAAAAGTCAAAATAGAGCTTTTTTGAATAAAAATCATACACAGGTTCATCAAATTGTAACGGACCATAACAAATGTATTTTAGACGAAAGTGGGTTTAATAAGCTTGTTGGGCGTTTTGATATTGTTTATACTGTGGTGAAAATCTCCCATACTACTTACGAATGGATGAATGAGTTTAATATGATAATGAAGCAGTTTCTTTCCCTCCTTGATGATGATAAAGTGTCTCTTTCTGAAGATGGCCAAACTCTGACATTTAAAGGGCATCCTATTCCAGTTCGCAATGGTGTGCCTCGTTTTACCCCCGATGAATCTTACTCAGACGGGAATTTTGCAAAGCTACGAGAAGAGCATGCTGTCCTTCAGTTTGATAGTAAGAATGGAACAACAGATCGTGATCAGACGATTTCTGATCGCACGACTTGGCCAAAAGAGTTTTGGGCAGGAAAGACAGTTCTTGAATGTGGATGTGGCGCAGGCCCTGATACAGAGATCCTAAGAAATTGGGGCGCAAAAGTTATCGCGGTGGATTTGGCTGGGTCTGATATTGCAAAAGAGAGTTTGGACGATGAAGAAAACATTCAAATTGTGCAAGGCAGTATTTTAGATCTTCCCTTTAAGAAACAAAGCTTTGATATCGTTTTTTGTCATCGTGTGCTCCAACATACGCCTCACCCTCATGAAACACTTGAGCATATTCTCCAATTTGTAAAGCCCGATGGCGCCGTTTTTGTGCACTCGTACGCGCGTACGTTTATTCAGATGTGTCGCTGGAAATATGCCCTTTTGCCGTTCACCCGCAAAGTTAAATCCGAAAAGCTTTATAATTTTGTAAAAGGCTATGCCCCTTTTGCCATGAAACTCACGGGGACTTTAAGAAAAATACCAGGAGGACGAGGTATAAACCATTTCTTCATCCCCTTCTTGAACTACCGCCATGCCAAACAGTTTGAACCTCTCACAGACGAACGTGTCATGGAAATTGGTGTTCATGACACCTTCGATGCGTTGTCTCCGCCCTATGATAATCCTATGAGTGCAAAAGATATGCGTTTAATCGCTGAAAAACATCTCAAGCACCCATTTGAAATTGAAGAACGTCCCATGGTGACGTTGTTGAGAACGAAGGTCAGTTAATTTCTATGTTCCTGAGGGGAAAAATAGAGTTTTTCGTAAGATTTAATATCTTTTTGTAACGCATTCACATGAGACAGATCCGTGGTTTGTTTGGCTTTCATGGCATGGATTAGAATTTGATGCAAAAGAGCGAGATGCACGGTGTAATTTTCACGATTTTGGGTGAGGCGTTGTGTTAAAAAATAAGCACTGATGATATCTTGAATTTTCTGGGCGTGTTCTTCTTTATTTATCGTCCAGCGTATGATGTCATGGGCATTGTATGATGCGAGAATGCTTTTCATGGATTTTTCAATGGTGGTGATATGCTCTTCTAATTCATCAAACTGACGGGCGTCATCATAAATACCACATGGAATTTGGCAGTGTGCCTGAACACTATGAAGTGGAAAAAATAGAATAAATATAAAGAGATATTTAATCATTAATACACCCGTGCTTTCGGAGGAACGGCCTCTACTTCGTCTGTTAAAGTTGTGAGAATGACAGGGCGTGCGCCTATGGTGGTTTTGCCTTGCGGATCCACTTTAATGGTGGAGTGCTTCATCCAGTTTATATCATCTCGGTCGGGATAGTCTTCATGCGCATGCGCACCACGGCTCTCTTTGCGGTTTTCCGCGGAGTGCATTGTGGCCACGGCTTGGGACATGAGGTTATCAAGCTCTAAGGTTTCAATGAGGTCTGTATTAAAAATCATGGAGCGATCTTGAAGGCCAAGGCCTTTTTTTTCTGCAAAACATTCGTCTATTTTAACACAGCCTTCTTTGAGGGTTTCACTAGTACGAAAAACGGCAGCGTGGTCTTGCATCGTTTTTTGCATTTTGAGGCGAAGATCAGAGGTTGATGTTGTGCCTTTGGCATGGCGGTAATGATCTAGACGTTCAAGTGCATGTGTTCCCTCATTGCCTTTCAAAGGGGCATGGGGCGTATTCGGTTTGATGAGTATTGTGGCTTGTGTTGCGGCAGCCCGTCCAAAGACCACAAGATCAAGCAATGAGTTTGATCCTAAACGGTTTGCACCATGGACAGAGACACATGCAGCTTCCCCAATCGCCATCAACCCTGAGACAATTTGGTTTGGATTATCAGGCGTAGGATTGAGCACTTCTGTTTTATAATTGGTCGGAATACCGCCCATATTGTAATGCACCGTTGGAAGCACTGGGATGGGGTCTTTTGTGACATCAACGCCCGAAAAGACTTTGGCAGTTTCTGCAATCCCTGGGAGACGGGTATGGATAATATCAGACTCAAGATGTTCTAAATGCAGGTGAATATAGTCTTTATGCTCTCCAATCCCTCGCCCTTCACGAATTTCAATGGTCATAGAGCGCGAGACCACATCACGACTGGCTAGATCTTTGGCAGAAGGCGCATAGCGCTCCATAAAGCGCTCCCCTTCCGAATTTGTAAGATAGCCGCCTTCTCCCCGTACGCCTTCGGTAATCAGACATCCTGCGCCATAAATTCCTGTGGGGTGGAACTGAACAAACTCCATATCTTGCAAAGGAAGTCCTGCGCGTAAGATCATCGCATTTCCATCTCCTGTGCATGTATGCGCAGACGTACAGGAGAAGTACGCACGTCCATATCCGCCGGTTGCCAAAACCGTTTGGTGGGCGCGGAAGCGGTGAATTGTACCATCATCTAAATTCCACGCCATCACACCAAGGCATTCCCCCGCCTCACTCATGATAAGATCGAGCACAAAATACTCAATAAAGAATTCAGATTTATGTTTGAGGGCTTGTTGGTAGAGCGTGTGGAGAATAGCATGCCCCGTCCGATCTGCTGCGGCACATGTGCGTTGCGCCGTGCCTTCTCCATAATGTGTGGTCATACCCCCAAAGGCCCGTTGATAGATTTTGCCTTCAGGTGTACGACTAAAGGGGACACCCTGATGCTCAAGCTCGATAATCGCAGCAGGGGCTTCTTTGCACATATATTCAATCGCATCTTGATCACCAAGCCAGTCAGAGCCTTTAATCGTGTCATACATATGAAAGCGCCAATCATCTTCTCCCATATTCCCAAGGGCTGCTGAAATGCCCCCTTGAGCCGCAACCGTATGAGAGCGTGTCGGAAAAACTTTCGAAATACACGCCGTTTTCAAACCCTTCTCAGACATCCCAAATGTCGCACGCAATCCTGCACCGCCACCTCCAACAACAATAACATCGTATTCGTGATCTATAATTTCATATGTTTTTTTCATGGGTATGTTAGCCTTATACTAATGCAATTTTTAAAACTGAGACAATACAGACAATACTTGCCCCGAAGAAAAAGAGTTTTTGGATGATGAGTTTAAGTTTTTTTAGACATTTATGATGAACATAATCTTCCGTGATAACTTGTGCACCAAGGGTCGCATGGTAAAATCCGACCATCACAAATGTAATCATTGCAATCGCATTCAAAGGTTGAGATAACCATGCTGTAAACTGTTCATAGTCAGATCCAACAAGATCAACAATAGAATAGACAAGCCATATGACGAGTGGAATAAGAAGAACAGCGGTTATACGTTGTGCTAGCCAATGATGCGTAGATTTTTTATTGCTCATTCTTTTATCCTTAAATGTAAAGCGCACAGATCCATGTGCTGAGCGTAAGAATTATTGTCCCCAAGAGGACAATATAGCCAGCACGATAGGCCTGTTTAATATTTAATAAATACCCCATATCCCAAAAGAGATGGCGTATTCCGTTACACAGATGGAAATAGAGAGAAAAACTCCAGCCAAAAAGCATAAAGCGTCCCAAGGGTGAACCTGCAAAATTCATAAAAGTGTTATACGCACCTGGCCCTGTTGCTGCGGCACATAAGAGCCACAAAAGCATGAGAGATCCAATCGCCAACGCCACGCCTGTTGCGCGGTGCGTAATGGATAACACAGATGTCATCTGCGGTTTATAAATCTGCAAATGAGGCGAGAGAGGCCGTGTATCTTGTGAGGGGTCGCTCATGGTAAAATCCTTTCAGGCATCATAATAGAGATCTAGCCTTTAAAATCAAAGAGCTTTCTTTCGAGAATAATATTTCTGAATATGTAGACTAACGGAGTGTCGACCATTGCTACAATCCACTTAATTCCCATATTCCCGAGAAGTATTTTGAAGAGAATGTCGTTTGAGACTGTGCCGTAAAAAGAAATTGTAACGAAGAGGATTGCGCCTATCAAATGGGCGGTAAAGGTTGATATGTTGTTTCTGAGGAAAAGTAGGTTTCTGTCTTTATGTTTTTCTCTGAAGTAGTGAAAAACGTAGGCATCTATGATGGAGGCCACTAAATAGGCAATTACACCCGCGATTAACATACGAGAGGATGCTCCTAAGATGGTCGCATAGGCCTCTTGATTGCTCCATGAGTCAATACCATCAATAGAGATGGCAAAGAAAAAGAATCCTGCCACGCACACGCGGGCAATTAATCCCAAAACAGCGACGAGAATTGCGTATTGCCTGCCCCATATTTCACTCACAATATCTGTGGCAAGAAAAGAAAGACAAAATAAGGGCGTCCCAACAGGGACAATAACATTTAAGCTCAAAAAGGTCATTTCATAGAGCTTGGAAGACGTAATGTTACTTACAATGAGACACAAGGTGGTCACCATGATACAGGCGGCAAAGGCAACTTCTTTTCTGGTCATGTCTGTGGTTCAACTCCTAATAAATGTTCAGCAATGCGCACAGCATTGTAGGCCACTCCATTTTGGATATTGTCAGTCACAGACCAGAAAGACAACGCATTTTTCATGGCAGGGTTTTTACGAATACGACTAAGGAAGAGCTGTTGTTCTCCATGGATTTCAGAGGGCGTGACATATTCCATTTCGGAGTCGAGATCGATAATCTCTATGATGTCACAGTCTCTCCATACTGTTTTAACGTCTTTGATGTCGATGTCTTGTTTGAATTGAACGGTGACCGCCTGAGCATGGCCTATAAATGTTGGGACATAGGTACAATGTACGGCAAGTTGAAGGGGGAACTCAAGGAGTGCAAGTGTTTCTTTGGTCATGGCCTCTTCTTCACTTGTGCTGTGATTATCTTCAAAATCACCCACTTGTGGAAGAACATTGAATGCGATTTGTTTTGAAAAATGTTGAGATTTTGGTTCATGGTTCATATAGATACTGCGCACCTGATTAAAGAGCTCATCCATGGCTGGTCTGCCAATTTCAGAGACAGAGTGATAGGTGGAGACGGTTACATTCTCTAACACTCCAAGAGTATCCAGAGGTTTCAAAGCCTGACACAATTGAATAGTGGAGCTACACGGCGCGGCCACAAGTTTTGTCTCTTTAGAAGGGAAGACCTCCAAATCTGGAACGGAGAGTATTTTTCCTTCTGTTTTGGTCAGATCAATTATTTTTGTGCTGCTTGATGCAAGTTTCTCAATAATTTGAGAGGCTACATGTGCTGTGCCTGTTAAGAAAACAAGATCCATATCTGTGAGCGTTAAGGTGTCAACATGCACCATTGTAAGCGTTTTATCTCCAAAACTAATCGGCTTGACTTGATTTTTATCTTCACAGGCCACATGAATTTTTGAGACAGGAAAGTCTCTCTCATGAAGCTTTGTGAGGATTTCTTGTCCTCCGAGGGACTCCATTCCAATAATGGCAATTTCAAAAGACATAAGTGCTCCTTAAGGTGTAAATATTATAATCATCAGGGACACGACCGTGTCCCCGCCCAAGATTAGGGCGAAGCCTGCGTGGCGTCTGAACGTTAAAATGATTTTTTTAAATCATTTTATGTGGAGGAGACTTTAGCTGTGATAGCATGTGTTGTCATGCCTAAAAAAGAAAATCATACCCTTGAAGATGCAAAATCAAATTTTTTGGCAACGATGAGCCATGAAATGCGTACCCCAATGCAATCTGTCTATGGATTATTAGAATTAATTGAATTGGAAGAGACATCGGCGCGCGTGAGTGAGATGGTGAAGGTTGCAAAAGACTCTGCGAATGCGCTTTTGGACATTCTTGATGATGTGTTGGAGTTTTCCAAGATGGACGCAGGGAAAATGGAGCTTGATGATTTTGAAGTGCCTTTGCGGACATTGGTACGAGGGGTCTGTGAAGCCTTTTTTGTTAATATTCAAGGAGAAAACACAGCTCTTCTTGATAATTTTGAAGAGTCTGTCCCCTTTGTTGTGAAAGGAGACCCGAAGAGATTGCGTCAGATTCTTATAAATCTGGTTGGGAATGCTCTTAAATTTACAGAGAAAGGGCAGGTTTTAATTTCTGTCACAACCTCCTCTGTGTCTCCCTTAAAGATTAGGTTTGAAATTTCTGATACAGGCATTGGTATGAGTGAAGAGACCTGTCGTTATTTATTCCAACCCTTTAACCAAGCAGACAATTCAACAGCACGAGAATATGGAGGGACAGGGTTAGGTCTGTCCATTTGTAAAAAGCTTGTTGATTTGATGGATGGCGAAATTGGTGTCAAAAGCGTTGAGGGAGAAGGCTCTATTTTTTGGTTTGAAATTCCAACAGAGGTCGTGGATACAAAAATATCTGATCTTGATTTGCCTGATTTAGCAGGGTTGATGGTACTCTCTGTTGAAGACCATCCTCAGGGGGCAAAAGAGATTGTAAGCTCTTTGAGTTCAATGGGGGCACATGTTGAAAATTGTGCAACAATCAAAGAAGCATTTGCTTTGATCAAAACACGTCCATTTGATGTGGGTGTTATTGATCAGGGCTTGCCTGATGGAGAGGGGTTGTCTCTCATTAGACATATTATAGATGTGTCTCCCTTTATGGGATGTGTGATGTATACAGCGCGCGAGGATATAGGTTTAAAAAACACACTCCATTCTCTTGGTGTTCAATATATCGCAAAACCAGCGAGTCGGAGAGGACTAGGGGAGGCTGTTTTAGATAGCTCAAATAAAGTCTCTCGAAGTGATGTGAGTCGGTCCTCCAAACGGCTTTTGATTGCAGATGATACAGAAACTATCCGAGATCTTTTGAAACGTCAGTTGGATGTTTTGAGCATTGAGGCGGATATTGTTAAAAATGGAGCTGATGTCATGAAAGCGCTCAAGACAAAAGACTATGGGCTCTTGATTACAGATTTGCATATGCCTGATTTTGATGGATATAAAGTCATTGAAACCATTCGCGAAAATGAAAATAAAACAGAACGCCTTCCTGTGATTGCTCTCACAGCAGATGTTCAAATTGCCGATCGTCAAGTTTATCTTAAATATGGCTTTGATGAATGCCTTTTGAAACCTGTGACGCTTGGCCATTTTAGACGATTGCTTATTCGATGGGGTATATTGCACAATGAGGGAGAAATGTTACCGCCTCCTGTGATAAAGAAAGATAACAATCAGGGGCCTATAGATTTAGAAGCATTAGAGAAACAGCTTGGAACAATTGATGAGGGAGCGGTGGACATGCTTTCTCTGTTCGTAGAAATGACCCAACCATTGATTGATAAGCTTCAAAAGGCGGGACAGGAAGAAGAGAGAGACTCTCTTCGTGAACTTGCGCACTCTTTGAAAGGGAGCTCACGGTCTGTAGGGGCTCTAAAAATGGGAGATATAGCGTCTGAGATTCAGACACAGACTGAAAATAATAGCTGTAATATAACTTTAATCACCAAAATTGTTCAAGAATTTGAAGATGTAAAGGCTCATATTAGTGTGTTGGACAAACAATAGAGGCTGTCAGATAGATTGTGTAAGTAGCAATTAAAACTTAATTCTATCGTTAAATAGAATCGCGAATTGGTTCAATGCTTGTGGCCAATTCCTAATAGGCATAGTCCACTTTTTCTTCGCATTTTGCAATGCTAGAAACAGAGATTTTTTTACTGCGGTATCATTTGGGAAAACTCCTTTGCTCTTGATAATCTTACGTATTTGGCGGTTTACAGCCTCTATTGCGTTTGTGGTGTAGATAGCTTTTTTGATAAATTCAGGGAAAGCCAAACAGGGTACAATACCGCTCCAGTTTCGTTGCCAAATATCTGATATAGTTGGGTATTTGTCATCCCACTTGTCACGGAAATTTTGAAGCTCCAACTTTGCAGCTTCCTCTGATGGGGCGGAATATATGGCTTTCAGGTCGGCGGCAACAGCCTTTTTGTCCTTCCACGGCACAAATCTCATAGAATTTCTGACCATATGAACGATGCAGAGCTGGACAATTGTTTGTGGAAAGACGCTGGTTATAGCTTCCTCAAAACCTTTAAGGCCATCAACGCAAGCAATAAGAATATCTTCCACGCCACGGTTTTTAAGCTCTGTAACCACTTGAAGCCAAAATTTTGCCCCCTCATTTTTGCTGATCCAAATCCCTAAAACCTCCTTTTGCCCTTCCATATTTACAGCCAGCGCAATATAGACCGCTTTGTTGCAAATCATATGATTATCGCGGGTTTTGATGTGAATGCAGTCCAGATAAACAATAGGATAGAGGCTTTCCAAGGGGCGGTTTTGCCACGCATTTACCTCATCAATAACTTTATCTGTGACGTTGGAAATAAGCTCGTGGCTGACTTGTGTGCCATAAATTTCGTACAAGTGTTCTTGAATTTCTCGCATGGTCATTCCACGCGCATAGAGCGAAATTACCTTGTCATCAAAACCGTCAAACTGGCGTACTCCCTTGGGTACAAGGCGTGGCTCAAACGCGCCATCACGATCACGGGGCACAGCGATTTCCAGCGTATCATCGCCAGCAATAACGGTCTTAGAATAATGGCCGTTACGGCGGTTATCAGCTGGCTTATAAGCCTTATCATGCTTTTGATAGCCAAGATGATGCTCCATCTCACCTTCAAGCATGCCGTTAACCAGCCCGCGCTTAAGCTGCTGAAAAAAACCTTCGGTGCCAAATAACTCTTGCCCATCAGGGCATGAACGTAAAATTTCATTGATTAATTTAGGTGATAGTGTGTATTTAGATTTTTTAGTAGTCATAGTATTTCCTTATTCTATGCTTCGCATTGTTCGCAAGTCTAACGACTTGCTCTCAATTGCAAAGCATGATCAACAAACACTACTTACACAATCTTCATGACAGACCCAAACAATATAGTCGTTTAGAATAAGAACAAGACATTCTTATTCTAAACCGCGTTCAAGCCACGCAGGCTTTCGGCGGACTCCCGCCGCCTCGCAGTCGCTCGAGTTATCTTCAAAGAATGTATTATTCTTAATGAAAATGGCTATACCACCTAACATCCACTTCCAGAATCCCCGTGCCCTGTTCCTGTTGTTAGAATCATCCAGAGACGGAAACACCGATTTCCATTAAGGCATTTTCTCACAGCGGCATCTGCAATGATATCTGAAGAAATGTTAACGTCTCCTCCTGTCGCATCAATGACATCCGCTTCACACTCTGCAAACTTATCATCGAGCTTATCAAGAGCTGTTTCAAGATAAGGATCAGATTTGTCTGTAGAAATAAAGAAATAGACTCCGTCCACCCCATTATAATATTCCCACTCTCCAAAGAGATTTGGAGTTGGAGGGAGAAATTTTCCAGAGGACCCTAGAAAAAGGAGTGCGTGACTTGGGTCAGCATCTCCTGGGTTTCCTGGGCAACGAATCCCAGACACACTATTATCTGCTGCTGACCCAGGTGTTGCTGCTTGAGCAGTAAAATATCCATCAGCAGGGTTAATAGGGTAGGGGCTATTTTTTTGTTCTGTGCTACTTAATCCAGAGTCTTCGGCGGGGTACACGAGAATACATTCTTGGATAGAAGATTGTATCAGTGAAATTTGGTTATGGAGTTCAGAGATGATTTTTGTACTATTCTGACTTTGTGTCTGTTGACCTGATGAGTCCATAAAACTCACTGTCAATGTCGCAAGGAGAGCAATCGCAATAAGGATATAAACCAGTGCACTGCCTGATTGAGTGCGTATAAGAGGTGTGTTTTTCATTGAGAGTATTCCTTGTGTACGCCGATATAAAAAAAGGCGATGTCTTACCGCCTTTTTTTTGTGTTATTTATAAGCTAAGAATTTTTAGTTTTCACTGAGAGTGTGGTAGTAAACATATGTACCAGTGCTGTTTGATTCAAAACATCCAAAGGGCTGTCCATTTAGATTTGCCGTATTTGCAACTCCAGTGTCCCCAATAGTGCCTCCTCCAGCAGTTGGTGCATCCCCATTTGTTGTATCATCAAGCTGTGTCGTGATATCAAGACCAGCATTCTCATCTGGAATACCTGTAATACCGAGTTCATCATTTATTTTTTGACAAATTCCAGATGAAATACCAACAAGGAACGCAATAATTTCTCGTGATGCTATACTTGGTGAATCTCCTCCTACTGTTGTGCCAATATCTTGAACTTCATTATCTGCATTAAAGACCCATGTTCCAAGAGTGCTTCCAGCCATGACGTTAGAAGGGGCTTGTTGGTAAGACGCAGAGCCACCATTGCTACTAAAGACACAACTTGTTGCATCGGATCCAGTCGCAGAACCTGCTATGTCAGTTTCACAATCAGAAATGTCTGAGGGAGGATTAAATTTAATAACATCATCCCCGACACCATCTGTAATTGACATTCTTAAAACGGATGTTTTCAAAGAGGCGGGATATTGCGTGAGCGCGGCACTACTGATTAAGCTTGTCTCGTCATCAGCATTCCCTCCCCCACGTGTTGATTGGGTAACGGCATATGAGAGCGCGGCAAAGAGTGCCACCGCTATCAAAATGAGGAACAGGACATTTCCCTGTTCAGTCTTTCTTTGCTTATAGTCCATTGTAGTACTCCTTTTTTGGTTTTTTATCTTATTGTATATTATTCAATTATTACAGTCTTTAGAGATATAGTTGCTGCGAGCTTATTTGTTTTACAGCCTCCCCCTACGCATAAACTCTCGATCGAGGCTATCCACCCTCTTTTTGCGTTCGCTATATGGCCTATGGCGTCACGAAATTGTGGATAGGAGGTTTCTAATGATTTTGCAATAATGGTTACTTTATTTTTGTTTACCCTAAACTCTAAACCAGTGTAAACGTGTTTAATGTTTTTCACAAATGATTCAAGTTCAGTCTTGTTGACATCTTTTTTCTTAATGTGAGGGATGTTTGGTTTTACTGCTTCTTTCTCTGCAATATCCGCTTTGATCTTGGCCAGTTCTGCTGTTTAAATCATGGTGTAGAGGCCTAATCCAGCGGTACTAGCCCAAGCAATACCTGCCGCTATTAATGCGGCTTTCCCGACATGCTCAGGAACAGATTCTAAAAATCTGTTTAAATCGTTCCCTGCGCTTGGTTTTAGATATTTAGCAAGCTGGCTAAAATTAAATGCTTGATCACTCAAAGTTTTATCATCCTAATCTTTATACCCATAATTTTTTTTATTAACACAATTATAAGGTGTAAATCCTTAACAAAATTTTAATAAAATTATAAATAATTATCTATCTTTATTGTTGTCTACGTTATTTTGTGCCCCGAATTCTTACAAGACCATCTGTACGAGAGGCCTCTTCGACAGGGGTACCTCCCATCGCCTTCCCTTTTGATGTAACATATTCCTGAGGGATAAAGGCTTCCCACATAACTTTTCCTCTGGAAACTTCATATTTAAAAAGAAATCCGTCAATTTTATGTGTTTCATCCAGAAGTTTCTGCATTCTCATGCTGTGCATAATAACATCACTGTGCATAACTTTGTAAGAATTTTCTATTAGCTTCCTTGATGTTTCTTTCGTTTCTTTCGTGATAGCTGTTAAATCCCTTTGTGCAAAGAACAGAGAAAAGCTTTCTATAAGAAGGATTGTAATGAGAATGATGGATATTGCAACACCGGTGAAGAGGAGTGTGCGTATGAGCGCACGCGCAAGTTTTTCTGTTTTGAGTTGTTGATTTTTCCATCCAATAACATGAGGATTATCTTTCCCAATGGTTACAAAGTTTGTGTCCATACTTTGAATTTTTGGAATAATTGTACGGCTTGCTCCAATAAAGAGTTGAATACGCTTTGTTTCTTCATTCCAACGAAGAGCTGCAGTACTTGCATCCTGTTCGTATACATAAACCGTCTCTTTATCAATAAACTCCGGATTTCCCGGGAGGGCTGCAACGAGTGGGCACCAGCTATCTGGAGCAGAGGCAAGGGATGTGGAGGGGCAAGCCAAATAAGCTACTTTATCATTCACAAGGTCAACGGCGTATGAAAAGTTAACTTTTTCAGTCGCACAGGCCTGTGCCGCAGCATTCCAAACAGTTTCATATTCCATTCCAGAGATGTAAGGAACTTCTCCTGCCACTAATTCAACAGGGAGAAAGGGAGAGAGTTCATCTTTGAAATCGCTTATTTCTCCTGCAATGTAATCAGATAGTCGCGGTGTTTGTTTGTTTTCTGACGGCAGATCTATTTCTTTGTCATTGTTCTCATCTTTTATTTGTTTATTCTGTTCCTTTGAGAAAAGCTTTTTAAGCTTTTCAAGAAAAGTAAGAGGCAATGTTGTTTGTTTTGAAGCTATAGTCATTTAAATTGCACCATCTAGTAGTCCGCCCATCATACTGTCCATGCTCATATTCATAACTGTTAAGGCATAAATAGCACTTCCAAAAGCAAGTGCAAGATAAACTCCAGTTAGAACAAAAGCCAGCCAAACGATGAGTTTGTGTTTTGTCTTTGAAGATTGCGTCCGCATTTCTGCAATCGCAGTCATAATTGTAGCAACCTGATCCAAATCAGACAAGGTCGCAAGTTCTAATCTTTCTGCTTTTGTTAGCGGAGGTTTATCAAGAGCTGTTCCTAGGTTGATTCCGAGGGACAGCATTTCTCTCGCATTATCCCAATATTGAGCCACTTCAGGAACGGAGGTGGCATTTGCAGACTCTTCCAAAGCATCACTAATAGGAACATGCCCTTTAAGCATACGTGCAGCAGCAGACATTGAGTCTGAAAAGCCAAGATCTCTTAAATACCCTCCAATTAAAGGAATTTTCCTTACAATTCTGGCGGTTGGCCAGTCTGATTTCCCACGATTGAGTATATATGAAACGACAGCCCATGCCATAAATCCCCCCATCGCAAAGGCAAAATAGATAAGAACGTCCCATGTTAGCTCTAAATTTCCAACAACACGATTAAAACGTTCAAGTTCTTCAGGGTTTGTTGGTTTGTTCTCTTGAAAAAAGCCCAAAACCATTCCTTTTCCCCAAAAAAGGGATTGCACGATGGTGATCACGTCAAACCCTAGCCATGCCATTGTGCCCATAATAGCTCTATTGTTTGCACGTTTTTGTGTAATAGATTGAATGGCGTGAGGAATCCCCTCAAATAATTTATTAGATCTCTCACTGGCAGAGAGAATAGATAGGGTGCTGTGATCAAAGATACGAAGGGCTTTGAGGGCATCAATAATCCCCAACCCACGAGAAAGAGCTTCTCGTGCAGGAGCAAGAATATTTTGTCGACGGGGATTTGTTTCCGCCTCAATCATTTTCCAGAGAGCCACTCCAGGGGAGGTGGCAAAAGACCTGAATTGAATACCGCGCAAGAGTTGAACTTGCCACCAGCTCGACCGTGCAAGAATACGTTCTAGGGGTGTTCTTTCATGAGGACGTATATTGAGAACATACCCCCCCATTTTTTGAACAGCCAAACGCACATCATTACGCGTAGGAAGGTAAAAAGATTCTTCTTGTATCTTAACCCCTCTCCGTGTTTCAAAAGCAATTTCAACGACCCATTGTTGCATGTGTTATATTGTTTCCTATTTTGTCTATAGATCTAGATATGAAATCGCTGAAAGGGGGTCAACTTGACCCGTTACGACAAGATCCAACAAGCCTTCTTGTCGTGTGTAACTTCTGACACCATCCATATCCACCATCTCATTAACATTACTCATAAGGGCATTGAAAACACGATTTCTTTCAGATGGGCCTAAAGAAATCATAAGAGCATCCAGTAAAAGTGTTCGCCCAGAAATTCCTGTTCTATTGCATAGCTCGCACCCAGAAGAGTTATGACGTCTGACGAGTGTTTCTGGTGGAATAGAAAAAATAGAGATCTCATTTGGAGAGAGAATATCGCCAAGACGTTCCCGATGTGCACATGCTTGGCAAAGTGTTTTAACTAGCCGTTGATTCAGAATACATTTTACCTGCTGTGCGAGCGTAAATGTAGAAGATCTTTCTCTGTCGGATGGGATAAGGGATTTAAGACGTTCAAAGGTTTGGAGTGCTGTATCTGCGTGTACGGTTGAAATCACAGTATGGCCAGATTCAGCTGCCTTTAGAGCTGTTTCTACTGTTTCACTATCTCTCAGTTCTCCAATAACGATATAGTCTGGGTCGTGGCGCATAGACGCACGAATAAGATCAGAGAACGCTCCTCCAGGCATACCAGGGCGTACTTGCCATTGTGTTGCGTAGCGAAGTTCATACTCGATAGGATCTTCAATTGTGAGAACATGTCGTCGTCTGCGGTCAATTTCTTGAATACAGGCATACATCGTGGTTGTTTTTCCTGATCCTGTTGGACCAGAGAGCATAATTAATCCGCCACCCCCTTTGATTTCGGGGGAAAGGAGCTTTTGAAGGGTTCCTCCCACATCTTCGTGGCGTTTAAAAAGCTCACTAAACCCTCGAAGCGCTGCTCTATCAAGAAGACGCATCGTGATCTTTTCTCCATCTTGGGCTTGAGATCCTGCGGCGACACGGACATCAATCGTCCGTCCCTGCCATGTGAAACTGAAACGTCCATCTTTAGGCGTAATTCTATCTCCAAAGTTCATTCCTGCATCTCGCTTAAGAAGCGTTGTAAGTCGTGCCATTGCATCATTGGGCAAGATATGCATGGGAATAAGATCTCCGTCTACTCTGTAACGAATCCAGTTTGGGGCGTCTGGGTTGTTGTCTTGAATAAGGTGAATATCAGAAACGCGCATTTGAAGTGATTCTGCGAGCATGTCGCGCAAAAATTGGTTGAGAAGTAATCCATTATCAATATCTGAGAGCCACTCTGCCAGAGTTTTTTCACAGTGATCTGTTGAGAGGTCGTGGACGGTTTGTAGAGTTCTTAATAAGTCCTGGCGATCCCAAACTTCTATCTCAAGTTGTTCCACATAAAATCCGCTTCTGTTTGCCGCGGAGGATAAAAGATCTTTTTGTTTTCTATTTAATTCATTTAAAGGTGCAATTTTTAAAACACCGTCTGAGAGTCCAATAAGGTGAATATTGAGAGGTAACCAATATTGAACAGGAAGGCTTGATCGAAGAGCGTCTCCCGTGGCGGTATATTTTGTTCCTTCCTGATCATCTACTTTAGCTGGAGCAACGGCTCCGGCTAAATCTAAAAGATGTTCAGTTGAGAGAGACTGCCCTTGACCTAAAAAAAGATTGCGTTCTTTTTGAACCATGTCCAGATAACGCTCACGCGTGTCGTGAGCGATTAAGCGACGATCAGGTTCTTGCCGACGATCAGCTCCTGCTGAAGAGCCCAAATCTATTTTCCGACGATCAGATTTTTGACGCGTATCGTGTTCTGAATCATTGTTCATTGGGAATCACTGGAGCTTGTTGAAGATGATCTAGATGAAGAAGTTGAAGATGATCCAGATGAAGAAAGAGATCTATCGAAGAGTAAACTAACTTTATCGGTTCCATTTTTAAATTCAATACCTGTGCGTTTTAGAGTGATGTTCCATTCAACACCACCTATAACGACAGGGATATTATGCTTGATAATACGACTTCCACCAGGGCCTGAAATAATAGCTTTTTTTATAGAGTGGGACGTAATAATAAATCCAGCCAAGGCGTCCGTTTTTTTATAGATGCGTTGTACAATACCCGCGTGCTCAACAATTGCTTGAGACTCTTTACTGACTCCTTTTGTTGCATTCCCTCGTACAGGGACAACCAAAATCCCTCTGGCTCCATCATGTTCGATTTGAAGATCATCAAGAATAGATCCTTCTCGTACAGGAACCCATCTTAGAGTTAAGGGGCATGCCTCTATGGGCCTCAGGATAGTCCCTTCTTTACAGCCTTTACCTAGAATAGACATGCCATTATCCGTTCCTGAAAGAGAGAGAGAGTTAAGCTTAAGGTCGGAATCTCCGACATTGACGAGGGAGACAGAGATAGAGGCTTCATTTTCAATTCCTGATGCAAAATCTATGGCTTCTTGTGAAGAGACAAGAAGCCCTCTTCCTGGAACAACATTAGGAAAAATTGTTGCGACAGTTGCTGTATCTGGTGTAAATTTACCCATGAGCGGAATGCTGGCAATCTTTGAAGATCCTGTATGCTCAACAATAATGACACCGTCTGATTGCCCAGCTTGTTGTGGCGCCCAAGTGATTGTCGCAAGGCATGCTTGGCTTGGTTGAAGCTCTTCACAATCATGATCTAGCCTATAGCCTGATTGTGAAGAAGATTTTATTTTTACGGCCTTAATAGTAAGGGGTGTGGCCGTCACATTCCTTAGAATAATAGATTTGATCAGAGGTTGACTTGAAGAAAGACTTCCAAAATCCACCTTATCAGGAATAGATTCAACATCACTTAATACATTTTGACCAGTAGAGTCTCCTGCGTCGACATCTCCCTTAAGTGTTGCTTTTGTAAGTTGAGAACGCCCATCGTGTTGGATAAGCATTTCAACACGCCACGCGCCATCCTGTAGACCTTTAATGCTCACAACAATAGGACATTCTGCCCCTCCAGGGAGCGGGATGCCAGAGCATTCATTGAGGCTAATTGAGGCAGAAACAGTTGAAGAAGGATAGAGCTTTATTCCTTTTATATTGACGGGACGTCCCCCTTCATTGCGAAAAAGCGTTAAGGCCTGACCTGTCGATCCAAGGGCAATTGTTCCCCCATCAAATTCATCTTCTGTTGGGGACAATCCTCCGAGGACACTCCCTCCTTTTCCAGAAGACTGTTTTCCAGGAGCAAAGAAGCCAGAAGACGATGCCAGTGTTTGAAATGATATTAAGATGCAAATGCACGCACAAGATGCAATAAACAAAAGAGGGGTCTTTGCCCCAAATCTTTTGTTCTTATTGTGATATCTATTTATATTTATCATTTGTATCCATGCCGTCTGTTCATGTTTTTTCTGTTTATAAAATATCACCCATTTGTTACCAATTTATCAATTTTTAAAAATAGGCTGAAGAGGAATGTAATTAGATTTTTTTGAAACCTCTAAACTTTCTTCTTCTTTTACCTCTTCTGAGTCTTGAATGGTAACTGGGTCAAATACAGGTGCTGGAGGTGTAATCTCTATGGGTGATTTTTGTTCCATATTAATTTTTTTGATAAAGTTTTGAGCGGACTCTTGAAGATCTTTTTGTGATTCTTCTTGTAGTTTCTTAAATTCCTCATCTGTAGGATTCACGTAAACAACAACACGCGGACGAAGCAAGAAAACAAGTTCTACATTGCTTGTCTGGGCAACCCTACTCGATGGAAAAATGGGCTCTTGTATGCCAGGGCCTTCCTTAGAAAAATTATCAATTTCACGTACTAGTCCCGCAATAAGAAGGGAATCTCCAGGACGAATTCTGACTTGTGTTGAAAGTTCACGTTCTGTTGTTTGTGGAAGCTGTACAATAGCATCTGGATTATCATCAAAAGTATCAATGCTTCTGACCTCCTGAAGCAAGATATCAATATCACCATAAACTGTTGCATTATCCCAGTTCGAGGCAATATCAAATGTAAACCCTGTGTCAACTGAATCAGTTGTTGTGGACACGCTGATTGTTCCTGTTGTCCCCGAAACAGATCGTGTAATTTCAGACACATAGTTTTGGGTATCAGCAACACGGAATCTTGCACTTGAACCAGATAAAACAGTAACTTGAGGCTGTGAAATTGTTTTTACGGCCCCATATTCAGAAATAAATTGAAAGACTTTATCCCCATCGATGGCGCCTCCATCCAAGGTTGGCAATCCAATACTCACAGGTGTTCCCAGCGATGGGTTGGTGACACCTGCCAAGTCAACCCCCACGTTGAATTTCCCGAAAGTTTCAATACTATTCCAGTCAATTCCTGTGGAGTTCCCCGAATTGAGAGAAACTTCCCAGATGTATGTTTCAAAGATAATTAATGCTGTGTTCGCTCTCAGGCGTTGAAAATAACTTTCTGCGACTTCTGCTGTTCTATGTGATGCGCGGTAAACAATTGTTCGTGTTGAGTTATCTGTGATGGTGGGACTTCCAACGATTTCTTCGATAGCCCCGGAAACATTTGTCAGAAAAGTATCAGAGTCCCCAACGGGAGGAATTGTTATCGTAAATAATTGTGTTTCCTTAACAATTAAAATCCCATTTTCATAGGAACAATATAGATCAGCAAGGCTACAGACACGAGTGACGACTGTACCTATTTCTCCCTTTAAGTTTGTAATTGTAATAGGGCGATCTAAACCTTGGGTTGCTTCAAAGGCAATTGGCATATCTGTACCATCTAAAATAAGCTGAAGCGCACCTCCCAAAGTTTCTCCGCGAAGCTCAAATGGACCTACAATTTTCTTTGGAAGAGGTGAAGACGCATGTGCTTCTGGAGTGAGAACATCTTTTCCCAATGGAAGGTATGAAATAGCATCTGGGCGTTCATTAATGGCTTGTTTTCGTTCCTGTGCAAATTGGGGAGAAGGGATATTAACATTTCTTGTGTCTGGTCCGGTGATTTGCGCGCAAGAGCTAATAAAAAGAGCGCTCACTACAGCAAAAGACACCCAAGATTTGCGGAGGGGATATTGACGTGCCAGTGGATTTTTTATTAGGTGGTGAATCATTTGTATAAGAATTTCTTTGTTATTTATTGTCCCGTATTATTTTAGGTTTGCCTAGAGAGCGATCGAGCAACCATCTTAAGGAGCCTCTCTTTTTCAACAGGCTTCATCAGTGTTGCTTTAACGCCAAGCTGACTTGCTTCGCTCAGGAGGTTTGGACTTTGGTCTCCTGTGATAAAAATGACAGGTATAGCGTTGTTTTTGGCACGGAGCGATTTTGTAAACTCAAGGCCATCTACTGGCTCCATACGAATGTCAATAATGGCAAGCTCTATATCATCCGTTACAAGATTGAGGGCTGTTAGGCCATCGGAAGCCTCTATAACTTCGTAATGAGCGCTTGTTAAAAAGCGTGCAATCTGCATTCTTACAAAGTCGTTGTCTTCTGCAAGAAGTATTTTTGGTGTATGTGTATTCAATGTATTTTAAACCTGAAAGGTAAGAATTTCGGGGCACTCAGTTATAATATATAGCGGTATAATGGCTAACGAATCACAAAAATACCGCCCCCATCGTACACCGAATACTAAATATGTGTAAATACATATTTTCACCTGTTTTTAAGGGCTTGATCTCTTTTGCAGAACAGAATAGCGTCTGTAGTCATGGATTTTGTTCTTTTAATGATTGCTTTTTTCTCGTTTTTGATTGCTTTGGTTCTATTGGCCACTTTGGTGGTTATTGATTTTAAGACGATGTTGCTCCCCAATAGATATGTATTTCCCTTTGCGGCGCTTGGAATTATTTTTCATGCAAGTCTCCAGTTTTCTGTGCTTGATCCCCTCTCTATTCTGCTTGGCGGCCTCTTTGGATATGGAATTTTGTGGATTATTCGTTTTTTTGGAAACATGTACTATAAGACAGAGTCCTTAGGGCTTGGAGATGTGAAATTGTTAGGCGCGGCAGGTCTTTGGCTTGGGATGGCAGATGTCACAGTCGCAATGACGGTGGGCGCAATGGCAGGGTTAGTACACGGGCTTATTGTAGCGTATCTCCACTTCAAGAAAACAGGAGAATTTAATATTCACCGTTTAAAAATCCCAGCAGGGCCGGGGTTTATTATTGGGATTGTTTTGGTGATGTTCGCCCAACTTTTCCCTGTGTTTTTGAGGTATAATCTGTCATGAAAAATTTATTGGATATTGAAGCTATGAGCATTGAGGAGATAGAGACAGTCCTTGAAAAAGCTGATTTCTATAAAAAAGCCCTCCAAGATAAAAAAGTACCTCAAATTTTGTCGGACAAAATTATTCTCAATATGTTTTTTGAGCATTCAACGCGGACATTGACATCCTTTCAAATGGCAGCCTATCGTTTGGGGGCAAAAGTTGTAAATTGGGAGCCATCTTCTAGCTCACTGTCAAAGGGAGAAACATTTTCAGACACTATTCGATGTGTTTCAGGATACGACCCTGACGCTATAGTGATGCGCCATAGTGAGTTTAAAGCACCTTATACAGTTCAAAGACTTGTTGAATGTCCTGTGATCAATGCTGGAGATGGGTGGCGGGCGCATCCCTCCCAAGCTTTGCTGGATGCTTACACAATTAATGCCCTGAAAGGGCAAGTGAGCGGTCTTCGCGTGGCTATTTGTGGAGATGTTGCCCATAGTCGGACAGCAAACTCTAATATAGTGTTGCTTGGTAAGATGGGCGCAGAAATACATATCATAGCCCCCCCTGCCTTTTTACCCGATATATCCAAATATAATCATGTGAAAACATTTGATACATGGGAAGAAGGGCTTAATGGGTGTGATGTTGTCATGACGCTCCGTAATCAAAAAGAACGCTTGGAGTTAGCTGATATTCCAGATGACGTAGAATTTTTTCATACGTATGGTTTAACACAAGAAAGATTGAGCTACGCAAAAGAAAATGCCATTGTAATGGATCCTGGGCCATTCGTTCGGAATGTACAAATCGCCGATGATGTTGTGGATGACCCTGTAAAGTCAAAAATATTTGAGCAAATGGCCAATGGCCTCCCTGTGCGAATGGCTATTTTTGATCTTATTTCCTCTGGAGGCATATAATTAATGGAATTTCTGTGGTCTTTATGTGCGGGATATCTACTAGGATCCATTCCGTTTGGATTGTTGCTCTGTTTTCTCTGTGGGCTAGGTGACATCCGAAAAATTGGATCTGGTAATATTGGGGCAACCAATGTTTTACGCACAGGCAATAAGCTATTAGCGCTCGCAACCCTTATTCTTGATAGCGGAAAGGGTGCAATCGCAGTGCTTTTGGCACTCTATGTGTTTCAAATATTTGAGGCAGGGGCTGTGGCGATTGGCGCTGTACTTGGGCATGTTTTTCCTGTTTGGCTTAGATTTAAAGGGGGAAAAGGTGTTGCAACGACATTAGGCACGCTTTTAGCGCTCTCACCTCTCGTTGGGGTGGCGGTGTGTTTGACATGGTTTGTCTCTGCGCTATTATTTCGAATTTCTTCTTTGTCGGCTTTGATTGCTCTGGCCTCTGCGCCACTATTTTCAATGGTTTTAGACGAGTCTCACTATATATTTTTTATTGGATTTTTGGCACTTCTTGTCTTTGTGCTCCATCATGAGAATATCAGACGTATTTTAAAGGGGGAGGAGTCGAAAATTAAGTTCGGACGGAAATCCTCATGACAGTGTCTCAAAAAGAACGTTTGGCATGGTTAAGACTCTATCGCAGTGAGACAGTTGGTCCAATCACTTTCCGTCGTTTAATTGCGCGCTATAAAACCGCTGAAAAATCTCTAGACGCCCTCCCAGAGTTAAGCTCGAGAGGTGGACGAAAAGAGGGCGTTCGTCTTTGTTCAGAGTCTGAGGCACACAAAGAAATTGAAGCGATTCAAAAGTTGGGGGGACGTTTTTGTTTATCGTGTGATGAAGATTATCCCTCTGATTTAGCTGCTATCGAAGATGCTCCAGCCGTTTTAACCTGTGTAGGGCAAGGAAACATTCAACAAGACAAACCCATTATAGGCATTGTTGGGGCACGAAATGCCTCACTCAATGGACGTCGTTTTACTGAAAAACTAGCCAAAGAATTAAGTGCCCATGAGATCATAATTGTCTCAGGCCTAGCCCGTGGGATCGATACGGCCGCGCATAAAGGAAGTTTAAAGGCAGGCACATGGGCTGTTGTGGCAGGAGGCGTAGATGTCATCTATCCACAAGAAAATGCAAAGCTTTATGAAGAAATTAAAGAACAAGGTCTGATTCTCTCTGAAAATAAAATTGGAACACAGCCCACAGCGCGCCATTTTCCACGACGTAATCGTATTGTTTCAGGACTGTCAAAAGGGCTTGCTGTTGTGGAAGCAAGTATGCGCTCTGGCTCATTAATTACAGCGCGCCTTGCCGCAGAGCAGGGGCGAGATGTTTTTGCCGTTCCTGGATTTCCTGGAGATCCTCGCGCATCAGGCGTGAATAAGCTTTTAAAAGATGGAGCTATCCTTCTTGAAAACGCACAAGACATTCTAGATCAATTGGCGCATCCAAGGCTTATTGAGCCATGCCTCTTTGATCAATTAGGCGCGCAAGAAGAGTTTGAACCAGAGGAAAGTAAGGTGCTTGAAATTGATCATGAAAAAGTGATTTCTTTCTTATCTCATGTGCCAACGCCTATTGACGAACTCGTCAGAGCATGTCATGTGAGCGTGTCGGGCGTGCAATCTGTCCTTTTGGATTTGGAGATTGCAGGGCGTCTACAGAGATTACCGGGAAACCGTGTCGGATTAGTCAATAAAGGGGAGTCATAGACTGTGAGTGCATCAAATGTAGTGATTGTTGAATCACCAGCGAAAGCCAAAACCATCAATAAATACCTAGGAAAAGACTATATTGTCTTGGCTTCTATGGGACATGTGAGGGATCTCCCGTCTAAAAATGGATCTGTTGACCCTGAGCATGAATTTGAGATGAAGTGGGAAGTTAGCGCGCGTGGTAAAAAAACCATGAAAGAAATCTCAGATGCCGTCAAGGGCGCGCAAACCCTTTATCTCGCAATGGACCCTGATAGAGAAGGAGAGGCCATTGCATGGCATATTCAAGAGCTTTTGGAGAAGAAAAAGCTCTTGAAAGACAAGAAGGTTCAACGTGTGGCCTTTAATCAGATTACAAAAACAGCGGTCAATGAAGCCTTTGCGCAAGCGCGTCAAGTCGATATTCCTCTTGTTGAGGCCTATTTGGCACGTCGGGCTTTGGATTATCTGGTGGGATTTAATCTCTCCCCTGTCTTATGGCGTAAATTGCCAGGGTCAAAATCAGCAGGACGTGTTCAATCTGTGGCATTACGCCTGATTTGTGAGCGTGAATCCGAGATAGAAAAATTCATTGAAGATGAATATTGGTCGATTGAAGTGCAGTTGCAAACCTCAGCAGGCGCACCTTTCATGGCACGTTTAACCTATTTAGCAGGGAATAAGCTTGGAAAGCTTGATATTGGAACAGAAGTGGATGCGAAAGCGGCGGTTGAGCGTATTTTAAACAAAGACCTCTGTGTGCAGTCTGTGATAAAAAAGCAGGTTCAGAGAAAACCATATGCACCTTTTATCACCTCAACGCTCCAACAAGAAGCCTCTCGGAAGCTAAGATTCTCTGCCAGTCAGACCATGCGTGTCGCACAACAACTCTATGAAGGGTTTAATCTTGGAGGGGAAACAGTCGGTCTCATTACCTATATGAGAACAGACGGAATCACCCTCGCTGGGGAAGCAATTGCTCAAGCGCGTGACGTGATTCAAAAAGATTTTGGCGACAAATACCTCCCGAGCTCTCCGCGCGCCTACAAGAGTAAAGCCAAAAATGCCCAAGAGGCGCATGAAGCAATCCGTCCAACGGATATGAATAAATCGCCAAAGTCTGTGCGTCAGTATCTCGATGAGAACCAATTTAAACTCTATGATTTGATTTGGAAGCGAACGATTGCATGCCAGATGGAAAATGCCGTCATGGATCAAGTGAGTGCAGATATGTCGGACGGGACAGATGATGTGGTTCTGCGCGCGACAGTATCTGTTGTTGCCTTTGATGGCTTTCTAACGCTTTACAAAGAAGATAGTGATGATGGGAAAAGCGAGAGTGACGCAGATCGTCGTCTCCCTCCTTTGATCGAAAAAGACCCTTTAAAAACCCTTTCTGTGACCCCAAACCAACATTTCACGCAAGCGCCCCCTCGGTATACTGAGGCGTCATTGGTGAAGATTATGGAGGAGAAGGGTATTGGCCGTCCTTCGACTTACGCGTCAATTTTACAAGTCCTGCGAGACAGAAATTATGTAAAAATGGATGCGCGTCGTTTTTTCCCTGAAGATCGAGGACGCATTGTAACAGAATTTTTAAAACGCTTTTTTGAGAAATATGTCGATTATGATTTCACGGCCAATATGGAAGAGCAACTTGATGCTATTACAGAAGGTCAGGTGCAATGGAAAGACACCTTGAGTTTATTTTGGGTTGATTTCAAGAAAGCAGTGGATGAAACCAAGGAGCTCCGTATTACAGAGGTGATCGACCATTTGAATGAAGCGCTTGCTGCTCATTTCTTTCCTGTCACAAAAGAGAGCCCTAAGCCTCGAAAATGCCCCTCCTGTGACACGGGAAAGCTTTCTTTAAAGCTCTCAAAAAATGGGGCTTTCATCGGATGTGAGAATTATCCAGAGTGTAAAGAGGCACGTCCTTTGGCTATTCAAGATGGAACAGAGCCTGTGCGTGTGGAACCTGCTGATCTTGGGTTTCACCCAGATACAAAACGTGCTGTATTTCTGAAATTAGGACCGTATGGGCCTTACGTTGAGATGGTGCCAGAGGAGGGAGGCAAGGATAAACCAAAGCGCCAAGGCCTTCCCAAAGGCATGGAGATGGATGACGTGACCTTAGATGAAGCCGTATCGCTTCTCTCACTCCCGCGTGACGTAGGCATTCATCCTGAAACACAAAAAATGATCCAAGCGGGGGTTGGGCGTTTTGGCCCATTTGTTAAGCATAATAATGTGTTTGTCTCTATTCCGAAAGCAGAGGGTGATATTGTGTTGACCATTGGTGTGAACCGCGCCGTTGACCTGATTGCAGCGCACGCCGAGAAAAAAGCGGCGAAGGAAGCTGCGGGTGGAGGGGCTAAAAAAACAGCCCCTAAAAAGAAGGCCGCAAAGAAGAAAACACGTAAAACACCTGTAAAGAAAAAAGTATAATGGAGAGATTGCCCTCTCGCGAAGAGCTTCTTGAGTATATCAAAGCCATCAAAGACCCTGTGTCTAAGCGTGAACTTGTCAAAGCATTTGGGGTCAAGGGGGACGATCGCCGTTCGTTCAAATCCTTGTTATCTCAGCTTGAAAAAGCGGGTCAAGTTGTGCGTCAACCGGGACAAATTTATAGCATTCCAGAGGGCCTTCCGCCCGTTACACTCATTGAAGTCACACACATAACATCAGATGGAGATGTTATGGCACGCCTTACACAAGAAGAAGGTGACGAGAAGGATGCTGAGGGACACCACATAGAAGTCTTCCATGACCCTAAAAAGGGGAAATCGTTGGCTGTTGGAGATCGTGCGCTTGTCCGCCTCACAAAAGAGGGAGAGGGAGGATATACAGCGCGTATTATTAAGAAAATTGACAAAACTTCTTCGAGGCAAGTCATGGGGCTTGTTGTACGACAGGCCAAAAATTGTATCCTTCGTCCGACCAGCAAAAAATCCCGTTATGATTTTGATATTCATCAAACAGATTTAAACGGGGCAAAAGATGGAGATCTGGTGACCGCGGATGTTCTCCCTTCACGAGGCTTAAAGAATAAGCGCGTTAAGGTTTCTAAAATTATTGGTCATGAGAATGACCCTCACTCTATTTCCCTGATTTCTCTCTATGAGAAAGATCTCCGTGTTGATTTCTCAGAAGAAGTTTTGTTGGAAGCAGATGGGTTAAAAGTTCCACCTTTGAAAGATCGGGAAGACCTTCGCGCCTTGCCCCTTGTGACCATAGACGGGGCAGATGCCCGTGACTTTGATGACGCGGTGTTCGCTGAGTCTGATGGGCAAGGAGGTTTTCACCTGATTGTAGCCATTGCCGATGTGGCACACTATGTGCGTTTTGGAAGTGCCTTAGACAAAGAGGCCTGGACTCGTGGGAACTCAACGTACTTCCCTGACCGTGTTTTGCCGATGTTGCCTGAGGCCATCTCCAATAATCTTTGCTCTCTCATGCCTCAGGTAGAGCGCGCCTGTTTAGCGGTTCACATGTGGGTGGATGCACACGGGCTCTTACAGCGTCAAAAATTTGTACGGGCTCTTATGAAGTCTAAGGCACGTCTTACTTACGAGCAAGTTCAAGCGGCACAGGAAGGGCAGAGAGACGATGTAACCGATACTTTAATGGAGGATGTTATTGATCCTTTGTACGATGTCTATAAAATTTTGAGCAAAGCGCGTCAAAAAAGAGGAGCCCTTGACCTCGATATGCCTGAGCGTCAAATTTTAATTGATGAGAAAGGCGTCATGACAGGCGTGATCCCGCGTACACGGTTGGACAGTCACAAATTAATTGAAGAATTCATGGTTTTGGCCAATGTTGCGGCGGCCTCTGCCTTAGAAGCCAAGAATGCGCCGTGTCTTTATCGCGTGCATGATTGCCCCTCTGCGGAGCGTCTGGACGGTGCACGAAGCTTTTTGGACAGCTTTGGTTTTACCTTGCCCAGTGGTGTGGCAAAACCTGCACAGCTCAATCATCTCCTGACCAAGGCGAAGGGGCATGAATATTCACATTTGATCAGTGAAACTATTTTGAGGACGCAGTCCCAAGCTATTTACCACCCAGAAAATATTGGACATTTTGGGTTGGCACTTGAAAAATATGCTCATTTTACCTCCCCCATACGTCGGTATGCAGATTTAATTGTGCATAGAAGTTTGATTAAAGCCTATCATTTGGGAGAAGGGGGACTTGAAGATGGAGATGTTGCGCGCATTGCAGAAACATCCGAGCATATCTCGACCACAGAACGTACCTCTTCAGACGCAGAAAGAAGCTCTATGGATCGCTTTACGGCCTCTTACCTTGAAAGTAAAATAGGGGCACAATTTACAGGTACAATCAGTGGTGTTGCAAAATTTGGACTCTTTGTACGATTGAGTGAAACAGGTGCAGATGGCCTTATTCCTGTGAGGACACTTCCCAATGATTTTTATGTTCATGATGAAGAGGAACACGCATTAATTGGACGTAAACGTAGGGCTGTTTTCCGTTTGGGAGCGCCTGTCACAGTCTCTGTGCGTGAAGCAAATATGATGACAGGAGGTACAATTTTTGAACTGATTGGCCACGAAAAAGGCGCAGATATCCCTGGGTTTAAAAGCAAAAAGAAACGCTCTTCTTCGTCTTCCAAAAAGAAAACAAAGGGCGATAAAAAATTCTCCTACAAGAAAAAGCCAAAAAGAAGGCATTAGATGCCACTCTTTCCCTTGACATTGCCTCAAAAAAAGGTATTTTCTGGCTTTCATTCTTCAAGAATATATTAGAATAAAGGGTTAGAGCCATGGCTAAAAAAGGTCCAGTTACAAAAATTCGTCTCGTGAGTACAGGTTTAAATGCCAAAGGTGCTCCAACAGGATACACATATTATGTGTCTAAAAACCCACGAAATATCACAGAAAAAATGAAATTCAGCAAGTATGATCCGCGTGCGATTAATCCTGAAACAAAAAAATTAGGGTGCCACGTTCTTTTCGAAGAAAAGAAAATGCCTCCGCATAAGAAAAACTAGACTCTCTCTATTTAAAGAGATGAAGAAAAGCCTCCAGATTGGAGGTTTTTTTATGTTTATTATAATGTACATAGATTTTTAACTAAATATGTGTATCCTTAATGAGAATGATGCGTTTCTGAAAATAAAAAAGGGAAATATTGATGGAACTATTTGAATTATTACTGATACCTAGTATCCTATGCGCTCTGACAGCTTTTGCGTTTGGATTTGTGTGGTATCACCCAAAAGTTATGGGGGATAAATGGTGTGAATCACGTCAAAAAGATGCAGGAGAGAGACGGCGCCATACGTCCACCATTCCTTTTTCTTTAAGTTTTATGCTATGGTTAATCGCAGGCTTTTTTTATTCTTTCATTGCCATGACCTTTGACATAGGGCTATTCCATGATTTGATTGCACTTTCTTGTTTGTTATGGGTTGGATTTGCAATGCCACCTATTCTTATGGGATCTTTTTATACAGGATACCCCTTTCGTGCAGCTGCTATAGATAGTGCGTATCAGTTAGCAGGATATTACTTGTTTGCTGTTATGTATTTTATATCTGTTAGCGTATTTTAAATTGTGTTTATTCTTTGAGTCTAGCTTGGATGTAATATTTTTGTATACATTTCCCCTACATTTTTCTTGTCGTCAGCTCTAGTCAGTATGAAGTGATATGGATATTATTAAGACATTATCACCCCATTATAACCTGCGTGATAAGGGGGTTGATCCTTGTATTATAGTTCTCCATTACACGGGGACTCTTGCCGCCAAAGAGGCTGCGGATACTTATCTAGATGTGACGTCTAACCTCAGTCCGCACTATATGGTTGATGTGGGAGGACAAGTTGTACAGTTTGTAGAGGAAAAACATAGAGCGTGGCATGCAGGGCACTCCTATTGGCGAGGGAGCGAGGATGTTAATTCTTTATCTATCGGTATTGAAATTGTAAATGGAGGGCATGATCAAGATCTTCCTTCTTTTCCTACTCTTCAAATAGACGCTGTTATAAAGCTATGTCATGAAATCATGGGTCGATATCAGATAGATCCTTTAAATGTAGTCGGACATTCCGACGTTGCGCCAGGTCGAAAGCTTGATCCTGGCGAATTATTTCCATGGGAACTGCTGTCCAAAAAAGGTGTTGGGTTTTGGCCTGTACCTTTGCCAGAAGATTTTGCGTGTAATTTGGGAGTTAGAACGGGTCTTTTACAGCTGGGATACACGCAAACCTGTGAAGACATTGTGTTGGTTAGAGAATTCCAACGCCATTTTGAGCCAGAATTATTTGAAAAAAACAAGCAAGGGCAAGTTTCTGAGCGCACTCATGCCTTAATTGCATGTCTGTTGCGAGAAAAGAATAGAAAAACTGTTTAAATTTTGCCATAGTACGTCTACCAGTCAGTCGGATAGTTGCTTTTTTAAAAGAGGAAAGTCTGGGCATCATGGGAATATGGCGCTGGCTAACGGCCAGACAGCGTGAGCTGATGGAGAGTGCAGCAGAGAGGAGACCGCCATCTTTCGAGATGGTAAGGGTGAAAGGGTGCGGTAAGAGCGCACCGCGTTTCTAGTGATAGAGATGGCATGGTAAACCCCGCCAGATGCAAGACCAAATAGGAGAAGCACATAATGTATTTCCACATTGTTTCTCGGGTAGGTTGCTTGAGAGGCTTAGTAATAAGTCTCCTAGATGAATAGCTATCGACAACAGAACCCAGCTTATAGACTGACTGGTACTTTTTTACTGAGGGTATATATGTTTTCTGTGAATGAAAACGTATAAAGAGCCTAATGTGAATTGACGTCCCATGCTTTCCCATGATATCCCATATATATCCACTGTGCTTTTTGTGCACTGGTTTCTTGTGTTTTACTCTGTCATTTTGGGAAGATTTCAATGTCGCTGTTTTTGTCAACAACGATCAATAAAATTGATAAAAAGGGACGTGTGTCGATCCCTTCAGGATTTCGCACCTCCTTGACGCAGGGGGCAGTGGTTCTTTTTCGCTCTCCTATCCATGACTGTTTGGAGGGGTTTGATGTCTCTTTTATGGATGAAATGAGCGCCCGTCTGGATCATTTTGATTTATTCTCTGAGGTGCAAGATGATTTGGCGTTGTCTATCTTTGGAAACTCTGTGTCTTTGACTCTTGATGAGACGGGGCGTGTGGTGGTACCCACAGCGCTTCTTGGGTTTGCGGGTCTTACGGATCAAGTGGCTTTCGTTGGAATGGGGCGTAAGTTTCAAGTGTGGGCTCCAGAGGCGCTAGAGAGCAGGAAAATTGAGGCGCGTTCTAATGTGCACGCTCAAAAGCTGACTATCCCTAAGGGGGCTGGACATGAATAAAAGCGCGCCCCATATTCCTGTGATGCTTAAAGAAGTTTGTGCGTATATGAACCCTCGAAAGGGAGGGGTGTATGTTGACGGGACTTTTGGTGCTGGAGGATATACGCGCGCTTTATTGGATCAGGCTGAGTGTAGGGTCATTGCAATTGATCGAGATCAAACAGCGCTTGATACCGCCCAAAAATGGGCCAGTGAATATGGTGAACGGCTAAATTTGGTGCATGGAACCTTTGGTGATATCAAAACACATCTTGACGCACTAGGAGTGTCTCACGTGGATGGACTTGTTGTCGATATTGGGGTGTCTTCAATGCAGATAGATCAGGCTGAGAGGGGTTTTTCATTTCGTTTTGAAGGGGCTCTTGATATGCGCATGGATAGGTCACAGGGAGAAACAGCCGCTGATGTTGTCAATACACGCAATCAAGAGACATTAGCCAATATTATCTATCAATATGGAGAAGAGCGCCTCTCTCGGCGTATTGCCAAGGCTATTATTAATAACCGTCCTTTTGAAACAACCCTTCAGTTGGCCAATATTGTGCGCTCTGTTGTTCCTCGCTCTAAAAAAGATGGGATTGATCCTGCGACGCGTACATTTCAAGCTCTTCGCATCGCCGTGAATGATGAGTTGGGACAGCTTGAACAGATGTTGCAGGCCTCGCCTGATATATTAAAAGAGGAGGGGCGTCTTTTGGTGGTCTCTTTCCATTCTCTTGAAGATAAAATTGTGAAGCATTTTATGCGAGGAGAAAAAGTGCAAGTATCCCGTCATGACCCTCTGCCTGAGGGGTATAAAGATCAAGATCATATACCCCCTTTTACAATACTCTCTAAAAAGGCTATTCGATCGTCTGAAGAAGAAAAGAAAAATAATCCTCGTGCACGCTCTGCACGTCTTAGAATTGCAGAAAGGAGAGTATTTTAATATGAAGACGAACCAACTCGTTTTTTGCTTTGCCCTCTTGTTTTCAGTGTTAACTGGGTTTCTTCTCTTTGTTGTCTCTCAGAGGGTGCAGTCTATAGAGCGGGATATACGTACTGTGGATAAACTTGTGGATAATGAAAAAGAGTCCTTACGTGTGTTGACGGCAGAGTGGTATTATTTGAACCGCCCAGACCGCCTTGAGAAAGTCATTTTGGATGCACAAGAGTCCCTTAAAATGAGCAAAGTACGTCCTCTTGATGGGTCTATTTTTATGTCAGAGAATGTTTTGGATAATAGGGTGATTCCGCACCCTCAAATGAAACCTCTCTATGTCACGCACAAGAAAAAAGAGACTCCTGTTTTTCAGTATAATAAGAAAGAAAAAAGCTTTGGAGATCTTTTAAATGGTTTGGAGATGGGCAATGGCGAGTAGTCGTTCTCTCAATCGTTTGTCTGTAACTATTAAGGGAGGCCATGGGGGGTCCTTGGAGGTTGCGCGTGCGCGTATCTTGATGATGCGAGCTTTGTTTTTGGCGCTTTACTGTGTTGTGGCGGTACGTTTGTTTGATCTTATGATTATACAAAATATTGATTTAGGAGAGGGAGGAGAGCATATAAATGTCTCTCACTTTATTGATCCAGAGCAGGATCTTAAGGTAAGGCGTGCGGACATTGTGGATCGGAATGGGGTCTTGCTTGCTACCTCTCTTAAAGCAGCGTCTTTATATGTGGATCCTAAATATATTTTGACACCAGAGAGGACGGCGAGAGCTCTTTCTGAGATGTTTCCTGATTTGTCTTATGATGTCCTATTGAAAAAATTTCAAAAATCAGGGCGCTTTGTATGGTTGAAGCGAGGGATAACGCCTGAGGATCAAGCCAATATTTTAAAAATTGGCGACCCTGGGTTAGGATTTAGGGATGAATATAAGCGTCTGTATCCCCAAGGAACACTTGCGGCGCATGTTGTTGGGTATAGTAATATTGATGGGCAGGGGTTTATGGGTGTAGAGCGTAGCTTTCAAGCGATGCTCGAAAAAGGCTCTGATCTGACTTTACGCACCAGTTTGGACATTCGTTTTCAGCACGCCTTGCATGCTGAAATTGCACAGACAATGCAGAAATTTAGTGCAAAAGCAGGGGCTGGGATTGTTTTGGATGTTCAGACAGGAGATGTTTTGGGGATGGTATCTCTGCCTGATTTTGACCCTCATGCACCGACATCATCTCCAAAAAATACACAATTCAATCGCGTGACACAGGGGGTCTATGAGCTTGGATCCGTCTTTAAGATTTTTTCAACAGCCGCGTTTTTAGAAACACAAAAAAATGCATTATCTGTAACTTTTGACGCACGAGAGCCATTGAAGCGAGGACGTTACACGATTAGAGATTACCATCCAGAGAAGCGTGTGCTGAGTATACCAGAGATCTTTATGGTGTCGTCCAACATCGGTACGGCTTTGATGGGGGAGACGATTGGAGCTGAAGGCATTCAGAGCTTTTACAAAAAATTGGGATTAATGGATAAGCCTGATATAGCTTTTTCAGAAGTCGGAAAACCGCTCTATCCAAGACCATGGAGGGATATTAACACGTTAACGGCCTCTTACGGCCATGGAATTGCGGTGAGCCCGATACAGCTTGTCCGTGCGGTGGCAACAATTGTGAATGGAGGCTATAAAGTGACCCCTCGCTTTGTGCTTCCTGAGTCTGAAGAGAGAGGACAGGGGACAAAGACGCGCCTTGTGTCGCAAGAAACTTCTGATGTTATGCGCTCTCTCATGCGTTTGGTGGTCACAGATGGTACGGCAAAACAGGCTAATATTGAAGGGTACGATATTGGAGGAAAAACAGGGACAGCTGAAAAACCTGGAAAAAAAGGCTATGATCGGAAGAAACTAATCTCTTCTTTTGTAGGTGTATTTCCTATGAATGATCCTCAATATGTCATTTTTGTGATGCTTGATGAACCAAAGGGTATTCCAGAGACCCATGGATATGCCACAGCAGGCTGGACAGCCGTCCCTACTTTTGCCAGAATTGTAAAACGAATAATATCATTTCAGGCGATTAAGCCACAAATCTTACATAACAATGATTTTTCTCAAAAACAATCTGTATCGAATATTGTGTATGGAGGGCAAGAATGAAGCTCCTTTCTGATCTTATGTCTTATAAGGTGCCTTGTGATGTTGAAATTCATGATGTGTCATCACACAGTAATGATATCTCACACGGGTCTCTCTTTGTTGCAGTCTCTGGTCATGTTCAAGAGGGCGTCAATTACATTCCAGAGGCGATTGAGCGAGGCGCTGTTGCGATTGTCGCAGAAGAAAATAAGAAAGACAAAGTTAAAAAAATAATGGAAGGGGATACGACTCCCGTCATATGGGTAGAAAACGCACGTAAAGCGCTCTCTCATATAGCCTCTAAGTTTTATGAAAGACAGCCAGAGCATTGTGTGGCCGTTACAGGGACGAGCGGAAAAAGCTCGGTTGTGTGGTTTGTCCGTCAAATATTGGAAGGGTTAGGGTGTAATGCCGCCAGTCTTGGGACGATTGGCGTGCATGCGCAAGGGTTTTTTGAAAAATCAAGTCTGACAACAGCCGATCCCGTCGCGCTCCATAAGAGCTTAAGGGATCTTTCCAAGCGGGGTGTTGAATATCTGGCGATGGAGGCCTCCAGTATTGGGATTGAGCAATGTCGTTTGGATGGTGTAAAATTGAAGGCTGCGGCCTTTACAAATTTATCGCATGAGCATCTGGATTATCATGACAATATGGGGGCGTATTTTAAAGCAAAACAGCGTCTTTTTACGCAGTGTTTGGATCACAATGGATGTGCCATTTTGAATGCAGATATTCCTGAATTTAAGCCTCTTTTGGATATTTGTACACACCATAATATAAAAACGATCCCTTACGGAATTCATGCAAAGGCAGAAAATGCAGTTATCCTTGTTAACCGTTCCGTGACAGAGAATGGGCAGGATTTAATTCTTTCTATAGGGGAAAAAACTCTAAAATTTAGCCTTCCATTAGTAGGTTCATTTCAGGTTCAAAACATTCTTTGTGCGGTTGCAATTGCATCTGCTTTGCGAGAAGAAGAATTAGATCTAAGCGCGTTACCAGAGATATTATCAACAATAAAACCTGTCCCTGGACGGTTAGAAAGAATTGAAGGGCATCCTCAAAAAGCAAAAATTTATGTGGATTATGCACATAAGCCTGCCGCTTTAGAGGCTGTCCTCACTGCTGTTGCTCCTCATACACAAGGTAAGCTCTGGCTTGTTTTTGGGTGTGGGGGAGACAGGGATCGTGCTAAACGGTCGAAAATGGCTCAAATCGCTTTTAATTTGGCCGATGAGGTTATTGTCACAGATGATAATCCTCGTACTGAAAATCCAGTCGATATTCGCACCGAGATCACTGCTGGATTCCCTTCCTTCCAAAATATCGGTGATCGTCGTGCAGCAATCGATTGTGCGATATCTTCCCTCCAAATGGGTGACTCCCTGATTATTGCCGGTAAAGGCCATGAGTCAGGGCAGACAATCAACACCCAAACCCTCCTCTTTGACGACCGTGATGAAACACGCCACTCCATTCAATCTCTTGATAAGACTTACTATAAGGATAGACCATGATACAAAAGAAACGCGCATCGTCAGATGTGATCTGGACAGCGATAGATGCTGTAAAAATAACAGAGGGCCATATGATTTCTCAAGACAAGTGTGACTGGAACGCTTTTGGGATCTCTATTGATAGTCGCACCGTTGAGGCCGGAGATCTCTTTATTGCACTTAAAGGGGAGGAAAACGGTCATGATTATGTGATGGAGGCTCTCCAAAAAGGAGCGGTGGCTGCACTTGTTAGTGAAATGCCAAAAGGGGTGGGCAGAGACATGCCTTTATTAATGGTGAAAGATACATTTGAGGCTCTAGAAGCTTTGGGGCAAGGGGCGCGTTATAGAAGTAGTGCCAAAATTATTGCTGTGACAGGGAGTGTGGGTAAAACAGGCACGAAGGAATTATTGTCTGCGGGACTTGGCTGTCAGGGGCAAACACATGCGGCGCAAAAGAGTTTTAATAATCACATTGGTGTGCCACTAACATTGGCCTCTATGCATGCAGGATGTGACTATGGCGTGTTTGAAATTGGGATGAATCATCCCGGCGAGATCACCCCTTTGTCGGTGCAAGTGAAGCCAGATATCTCTATTATTACGACAGTTGCCCCTGTGCATTTAGAGCATTTTGAAGACGGCATTGAGGGGATTGCGAACGCAAAGGCTGAAATTTTCACAGGGATGAGTAGTGGCTCTTACGCGGTTGTAAATCATGAAATCGATACGTTTGCTATTTTGAAATCACAGGCAGATTTAGATAATATTGAAGTTATTACATTTGGTCGAGATGGATCAGATTCGGTTCTTTTGGAGTGTCTTGTGGCCTCAAATGGAACCCGTGTGAAGGCGTCAATTCTAGGAGAAGAAATTAGCTATATGTTGCATTGGAGTGGGGCGCATATTGCCATGAATTCTGTGGCTGTTTTAACAGCAATTAAGCTTGCAGGGGGAGACATACATAAGGCGTCTCACTCTATGGGGCAATTAGAAGCACCCGCAGGACGAGGCGCACAAGAGTATATTGATCTTGATGGATCGGATAATCCAGTGACTTTGATTGATGAGAGTTACAATGCCTCTCCCATATCGATGCACGCCGCATTTAAAGTCTTAGCCCTCATTGATCCGGGGCGAGGAGGGCGACGCATTGCCGTTTTAGGAAATATGTTAGAGTTAGGGCAGACATCTCCTCAAAAGCATAGTGACTTGGCCTTGCCTCTTAGAGCTGCCAATATTGATTTGGTTTACACATGTGGGTCGTTGATGAAGAATCTGCACACGGCGTTGCCCAACGATAATAAAGGTGCACATTGTGAGACAAGTCATGAATTGTCAGAGATTGTCACAGATGTCCTTGTTCCGGGGGATGTGGTCATGGTAAAAGGATCGTTCGGCAGTAAAATGAATGTGGTAGTTGAGGCTTTGCGCGCTTTGCCTCCCAAAATGAAGACTAAAACGAAAGAACGCAATGCTTTATAATCTCCTCTCTCCTTTTGCAGACGACATTCAAATTTTTAATTTGTTCCGTTATCTTACATTTCGAACGGGTGGAGCTATTATAACGGCTCTTTTGATTTCATTTCTCATTGGTCCAAAAATAATTAAATGGCTCAAATCAAAACAAAAAGAAGGGCAGCCAATCCGTAAAAATGGCCCAGAGACTCATTTTAAGAAGGCAGGGACGCCGACAATGGGAGGGCTGATGATTTTATTTTCTGTGTCACTCTCAACGCTTTTATGGGCAGATTTAAGTAACGCCTTTGTATGGTACGCATTGGCGGTGATGATTGGGTTTGGCTTAATTGGATTTGCGGATGACTATGCGAAACTAACACGTCGATCAACGGATGGGGTCTCTGCTAAAGTACGCCTTACCGCTCAGATCGTTATTGCGGCTTTAGTAACAATTGGGGTCAATCAAGTTCTGCCTGCTGACATCAATAGTCATGTCGCCCTCCCTTTCTTTAAAGATTTTTTGATTGATATAGGATGGTTTTTTGGTGTATGGGCCTTGATTGTTGTGATTGGATCCGCCAATGCAGTGAACTTAACGGATGGTCTCGATGGTTTGGCGATTGTTCCAATTGCAATTGCGTGCGCCTGTTTTGGGATCATTAGTTATTTGGTTGGAAATGCCGTTTTTTCTGAGTACCTCCATGTTCCATACGTTGTAGGAACGGGAGAACTTGCTATTATTTGCGGAGCGGTTGTCGGCGCGGCCATGGGCTTTTTATGGTTCAATGCCCCTCCTGCGCAAGTTTTTATGGGAGATACAGGTTCTTTGGCGATGGGAGGTCTGTTGGGCATGATTGCGATCATCACAAAACATGAGATTGTTCTCGCGATTATCGGAGGTCTTTTTGTGGTGGAAGCGTTATCCGTAATTATTCAAGTAGGGTCTTTCAAACTCACAGGAAAACGTGTCTTTCGAATGGCACCTATTCATCACCATTTCGAGAAAAAAGGGTGGTCAGAACCAACCATCGTGATCCGTTTTTGGATTATTGCTATGGTTTTGGCTTTGATTGGGTTGGCCACATTGAAATTGAGGTAAAATGAGTTTTTTATCACGGACAGATAAGAATGTGCTGAGTACTTGGTTTTGGACTGTGGATCGTACCATGCTTGTCTTTGTGAGTATTCTTATGGCGTATGGTGTCATGCTTGTAGCTGCGGCGAGTCCTGCGGTGGCGGTGCGGATTGGACTTCATGAGAATCACTTTCTGGTGCGTCATGTTGTTGTTTTATTGATTGCAGTCGTGGGAATGATCTTTACCTCTTTTCTTTCTCCGAAAGGTTTATGGCGTTTGGCCACGCTTATTCTTGGGGCGGGATTGTTTGCAATGATTCTTATTCCTTTTGTCGGAATGGATATTAAAGGCGCGCAAAGATGGATTCATCTTCTGGGATTGTCTCTTCAGCCCAGTGAGCTTGTAAAACCTGCCTTTGCGATTGTGGCAGCGCGTCTGATGGCGATGCAAAAGGAAAAAGAACATTTCCCTGGAGAGCTGTATGCGGCAGGGTTATTTGCCATTATTGTTCTGTTATTGATGATGCAACCTGATTTTGGAATGAGTTTCGTAATAACAAGCATGATCATTGCTCAAATTTTTCTGGCGGGATGTCGCTTTAAATATCTTATTTCTGTTGGTGTACTCGGCATTGTAGCTCTTTTAATTGTGTATAGTAGCTTTGATCATGTGCGTAGCAGGATTGATCGTTTTTTAGATCCCTCAACGGGGAGTACGTATCAAGTGGATAAATCCTTAGAATCCTTCAGGCAAGGTGGGTTTATGGGGGCAGGGCCAGGGCAAGGGACGGTGAAGCTTCATCTTCCTGATGCGCATGCCGATTTTATTTTTGCGGTGTCTGGAGAAGAGCTTGGGTTTGTTTTTACCCTTCTTTTGGCCGGTATTTATCTTTTGATTGTGATCCATGGATTGCGAAAGATGGAAGAGTCAGAAGATATGTTTTCTATCTTGGCGTGTGGGGGGATTCTCACAATGATTGGCTTGCAAGCCTTGATTCATATGGGGTCATCGCTCCATATTCTCCCTGCCAAAGGGATGACTTTGCCTTTTATCAGCTATGGAGGTACATCGCTTCTCTCGATTGGATTTGCGATGGGGGCGGTCTTATCCCTGACACGGCATAAAAAGCGGGCGAGGATTGTCAGCAGGCGCGTTTCTCGATAGAGTGTTGTGTATGACACACGATCAACCTATAAAGATTCTTTTAAGCAGTGGAGGCACAGGAGGCCATGTCTTTCCAGCCATTGCTTTGGCGCATGATTTAGTCTCTCGGGGCTATGATATTCATTTCGCCACCGATCCTCGAGGCGAAAAATATATTAAAGGACAGTTTGACTACACTCTTGTCGCTGCAGGCACGTTACCGTCTGGAGTGAAGGGAAAAATACTAGGAATTTTGAATATGGGAAAAGGGTATCTGAAAGCCCGCTCTCTTATTAAGAAATATGCCCCTCAAACTGTTGTTGGATTTGGTGGGTATCCCTGTGTTCCTGCGGTTTTAGCGGCACAGCATAAAAATATTCCAACAATTTTGCATGAGCAAAATGCAATTGTTGGAAAGGCAAATCTCTATCTTGCTCCCAAAGCCGCGCGTATCGCGCTGTCTTTAGAGGGAGGGGAAGAGCTTGAGAACGTAGATAAAGTCCGCTCTGTTGTGACAGGAAACCCTGTGAGGCCAGAAATATCGGCCCTTTTTACACAGCCCTATCCCACACTTCATGGAGATGCGCTCTTAAACATTCTTGTGTTTGGAGGCTCTCAAGGGGCAACGATTTTGAGTGATGTGATTCCAAAGGCAATAGAGGCTTTATCAGAGACGTACCGTGCCCGTCTGAATATTGTTCAGCAATGTTCGACAGAGACAGAAGTCAAAGACACAGCGGCTTTTTATAAAACGCTAGGTGTGCCTGCAGAATGTGCCCTCTTTTTTGACGATATGCCCGCGCGTCTTTTGAATACACACTTGGTAATTTCAAGGTCAGGGGCAAGTACTGTGGCTGAAGTGAGTACTGCAGGACGTCCTGCGATCTTTGTCCCTTACCCGCACCATGCCGACCAACAACAACTCAAAAATGCCGAGACAATTGCGGATCATGGAGGGGCATGGGTCATGCCTGAAACAGGGTTTACCGTTGATGCGCTCCAAACCCAAATAGAAATGTTCCTCCAAACCCCAGAACTCCTCTTTAAAGCCGCCGAATCCGCTCGTGCGTGCGCACACCCCGACGCGGCAAGAAAGCTTGGGAACTTAGTAACGGCGGTGGCGCTTGGGTGGGAGTGATGTTCGATCCTATTCTCATTTTCATTATAGCGTGCTTATCTTGGTTTTTAGGAACCTTATCGGCAGGCGGCGCTGGTTTAATTTTTTGAGCTGGTCTCACTAAATTGAACAGTCTGTTAAGGTGTATCCGCAACAAGATCGGACACCAAGACCATGACCAAAAGACGTAAATTTTTTATCTCCTTCAAAAAGAAAGTCGCACTAGCCGTGCTACGTGGTGACAAAACCATTCAAGAATTGGAGGCACATCATCGCCTTCATACCCATGAATATACTCTTTTCCCTATTTCTAATTGACCTTTGTTTACCATAGACATTGATATTCTGTCAATTTAAATAAGAAATACTCTGCATCTCACTCAAACGACTTATTGTACGATCAAACTCTAGGGCGTGGTCGTGGCCTGTATAGAGGGTGGAGGGGTCTGTTTCGGCGGTTATGATGAGGAGCGTATGGGCGTCATAGAGAATATCTATTAGGGTGATAAAGCGTTTCGCTTCATTTCGTTTTTCTGTGGTGAGCTTTGGAATATCTTTGAGCACAATAATTTTGAACGTTTTTGCAATCTCTAAATAATCTTCTGCACCCAAAGGGGTCTCACACAGATCATGGAAGGTGAAAAGGGCGACATCGCCGTAACTCTCTTTCACTTCAATGTCTCTGTTTTTGATTGTTAAAGTACAGGAGTGCTTTTCCTTACCATGGGTTAATACATCAAGAGTGTCTTGTAACGCATGATCTGTTGCCTCCCCTAGAGGAAAGAAATAGACAGGTCTTCCTTTGAGGGTTTGTCTTCGATAATCAATTGCACCATCAAACTCGACAACATTCATCTTTGTCTTGATCAGAGCAATGAAGGGTACAAAGCGGTCGCGTTGTAATCCGTCTTTATAGAGATGATCAGGATGCCAATTGCTGGTCATGACAATATGCACGCCTTTGTTAAATAACGCTGTGAAGAGACGAGAGAGGATCATGGCATCCACAACATCTGTCACATGAAACTCATCAAAACAGAGGATTTTTGTACGACGCGCAATGGTCTTTGCGAATTTGGGGAGAGCTTTGTCAACGCCGTTTTTCGTGGTTTTTTGGCGCTCAACATGGAGAAAATCATGGACATCCCTCATAAAGGCATGAAAATGGACACGGTCTTTGGGGTATGTCTCGGGGAGGGCCTCATAGAACATGTCCATGAGCATGGTTTTCCCGCGCCCGACATCGCCGTGGAGGTAAACACCTTGTTTGGGCTTTGATTTTTTAAAACCACCAAGAGACCAAGACACCAAGCTTTTTCTTTTTTGAATGTGGGTACGGAGACTGTTAAGGACATGAAGCGCGTTTGTTTGCCCCATATCTAAAATAATATCTTCCTTCACACTCTGTGCTCCGCTCTCTTTTGTGTCCATCGGACGAGAATGATTGAAATTTCGTATAAGATGAGCATGGGAATAGCCAGACAGACTTGGCTTATCACATCAGGAGGCGTAATAAAGGCCGCAACAAGAAAAGAGATGATAATCACGTAGCGCCGTTTTGACGCCAATCCTTTGGCGGTTACAATTCCGACACGCCCTAACAATGTTAGTAGGACGGGGAGTTGGAAACAAACTCCAAAGGCAAAGATTAAAATCATAATCAAATCAAGATATTCAGACACACGAGCTTCGAGTTGAATGGGCAAAACTGTATCCATTGCCGAGCTTTGAAAGCTCAAGAAAAAGGGCATGGCGAGTGGCAAAAGGCCGTAATACACCGTTGCTCCCCCACAAAAAAACAAGATCGGGATGGCGAGGAGAAAGGGCCCAAACGCATGTTTTTCTCCTTTATACAAACCCGGCGCTAAAAACAGCCACATTTGCACGGCGAAAATGGGAAAGGTCACAAAGAATCCTGTAAAGAACGCCACTTTTAGGTAAGTGAAAAAGGCTTCTGTCAGTCCTGTATAGATCAAACGTCCTGTTCCGTTGTCTCCCATGGCCTCTGCTAAAGGGGTGACAAAAAATCCATAGATAGGTTCGACATAGATATAGGCGAGTGCCATGCCAAAAAACATGGCAGAGAATGTCCATAAGAGGCGCGCGCGGAGCTCTATAAAATGAGTGAAGATGGGTTGTTCTTCGGCTTTGTTATCGGGATCTGGGACAGCGATATTGAGCGCCATACTTATCGTTCCTCTTCTCTTAAATTACGCAGAAAACTGAGCTCTTCTTCTACATAGCCTTCATCTTCTTCCCTGTCAGGATCGTAAGACTCTTCCTCACTCACTTGCTCACTCACTTGGTGAAAAGGGGCTTTTTCGAAAGGAGACATTTCATCGTCGAGCGCATAGATAGGCGCAGGCTTTTCATAGTCTTCTGGGGTGGTTAGAAGTTGCTCCGTTTGAGGGGCTGTGTCTTGTAACTCGGCCTGTTGCATAAAATCATCAAACTGGTTAGAGAGCGCAAAGCGCATATATTGCAGGCGTCTCACAAGTTTCCCGATTTGATACAAAATCGTAGGGAGTTCCTTTGGTCCTAACACCAAAACCCCTATAATCACGATCATTAAAAACTCTATCCAGCTAAAATCGAGCATGTTTTTTTAGTCTTTCTCAGAGGGAGGTTTCTGAGCCCCTCCTTCATCCTTCATGCCCTTTTTAAAGCTTTTTATGCCTTCTGCCAAGTCCCCCATGATGCGTGGCAACTTCCCTGCCCCAAACAGCAACAATACCAAAACAACAACAATACCAATTTGCCAGATACTTGGAGACATATTTTACCCTTCTTCTCTCATCAGATCGTCCTCGACTATATCATCTTCTTGCGCAGGATCAAAGAGGTCTGGGATTGTTTCTATTGCAGGACGACGATCGAGGAGGCCAGAGGCTTTTAACTCATCCAATCCGGGAAGATCTGTCAACGCGTCCAATCCAAAATGATCTAAAAATCCGTTAGTTGTTACCCATGTGAGGGGGCGCCCTGGGCTCTCACGGCGTTTTCCCGGTTTGATCCATGTTTGTTCTAGCAAAATATCCAACGTCCCTTTATTCGTCGACACACCCCTGATATTTTCAATTTCTGCGCGAGTCACAGGCTGGTGATACGCAATGATAGAAAGGGTCTCCAAGGTCGCTTTTGACAATTTCTTCTCTTCATGACGCTCAAGGATAATATGCTCCCCTAAATCTTCAGCGGTTCGAAACGCCCATGCCCCACCTATTTCACACAGATTAATCCCTCTCTCCTCATAATCTACCTTCAACTCAGAAATCAAAGCCCCCAAATCGACAGTCTCCGACAGTCGTTCTCGGATCATTGCAGGGGTCACAGGTTCTATAGAGGAGAAGAGTAAAGCCTCCAAAAGTCTTTTTTGTGTTTTATGATCCATTACTGCACCTCTTTGCGGTGGGTTGAGCGCACGTAGACGGGACGGAACAAGCCATCTTGGCGGATATCGGCTTGACCCTGTTTGACCATTTCAAGTCCTGCGGTCAGAATTGAGGCAAAGCTAGAGCGTCCGTACAGAGGATTTCTCATATGCTCTGGGAGGAAGCTTTCAAGCGTTGCCCAGACACTTTGTGATTTTTCTGTGCCACTACGGGGGAGATTGCCGAGCATCTTTCTCAAACGCTCTGTGGCTTCATCCACAGACATGAGATCTAAAGGGACGGGAACATATTCACTAAACTCTTTCCGACGCTGTATTTTTCCGTAGGCATTGAGCAGATCAAACAAGCTGACCGTATAGTGTGTTGTGGAACTGATAGGGAGATCTTCGGGCATCCCTCGCGCAAAAACTGTTTGACCCAGAATATTGCCTTCTAAAAGAGTCTCTCCCGCTTTTTGCATCGCGCCGAGACGTTGGAGTTGGAATTGCAGGGCTTCTGCCATCTCATCACCAGAAAGCTCATCCTCTTCACTTTCTTCATTGGGCAAAAGGAGTTTGGATTTAAGATAGGTGAGCCATGCAGCCATCACGAGATATTCAGCGGCTAAGGACAGTTTCAACGCTTTGGCACGCTCAATAAAATCGAGATATTGACGCACGAGTTGGAGGATAGAAACATGGCGAAGATCTACTTTTTGAGTCCGTGCCAAGTCTAATAAGACTTCAATAGGCCCTTCATAGCCATCAATTTTGAGCAAGAGCATATCTGCCTCATCCCGAGACTCTAACGCGTCACGAGGGGGATCTTCTTGAAAGTTTTCGTTAGATATTATTTTTTTCATGTTCTCCCTAACCGTTTTAAAGCACCCTCGGACAAAGAAGGCAAGCTTTGGGCTAACTGTTCCATTTCTTCATATAGCCCTGCACAGTATAAAATACAATCACACCCTGCGTCCAGCGCCAACTGGGCGCGCTCCACCACGGATCCAAAAGGGGTGAGTGCGCCCATACTTATATCATCACTCACGAGAAACCCACAAAACTCTATTTTTTGGCGGATAACATCCTCTAGAACTCTAGGAGAAAGCGTTGCGGGGAGGTTGGAATCAATCTCTTTATACAGCACATGCGCGACCATCCCCCATATTTGCGCACCATATTTTTGGGATATTGCCTGACAGGGGAGAAAATCATGGGCGGACAAGTCTAACACACTCTCTTCAATACAGGGTAATGCGTCATGAGAGTCACATTGCGCCCGTCCTTGTCCGGGGAGATGCTTAATCACGGGCACAATATTGTGCGCTAAAAAGCAATCGATAACGGTTGAAGAAGAGTCAATGATCTCCTCTATATTTGATCCATAGGCACGATCTCCGATAGAGTCATGTGTTGCCTCCCCTTGCACATCCAAAACAGGCGCACAATTCACGTTAAAGCCAACATCGACAAGCTCTTGTGAGAGGGCACTCATATCTTTTACAAGTGTGTTTTGATCCCCCTGATAACTCAATGCAGGGGGAAAATTTGTCCAATGAGGGGCACGCAGACGTTGTACACGTCCTCCTTCTTGGTCAATGAGAATAGGGCAGTCTCGTCCTACGCAGGATTTCAGGTCAGAAATAAGAGATTTCAGTTGCGTAGGATCTTCAATATTGCGCCCAAAGAGAATAAATCCGCAGGGATTAGAGTTTTGAAAAAGCACACGCTCTTTCTCAGATAGCCCTACCCCCTCTACTGAAAAAATGGAGGCGAGCATTATGGCTTAACAACAAGACATCCACCAGAGCGCTTGGCATTCACACTTTTACAAATTGCTTTGGCTTTATTTTCTGCAATTTTTCCAGCTTGCATACGGTAATAGATCCCTTTTGCGCCAAGATCGGCACGCTGTACACGTAAACTTAACCCATCAAAGACTCCAGAAAATTCTTTCTTCATCTTTGTCCATTGATCCTGCGCCGCATCTTGAGATTTAAAGCTTCCGAGTTGTACATAGCGACTTGGCCCAGACGATGTCTTTGGAATGTCTGCTGTTGTCGCAACAGCTTTTGGCTTTGCTTTCACAGGCGCTTTTTTCTTCACAGGAGTAACAACAGCCTCCTCAACAGGGTGAATTGTTTTTACATCCTTACGATCCAACACAGACCGTACATACTCTAGTGTTTCTTCTGGGGTTGTATCTTGAGAAGAGTCAGGGAATTCTCCACGGGTTGGAAGGTTGTCTTTCCCCTCTTCTTTGTCTTTAAGGGCTTGAACATGCTCTTCTGCTTTTCGTAACATGGCCTCTCGCACGGCATCGGGATCATCAAGGTCAATAGGATCCTCCATCAGAATCATTTCCCGATCCACAGGCTCTGCCCCTTTCCCTGCCAAAAGATTTTCAATTTGAGGAATCGAAGGCGCCTCTTCATGCAAGGCATTAAAAATCGTACTGTCTCTGTTTTGAATATCTAGTCCACCTGGATTTTCAGGCGCTGTGCGTACATTGTGTGTGTTGGCACGCACCATTGGCAATTGATCCTCAGAAAATGGCTCTGGCGCCCCAATATAGCTCAACCAAATCACAGAGATCAGGACAAGAATCGCTACTGTCATCAAGATTGAACCCCAAAAAGAGCGTCGTGACCAGAATTGCGATTGATTACTTGATCCGCTCAAGACACGATCAAAGAAACTGTTTGGATCATCAAAATTACTCTGGTTAGACATGGTGTGCTCCTTGGTTTATCGTCAGATACGCACACATTAGAAAGAAACCAAATAAAAAGCAATCCTCTACTTTATATCCCACTGTAAATCATACAGCTGCCCGTGTTCTCGAATAGCGTACCGATCTGTCATACCTGCGATGTAATCTTTGATAATGCGCGCACGGACTTTATCATCTTTTTTGCCCCCTGCCTCTTCAACTTTCACTTGCCATGAGTGTGGTAATGTCTCTGGACGGGTCATAAAAGCTTTGAACAGCCCTTTAATAATCTGATCAACCTTATATCCAATACGGTTGAGGCGATGATGATGGTACATATTGGTAAAGAGAAATTCTCGAAGCTCATCCACATCTTTTTTCATTTTTTCCGAGAAAGCGACACAAGGATTTTTTGCCATCCTAACATTTTCAGCAGAATTTATATTCATATCTCTTAGACGCATACATGTCTCATCATACACATCAGAGACCATTTCCCCCACAACGTTTCGTACAAGCTCTGCAATAACCAGCCTCTCTGATAAACCCGGGTATTCGTCTCTGACATGTTTGAGTTGTCGTCCCAAAATGGGCACATGTCCAATATCTTTGAGTGTGAACATTTTGGCACGCAGACCATCTTTCACATCATGGTTATTATAGGCAATATCATCTGACAGCGCTGCAATCTGTGCCTCAATAGAGGCATAGCTATTCAAGCGTAAATCTATTTGGTTTTGAATATCGCAGAGTGTTTCCGAGAGGTTGGCTTTGCGCCACCCTGCGCTCATTTTATCCGCGTTTTTGCTAATAATCGGGCCGTTATGCTTGACGACACCTTCAAGTGTTTCCCACGTTAAATTCAAACCTATCCAGCGCGGGTATTTATGTTCAAGATGCGTTAAAACACGTATAGATTGATCATTATGGTCAAATCCACCATATAATTTCATGCACTCTTTTAAGGCTTCTTCTCCAAGATGCGCGAAAGGAGTGTGCCCTAAATCATGAGCTAAAGCAATAGCTTCTGCCAAATCCTCGTTTGCAAAGAGAGAGCGCGCTAACGTTCGTCCAATCTGTGCCACCTCTAAAGAATGTGTTAAACGCGTTCTGTAATGATCCCCCTCATGATACACAAAGACTTGCGTTTTATATTTCAAGCGTCGAAAAGAGCTTGCATGGATAATACGATCACGGTCTCTTTGAAAGCATGTCCGAGTCTCACTTTCTGGCTCTTCATAGATACGCCCCAGAGAGATATCTGGACGACTTGCATAGTTTGCAAGAGGGAGCGCGCAGTAATTATAGGATTGCTGTTTATCGAGTTCAGGGAATTCCATCTCTTTTTTTCCTTTTAAAATAGTCTATATCCATTTATAGATAAAATCCATGGAGAATATAGACACCTCAGACCCTGTAGACCTTATTATTTCAGAGCGCGCCCTCACGCGCATTGCACAGATAAGAGAGACAAAGAAACAACCCGACCTTAATCTAAGAATTATAGTTGAAGGGGGTGGATGCTCTGGTTTTCAATATAACCTTGAATGGGATGAACACACACAAAGCGATGATCTAAGCTTTGCCGCGTGTGTCCTTATAGATCCTACATCCCTGTCTTTCCTCGTAGGCTCAACCGTTGATTTTGTCTCCACCATGATGGGAGAGGATTTTAAGATCCTCAACCCAAATGCTGTATCCTCGTGCGGATGCGGAACCTCTTTTTCTGTATAAAATTTGCATAATTTTTAAAATCTGTTTATATAGGCTCTATGCAGAAAGAATATACAAGACGCCTTGCTCAGGAATTTAGAGAGAAGCCAAAGTGGACAACCGACAGTGACCTTGTCCGACGTCAGTGTGAACAGCTCTTCGCATTTATAGTTCCATACTACGATCCAAGTACGCCACTAGAAGATGTTGTCTTAAAGCCTTGGCTATATATAAAGGGATCGAAAGAAAGCGTTAGAATTTCTGATGTTCAACAATCCATTCTAAGCGCAAAGCCAGAAGACATTACAAAAGTCATGAATGCCAATAAGAAACTGCCACCAGAAAAACACTTTTTTGTCAATTTCTCAAATATAGAACATGACATATACATATTCCACATTATGTTACAAAACCCTGATGCGTATGTCACATCGGTAGAGGCACAAATTCCAAAAAAGACAGGAACACGTGCCTCTGTGACTGTACTCAAGCCACCTTCTTAAGGTCTGTTACATTCCCCTCAACAATATGAAGATCTCTTTGTGGATAAGGAATAGAAATACCCTCTTTATCAAAAGTTGTTTTGATTGTTTCTGTGAGTTCAAAACGTGCCCCCCAATAATCTTTTGTTTTTACCCATGGGCGTACCACAAGATTCACAGAATTATCTGCCAATTCTAACACACCAATCACAGGCGCTGGGGTTTTGAGAACCAATTCATTTTTATCTAAAATCTTCGCCAAAACAGTTTTCACTTTTTTAAGGTCATCCCCATATCCAACACCTACAACCAAATCAATACGCCGTTTTGGATTGGCCGTGATATTCGTGATACTTCCATCTGTAATTGTGCTGTTAGGAATAATCACAAGCTGATTGTCCCCTGTGGTCAAACTCGTTGTGAAAATAGAAATTTCATTCACTTTCCCTGTCACACCAGAGACTTCAATCACATCTCCAAGCTTAAAGGGACGGAATAAGATCAACATCACGCCTGCTGCCAAATTTGACAAAGACCCCTGCAACGCCAAACCAATAGCCAACCCTGCCGCCGCAATCACAGCCGCCAGAGATGTTGTCTCAATCCCTAACTGACTAAGAGAGGCAATCACAACAAACGCCATCGCCAATCCAAAGAGTACATTTCCTGCAAATGAGATTAATGTTTCATCCACATTCGCCTTTGTCATTAATTTCTTCGCAACATTGACAGCCATTTTAACAACCATTTTCCCTATAAAGAAAATAGCAAGCGCCAAAACAACTTTCAGCCCATATGTAGCAACACCATCTATAATTGTTTGTGTATCCATCTTTTAAGACCCTCCTCGGCCATTTTAATCTCTTATTTTAATGATGGCTATTCTATACTGAGTTTCAAGAAACGAATCAATGACTATAAATATCTTGGTGTCCTTAAATCTTACTTGTATGCTGTATGTGTCATGATTACTCACGCTTCCCCCTCTCAAATACTCTCCCTCACGCTTTTTGCACTTTCGGGGTTTATCTGTTGCTTTCTATTCAAAGGAGGGACAGACATTTCTTATATGCCTGCGCTGTTATTGACGAGCATGGGGGTATTTTTGGCGTGGAGTCCTACTCGAAGAATTGAAATTCCTCTTCATAGCTTTATATATGGGCTGTTTTTACTCTATGCAGGGCTGTCTTTTTTTTGGTCAGGTGCACCCTATATTACACTCACCACATGGTTGATTATTTGCATGATGCCTATATCTTATCTGCTCGGGCGATGTCTTTTAGATTTTTCGCCGCGCGCGATACATCATAGCTTCGTTGCATTCATCACGATAGGTGCTCTCAGTTGCCTGTATGGTTTGTGGATTTTTAACGTTCGCTTGCACTCTGTCTTTTCTAACCCCAACACCTATGCAGCCTTTCTTGTCCTCTCTCTCATTCCCTGCGCTGTTTTTTTTATTCAAAAGAGAAAACCCCATAGATATATATGGGGTTTTCTCTCGGCACTCTTTATTATTGCGCTTCTCTTAACGGGCAGTCGATCAGGGCTTCTCACAGCACTATTTTCTTTAACGCTTATCTTTACAGGATTGTCTCAAAAAAATATTTGGAAATATGTGCTTCTGTTTGGGGGAGGGTACGCCCTTATGATGACCATTGCTTTCTGGCTCGATCTTCCTGTCTTTAAACGCATACTCTATACCTTCTCAGAGCAATATCAGGAGAGCCTACAAGGGCGTTTAATTATTTGGGCAGGGAGTTGGGCACTGGCAAAAGATCATCTCTTCTACGGAACGGGGTTAGGCACATTTTTTCTAGAGTATCCCCCCTATCGCCAGCCCTACGATCCATCCGTCGGAGATTGGGCGCATTGGGATGGTCTTCAACTCTGGGGAGAAATAGGGGTTTTTGGAGCAGCTCTTTGGTATGGGTTTTGGGGAAGCTTGGCAACCTCCATGATACACCACAGAAAGACATGCTCTTCCATTGCACTGATCGGAGGCGTGGGGTGCTTTGCTTTGTTTTTCCAAAGTCATTTTACTTATCTCTACACTCTTTTACCTTTGTTATTCGTCATGGGGATGTTTCTTGCTTTTTATGATCATGAGACACAAGGACGTCCGGTCTTGTCGCTCTCTAAAAGGCCCTGCCTCCTCATTTTAGGAGGCATTCTTCTTCTCGCGCTTCAATCTTCTGGCTCTATGTATTTCATTCAACAGGCGCAAAAAGATCCTCAAAAAATTTCTTTTCTTGAAAAGCTTAACTCTCCTTCTTTCTATGAGTATGATCTTATCAGGGGACGTAAAGGAGATTTAACAGCCCTTCAACACGCCAAGGAGAAATGCCACGCCTGTTCTATGCCTTATCTGATTGAAGGCTTTCTGTACCTTCAAAATCATAATAAAGAAAAAGCTGAATATTCTTTTAAAGAGGCGCTCAAAAAAGATCCGTCCAACCAAATGATCCGCATCCATCTCATCCGCCTTCTTCTCTCCAAAAACCATATTTTTGAGTCTCAAATATGGGCACGAAAAGCTTTTGCCTATCCTCTTACCCCCGATCAAAAGAAATATTTTCTTCATATTTTGAAGAATAAAGTCCGTTGAATCTAAAACCCAGCACAATTGATATACCTTGCATACAATTAAAAGGACTGTTACTACATAAGAATGTACAAATTATAGGAAAGAGAGATGACTACAAAAGACATACAATTTCCAAATGGAGCAAACTATTTAGAAAAGATGGGTCATTGGGCGCTTTTAGGTGGGGCACCAAAAGATCAGCCTGTGTTAACTCAAAACTTTTGTAAAGTTGCAAACATATTATTGAATATGAGTGTTACACCCACATTAGTCTTGCATGACTCTCTTCAATTCATGAGAAAATAACGCCCCTATTCAAACTTCTAAAAACACGTTAAAGTCGGGCGTATGACGATAGCCCTCATCATTCCTGCCCGATATGCCTCAACGCGTTTTCCTGGTAAACCTCTTGCATTGATTGCAGGAGAAACAATGCTTTCCCGTGTGGTGCATGTGGGGCGTCAGGTTCAGAACAAATACCCAGATATTATTCTTGCTGTAGCAACAGAAGACCACAGGATCGAAACGCATTGTAATGAATTGGGTGTACGGTGCATTATGACGTTAGATACATGTCATACTGGGTCAGACCGTCTTTTGGAAGCTGCGCTTAAACTGGAAGAGACACCAGATATTATCATTGGATTACAAGGGGATGCGCCTTTCACGCCTCTGCACGTTATTGAAGCGTTGCTTCTTGCCTTTGACCAAAAGCCTGACGCTCAAATCGTAACGCCTGTTATTCCTTTGCGTTGGGCAGAGCTAGATACACTCAGAGAGCAAAAGAAAGTGACGCCTTTTAGTGGAACAACGGCTATCATGAACAAAGACAATCAAGCCCTTTGGTTTTCTAAAAATATACTCCCTGCCATCCGTAAAGAAGAAACTCTTAGGCAGACAGATGAGTTTTCTCCTGTCTATCAACATCTTGGTCTTTACGGATACCGCCTTGAGACACTCAAAAGATTTGTCTCTTTGGAACAAGGACATTATGAAACTTTGGAAGGGCTTGAGCAATTACGTTTGATTGAAAATAATATTCCAATTACGGCTGTCCCTGTTGAGGTTGATTTGGGATTGGCACAAGCAGGAATTGACTCGCCTGAAGATATTGAACGGGCAGAAAAAATGTTGAAAGCGCGCTCTTTATGACGATAACACGCCTTCTCATTGCCCGTCACGGGAATACATTCACCTCTGATCAAACCCCAACACGCGTTGGGTTAAAAACCGATCTTTCTCTTGTCCCCTCAGGACAGAAGCAAGCGAGAAAGCTTGCCCTTTTTTTAAAAGACAATGATCTTATTCCAGAGTCTATTTTCACTTCTGTCTTAAAACGCACGATTGAGATGGGAGAAATTATTAAGGCAACTCTAGATCTTTCCATTCCCTCTGAACAAAATCCTATTTTCAATGAGATTGACTATGGCCCTGATGAAAACAAACCTGAAGAGGATGTGATTGCACGTCTTGGAGCACAGGCTATCCAAGAGTGGAATGAAAAAGCGATTGTGCCTGAGGGGTGGCATGTTGACCCAGAGCACATTACGAAAGAATGGCTCAATTTTGGAGAGCAATGCGAAAGAGATAGGCTAGGACAAACCAGCCTTGTGATCACATCCAACGGCATTGCACGCTTTTCCCCCCATCTTACAGGTGATTTTGATCACTTTATCCTCCATCAAACCTTAAAAATTGCGACAGGGGCACTCTGCGTCCTTGAGAAAAAGGATACAGATCACTTTTGGAGCATTAAAGAGTGGAACGTCAGACCTTAATTGGCTTCTCGTCTGAGAAATGCTGGAATATCAAGCTCATCTTCAAAGTTACCTTGGACCACAGGCTTAGAGCTTGCGACATTCAATTGTCCTTGATGAGAAGCCGAGGGACGCTGAGGCGCTTTCAATCCTAGGCCACCGCCACTGCCGACAGAACCTCCTGTTGAAGATCCAGATTCTGTGTCTTCTGTTGTCTCTTTTTGAGAAGAAAAGCCATCAAGAGACTCATCCCCTCTCCAACTTACATTCTTGATCCTATCAAAAAGGCTTTGCGACTTCTTTTGAGGTCTGTTTGACCCAGGAACAGGGGGACGCAAATTAAGAGCTGGTGCAGACGGCGCATAAGACTGGGGTCGTGTTGCCACAGGAGCTCCATAAGAGGAAGATCTCGTCACTGTCCCTGCTGCATAAGCATTGGCATCGCTGAATTCTTCTGGTTGCGCAGGGTGAGGAGGAATAAATGAATTCTCATATAATTGCGCCTGACGAGGCTCTGTGACCTCAATCTTCTGTTCTTCCAATTGTTGCACAAGATCTTGCTGCTCAAACATGTCAACTTCCGACACTGTCTCTGGCGCTACTTCTTGGACAAGAGGTGACGCCGCCTGAACCGCAGACGCACTAATTGGTCGAGAAGGTGTCATGTGGGCTCTATTTGACGCCACAGATGCCACACTAGATGAAACCCTCTTTGAGGCAGATGAGGCTGTAATTGGACGCGCGCGCTCTAAATTAACCCCTCCAGAAAATGGCTTTCCTTTACGTACCGTTTCTTTGTCTATACCTGTCGCCACGATAGACACGCGCATTGCTCCATCCATAGAGTCATCAAAGGATGTTCCAAAAATGATATTCGCATCTGGGTCAACTTCATCACGGATACGGTTACACGCTTCGTCCGCTTCAAAGAGTGTCATATCTGATCCACCCGTAACATTAATGATCACACCTTTTGCACCTTTCATAGACATATCATCAAGAAGAGGATTACTAATCGCTTTTTCAGCCGCTTCAATCGCGCGCTTATCTGAGCTTGCTTCTCCTGTTCCCATCACGGCTTTGCCCATCTCTAGCATGATAGAGCGAATATCTGCAAAATCGAGATTGATCAACCCTGGATTGACGATCAAGTCTGTTACACCGCGCACACCTGACTGTAAAACACTATCAGCCATCTTAAAAGCTTCGGCAAAGGTGGTTTTTTCATTCGCAATACGGAATAAATTTTGGTTTGGGATCACAATGAGCGTATCAACATACTCCTGCATCTCTTCAATGCCCTCTTCCGCCATTTTCATACGGAGCGTGCCTTCAAAATGGAACGGCTTCGTCACCACTCCAACTGTTAGAACATCACGCTCACGACACGCTTTCGCGATCACGGGCGCTGCCCCTGTACCTGTACCCCCGCCCATACCAGCCGTTACAAACACCATATTTGTATCATCAATATGTGCCAGAACTTCATCCAGTGATTCTTCCGCCGCCATACGTCCTATTTCAGGCTTAGCGCCTGCACCAAGCCCCGCCGTCACATTGACACCAAGCTGAATTTTTGTCCCTGAGGTGCTTTGGTCAAGTGCTTGCGCATCTGTATTACACACAACAAATTCTACCCCCTGCAACGCGCCTTCAATCATGTTATTCACAGCGTTACCCCCAGCACCGCCAACACCAAAAATAGTGATCTTAGGGCTTAGGCCTTGTCGTTGAATGGGATGGGACGGGCGAATATTAATCATGTGAGACCTCCAGGACTAGATTTAAGGAGCAAGTTAGAATGGAACGCAGAAGACGAGTGATTCGTTATATTAAGACTATCGTAAAACGTTTTAAGGCAAGACAAAAGGGTGTTTTGCAGAGAATTAACAAAAAAGTAAAGTCGCACCTCCACATCCTTTCTTTCGCATCAAATGAGTAAAATCATATAAACGATTCATGTGATTCAGTTTTTTCTATTGTGAGGGGGCGCAAAAACCCTGTCAAACCCCCTTAAAAGCTTTCCTGTGGATAAGTGGATAAGTTTTAATTTTTTTATACACAGCACGCAAACTTCACCAATTTTCTTTGAACCACCCCTTAAATCGCTCTGCAAATGATTTGGACTCGCCATAGGATGCAATTTCCATCGGCATTTCATAGGGGCGTTGTGTATAATATGAAATAAGCCCCATAGAGACTGCAAAGGCAGGCCCACTTGTTGCATCAGGAAGGCCTTTGACCTTCAGAGTTTGCGCACAGCGCACTTGCTTTCCTAGAATTTTTTGAGCCAGCTCTGGAATACTTGGCATCAGACTAGCCCCTCCTGTGAGGACAACACGACGACATATAGACGCCTCTACCCCTGAGTCTTCCAAGCCTTGCCGTACCATTTCAAAAATCTCTTCGAGTCTCGCCTGAATAATATTAATCAAAAGAGCGCGTGTCACATGTTGTTCTCCTCGCGCATTTTGTTCTCCAACCATTGGTACATCAATATATTCGTGTTCATCACTGATTGTGGCCAAAGCGCTTCCATAGAGTGTTTTAAGACGCTCTGCATCTGCAAGAGACGTTGTTAACCCATGCGCAATATCAGAGGTGATATGTTGTCCTCCGACAGGTACACCCCCTGCGAAAAGAAGGCGTCCTGATTGAAAAACAGCATAAGAGGTCACCCCTGCGCCCATATCAATCACAATTGAACCAAGCTCAATCTCGTCATCCACCAAGGTTGAAAGTCCTGCGGCATAAGGCGACGAACACAAGGATACAATATCGAGATGGTTTTGTTCTGTGCATTGAGATATATGCTTAAGATGTGCGAAATCAGCATCCAGCATGTGGATATCTATATCCATCAATTGACCGCTCATCCCATATGGATTTTGAATGCCTCGATGCCCATCAAGCACATAATCAACAGGGATGGTATGAACAATCTCCCGATCTTCTTTCTGCGCTTTCACTTGTGCCTTTGCTAATGCACGACGTACATCATTTTCTGTCACATTTTGACGCATCATCTGCACATGTGCATCCACAAAATGGGACTCCGATGATGTCGCGGGCACAGCCAAGACAACGTCTCGCAAAGGATATCCCTTGATCACGCGAGAAGCCATTTTCTCTGCCGCATGCACAGAATGCGCAATCGCACTTTCTGCTAAATTGATATCAATAATAATCCCACTTTTAACTCCTTGTGAGGCTTGATGACCAACACCAACGATCTCAAATCCACCTTCATCATCGGTCATTTGTGCAATAAAGCACGCAATTTTACTGGACCCAACATCCAACGTGGCAATTACAGCGCCTGCTTTCAACGGTTGCTTAAAGCTCATAACCTAATACTCCCTCAGATATTTCTCCACTTGCAGGAGAAACATGATTATATTCAAGCACATGCCCTTCACGCGGACGGGCGATCACACGATCTTCTTGCCTAAGATCCAACAAATCCAACGGTTGTGACAAAATAGAGGACTCACTATGAAGCTGATCTAAACGGCTCAAGGTGCGTTCTACTCCTTCTGCGGGTATTTGAATGCGCATTCCCTCTTTTGTTCTCAAATCCCAGCGCCTCTCTCCTACCCATTCTGCAACATCAATCATAGGAAGGATCCGTGCGTAAGGGTAAAGATGTAGCATTAAATCATACGCTTCCTGCTCAACACCTTGCCCTGACACAATTACAAAATCTTTAAATCGGGCATCTAATGGCACGTCGATTATATGCCCTTCTTGATCAAGAAGAACTAAGGCTTGCCCTTTGTTTTTCAACAGCGCAATAGGGGTACGTTCTACAATGCGTACATACAAATCATTTGGTACTCTGCGTTCTATAACAACATTTTTCACCCATTCAAGAGCTTCTATTTTTGCCCGCATCTCATCCAAGTCAGACAAAAACAGAGGATCACCTTTCTCAATATCAAGAAGTGCCATAAGGCTCTTTGACTCAAGGTGTTTACGTCCTTCGACCAATAAATTCTCTACACTAAATCCTGCATCAGAGGACACTGCCACCATTTTATGCTCGACCCAGCGCAGAGAGTCATGAACAACACCCCCAAACCAAATCCATGCGACAAGCCACATACAAAGAATAAGCATCCCCCCATACATTCCTGCACGGCGCATTAAAAGAAAAAGAGACTCACGGTTTAAGCGACTTTTCTGTGTGAGGATTTTACTGTTGTGTTTGCGTTTTCGGGACATAAAGCAGTTTTGATAAGGGCGAGAAGAAATATGGAGGAGAGTTTATGCTACATTCCTACATTTTTCAACGGGGGTTTGACTTAGAGAGCAAATATTCACTTTTCCAGTTTTAAGATCAATTAATTTTTCTATAAATTCAAGAGGATACATCGACGGTTCTTCCTCCAAAGCCTGATGATAAATCACTGTGGAGGGGGTCATGCCTGGGAGGGCATTGGCTTCAATGACAATCAGATCCTCAGATTTCACATTATAAAAAACATCAATACGGGTATAGTTTTTGATTTTAAGAACATTTGCGATGTCTTCCATGCGGACTTTAAAATACTTGAGAGACTCTGTTGTGATAAGCGTTTCTGGCGGAGGCGTGATATTGACACCCGTGCCCCCTTGAAATTTTTCTTCAACGGATAAAATAGCATTCTCTGCCACTGTAATACTCGGATTAAAACTGTGATACACCCCGTTTTGCTCTATAATACCCACGGTAAACTCTACCCATCCTGTTCTTAAATGATGGTGTAATTCATTGTCACTAAATGAAAAATCATCTGTCTCAATGTAAGATTCGAGCATATAATCCATGCTTCCATCTCCCACACTCATTTCCACAATAGACGCTTGGCCTGCAAAACTGTGCGGAGGGATAAAGAGTGCCCCTGCATGCATAAAACTCATATAGGTTTGTAAATCTTTAGAGGATTGAAGACGAATAATCCCTGCAGAGCACCCATCGCGCATTGGTTTAATCACAAAGTCTTGCCCTCCAGATTCTGCACATATTTTTGTCCAAAATGCATCATAGCCTGTGTTTGAATAGTTTTTAAAAGACTCAGGATCTATTTTTATTTTCTGACACGCTGTGATGTTGCGCGCTTTTAGATTTTTATTGATCATCTCCCCTGTTACATATTTATCCATGCAAATCTGTGCGGAGTCGGGGTCTGATCCATTATACAATAAGCCAGCCTCATCCAGTCTTTTTTGAAGCGTTCCATCTTCACCTTCTCCTCCATGAAGACCGATAAAGACAAACGCGTTATCTGCCTTGCTTGTCTCTATAAACTCTTCAAGGGACATCTTTTGAGGCGCAGAAACAGGGCGAAGATCAACAGTGAGAGCACTCTTGATTTGATCTTCATACCCATGGATATTTTTGACAATGCTCTGCGCATTCACACAATTTTCGTAAATCTCTTCGACCGTATGGTTCAAAGCAAAAGTATAAGGCAATTTCCAAACATCTCCATTTTGATCCAAAAGAAAAGGGGTGGAATCATAGGCATGAGACTTTTTCAGTTTCAACCAAATATTGGTTCCACTCATCACAGAAACTTGTCGCTCTGCTGTTTTTCCACCGAACAGCACATGCACTTTCCCTTTTTCTTTTTGAAGAGGGTGAGGGAGTGTACGTGCCTCTATGTTGTGTTTTTTACACGCCCCTTTCACAATATAGGATAAGAGTTGCGTATGAGTAAACCCGATACGAGAAGCCTGTTGAAAAATAAAGCTGTTTTGCTCCATACCACTAATCGGATTAAAATCAGAGAAGAGGATACGACCATCATTCAAAACCCAACCATCAAGCCGTGCAAAATCTTGCATGGAAAACAGAGAAAATAACTCTTGCGCGCGCGTACGTATAGTTTCAATCACACTATTTTCAAAGCGAGGGGGACAATGCCAAAATGTATTATTCGACGGCAAATATTTGCGTCTATAGTCAAAGATATCATTATTATCATAGCTCACAGAAATTTCTGTCGGGATAAGCGCCACAGGGTGATTTTTATGATTTTCGAGCACAATAATTGTAAACTCTCGTCCTTCACAAAAAGGCTCTATTAAGGCACTCTCTCCAATATTCATATCAAATAAAAGAGCGAGCTTTTCATGGGCTTGATCAAGCGTTTCCACAGAAAAAACGCCAATAGAGGATCCTCCCCCAACAGGCTTTACAACAGCGCGTGTTAAAGACTGTTCTTGCCAAAAAGCCTCTAACTTTTGAGCGTGCTCGGGATCTCCTTTTTCAATGAGCAACGAGGGGAGGGTCTCATATCCATGTGCTTCCAACAAAAGAGCTGCATTCTTCTTGTGAAACATTGTTTGACAACAGGTCGAGCCACTCCCTACAAAAGGAATATTATGCTCTTCTAAAAGAGATTGAATTCCTCCATCTTCTCCAAATGCGCCATGCATAGCAGGAAAAACAATGTCCGTTTGTTGAAGCGCATGAACAAATGTTAAATGATCCAGACGCTCAGACGTTTTGGACAGCTTAAAATCAAAATCAGACGGGGTGTTGGAATAGAGTTGCGCCCGAGAAATTTTGTAAAAATTCTTCTCTTGATCCACATAAAACGGCACGATATTAAAGAGATCTTCTTCCAAATGATCAGACAAAGACCGCGCTGAATTTAAAGATATTCCCCGTTCTGGAGAAGGCCCTCCACAAATAATAGCAACATCAAGTTTTTTCGTCATGTCTCTCTCCAATACGTCTTATTTCCCACCGTAGCATAAGGCCTGTCTCTTCATGAACCCGTTTACGGATTTCATCCCCGAGATTTTCAAGGTTTTGAGATGTCGCTGTCCCCGTGTTAATCATAAAGTTACAGTGCTTTTCAGACATCTGTGCGCCCCCAACTGTGAGACCTCGTCCTCCGACTTGGTCAATCACTTGCCACACTTTCAGTGTGTTAGGGAGTCCTGCGTCTTCCAGTTCTTGAGGCGTTGGGTTAGCAAAAGTTGACCCTCCTGTTTGACTTTTAATCGGTTGCGTAGCTTCTCTGCTTTTTTTGATCTCTGCAATTTTAGAAATTATTTTGTCGTGAGACTCGCTGTGCCCTTGCAATTTAGCCCCTATGAAGAGCACATCTTCTGGCGCATGAGAATGCCGATAACTCATTTTCATATCTTGAGGGGTGGCTTTTACAGGTGTCCCTTCACGGGTCAGATACTCTGCATTAATGAGCACATCCTTTGTCTCTGTCCCGTACGCCCCTGCATTCATCCGCAAAGCGCCTCCGATTGACCCGGGAATTCCGCTTAAAAATTCTAAACCTCCAATACCATATTGCGCTGCTTTCAGTGCTACATTCATATCCAGCGCCATTGCGCCGACAGATAAGACATGATCTCCTGCATTTTCAATCTGTGCAAAATCACGCCCCAAGCGAATAACGACCCCTTTCAGCCCTCCATCACGTACAATCGTATTTGAGAGCACGCCAAGCACGCTCACAGGTATATGAGCGGGGCAGTCTTGTAGGAAATGGATAAGATCTTCTCTATCCGCAGGCTTATAGAGAATTTCCGCTTGTCCGCCAGTGCGAAACCATCCGACAGCCCCCAAAGGCGCATTTTCGGTGTAACGCCCTCTGACACGCGGTAAATCATGCAACATTCTGGAGAGTCTCTTTTTCAAGCTGAACAGGAAGATCATGAGCCCATTGGGTGCTGTCTCCCGCCCCTAAACAAATCACAAGATCCCCAGAGTGTGCTTTTTGCGCAATATAATGAGGGAGGTCAGACACATCTTCTAAAACATGCACATCTTTATGCCCATAGGCCGAAATTCCAGCGACAAGAGCCTCTTTTGTTGCGCCTTCAATGGGATCTTCGCCTGCGGCGTATACATCAGAAATATAAACACTGTCCGCCTGATGGAAACAGGCGCAAAACTCGTCCATCAATTCAGACAACCGTGAATAACGATGCGGTTGCATCACCGCAATGACTTTTCTATCTGTCCCCTCTAAGGACTGACGCGCCGCTTTGAGAACTGCTTTAATTTCTATCGGGTGATGCCCATAATCGTCAATAATTGTAACCCCATGAACCGTTCCTGTTTTAGTAAAACGACGCTTCACGCCTTTAAAATGACGCAGAGCTTTTTTAATTGCTGTTTCAGAGACGTTTAACTCATGCGCAATTGCAATGGAGGCCAACGCATTTTGGATATTGTGATCTCCTAACATAGGTAGGTAGATATCCTTGATCTCTGTCTCCCCAATTTGAACATTAAATGTATTACCTTCTTGTCCATACCGTATATCAGTAGCGCGCACATCTGCTTGTGGATTCAACCCATAGGTGATAATTTTTCGATCCTGCACATGCGCAATCAAAGATTGCACCTCGGGATGGTCAGAGCAAAGCACACCAAACCCATAAAACGGAATATTCTCGACAAACTGGCGATATGCCACTTTAACATCTTCAAAAGAGCCATAATGATCCATATGCTCAGGATCAATATTGGTTACAATCGCAATGGTCGAGGGTAACCGTGTAAAAGTGCCATCACTTTCATCCGACTCAACCACCATCCATGCCCCTTCTCCAAGACGCGTATTTGTGCCATAAGCATGAACAATCCCACCATTGATGACTGTGGGATCCAGTGCCCCTTCCTCTAAAACCGCGCCTACTAAAGAAGTTGTTGTGGTCTTTCCATGTGTGCCCCCCACAGAAATAGCCCATTTCAAGCGCATAAGTTCTGCCAACATGTCTGCACGGCGCACAATTGGGATTTTCTTCTCTCGGGCACATATCACTTCAGGATTATCAGATTTAATCGCCGAGGAAATCACAACCGCAGCAATATCATCGGTGATATAGGCCGCATCATGTCCCACATGAACAGTCATGCCTTTCTTCTGCAACCTCTTCACATTCGCATTCGCACTCCGATCCGAGCCTTGCACAGGGTAATTCAAAGAGTGAAGAATTTCCGCAATCCCACTCATCCCAATCCCCCCAATGCCCACAAAATGAAGAGTTCCAATATCCAACGGTATTTTACGCATCTATGCTGTCCTTATGTTTCCTAGAGAGAGAAAAGCATACTGACTATAGATTGTCTATGAAAAGATCTTCTTAGGTGGCGAAAGAAAATGTGGTTATGTATTTATATTGACACGTCCAAGCTAAAACTGTTACAAATAATTTTCACAAAGTATTTAGCAGTGCACCACTATGTCTTTTTCTAAAAATCTCTACTCCATTGTAGGAACGTGTCGCTCCGGATCGACAGGCTCTATTAAGAGCCTTTACTAATCATCCTGATATTTTTGGTGTGTATCAACCTATCAAGCCTTACAAGAGCTTTTTATAACTGTTTTGGCATAGAAAAAAAGGATGGAGGGCTTCGTTTACACGCTCCTCAGGCCATAGACAACACAAGAAATATTGATACTCGAGAGGTCTATAGGTCTATTCATCAGCAGGATCTTGAACACGACCATGAAGATTTTTCTCAAGTTCATTTACAGTGGATGAATATGGGGAATATTGCCCAAGATTCATCTACCTGCCCTGCTATTCAAAGAATAGATTTTGATAGGTATCACACGCATCTGTCTCCCACAGGAACTCCCAGACCAGAGGCAAAACTTTGTAATCCTCTCCAATCCGTGTAGACTCTTGGGTATGTTCAAGGGGTGTTTGGAAAAGAATCGTACGACGCGCAGAAAAAAAGAGCGCAAACAGGGGGCATTTCTGATCGTTTGACATTAGCCAGTAGCACCAAAACCCACCCTGAAATTTTATATTATTTAGCAGAGCATGATGAAGATCCTGCGGTGCGTCGTGCTGTTGTGCACAATATGGCGACCCCTATTCAGGCCTCTTCGGTGTTGGTACGAGATCCTGAGACGGATATTCGTTTCGCGCTGGCCGAGCGTTTGGTAGGGTTATGGCCTGATATTGGAGAGCAAGCGCATTCTCAGATCTATGCCTTTGCCGTCCAAAGTCTTGGGGTTTTAGCGCTTGATGAGGTTTTGAAAATTAGGGTGGCTCTTTCGACGTCTTTAAAAGACTTTGCCAGTGCGCCCCCTAAAGTTGTTGCAGCTTTGGCCAGAGATGTGGAACGCCAAGTCTCTGAACCTGTTTTACGGTATTGCGTGGCCTTACCAGATGAAGATTTAATAGATATATTGAAAACACACCCAGAGCCATGGGTTGCGGAGACAATTGCAGGGCGTTCAAATGTGAACTCTTGTGTCTCTGGGGCCATCATTGAGCATAAAAATAAAGAGGCAGGGCTCGTTTTGTTAGACAATGAGGGGGCAGATCTCTCAGAGCCTGTTTTAAGCCATATTGTCGCGTTAGCAAAAAAAATTCCTGAATGGCAACACGCGGTTGCCTTGCGCAAAGAGCTTCCCCCTTATTTGGCAAAAGACCTTGCAACATTCGTGAAACACTCCATCCGAGATGTCTTGGTGGAGCGCTCAGATTTTGATCGAGAGACAATACAAGATATATCGAAGGCTTTCCAACGGCGGATGGATATGGCAGAGTGCAAAGAGGAAAGAGCTTCTCTTGACCCCAATGAACGGATATGCGACGCCATTGCCGTGCGAGATAAGAGCTTTATTCTCGAAACGCTTGCGGAGGCGACGGCATTGCCTATCGAAAAAATAGATGAAATTTTATCCCTAAAATCTCCAAAATCCATTGTGGCGCTCTGCTGGAAAGGAAACCTCTCCATGAGAACGGCACTCGCTCTTCAAAAAGACTTCCTCAAACTCTCTGCCAAGGAGCTGATTTATCCTCGAGGGGGAACAGATTACTCCCTCTCGGAAGAAGACATACAATGGCAGTTAGAGTTTTTGGGAATTTAAGACACTGCACTCAGCAACCCATTATTCATCCACCGCCCAAACCATGTGGAGAGTTTTTCTTCTATGTTGTTTTCATTGGCGGGGAGGACAGCATTTATTGCTTCGCCAACAGGAAGGCCTGAAAAGAGGCCAGAGAGGAGGAGATATTCGTGTTCTTCTAGATCTAGTCTCCACATGTTTTCGTCATGACGATAGAGGGCGAGGTAGCTTGGTTTTTTTTCAGGAGCAGGGAGAGGTGTTATCTTGTCTCGGACATCATTAAAGTAAGCATTTACCTGCCATGCGAAGGGGAGGAGAATGAGGGCTTTTCGTCCTTGAAGGGTGGCCTCCATAAATGTTTCTGGGGTGAGGTGGCCTATATCGTCTTGTGTTAAGGGGGCGCTTTCTTCTGCATGGAAGAGGGCAGAGAGGTGTTTTTCTAGGAGAGAGAGTTCAGCCGAAAATTCATCTTCATGTTTTTTGACAAAGTCAGGAAAAAGGTGAGGGTAGCGAGAGATATCAAAATGAGAAGAGGGGGTGTCTTCTATATATTGATCAAGCAATCTATTGAAATGTTTTTTCCCGAGATAGGTTTCTAGGGCAGGATAATTACTTGAGATGGTATCAAAGAGGCGATAGCGATAACCGTGAATATAGACTCCCAACTGATCCGAGGGGGTAAAATCAGGCTTAGGAACAATCCAGCTTTCTGGTTCTGCTTTATCTGCATCGCCGTCCAATATGGCGTTTTGCATGGTTTGGAGCTGTGCAGTATAGTGTCCCTCATCGTTGTCCTTATTGCGTCGAAAAGAGGAAAAAGTGGGGAGAATGAGATTTTGGTCTTTCTGCTGTCCCCAATGCCGAGCTTTGCTAACTTCTTCGAGGACAATAGGAAAGTCAGGGATTTTATCATCCCATTCCACCATAGTGTTGATCTCTCTGTTGGCTTGTCCAATGATATAGGCATAAAGATGCCAGACCTCGTCTATGACGTGATCATCATGCGTGTCCACAATATGTGTGCCTTTATTGGTATGCCCTGCCAGATGAATTTGAGCCACACGCTCTAGAGGGAGCGCATCAATATAGGTTTTTGGATCCCAACGGTGATTATAACAGCTTACATACACATTATTGGCATCCAGTAACAAGGCACAATCAGCGCCCTCTGCCATGCGCGCTATAAACTCCCATTCAGGCATGGAAGAGCTGGAAAATTCGAGGTAGGTCGAAGGGTTTTCAAGAACCAAGGGACGGTCTAAAATATCTTGAACACGCTTAATACGGTCAATAATATGCGCGAGGGCTTCTTCTGTGTAAGGCACAGGCAAAAGGTCATGTGTGTTTTTGTGCGCGATGCCTGTCCAACAGAGATGATCTGATACCCATGCAGGGTTAATCTTTTTGATCAGTGTCTTAACTTTTTGGAGATAGTCGGAATTTAAGGGGTCAATCGTTCCAATAGACAACGAGACGCCGTGCATAACGACAGGGTAATGCTCTAGAATTTCCTCGAGCATACGCAGAGGATAGCCTGCAACATCAATATAATTTTCAGTAATAATCTCAAACCAGTCAATGTCTGGTTTATTGTTCAATATATAGGAATAATGGGGCGGTCTTAAACCCGCCCCATATCCTAATATAGGAAAGTCGAAGTGATTAGTCATTCAAGTTTGACCAGTCCCCTTTTGACTCAGATCCTTTACAGCTATTATCTTTGCACGAATTCGCTTTACAGGAATTGTCCTTGCAGGAGTTATCTTTACAGCTGTTGTCTTTGCAGCTATTGCCTTTACAGCTATGCGCTTCTTTTTTCTGGTTACATCCTGAGGCGCTACATGAATTAGCTCCACCAGATCCAGCCATAGCTGAGGCGCTCATTGTTCCGACAGCAAACAGACCAGCCAGTGCGGCAACGGCTAGATTCTTTTTAGATATACTCATTGTTTTATCCTTCCTTGGATTATAAAAATAATAAGAGGCTTGTCCTCTTCATTCCCCTATTCGACACCACTTTATATGAAGTTACAAGTATGATATATTTTTTCACAATGAATTTTAACGCATAAAGGATACATAGATGGCACAAGCTAGGAATAGACCGAAAATTGGATTAGTTGGAGCAGGCATGATCGGAGGAACGCTTGCGCACCTCATAGGATTAAAGGAGCTTGGTGATATTGCCATGGTCGATATTGCGGAGGGGATTCCCCAAGGAAAGGGGCTTGATCTCTCAGAATCTGCGCCTGTTGAGGGCTTTGATGCGACCTATCTTGGAAGCAATGACTATGACGTTATTGAAGGCAGTGATGTGATTATTGTCACCGCAGGAGTGCCTCGAAAACCAGGGATGAGCCGAGATGATTTAATCGGGATTAACACAGGGATTGTTAAGAGTGTCGGAGAGAATATCAAAAAATATGCCCCTGATGCCTTTGTCATTGTGATCACTAATCCGTTGGATGTGATGGTCGAAGTGATGCAACGTGTGACGGGGTTTGACTCCTCCAAAGTTGTGGGCATGGCGGGTGTTCTTGATAGTGCTCGTTTCCGTTTTTTCCTTGCGGATGAGTTCGGTGTATCTGTTGAAGATGTCACAGCCTTTGTTCTGGGTGGACACGGAGATACCATGGTGCCTTTGATGCGCTATTCAACTGTGGCAGGGATTCCATTACCTGATCTTGTGAAGATGGGCTGGACAACACAAGAGCGTCTTGATGCAATTGTAGATCGTACGCGTAAAGGGGGCGGAGAGATTGTTGCCTTGCTTAAAACAGGCTCAGCCTATTATGCTCCTGCCTCAAGTGCTATTGCGATGGCAGAGAGCTATATCAAAGATAAAAAGCGCGTCCTTCCTTGCGCGGCCAAATTGACAGGGCAATATGGTGTAGATGGTCTCTATATTGGGGTACCGGTTGTAATTGGGAAAGACGGTATTGAGAAAATCATTGAAATTGAACTTAGTTCTGAAGAGCAAACAATGTTTGATCATTCCGTTGATGCTGTGCAAAAACTTGTCGATGATTTGGATCAGAAAGCTGCTTAGGCGATGACTACAAAAGTCCATCTCCCGTCATCCTGAACTTGTTTCGGGATCTCATGCCTATATTCACCAGATCCTGAAACAAGTTCAGGATGACAAAAACGAGGGTGTTTTGAGTTTTTGTAGAGGGTCTACTGATTATAGAGAAGACTTGTATTCCCCCCGACACGACGTAGTTTCGTTGGGGCACGTTTTTCAATCCATTGTTGTGCCTGTGGTGTAGGGAAGCGCGTATTGTATGGCTCTATCCATGTCAATTGAGAGCTAGAGACATCGCTCCCTTTAATCTGGGGGGCAAGGGCAACGGATTCAAAGTAAGACGGATCATCAAGTCCTTTCAGAGATTGAGTGACCAGCTTATGAAAGTACCCTTGACGAAAATCGTAGAGATTGATGTTATTGCGCGCGGCGGTTTCTGCAATCATCACCAGAGGAGTTAAAGAAAAAAGGTGATATTGGAGCGCTTTCCCTTTGCGCGCCAGTTCAAGAGGGAGAGTCCCATCTGGATTTATTTGCAATGTGGCAAGTTTGAATTGATGGATCCCCCAGAGGAAAAAATCAGTATCATTAATGGCCACAGAACTTGCTGTTACAGCCCATGCAGCCCAATAAAGATGATTGTTATTCTTGCTTTTGAGAGGACTATTATAGGGGTAATCCGCAATGACTTGGGTGGCTAGTTTTCTAAGCCATTTTTCAACGACTTTCTTGCGCCGAGAGTCTAAAAAAGGATCTTGTTTGATTTGAATATAGGCAGAGGCAACCGTGGCAAGCCCCCACTGACGGATGTTTATGCCCCCTCTGTTGACTGAGTCTGTATAAGAGCCTTGCTTTGCCGCTTGGTAAAGCCAGTCCAAAGCACATGTCGCATAGGCAGAATTTTGAGCAGGGCTTTTTATATAGCTATTGGAGAAATTAATCAGTCTTTGTTCATATGTGGCAATATTCTTGGTTGCGCGTTTATAAATTTTTTCTGCCACAGGATCTATGGTAGATCGGGTCGGATCGGTTTGATTGTAGACACTATAAAATTCGAGTGTTTTTGGAGGAACAGAAGAGGGCTCAGGGCAAGATTGAAAGATGTCTTTGGGCTGATTATAGCCATCATCTACATTTTTGACAGGAAGAGGATAGGGCGCTTTTATGATATGGAGTGTCTCAGAATAGGCGTGAGGAGGTGAGGTTATAGATAAGAAGAATAATATGCATACAAAGAGGACAATATGCTTCAAAATCTAAACTCTATTTCTGCAAGCGCACGAAACGCACTTCTATCATTGCCTGCTGGAGCATAGGCATCTCCAGATCGGAATGTTCCTGCAATCAGTTTAAGGTATGTTTTGTCTAGAAAATTACTCTTCAGGCCATGCTCTGACATTAATTCACTGCTGTATGTGAGGTCAACCGCTTGACCAAGATAAGAATCTTGTCCTGTTAGTGTGCCAGTGATCCCTGCACTTCTAAGAGGGGCGTTCTTTTCGTCTAGCCAGTAATTATAATAATTGAGGTTCAATGTACTTGCATCCATCACAGGAAATTTAACACCTGTTGAGAGGATGTGGAGGTTTGAGAGTTCTGGTCTAAAGATTTCTCCGTAGTTACGCACAGCTTTGATTTCATCTCGGCGACGACTGGAATTACCATGAAGCCCTGTTTGACGGAAAGAGTTATCATCTCCATCGGTTGTATCATCATCTCCTGATCCAAATGCATATCCAAATTTAAGTGTTGGGGAGAGCGGGATGTCAAGATCAGCTTCAACACCAGCATCTATCCCCCAGCCAAACACATCTAAGTCATTGACAGCAGAGACAGTTCTTAAATTTTCAGACGGGCCTGCTGTTGTGGAGAGGCGTCTTTCCTGTCCAAAGACTCCCATGATGTCTGCGCGATAGTGAAAGGCAGATAAATAAGGCGCTACATCTTTGAATTTCCCGCCGTTACGGGTCCCTACCCATAGGATGTTGGCATCATTCAAGTCTCTATCGTTCGTTTTTATAAGCTGACCGACTTTTTCATTGTCTGAGTGATCATTCTCATACATAAAGCGCGTCTCAAAAAAGTGATTATAGTGATATTGGTGAGAGAATTCTCCAAAAACACGAAATCTGTTTTTATCATCTTCTTGGAAATCATTGCTATTTGTACGATAGGGGAAAAGATTTTCACCCACAGCTACGAAGCCTTTATTTTCGGTTGTATCAAAAATCACGCGCGCGGCATCAATGTCTCTGTTCCACCACAGAGTGCGAGACTCTTTGATCCGTTGACGTCCGACTTGAAGAGTGAGAGGCAGAGAGCCAAAAAGATTTTCACGTTTGAGCCAATATTGACGGACTTCTAAGAAATCCTGATTAAAAAGAATGTCCCCTGTGTCATCTTGTGCGCCAGAGTCTCCTTTAATACGGTACCCACGGACATCAAGAAATCCATCTAGCTCATCAGAAAATTTATACCCAAGCATGAGACGGGCTTGTGTGGCTAAACTGTCTTCTTTTTCTTCATCTTTCGTTCCCAGATCATCATTTTCTTCGACAATATATTGGAGATTCACAAGGCCACGAACAGTTAGATTGTCAGATATAGAGCTGAATCTGTTGGACGCGGGATCAGCAAGTGCAGAGGAAGAAATGAGGAGGGTACAGAGGACAGACAGGGGTATATGTTTTTTAATGACCATGTTTTTGTTTTAATTTGTTTAAATATTTAGTGGCACGCTCAACACCATTGTTGGAGGCTATCTCGTAATAGTATTTTGCTTTTTGAATGTCAATGGGAACGCCATATCCTTTTTCGTAAATGCGCCCAATATCTACAGAAGCTTTAAGGTAGCCTTGAGCATAGGCTTTGCTATATAACTCAAGTGCACGCTTATAATTTTGTCCCACCAGTCGACCACGATAAAAAATACGTCCTTGATAGTAAAGCGCACGCTCGTATCCCATACTAGCTGATTTCCTATAAAGTTCAACTGCTTTTGATCCATTCTTAGAAACACCATATCCTTCCTCATACATACGTGCGAGTTCAAAGAAAGCTTTAGGGTCCCCTGTCTCTATGGCGTCTTCAAGATAAGATTTTCCTAAATGGATATGAGCTGTATTTTTTTCTTTTAGAAGCTCACTTCCAATAATAAGCTTTGTGCGTAATATGGCGCGGCTTAAAGATGGATCATTAGTAGGGTCGTTTTCAAGGAGGGCTTGGTCCAAAAGAGAAAGAGATTTTCTCAAGTCGCGCTGAAGTCCACCTCTTCCGCGGGCATAGAGCTTCGCAAGTTCAAGATGAGCTTGAGGAATACCTATGTCTGAGAGGGTGTTCCACTGTGCAATGGCTGTGTCGTAGTCACCATTTTTATAGGCTTGTTTTGCAAGCTTTAGATCTGTTCCACACCCAGAAAGGAGAAAAGAACACACACAGAGTAAAATACAAGGTAAAATACGGGGGGCTAGTCTTTTCACAAAAATATCCTTTTAATGTTAAGAGTTACGCAGAAATTATCTGAGGGTCGCTCTCAAGAGGTTCAGCGTCAGATATGGCTTCTTCTACTCTATACTGGATTTCTATCATATATAAATCTTGCTTCCCTGCATTGAGAATTAAATGTGAAGTGGTGTGATCTATATGAAAAATATTTTGTTCTTCAATCAAATGTGTTGTGTCTTCAATTTTAAACAAAGCTTTTCCAGATACAATCGTATATGTCTTTGAGGCGTTAGTTGTCGTATGAAGAGGACGTCTATGGCCGGGTCTAATTACAAGCTCGGATGTAATACAATTGTAGTCTTTGGAGATGATTTTAGTTGATCCCCACTCATACGTACTTTTGTAAGAGGCTTTCAGAGCATTTGGATGGGTCTTTTGTAGAGATTTGACCATGGTCTTGATATCATCGCTTTTGTTTTTGTTTGCAACCAAAATGGCATCAGATGTTTCCATGATCACAAGATCTTGAACACCCACACAGGCAACAAGACGATCTTCCGTTTGAATAAAGCAATCTTTTGCTTTATGGCACACAACATGTCCATCCATAACGTTTCCATCTGAATCTTTTTCACGTTCTTCCCAGAGGCTATTGAATGTCCCAAGATCTGACCATTGAATGTCACACGGAACAACAGCAACCTGCTGTGCTTTTTCTAAAACGGCTGTTTCAAAGGGCTCGGATTTTATACGTGCATAGAGGTCTTTAGAAGGAATTTGCTTGGAGTATCCCTTTTGCATAGATTTTTCAACCAATCTGATGCTCTCTTTTGCGTAGGCGTGGTACCCTTTTAAAACCTTTTTGACTTTAAAGAGGTGCATCCCACTGCTCCAGAGATACTCTCCAGAGTCCAGATAGTTTTGAGCTGTCTCTAAAGGAGGTTTTTCTACAAACTCTTCAACATGAGACACCGTGGAGGACTCAAAGGCAGTTGATTTTTTGATATAGCCAAACCCTGTGTCAGGGCGAGTTGGTTCAATTCCAAACGTGACAATATAATCTTGCTGTGCAATGCCATAAGCATCTTCAACAGCTTTTTTAAGAGCCTCTTCGTTACCAATATAATGATCAGACAAAAGAACCCATGCATAGGCATCCTCTCCAAATGTTTCCCACACATAATGTGTGGCATAGGCAACCGCTGCTGCTGTATTACGTGCAAGAGGTTCAGTTAAAATATGTTCTGTGAGACCACGGTGAAGAGTCCCAAGCTGTTGCTCTGTCTGAGGCTTCATATCAGCAATGGTGACTGTGACGACATTTTCAGGCGGACATCCCAAAATATTTAAAGCGCGTTTTGCTGTTGCTTGTAGGAGCGTATCGTGACCGAGCAATTTTAAAAATTGCTTGGGCATTGTCTCACGGCTTTTTGGCCAAAGTCTGGTTCCTGATCCTCCACATAGGATGATGGGTATGATTTTTTTCATTTTTACGCTCCTCTTTTACTCAGTTTTACTCAGTTTTACTCAGTTTTACTCAGTTTTTTACTTACTTAATTAATAGACAAAAAATTCTGCATAGACAGGTCGTCCGACCAAGTCTTCTGGAAGATAATCTGTTGGTTGGACTTTCACGACCAAATCAGGGCTTTTTGTGTCTGTCCCTAAATGTAATACAATGCCCTCGGCTGTAATCTTTTCTCCCGCAATATGCAACTTAACATCGTCATGTATGTTAATACGGTGGGCTTCTTTTGCAGGTACATGGACGGTTACCCAAGGCTCTGCATCAATGGGAATGAGGTTAAAGAGAGGCTCGCCCACGGATCTAAAGACTCTGTCTTGAACATGTTGGTAATCAATATGGCACTCGCAAGGGCTTTTGATTGTCTCAGTCACAGATGTAAATCGTTTCCCCCCACCCTCTGTAGAGGAAGACAGGACTCTAAGGTGAAGTTCTCCAATAGGCTCTCCCACAGCCACAGTCTGTGTCTTTTCTGAAACGAGTGATGTGAAAAGACCATCTGTAGGTGCTCGGACTGTAATGATTTCGCTTTCTACAACCCCTTGATAAGATTTTATAATAGATGTTTTTTCAAAAATGTTTCCAACGAGAAAGAATGTGCCTGCAAGACAGAAAAGAAAGACGATCATCATAGGGATGGCTCTTTTTACAATGTCTTTCTTTGTAATTTTTATTTCTCCCGTGCTCTTTTTTCGTGCGGGGGAAAAATTGTTACGAGAAACAATATTTATAATATCTCCCTCTGAGGCAATGTTTCCTGAAATATAGGATTGAATAACATTGTTCAAAATAGAGATTTGATCTGTGGAGAGTTCAACAAACTTACATCCTAAAAGTTTTTCAGCGAGGGTGTAGTGTTCTACTTCAGCCTTAAAATCAACGACAAGAGAAAATTCTTCAAAAGGAAGTGTCAAGGAAATCTCGACATCAGCCCCAATACTATAGTGTTGGGACACGTCCAAAAGTCTCACGCCCCCATTAGACAAATCTTTAACGGCATATTGCTCCCCATCCAAAAAAGCATAAGCTGGAATTTGAATACGCACATGTTGCCTTTGAGCCTCTGACTCATGCACAATTTGAGGGGCTTTTGTTGTCATTGAAAGAACCTTGTCTTATATTAAGTCTGTTATTTTGTAGTTGTGTATTTAATAACATTATTAATGCTCAAAATACAAGAAAAAAATGACACTATGAAAATAAAAATTCAAAAAAAGTGTTTGGGAAGTTAAAAACACCACTAGCGAAGCCAATGACGCTAATAAAACAGACAATGCTTGTGATATGAACGAGTCGAGAGCTCGTCCGTCTCCAGAGGTTTTCCCAGTCAGAAATATTATGTTTCAGCTTTGTTTTCTGACGTGTCCATTTTTGACGGTCTAAGCGAAACATCACATATGTTTTGATAAGAGCGCCATAGACTTGCCCGTAATACAGAAGGAAAGGATAAGACCAGTGTGTTTCTTTTCGTGCGTTGAGAAGCATTAAAGTCATAATTAATCGGATAAGCGCAATCCACACAAAATAGATCAGGAGTATAGGGGCGCCATATTCGAGTGTTAAAAAGAAAGCAAAGACAGGCCCTGCTAAAGAGGTCCACATTGAAAGACGTTGGTCTACAAAGGCCCACCATGCAAATAAAGGCATGTGGAAAGGCCCAAGTTTTAAAACACGCATATTGGTACGGAGCATATTCCCATACCATCTGACCATCAATTGGGTTGAGGCAGCGACAAAATTGATTTCAGGGGGCTCTTCTATGGTGAGGACTTTGACATCAGGGATATAAATTTGTTCATAGCCTTGTTTCAAAACCCAATAGAGGCTTGATTTATCATCCCCTGTTAAAAATTTAAAACGCCCTAAACGCCAATGATCAAGATAGTCATTCGTGGTGTGGTTAATAAAATCAGGATGTGTGACAACATCTGTACGGTACATTGACATACGCCCTGTGAGTGTCATAACGCGACGGGAAAGGGAGATCGAACTCATAAGGATTTGCCGTTGAGCAAAGCGGAGATTATGCCACAATTGCATTGTCTTTGTACCGTGGACTTCAGAGAGCTCATCTGTTGTTAACGCACCTAGATTGGGATGCGTTCTAAAAAAAGGCGCACATTTTCTGAGGGTTCCTTTTAACACGACCGTGTCTCCGTCAATAACAGCCATAACAGAGTCCGCTGGAGGGCAATCTCTTGAGATAGAACGAAACCCCTGTGCAAGGGCATCGCGTTTTCCTGTGCCTGCAATACGTACAATTTTGAGTTTTATATGCTCTGGAGGGTTAATAGATTTAAAAATATCTTTATAGAGAAGTTCGTCTCCGAGCTCAACGAGGGAGGCCACAATGGTTGTTGGTACACCGCACTCTATAGCATCTTCAATGGCGGCGTGCACAACCCGTGCAGTTGTTTCTGTGTCAATACGAAAGCTTGTGATGAGCAGATATATCTTTGAGGGCATGAGGGAGTCTCCCCCAATCTCTACTTTTCTACGCCAAAGGGGAAAGACAAGGCTTCTATATAAAACGGATCGAGCGAAGTTTGTGATGCCCCAGCTATAGCGCCATGTCGCCAAGAGACCAAAGGAGACTATAAATTTCTCTGATCCTGGCGTAATGGCAAGGGGAGGGAGGTTCGCAAGAACCACAAGTAAAATAGCCGTGTAGATAAACAGCCCAAACCATCCATCGGGAAGCTTTGTTGTGGAATGTCGTGTCTTGTGGTTCATGCTTTTTAAATTACCAACAAATGCCGCTATAGTTTTGACGCTCTTCTACAGAGGATCCCAAGCGCACGAGATCAATGATTGGAATATCTTCATTCGCATTCTCAAGAAGAGAAGAGAATTCCTTTGTCCCGTTTCCAATCACGAAAGCATCTGATGAATTAATCACATCTTGAGGGTCTTCCTTCATGCATGCATAGAGGTGAGAAAGTGTTTCTGTAATGTACTTCTGGTTAGCGCCTTCCATCTGGCTAGCAGCATACACACAAGGATCATAGATAGTAAGTTCAAACCCATCATCTAAAAGCATATTTGCGAGATCAACCAAGGGGCTTTCTCTCAGATCATCAGTCTCTGCTTTGAAGCTAAGACCAAAGAGGCCAATTTTCTTTTGCCCTGTGGCCTTAATCATATCAAACCCACGTCTGATTTGAGCTTGATTGGCATTGAGAAGAGAATCTAAGACAGGAGTGTTTAACCCCTTATCATTCGCACTCGCGCGAATAGCACGCACATCCTTGGGAAGGCAAGATCCACCAAAGGCAAATCCTGGGATAAGGAATTGCTTCGAGAGGTTCATTTTTGTGTCTTCAAAGAAGATGTTCATGACTTTATGACTGTCAACATTATGAGCTTTAAGAATATTCCCCATTTCATTAGCAAATCCAATCTTAGCGGCGCGCCATGCATTGCTTACATATTTCACACCTTCGGAGACCTGAACGTCACAGACAATACGAGGGGCTTCGATGCCTTCATAGAGCGCCATAATCATGTCGGCTGTTTTGTCGTCTAAAGCGCCAACAACAATTTCTGTGGGATCATAATAATCAGCAATTGCTGTGCTTTCGCGGAGGAATTCAGGATTATTTCCAAGTCCAAAATCAACACCTGCTTTTTTCCCAGAGGCTTTTTCAAGACAAGGCAAAACGACATCCATCAAAGTTCCTGGAACAACCGTACTTCTTATTACAACGGTATGAAACGTATCTTTTGTTTTGAGCACAGCTCCAATTTGTTCACAGATGTCTGTGATGTAGTTTAGCCCCAATGAGCCATCAGGTGCACTGGGTGTGCCTACGCATACAAGAGAGATATCACTATTTTCAATTGCATCAACATAATCTGTTGTTGCTCTGAGCGAGCCATTCTTGACACTTTTTGCAATAATGTCATTCAACCCATTTTCAACAATGGGGGATCGTCCCTCATTAATACACTGAACTTTCACATCATATGTATCCACAGCAATAATCTCATGCCCTGAGTCTGCGAGACACGCTGATGTCACAGCGCCAACATAACCAATTCCAAAAACACTAACTTTCATTTAAAAACTCCTTTGTAAAACACAGTAAAATTAAGATCCCCCACATATTTGGGAATACAGTTACGGCTTATATATGAAAATATAAAAAAAGGGAAGTAAAAAATGTTGCAAATGCGCATATATCTGATAAGTTACTCTTAAATCACGAAATATACGAGGATGCAATCATATGAAGACTCTTTCTAAGGGATATTACGCAGGGTGTTTTTTGAGTGTATTTTTACTGATTGCAGGCGCACTGTCTGTGCAGGCTGTCTGGACAGGGCGATCGGAGACACAGGCTGTGTCTTTCTCTTCTATTGTAGGGGGAGAATGGGCGTCTGAGTACGAAACAGTCTTTAATGAAAATCTCTCTCTCTATGATATCAGCAAATCACTTTGGACTTATATTAATTATAAGGCGTTTCGGATAGGAAAAGAGGGAGTGCTCGTTGGAGAAGAAGGGTGGCTGTTTTCAAATGAAGAGTTTATAGAGTATCCCAATCATAAAAAGAACATCAAAGAAAATACGGCATATGTGTCTAGGGTGCACTCTTTTTTAAAGCAAGAGGGGATAGAATTGATTGTGGTAGCCGTGCCTTCGAAGGCACGTATATATAGTCAGCATCTTGGGCGATACCGTTTTCCTTCTCACAATGAAAAGACCTATCATGGATTTCGAAAAGATTTAAAAAACGATAATATCCTCTCCGCAGACATCCAGTGGATCATGGAGAAGAAAAAAGATAAATTCGACGTATTTTTGAAGACAGATACGCACTGGACACCTGCAGGTGCTAAGATGGCGGCACGCACAATATACAGTGTTTATGAAAAAAGCTTGCAAAGTACCCTTGATTTAGAGTATGAACACCGTATTTCTCTTGGAGGGGAGCATATAGAGCATGTTGGGGACTTGCTTGAGTTCGTTCCTTTGGGGAGATTTTTAGAGAAAACAGATTTAAAAACTGACTCTCTAAAACAATACAAAAACGAAGTGATTGAGGAGCTAAAGCAACAAGAAGAGGTAAACAAAGACCAAGATCTTGCGTCTCTTGAAGCGTTGTTTGGAGAGAAAGAAATTTCGGTTGCTCTTGTTGGGACAAGTTATAGTGCTAATCCTTTGTGGGGGTTTGAAGGGTTTTTAAAGGAGATATTTAAAACGGATATATTAAATGTGTCTGATGAGGGGATGGGCCCCTTTAAGACAATGGAAAATTATCTGGAGAATGACGCGTTCAAAACGAATGTTCCCAAATTGGTGATTTGGGAAATTCCAGAACGCTACTTAGCGGTTCATTATGATATGAAACGTACAATGTGAAAATAAGGTGTAGAGTGTGAAAATTGTATCAGTGAAAAGTAAAATCTCATATGTGGGGCGTGTTTTGTCGATCGTTCTTGTGGGCACAATCGTTCTTGGGCTTGTCAAGGGATTTGCTGCTGAAAAAGAGCAAGGCGAGAGTGGAAGTCTGGAGAATATTTTTTGTGAGGCGTTGTCCGTCGAAGAAAACTATGACAAGAATAATTTAAATGCCTATAAAATGATGGTGGCAGGGAAAGATGGATGGGTCTTCAGAAGCTTTAGTGACTTTAAAACAGATTTTCCTTTGACCACGACCATGATCAAAAACATGACGGCCTTGCATGAGGCTTTCGCGTATCAGGGCATTGAGTTTGTTTTGATGTATCCCCCAACACGCGGTATTGTTCATGCGGATAAACTGTCTACGGAAAAAGGCAGTCTTTTTAACAAAAAAGACGCAAAGCTAGCACGTAAAAATTATAGCAAGTTTGTTCATGTCCTTAAAAATAGAGGCATACAGATTGTGGGCCTTCCTGACCAGCCTGTTGGACAAGATTTTTTTTATAAACGAGATCACCATTGGAATCCTGTAGGCGCTAAAATTTCTGCACAGGCGCTAGCCTCATACATAAAGACACAAGATGTTTATGCAGATTTGGCGAAGACGGAATACGCCACAAAATCAACAGGAATAACAGAATTTAATGGTGTGGCGGATAAAGTGTTTAAAAAGCTGTGTGATACAATTCTGCCTGTCGAAACAGTGGAAGGATATGTCACAGAGCCAGTGGAAACAATTGTAAGTGAAGCTGATTTATTTGGTGATCGTCCCGACCCTGAAGTTGTTTTGGCAGGGACAAGTAATAGCACCGCAAGACCTTCCATGGCCAATTTTGAAGGCTTTCTCAAAGAGGCTTTATCGACGGATGTTTTGAATGCGTCTATTTCAGGAGGAAGTATTGACTCTCCCATGATTTCTTATTTGAATTCAGATCATTATAAGAACAAAAAGGCCAAGATTGTGATCTGGGAAGTTCCTGGATACTATGACCTTCCACTGTGGGAGGGACGTGTGTTTAGACAGGTAACCCCTGCCGTCTATGGGGAATGTCAGGGAGTAGATATTATAGCCGAGATCAAAGATTATGATGTTAGGACAGGAGTTTCTCTTTTGTTTAGAGGTTTGGAAGAGCGCAAAATTTCTGGGAGCGATTATTATATTAGCTTAGACTTTTCAGAACCTGTAACCTCAAAATTTACACTCTATTTTGGATATGATACAAAGAAGAAGGACAAGTTGTCTCTCTATCGCTCAAGGCGCTACCCTTATGACAATCAATTTTACGTCGCTCTCAAAGAGAACAGACATGGGAATTTGTCTCGCATTGTTTTGGAGACGCCAAAAAAGATGAAAAATTTAAAGCTCAATGCAAAACTGTGTAAAATTCCACACAAAAATATATGGGATATGTAGAAAGGATAAACATATGAGACCACTTATAATTATTCAATTTTTTATTGTGATGTTTTTGACACACACCGCGTTTGCAAACCCTGATTCAGGCTTGTACGATCCTCTCCCTCCTGAGGGCGCATCATTCATTCGTTTTATTAACCTCAATGATCAAAGTACAGAGTCGCGCGCGGGGAAAGCAAACGGGAAGTCCTACAAGTTTTTGGCGTATAAAGAGGCGTCGTCCTATTTTGTGATGAAAGATATGAGTGTTAAATCTCATTTTGGAACAGCGGCGCATGACTTCGAAATCGAGCCTCAAAAATTTTACACGCTTGCCTTGCTCCCCGATGACAAAACTATTCTGGTGTTGGAAGATGAGGCCAATACCAATCGTGCCAAAGCACAAATTCAAGTCTATAATATGTCTGCCTATGATATGATCTCTTTGAAAGCCAAGGGAGGCTCCATTGACATTGTGAAAGATATAGAACAGGCCAAATCAGACACACGTCAAATTAACCCATTAAAAATTGATCTGAGTATTTTTAATGGAGAGGATCAGGTCTTTGATGCAGGGACACAAACCCTTGAACGTGGAGAAAGCTACAGCCTCTTTGTCGTCGGAAAAGATGATGCTATTTGGGTGCAAAGTAGAACAGACACAACAAAATAGATGGTTTTTTCGTCTAATATTTTTTTATTCCTGTTTTTACCTTTCTTTTTAGGTATTTATTATCTCACCCCCACACGGTGGAAATCTCTGACAATCCTTTTGGGAAGTTACAGTTTCTATGCGTGGTGGCGCGTTGATTTCTTGTTGCTGTTTGCAGGCGTCACGCTCTGGAACCATGTGGTTGCCAAAAATATTCTTAAATATGAAGGACAAAAATCAGGTCGGCGCTGGATGCAGATAGGGGTGGCAGGGAATTTACTCACCCTTGGGCTCTTTAAATATTTTAATTTCGGTGTAGAGAGCTTGAATGCGCTCTTGAATGCTTCTGGGATGAATAGTGTTGAAGCGATTAAGTTTATTCTCCCGATTGGGATTTCTTTTTATATCTTTCAATCCATTAGTTTTCTCATTGATGTCTATCGGAAAGATGCGCCTCCAGCCAAAAACTTCCTTGATTTTGCAGCCTTTATTTCGCTTTTTCCTCAATTGATTGCAGGGCCTGTATTGCGTTATAAGGATCTGGCACATCAATTTGAACATAGAACGCATTCTCTGGATCTTTTCTCGCAAGGGGCGCATCGCTTTATGATTGGGTTTGTTAACAAAGTGATTATTGCCGACACTGTCGCTGTGTTGGTCAATGCAAGCTATGCCCTCAAAGACCCAACGCTTGCCGATGCCTGGCTGGGGGCGCTGGCCTATACGGTTCAACTCTATTTCGATTTTTCAGGCTACAGCCATATGGCGATTGGTATAGGCCTCATGATGGGCTTTAAATTCATGGAGAATTTCAATGCGCCCTATATTAGTAGATCTATCACGGAATTTTGGAAGCGCTGGCATATCAGCCTTTCTTCATGGCTCAAAGACTACCTCTATATTCCTTTAGGGGGTAATCGTAAAGGACGTGTGCGGACTTATATCAATCTCCTCTTGACTATGGTGCTCGGTGGGTTGTGGCATGGCGCCAATTGGACATTTGTTGTCTGGGGCGCGTGGCACGGCGCAATCCTTGCGACTGAGCGCGCTTTTGGAGTGAAAGGTCAATTAGATGCGCCAACGCCTTTTTTCAAGCGTCTCTTTTGTACAGCGCTCACATTCTTTGCTGTGATCTTAGGATGGGTCATGTTTCGTGCCGAGAGCGTTGGGCAAGCCTTCGATCTCTACAGCGCTATGTTCGGATTGGAGGGGCTACACGGGGTAAGTGATGCTCTCGCATGGCAAGTAAACGCGCAACTTCTGAGTGTCTTATGCGCTGGATTGCTCCTGATCTTCATTGGCCCGTATCTCTCTTTCAAATACCACCAAAAACCAGAAACAGCGATTGGAAAGAGTGTTACAAGCGTGAGCGTCATTGGATTATTTATCCTCGCCGTTATGAAACTCTCCGCAGATAGCTTCTCCCCGTTTTTGTATTTCCAGTTTTAGGAATGATGAGGTGAAGGGGTTGCGTTTGATTCAAGCACAGTCTGTGTGATATCCTCAATATAGTTAGATATTATGGACTTACTCTTTACAAATCCAGTCGAAGGAATTTGAATAATATTTCTTTCTCCAAGATCATAAAGAGCCCCTGATATGATCAGACATTCTGAGGCATTTGCACGGAGCATTCCAACACACATGTCAGGAACAGTGACATTCTTTCCTGATGTCTCTGCGAACCCTTGTGTAAAATTTTCTAACCGTTGTGTGAATCCAGAGGAGATGTCTGTATTGACGACCATTCTAAACGCGGCTTGTCCTGCATCATATGTCACACCACTCTCTGTCATATTGGGCAAACACCCGCGTGGGGCAGAGGCCATAGACGTTAACGCAAACTCTCCATTATGCGCTGTCAGAATAGATTTATTTTGTGGGTTGAACATGTTAATTGTTCTCCCAGAAGAGGGCCTATTCTCTTGTAAGGCATGGAAGTCTTCCCACTCATATAAAATTTGGACCATATTATCACATCCTTGATGAGCAATAGTAGAAAGGACTTCATCTTTGGAGGATTGCTCTCCCTCTAACCAGAATTTTAGAGCCGTCTTGTCGGTATATTCTCGGGAGGCGTCAAAAAGAGCCGTATCATTTTTAACAATGTTCTCCCCAACAGCACTCATTGTGCCTAAAAGCTGTCCAAGCGCGTGACAATCAAGAGTATTTAAATCTGTCCACTGGCCTTCACGGTAATTGGTAAGATAGGCATTCCCAGAGAGGGCGTCATTGATTGGATCTGTGATCTGGGGGACAAAGAGTCCCGACGATGTTTGTTGAAGTCTTTGAACCTGTAAGCCAGCCTGTTTATAGTGTTCATAAATGCGGTCAGCTGTTGCGTACGCCTCTTCACTTAAACTTTCTGTGCTGTCTGTATTCAAATTTCTGGCTTGATGGCGCGTATGGAGAATGTGGCGCGTTTTTGTCTCTTTATCTTGCACAAGAATATGACGAGGGAGAAGATAGGTCGGGTTTTGGTTTCTCTCGGAATCTAAAGTCATGAAACATCCATGAACAATGACATCAAGACCATAAGAGTCTTGAATGAAGTGTGGTACGTAATCTTTTACGCGAGCATCAACAGGGTTTAAAAAATTATGCTTGAGGGATGACCAGCTTCCATCATCAAGAGATCCGCCTGTAATATAGAGATAGTTTTGTGGTCCGTGTGTCATCTTATATCCTTAGTATTTTGATTTATAGCAAATCATTTTATAGGCTATCCTTATAAATAAGTAAAGTTTTTATTGCCGTCTTTTTAAGAAGACGCGTGACAGGGTGGATGGATATTGCCTATACTTAGCGCTGATAAAAAAGAAATGGATGCATCATGAAAAAAATAGTGATTACAGGGGGGGCAGGATTTATAGGCTCTCACATTGTGGATGAGTGTGTGGAGTCGTATCCCGAAGCTAAAATAGTTGTCCTTGATAAGATGACCTATGCCGCAGATGTTAGAAATATTATACATCACATTGAGAGCAAGAATTTTGAGCTGATTGTTGGAGATATTCGAACGGTGAGTACCTGTGAACGTGCGCTTAAAAACGCGGATCTTCTCATTCACGCGGCAGCGGAAAGCCACGTGGATAATTCTTTCGAAAATTCTTTAGAGTTCTCAAGAACAAATGTGGTGGGCACTCATACTTTAATGGAGGTCTGTCGACAGTTAAAAACTCCAAAAATTATTCATGTTAGTACGGATGAGGTCTATGGAGAAATCTTGGAAGGGGCGGCCGATGAATCTGCCGTTCTGAAACCTACAAATCCCTATTCTGCTTCAAAAGCTGCAGCGGAAATGATTATTCAGGGATATATGCAGTCTTTTAAACTCCCCGTGATTATGATCCGTGCCAATAATATGTTTGGTATTCGTCAGTTTCCAGAGAAGATCATCCCTAAATTTATGATGATGTTGATGCAAGATCAAAAACTTCCCTTGCATAGAACAGGAAAAAATAAACGCCATTTTTTAGCGGTGAGAGATTTTACAAATGCTATTAAAGCACTGATAGAAAAAGGAAAAATTGGAGAATGCTATAATATAGGCACAACCCAAGAGTTTGAAAACATAGAAATGGCACGCATGCTATGTAAGCTCTTTGGGTTGCCCTCTGAAGACTATATCATTCACGTAGAAGATCGCCCCTTTAATGATGGACGTTATGCCGTGAACTGGGATAAAATCACAGCCCTTGGGTGGGCTCCTAAAATTATACTCACGGATACTCTTTCCGAAATGGCGCACTGGTATCTCGAGAATTTTTTTCGGTATCATGAAGAGGGCGGTGAGATTATTAATAGACCGAAGACATGATTGCCGTTATAGGGAAAAACAGTTTTATTGCACTCCACCTTCAAAAGAAAGAAGAGTGCAAAGACTGGATCTTTTTGTCGCATCAGGACGCGTTGCGGGAAGAGGGATGGCTGGAGGGCGTGGAGTGCGTTATAAATTTTGCCTTCTCTCCCAAGCTTTCCCAAGAATCTTACACTGTGAAAGAGGATGTTGATCGACAGATCGCAGAAAAAATTAAAAATTATCCTCATATTCACTACATCATGATGAGTTCGCGGATGGTGCATGAAGATAATCTGTATGGGCGTGCAAAACTCCGTATTGAACAAGAATTGGAGCAGATCCTTGGAGCCTCTCGACTCTGCGTTCTAAGATGTGCCAATATTTTTGGATCTGAGCTTGGGCGTCCTACTTTTTTTGGACAAGCGTTGACGGCGTTAAAAAACCATCAAAAAATCACACTCAACATGTCTGGAGAGACGCGTAAAGATTTTATCCCTGTAGATATATTTTGCGATATTTTGATACAAATTGCTCAGCAGAAACTAGCGGGTGTGTATAATATAGGAAGTGGTGTGAGTGTCTCTTCTGGTGATATTGCGCACTGGCTAATTGAAGGCTATGGGCAAGGGTCTTTAGAGATACGCGATGATGCAGTGAAAGGGCAGTTTTTTATGGATATTTCGAAGATTAAAGAGAGATTTAACATTGAAGAAGTCTCTCTGGATGTGATAAAAAGGAGATGTATTGATTTAGGGCAAGAGCTGCGGAAAGAATGTGCGCAACAGCATGAGTGATGATCTCGCCCCCATTAAAGTGCTGTTCATCTTGCCTTCATTAACGGCAGGAGGGGCGGAGCGCGTGATGATCACGTTGATGAATGGGTTAGATAAAAATAGATTTTCTCCCTTTTTTTTAACGGTAAGCGATAAGGGGGATCTTAAAGATCTCATTGATCCAACGCTTCCTTTTGCCTCGTTGCATACGGATAGTGTGCTCAGAGCTTTGCCAAAATTATATGCACAGATTAAAAAAACACAGCCTGATATTGTGATCTCAACAATGGCACATATGAATTTTTGTGTGTTATCTCTTAAGCCCTTTTTTCCTGCTGTAAAATTTATAGTGAGGGAAGCTATCACGCCCTCTTTTTTGTTTCAAAAATACAAAGGCACGTCTTTTTTGATCAAAGCCCTGTATAAATACTTATATCCAAAGGCGGATATTGTACTCAGCCCGTCCCAAATTATCTTTGATGAATTTCGAGATCTCTTAAGAATGGAATCCAAAAATTTCAAAGTATTACCTAATCCTGTAGATGTGAAGAGTATAGATCATGGCGCAAGAGATCTATCAAAAGCAAAAGACACCGTTTATTTTTTAGCGGCAGGGCGTTTGGGAAAGCAAAAAGGGTTTGATCGCCTGATAGAATACTTACCGACCATTCGTCTTCCTTATAAATGGAATCTGACGATCTTGGGAGAAGGAGATGAGCGTCAAAATTTGGAGAGCTTAATCAGAAAGAATAATTTTACAGATATAATTAATATGCCCGGTCTTGTCCGCCCCCCATGGCCATATTATTGCCAAGCCGATTGTTTTTTGATGTCGTCTCGGTTTGAAGGACTTCCAAATGTTGTTTTGGAGTCTCTGGCCTGTGGAACACCCGTCATAGCAACACGAGAGTCTGGAGGCATTAAAACCATTGCGGAGAATGCGCCTCAAAAAGCAGTTACAATTGTAGATGATATGATGTCTTTCATCACAGAGATGGAAAAAATAAAGCCCTCCTCTGCAAAGAGAAAGAAAAGCCTCCTCCCTGATAAATTTCAACAAGAGAAAGTCACCTTAGAATTAAGTGCACTTTTAGAGCATATATAATTTATCGCACCGTCATCCCCGAGAACATGCAAAGCATGTCTTAAACGTCGGAGATCCATATGACAGTGGCAACGCCACTGTCTTTATAGAGAAAAACTGGATTCCTGCCTTCGCAGAAATGACGTATTTGGGCAGAAACAATGTCTTACTTGTAAATTGAAATGACGGTAGAGTGTTCCAGCTCTTGCATATTGTATGATATACCCCTATGAAAGATACAGGAAATAAAAAGAAGTAACTGGAGCATTTGTGAGACATTTTACACCTAACAATTTAGATTTAACTCAAAGTTCTATTCTTGTGACGGGGGGCACAGGGTCTTTTGGAAAATGTTTTATAGAAACACTCATCCGTGACTATAATCCCAAACGCATTGTGGCCTATTCTCGTGATGAATTAAAGCAATATGAGATGGAGCAGGCGCTTTCCAAATATAGCCCACACCAAGTCCGCTTTTTTATTGGAGATGTGCGAGACAGAGATCGCCTCAATTTGGCCTTGCGTGGAATTGATATTGTCATTCATGCCGCGGCTCTTAAACAAGTCCCTGCTGCAGAATATAACCCAATGGAATGCATTCGGACAAATGTTATGGGGGCGGAGAATGTTGTGCGCGCTTCCATTGATAATAACATCAAAAAAGTAATAGCTCTCTCCACAGATAAAGCCGCGAACCCCATCAATTTATACGGTGCCAGTAAATTGGCGTCTGATAAAATATTTGTGTCGAGTAATAATATTGTTGGACCTGGAGAGACCCGTTTTTCTGTCGTCCGCTATGGAAATGTATTTGGCTCACGAGGCTCTGTTATTCCTTTCTTTCAAAAGCTTAAAAAAGAGGGCGCGAAGACCATTCCGATTACAGATGAACGCATGACCCGTTTTTGGATCACCTTGCCCCAAGGTGTTAATTTTGTCTTGTCCTCATTAGAAATGATGAAGGGAGGCGAGATATTTGTCCCCAAAATCCCCAGCATGAAAATGACGGACTTAGCCAATGTGATTGTGCCTAACACGCCCCATGAAATTGTAGGTATTCGTCCTGGAGAAAAGCTCCATGAAATTATGGTCCCATTTGATGATAGTCGGAGCACATACGAACTTGAAGATCGCTATGTGATTGAACCGTCCTTTAAATTTTGGGATGCCAATGAGGTGGAGCGCTATGAGGCTTATGAGAAGGTCGAAGAAGGCTTTTCCTATTCCAGTGACAACAACAAAGAATGGGTGAGCGAAGAGGTGTTAGAAGATATGATGAAGGTGATCTAATATGTTGCCCCATATATTACCCTATGGACGTCAAACTATTGAAGAAGACGATATTCAAGCTGTTGTTGATGTCTTAAAAGGAGATTATCTCACAACAGGCCCTGCTGTTGAAGCTTTTGAAGAGCGTATTGGCGCAGTCACAGGGGCAAAATATGCTGTGGCGTGTGCGAATGGAACGGTGGCACTTCATTTGGCCTGTATAGCAGCAGAGCTCCAAGAAGGAAGCTGTGCTATTGTCCCCACCATGACCTTTCTGGCAACGGCCAATGCGGTACGTTATTGTGGAGCAGATGTTGTCTTTTGTGATGCTGATCCCAAGACAGGTCTCATGACAGAAGAGACATTTTTAAAGGCGCTTGCGGAGGCAGACTCCAAAAACTTCAAAGTAAAGGCTGTTATCCCCGTTCATTTAGGAGGACAACCTGTAGATCTCATGCCTATTTGTAAGATTGCCCATGATCAAAATATAAAAATTATTGCTGATGCCTCTCATGCTATTGGAGGAGTCTATAAAGACCATCCCGTTGGAGCTTGTGACTTTGAGGATATGTCAACTTTTTCATTTCATCCTGTGAAAACCATTGCGATGGGGGAAGGGGGCGCGATCACGACCAATGACCCTGATTTAGCGTCTAAAATGAAGCGTTATCGACAGCATTGTATGGTCAAAACAGAGGGTATGGAGCCATGGGCGTATGAAATGAACGCGTTGGGGTATAACTACAGAGTGACCGATATTCAATGTGTCCTCGGATTATCCCAACTCAACAAGATAGAGCGCTTTATTACCAAACGAGAAAGCCTCGTCTCCCTCTATACTCAAATGTTAGAAGGTTTAAACCCTTATATTAAATCCCCTTGTCGTGTGCAAAAGGATAGGATTGGCTGGCATCTTTATGCCATACGAATTGATTTTGAAGCTCTGGGCATCTCCCGCGCTGAGATCATGGCGCGCTTGAAAGCCAAAAATGTGGGAACGCAAGTTCACTACATCCCTGTTCACACACAACCCTATTACAAAGCTTTGTATGGTGAACAGGATTTTACGGGCGCTACACATTATTATAATCAAACATTATCCTTGCCCCTCTATCCTGCGATGGAAGAAGCAGACGTCACACATGTGGTCAACGCTTTGAAAGACAGTATAGAATGAAACGACTTGCAATTATCCCCGCCCGAGGAGGCTCAAAAAGAATTCCTCATAAAAATATCAAAGAGTTCTGTGGGCGACCCATGATAGAACATGTGTTAGGTGTGGCCAAAGAGAGTGGAGTGTTTGATACTATTCATATCTCGACGGATAATCCAGAGATTAGACGTGTCGCCACAGACAATGGCTGTCCTCCTGATTTCCCTCGTCCGCTCCATTTGGCAGATGATTATACCTCTATTATGGAAGTTCTTAAATTCACAGTTGAATCCTATGCCCAGCGTGGAAAGCATTTTGAGAGCATCACCCTGCTGTATGCAACAAGCCCATTGATGGATGTCGAAGATTTGAAAAAAGCCTCTCATGTTTTTGAACAAGGAGATCAAAAAAGAGCCTTACTCTCTGTGAGCCCTTACCCAACCCCCATTGAAAAAGCATGGGTTATGGATGATGCAAACATCCTCTCTCCCAAAGATCCAACCGCATTTTCCAACCGCACACAAGACCTCGACTCAAGTTATCACGATGCGGGTATGTTTTGTATCTACACGTCCAGCTATATTCAAGACACAACAGGCGCAGGAAACCCTCTAGGTTTTAGAGGCTATAGCGTTCCCACTCACCGTGTCACGGACATTGATGATCCAGAGGATTGGGTGCGTGCTGAGGCTTTATTTAAAGTGCTCAATAATACGGTAAAATAGCAGACCATCGTCCAGATATGTGATCAAAATTAAGATCTTTGTCTGAGTCTATAACCGTCACAGCGTGTGGAATGTCGTAACGGAAAATTGTAAGAGACCCACATTTTTGGTGATCATCTAAATCAAGAGCTTTTTCTTGATCGTTATAATATAGGGTTGCGCCTGTCTCAAAATCTTCTCCTTTTTGACTCAAAGACACGATTAATCCAAATTTTTGGGGTTCAAACGGGTGTTCATGACGTCCGAAATACCCTCCTCCAACAGGGTAGTGCACAATCTGTGGGTGAAGAATATGATCTGCCTCCAAGTTTTGAAGATCCCCTGTTGTTCCCGCCAGCCTATTTTGTAAATCAATCATGGGCTGAAAGAGCATTTGAAGAGGGTATTGAATAGGAGCAGGCAACTCCATTAGATTATTGAAATTATAGGCATGAAAAATATGCGGTGTTTGTGATTTAACAGGGTTATTATCATAGCGATGCCAATTGTCTATGCGTGAGGGGGGCGTCTCTTTTTCTGGCTCGTGGGCAGGCGTGTTCTTTGCCCATTCAATGGCTGATTTTTTGGCAATCAAACACAGATCTTGAGGAAATACATCATGAAAGATACAAATATCTCCTGCCAAGAGGGCTTCTCTCACCTCATCGTCATTAGAGGGAAGAATAATTCTATTATTTTCTATGTGGGCTGTTTCTGTTTGTATTTTCATCATAATGTTCCTTTCGCTCATCGTATAATGTGTTCCCCTATAAGTCTAATGACTTGTCCGTTGCGACAGGTTTTTTTTATGATATAGTGCCCGAGAAGTAGAATGTATAGGGTATAAACACATGTCAAAACCGTTGAAAAAAGCACACTGGTCTCCCTCGTGTTGTGATGTGTGTGGAGAGACGAAAGTGCGTGCTCTGGGGCACAGAGAATATACAGTCTCTAACAGAACAGCAGATTTCCTTATGCAGTTTGAGGATGTGTGCTGTCAAAATTGTGGGTTTGTGTATGAACAAAAACGCCCTGACGAAGATTTTTTATATGATTTCTATCGAGATGCCCATAATCGCTATAGCAGTGCAGTCGAAATTCATGTGGATTATGATATCCAAGCGCGTTTAACGCCAATTGAACGCTTTGTTGAAAAAGGCGCGCGTATCCTTGAAGTTGGGGCGTCTACGGGACATTTTTGTAAATCACTTGAAGAGGCAGGATATCATGCGGAAGGCTTAGATCCTTTGGATCAAGAGGATGACCCGTCTGTTAAAAAAGGATTTATCACGGAACGTCAAAATGCTCAAGAACACGGTCTCTATGATGCTATCGTGAGTTATTATGTTCTTGAACATGTCAGAAACGCGGATGAATGGATAGAACAACTCTCTTGTTTGCTCAAAGAAGGCGGTTATCTCTTTCTTGAAGTCCCTGATTATAAGGCCTATCCGCATAATTCTTTGACGTTTGAGCACATGCTTCATTTTCGTCCACATCATGCAGACCTTCTCTTGAAAAAACATGGGTTTACTGTGATCAGAGATCAAGACTATAAAGCAAGCCGTTATTTTGGATTTGTAACGGTGGCTCAAAAAACAGGCGCACGCGTTGAGCATATTGTTCCAGATTTTAAAGTTGAAGACATCATTGAAGAGGCTGTGACGCTCTATCAAAAAGCAAAAGAGGCCGAGCAAGAGAATAAAGAATTAGCTCAAAAAATTGCCCAGAAGATTAAAAACTCTGCCGCAGGCATTTCAAATCCTGTAGTTTGTTTTTGGGGGGCGAATGAATATGCCTCTCGGATTGTCGCTCACCTCAAGACTGAGACACTCCCTTTGTATATATTAGACAATTCTGAGACAAAGATAGGCACACATCATGAAGAATTCGATAGGCCAATCATACGACCTGATGAAGAAGCTTTGCCACAAGGGGATAAAATTTTTATTTTATGTTCCCCAAATTGGAATAAAGATATAAAAGAACAAATTCAAAATATGAAGATATCAGTCTCTGATATCCTCGATGGAACGCTTGATAAAAACGAATAGGAAAAAACATGCCAGCACTTAAAACACCACAAGAAGAATTTTGGGCCGGAGAGTTCGGCAATGAGTATGTTGATCGTAACAACGATATTGGAACGCTTCCTAGCCGTCTGAATATCTTCTCTCAAACCTTGCGGATGGCGCAGAACGTAGAGAGCGTTTTGGAGCTTGGCCCTAATGTTGGGCTTAATTTGCGGACATTACGCCATCTTTTGCCAAAGGCCAGTTTAAATGCTGTGGAACTGAATGATAAAGCCTATAACATGCTTAAAAATGAGGATTGGTTGAATGTTGAGCATGGATCTCTTTTAGACTCTAATATTGGCGTAAAATCTGATCTTGTCTTTACAGCAGGGGTTCTTATTCACATCAATCCAGACTCCTTGCCTCAGGCCTATGAAACGATGTATCGGTGTAGCAATAAATATATCGCCGTTTTAGAATATTATAATCCCACCCCTGTCACCGTCCCCTATCGTGGCCACGGAGAACGCCTCTTCAAACGGGATTTTGCGGGAGATTTGATGGATAAATACGCGGATTTATGCTTAGTTGATTATGGATTTATCTATAAACGCGACCCAAATTTTCCACTGGATGATCCCACATGGTTTTTGCTCGAAAAGAGATAGAATGGGATATCCATAAAGCTAATATTGACGCACAGGGTGTCCAAGATTTCTTTTGGCCTTTTGCGGTCAATGAGATTATGGACTTTAATATCCAACTCCTAAATGACACGGCACGAGTATGCCAAAAACATGCGCGAGGGAAAGCTGTCTATAACTCTGAGCTTGTGCCATATTTTTCTATTTTAAAATATTTTCTTACTGAATCGACACATATCTTTCGCGCCCTTTTACTAAAAAAAAGAAGAGAAGAAGCGGGTTTGTTTCCTGATATTCCTGACTATTGGCTCTATACGAAAGATGTATGGAGAGAACAAGGGATGGAGACAGCTCGTGTTCTAGATCCTCTCGCGTGTCCTGTCTCTGTGCCGAGTATCTGGTCACGTTTGTGTCACCCTAAAAATGCCTTACGTCTTATAAAAAAGTTCAATCCTCAAAGAGGAGGTCTGGATATTGACGGCCTTAAAATTTTACCTCTGACGCCTGAGCGCCTACGAGAGTCTATTATTACAACAGAGCGTACAAGTCTGATTGTCCATCACGCTAAGTCCATAGCCCAAGAGGTTATTTTTTCACGCTCTGCACGTTGGTTTTCTCCTATTGAATCCCATAATTTTGTACCAACAGCCGCACAAATAGAACTTGAAGAGGACATATTGGATGTCTTACATACTGTTTGTTTAAAATGGGATATTTCTTTCAGATCTGATTTAAAAGACTATATCAGAGATATTCTGCATAAGGGGGCTGGACTTTTGAATGTGCACTATAAGAGATTAAATGAAAATCCAGATGGCTTGCCCAGTCACATTTGGACAGGTACAGGCGGAAATGTGTGGGACTTGTTACTTCGCCTTGCCGTGATGGCTCAAGGGGGGCGAGCGCAAGGGCATGATCACGGAACTCCGGCGGGTTTAATGCAAGCACCAACGGTTCCCTTCATAGAATTATGGGGATGTACTCAATTTGTAACCTATTCAGAAAGGCATGCGCAATTTTTGCAAAAAATGACACAAAAAATGCCAACACTCCACCAGAGTGCTCCCGAGATAATAAGTGTTTCTCAAACACCTCCTTTCCCCTCTTCTACTGAAGAGGTAGAAGAGAAAATTAAAACAATTATGCTCATCTCAACCATTTATGACCGAGATAGAGGGCGCTTGGGGGAAGTTCCTGCGGAGCTTGTGAAAGTAGATCTCCAAGCTCGTGTCATTGCACAGCTTAAAGCGTGGGGGTACGACGTTATTTTTAAAGCCCACCCCGAAAGCCCAAGTCTGCCTCCGAAAGCTTTTGAATCTCTGGGGGCAAAGATTGAAACACGTCCCTTTCATGAAGTCGCTGGGGATGCTGATTTATTTCTGTTTGATTTTGTCTATACGTCTACATTTTATGAGGCTTTGCAAACAACAATACCCATTGTCGTCCTTGATACAGAGTCCCTGTCATGGGAGCCAACAATACGCCCTGCTCTTGAAAAGCGTATCTCCCTTGTTAGTGGATTTTATGATGAAAAAAACAGGGCACATGTGAACTCACAGGATTTACAAATAGCTTTAGAAGAGGCACTCTCTAAAAGATTAGACACATCCTTTTATAAGGAATTTTATGACTTATAAGGAATTTTATGACGATGTTGGAACATGATCTATTTTCGCTGTGATGTCTCCGAGACAATAGGCATAGGAAACCTAAGGCGATGCCTAATCTTGGCACGGGCGTTGAATGCACATGACACAACATGTTTTATTCTCCCCGAAGATACAGATGAAAACACTTTAAAGCTCATTCATGAATCTAGATCTTCTGTTCATCTCGTGCCTAAGGCTCTCAGCTATGAGCATAAAATCTCCCATTATCCCAAAGACGCCCAAAATATCATTCTAGATCTAGGGCATCGGCAAAATTTAGAGCACCCTCTCCCCTTGATTTCCTATCTCAAAGCCCTAGATCACTCCAAATACACAATTGTCATGATGGATGGCTTAAGCGATGATTCTTTTCGTGATGAGCGCGCCCCAAAAATAAAAGCTTTGATTCAGCCCTATTGGGGTACAGACACACAACGTCCTCCCAATGCAGAGCATTGGCTCCACGGACAAGACTATGTGTTGTTAGATGAAATCTATATAAACGCTTATCGCCAAAGACAAACTACTTCTCCTCAAAAAATTCTTATAACATTTGGAGGGGCAGACCCACAAACAAATACACTTCGTGTTGTAAATAGCCTTAAGGATCTATCGAATATAGAGATGAGGGTAATTGTTGGGCCTTTTTTCTCAAAAGAACATGTGTGCGCCTTAAAAAAATTATCTGCTCATGTGACCCTTATTCATGACCCAAGTGATCTTTTGGTGCACTATCAATGGGCGGATTTAGGGATTTGTGCATCAGGCACGACCCGTTATGAAGCGGCTGCCTGTGGACTTCCCCTCATTGTGACCTCCCTCTATCCCGAACACCAGAGTTTAAGCGAAAATTTTGCGTCCTATGGCACAACATATTACGCAGGCTATTATAAAGATATGTCTCCCGAGGATTGGGCGCGTATTGTAATGGATATACAAAATAATCAGGAGCTCTATACAGGAATGGTCAATGCTTTGGAGCAGATAGACCATACAGGAAACGGCGCCCAAAATCTTGCGCAAGCGCTCCTCAAGATTTTTCCCTTATGAAAGAGTTAAGGAGTTTTCTCTTGTGTTTTTATGCTGTCTTCTCTGTTAAAAACACAAGGCTATGTGGCTCTTCTTAAGAGATATTTAAAAAAAGTTAAAGAAAAGTAAAAAAAGGGTTTACAAATAAACGAGGTGGAGATATAACACCCTCCTCGGCAACGGACTGGCAACAGTCAAGCAGTTGAGAAAAACTTTAGAAATAAAGACTTGACGAGGGAATAAAGGGTCGGTATGATCCGCTCATCGTTAAAAATTAAGGGTTAGGTTTTAAGTTTTATTGGAGCCTGATTTTTTATGTGAGCGACTTTCGAGTTGTTAGCATGGATCTTGAACATCGTGAATATGGAAAAAAGAGTCGCAGGCAGCAGTGTGTGAGTTTGTGTATTGGATACACAAATAAATTATCTGTTTGCATGCGAACTTTTTAAGTTACGTGACGCGCTTTCACTTTTTAGGAAGTGGAAGCACAATACAAATATGCAAGCAGGTTCTTAAATAAATATACTTTTGGGTTGTCTTTGGATTTATTCAAAGATAATTGCAGATGGGATTAAACTTGAGAGTTTGATCCTGGCTCAGAACGAACGCTGGCGGCAGGCTTAACACATGCAAGTCAAACGGTCTCTTCGGAGACAGTGGCGCACGGGTGCGTAACACGTGGGAATATACCCTTCAGTGCGGAATAACGTAGAGAAATTTACGCTAATACCGCATAATGACTCCGGTCCAAAGATTTATCGCTGAAGGATTAGCCCGCGCCTGATTAGGTAGTTGGTGAGGTAAGAGCTCACCAAGCCGACGATCAGTAGCTGGTTTGAGAGGATGATCAGCCACACTGGAACTGAGACACGGTCCAGACTCCTACGGGAGGCAGCAGTGAGGAATATTGCGCAATGGGGGAAACCCTGACGCAGCCATGCCGCGTGAGTGACGAAGGCCTTAGGGTTGTAAAGCTCTTTCAGATGCGAAGATAATGACGGTAACATCAGAAGAAGCTCCGGCTAAATTCGTGCCAGCAGCCGCGGTAATACGAATGGAGCAAGCGTTGTTCGGAATCACTGGGCGTAAAGCGTACGTAGGCGGATTTTTAAGTCAGAAGTGAAAGCCCAGGGCTCAACCCTGGAACTGCTTTTGAAACTGGAAGTCTAGAGTCCCGGAGAGGTTAGGGGAATTCCGAGTGTAGCAGTGAAATGCGCAGATATTCGGAGGAACACCAGTGGCGTAGGCGCCTAACTGGACGGGAACTGACGCTGAGGTACGAAAGCGTGGGGAGCAAACGGGATTAGATACCCCGGTAGTCCACGCCGTAAACGATGTATGCTAGTTGTTGGAGTCCTTAGGGCTTCAGTGACGCAGCTAACGCGATAAGCATACCGCCTGGGGAGTACGGTCGCAAGATTAAAACTCAAAGGAATTGACGGGGACCCGCACAAGCGGTGGAGCATGTTGTTTAATTCGAAGCAACGCGAAGAACCTTACCTACACTTGACATACTCATCGGGATTTCCAGAGATGGATTTCTTCGGTTCGGCCGGATGAGATACAGGTGCTGCATGGCTGTCGTCAGCTCGTGTCGTGAGATGTTAGGTTAAGTCCTGCAACGAGCGCAACCCTTACTATCTGTTGCCAGCACATTATGGTGGGCACTCTGATGGGACTGCCGGTGTTAAGCCGGAGGAAGGTGGGGACGACGTCAAGTCATCATGGCCCTTATGTGTAGGGCTACAAACGTGCTACAATGGCTGTTACAGTGGGCAGCGACCTCGCGAGGGGGAGCGAATCTCTAAAAACAGTCTCAGTTCGGATTGTTCTCTGCAACTCGAGAACATGAAGTCGGAATCGCTAGTAATCGTGGATCAGCATGCCACGGTGAATACGTTCCCGGGTCTTGTACACACCGCCCGTCACATCATGGGAGTTGATTCTGCCCGAAGGCCGTGCGCTAACCAGTTTACTGGAAGCAGCGGACCACGGTAGGGTTAGCGACTGGGATGAAGTCGTAACAAGGTAGCCGTAGCGGAAGCTGCGGCTGGATCACCTCCTTTCTAAGGATGTATCTGGTACATTCATGTGCTGCTGCCGGCGTCTCTTTTTTCCATTGTCGTGTTAGAACCAGAATCGCGGAGATCTGGGCTCGTAGCTCAGGCGGTTAGAGCGCACCCCTGATAAGGGTGAGGTCGGAAGTTCAAGTCTTCCCGGGCCCACCATTTATTGTTGGTTTAGCCAATACCAAGGGCCCTTAGCTCAGCTGGGAGAGCGCCTGATTTGCATTCAGGAGGTCAGCGGTTCGATCCCGCTAGGGTCCACCATTTATTGTTGGTTGTTATTTTTTTCTTAAAGACCTTTTTGGTCTTTAAGTGAGGAATATCCTCAGGTTCTTGTACATCGTAAATAGGTATATAGTATGTTTTAATGTTTTATATTAAAATATGTCCATTTTTTTGGGTGTGTTTTAAAGGATTGCGACTGCAAGCCCGTGCGTGAGCACGAAGCCTGCGTGGCGTCTGAACGTACAATTTCATTTCCTATGAAATTGTAAAAGCATTAAAACAAACATAGGTTACATCATCCTTCCGAGATTCGGATGGTGTAACATAATGGTTCATTGCAGTTATTTGTAGGCGTCCACGCCTACATCCGACATCGAATGTAATGGATCATTGTCTAGCAAATCAAAATGCTGAGAACATAGTTTCAATGATCATACAGTGACTTTATTTCTGTGTGTGATTTGGATTCAAGCGTATAAAAGGGCATTTGGTGAATGCCTTGGCAATCAGAGGCGATGAAGGACGTGGCAGGCTGCGATAAGCCGCGGGGAGAGGTCAACACTCTTTGATCCGCGGATTTCCGAATGGGGAAACCCACCGCTTTATGCGGTATCTTATACTGAATACATAGGTGTAAGAAGCAAACCAGGGGAAGTGAAACATCTCAGTACCCTGAGGAAAAGAAATCAACCGAGATTCCCCTAGTAGCGGCGAGCGAACGGGGATCAGCCCAGTGGCTGAAGAGTAAGAACGAGAAGTGCATGGAAAGGCACACCAGAGTGGGTGATAGTCCCGTATCGGTAGAAAGCTTTTTAGTCCTTGAGTAGGACGGAACACGTGAAATTTTGTCTGAACATGGGGGGACCATCCTCCAAGGCTAAATACTCCTGATTGACCGATAGTGAACTAGTACCGTGAGGGAAAGGTGAAAAGAACCCCTATTAGGGGAGTGAAACAGACCTGAAACCGAATGCCTACAATCAGTCGGAGCACCTTTATGGTGTGACGGCGTACCTTTTGTATAATGGGTCCGCGACTTAATCTCACATGCAAGCTTAAACCGTTAGGTGGAGGCGTAGCGAAAGCGAGTCTGAATAGGGCGAATAGTATGTGGGATTAGACCCGAAACCCGGTGATCTAGCCATGAGCAGGTTGAAGATACAGTAACATGTATTGGAGGACCGAACCCACTTATGTTGAAAAATGAGGGGATGACTTGTGGCTAGGGGTGAAAGGCCAATCAAACCGGGTAATAGCTGGTTCTCCGCGAAATCTATTTAGGTAGAGCGTCACGTGAATACCCTCGGGGGTAGAGCACTGGATGGGCTAGGGGGGCGCGAGCCTTACCAAACCTAACCAAACTCCGAATACCGAGGAGTACTGCGTGGCAGACACACTACGGGTGATAAGCTCCGTGGTGGAAAGGGAAACAGCCCAGATCTACAGCTAAGGTCCCTAAATAATGGCTAAGTGGAAAAGGAAGTAGAAAGTCCAAGACAATCAGGAGGTTGGCTTAGAAGCAGCCATCCTTTAAAGAAAGCGTAATAGCTCACTGATCTAATTAAGACTTTCCGCGCCGAAGATTTATCGGGTCTTAAGCCATTTACCGAAGCTTAGAATGCACAGTTTACTGTGCGTGGTAGCGGAGCGTTCCGTAAGCCTGTGAAGGCTCATCGCGAGGTGGGTTGGAGGTATCGGAAGTGAGAATGCGGACATGAGTAGCGATAAAGAGTGTGAGAGACACTCTCGCCGAAAGACCAAGGGTTCCTACACAATGCTAATCAGTGTAGGGTGAGTCGGCCCCTAAGGCGAGGCAGAAATGCGTAGTCGATGGGAACACGGTTAATATTCCGTGACCTGGTGGTGTGTGACGGATCACGTAAATTGTCATTCCTAATTGGATTGGAGTGGCTGTGAAGTGGTTCCAGGAAATAGCCCCACCATATAGACCGTACCCGAAACCGACACAGGTGGTCAGGTCGAGTAGACCAAGGCGCTTGAGAGAACTGTTCTGAAGGAACTCGGCAAATTGCACCCGTAACTTCGGAAGAAGGGTGACCCTAATAAAGGCAACTTTTTTAGGGTGGCACAAAAGAGGGGGTGGCGACTGTTTATCAAAAACACAGGGCTCTGCGAAGTCGTAAGACGACGTATAGGGTCTGACGCCTGCCCGGTGCTGGAAGGTTAAGAGGAGGTGTGCAAGCACTGAATTGAAGCCCCAGTAAACGGCGGCCGTAACTATAACGGTCCTAAGGTAGCGAAATTCCTTGTCGGGTAAGTTCCGACCTGCACGAATGGCGTAACGACTTCCCCACTGTCTCCAGAGCAGACTCAGCGAAATTGAATTCCCCGTGAAGATGCGGGGTACACGCGGCTAGACGGAAAGACCCTATGAACCTTTACTATAGCTTTACAGTGGCATTAGGCTTGTCATGTGTAGGATAGGTGGGAGACTTTGAAGCGTAGACGCTAGTTTACGTGGAGTCATCCTTGAAATACCACCCCTGGCACGTTTGATGTCTAACCACGGTCCATAATCTGGATCTGGGACCCTGTATGGTGGGTAGTTTGACTGGGGCGGTCGCCTCCTAAAGTGTAACGGAGGCGCGCGATGGTGAGCTCAAGACGGTCGGAAATCGTCTTTAAGAGTGCAATGGCATAAGCTCGCCTGACTGCGAGACTGACAAGTCGAGCAGAGACGAAAGTCGGTCATAGTGATCCGGTGGTTCTGTATGGAAGGGCCATCGCTCAACGGATAAAAGGTACTCTAGGGATAACAGGCTGATAGCGCCCAAGCGTCCACAGCGACGGCGCTGTTTGGCACCTCGATGTCGGCTCATCTCATCCTGGGGCTGTAGAAGGTCCCAAGGGTATGGCTGTTCGCCATTTAAAGAGGTACGCGAGCTGGGTTCAGAACGTCGTGAGACAGTTCGGTCCCTATCTACCGTGTGTGTTGGAATCTTGAGAGGAGCTGCCCTTAGTACGAGAGGACCGGGGTGGACGAACCTCTGGTGTATCTGTTGTTCCGCCAGGAGCATCGCAGAGTAGCTACGTTCGGACAGGATAACCGCTGAAAGCATCTAAGCGGGAAGCCCCCCTCAAAACTAGGATTCCCTATCAGAGCCGTGGAAGACTACCACGTTGATAGGATGGATGTGGAAGCCCCGCAAGGGGTGAAGCTAACCATTACTAATTGCTCGATCGGCTTGAATTCACTTCATACCCAGTGATAAATTCATTGGATCATTGAAAATGGATCTAAGCATTTTGATTTAATACCTGCAGGATTGCGACCGTAAAGCCCGTGCCATAGCACGAAGCCTGCGTGGCGTCTGAACGCTTGTATATGAACGCACATAATAAAGACAATAAAAGTTATGTTACAAATTTTAACCTATGTTACCTATAGTGATTTTTGATGATCTGGTGGTTATAGCAGGAGTGCAACACCCCTTCCCATCCCGAACAGGATCGTGAAAAACCCTAGCGCCGATGGTACTTTGGCTTAAGCCACGGGAGAGTAGGTCATCGCCAGATCTTCAAAGATCACTATAGTCTCTATATACCTGTTTCGATAACAATTTTGGAAACGACCCACATTTTATTTAGGGTCGTTTTTTTGATTTTAGATGTATAAATGGTTCAAAAGTACTATAGTATACAGCGTTTTATAGATCCTGAGCCTAACACCCTGTCCGAATTTGTGGAACCTCCTCTATTCGCTTGGTCGTTTGAAAAATAATTAGCTCTTTACATCCCTTTGAAAATAGCTATAAGTACACTGCAAATTCAACACACATATATCATAAGGATTTGCACCATGGGATTTCTTCAAAAAAATATACGAGACGGTTTGACATTTGATGATGTCTTGTTGCTCCCCGCAGCCTCAAATATTCATCCCAATGATGCTGATACGTCAACACAACTGACACGCTCTATCATCCTCAATATTCCACTTCTGTCCTCTGCGATGGATACAGTCACAGGGGCGGACATGGCGATTGCGATGGCGCAAAATGGAGGATTAGGGGTGTTGCATCGTAATATGAGTGTTGAGCAACAAGCCGATCAAGTCCGTAAAGTGAAGCGCTTTGAATCCGGTATGGTGCTTGATCCCATCACGATTGATCCAGAGGCGAAGCTCTCTGAGGCGTTAGATCTTATGCATCATAATAAAATTTCAGGGATTCCTGTGACGGAAAAATCTGGGAAGCTTGTGGGGATTTTGACCAACCGTGATGTACGCTTCGCAGACAATAAGGACACGCCTGTGAAAGAGCTGATGACCTCTGAAAATTTGGTCACAATCAAGTCAAGTGTGACGAAGGAGGAAGCCAAAAAACTTTTGCACCACCATCGCATTGAAAAACTGCTCATCGTAGATGATGCCTTTAACTGTATTGGCCTGATGACGGTCAAAGACATAGAAAAATCACGGCTTTTTCCACATGCAAGTAAAGATTCAGAAGGACGTTTATTGGTTGGAGCTGCTGTTGGGACAGGAACAAGCGCTTTTGAGCGTGCTGAAGCCATGGTTGAGGCAGGGCTTGATGTTTTAGTCGTCGATACGGCCCACGGACATTCCCAAAATGTACTGGAAACCGTCAAAAATGTGCGTCGATTAAATTCTAAAAACCTGCAAATTATCGGGGGAAATATCGCCACAGGCGATGCAGCCAAAGCTCTTATAGATGTCGGGGCGGATGCGGTTAAAGTGGGAATAGGCCCTGGCTCTATTTGTACAACACGTATTGTCGCAGGAGTGGGTGTGCCTCAATTGACGGCTATTCAAGATGTAGCAGAGGCATGTCAAAAATCAAAAACCCCAGTGATTGCCGATGGAGGTATTAAATATTCGGGAGATCTCGCCAAAGCCATCGCGGCAGGCGCAGATTGCGCGATGTTAGGGTCAATGTTTGCAGGCACAGACGAAGCACCCGGAGAGGTCATTCTCTATCAAGGGCGCTCCTATAAAACCTATCGAGGGATGGGCTCTGTCGGCGCAATGACACGAGGCTCAGCGGATCGATATTTCCAAGGGAACGTCACAGATTCTCAAAAGCTTGTTCCCGAAGGCATTGAAGGACGTGTGCCCTATAAAGGCTCAATCAGTAATATTGTTCATCAATTGGTGGGAGGGTTACGTGCTTCTATGGGCTATACAGGATGCTCCACCATTACCAAGATGAAAACACAAACGCAGTTTATGAAGATGTCTTCCGCTGGATATCGAGAGAGTCACGTCCATGATGTGACGATTACGGCGGAGGCGCCTAATTATAGAACGGAGAGCTAATGTCTCTCCTAATTGCCCCTGCAACAGACAATGATATTTCTATACTGGCCGTTCTTCATGTGGAGGGGTGGCATTCTGCCTACGCAGGCGCAGTAGATCAGGATTTTCTCAATGGCTTGTCTGTACATGAACGAGAAGAGGGCTGGACAAAGTGGCTGGACAATCCTGAGATATATGCCAGCATTGCCTATGTTCAAGATCACCCGGTGGGATTTATCGCCTATGGAAAAATCGAAACCCTTCCTCTGGGGCAATCGACGATCCGTCCCCAATACACCTCCGAGATCCTCGCCCTCTATATCCTCCCTGATTACTGGAAACAAGGGATAGGAAAAGCCCTGATGATCCATGCCGTTCAAGTTCTCAAAGAGAAAAAGCATTCAGGCCTTTGCCTATGGGTCTTAGACAAAAACAAAAATGCCTGTGCCTTCTATGAGCGTATGGGCGGACAACGTATTGGTAAACATATGATCGAGATAGGCCCTTCAAAGGTGAAAGAAGTGTGTTATGGGTGGCGGGATTTGATTAAGATCGTTGAAACTTTTGAACAGGAATAAGAAGAGGGCAATGTGTATTATCAAATTCATATTTTTTTATATTTGCTTCTCTCAAGCCTCAAGTGCAACACTTAAGAGTTAAGGTGATATTGTTTTAAGTCTTGGATGTAAACCTCTTGAGGTGTTTTGAAGTCCAAGATTTTTCTTGGACGAGTGTTTATAGTGTAATTATAAAACTAATTTACTATAATTTAAATCCTTTTTCTTGCAAAAAAGGAGGCGACTCTCTATACATACAGCCATGTTGAATAAACAACGGATGAATCATCATGAAAAAGACGATAGACATAGACGGATGTACAATTGGACATGGGCAATCCCCCTATATTATTGCCGAGCTTTCAGGCAATCATAATGGAGATATTGCGCGGGCTAAGAAGCTGATGAAGGTGGCCAAAGAGTCAGGGGCGAGTGCGGTGAAGCTCCAGACCTATACGGCGGATTCTCTGACCTTTGATGGATTTACAATTGAGGGCGGAGAGACATGGAAAGGGTTGGATCTCTATAAGCTGTATCAAGAGGCGAGTACGCCTTATGAGTGGTTTCCTGAACTCTTTGCCTATGCGAAAGAACTGGAGATCACTGTGTTTAGTTCACCCTTTGACGTGGCGGCGGTTGAGCTCTTGGAAGGGCTGGATACACCAGCCTATAAGATTGCCTCAAACGAGCTTTCTGACTGGCCTTTGGTTGAGGCGGTGGTGAAAACAGGAAAGCCGATTATTATCTCAACGGGCACGTCGACCAAAGAAGAGGTTGAACAAACAATTAATTTTGTGAAAGAGTGTGGTGGTGAACAGCTTGTGATCCTCCATTGTGTAAGCGCCTATCCTGCGCCTGCGAAAGACACGTATTTGGGCACGATGATTGATATCCGAGAGAGCTTTGATGTGCTCTCGGGTTTGTCTGACCATACATTAGGCACAGCCACAGCGGTGGCAGCTGTTTCTTTAGGCGCGTGTATGATTGAAAAACATATCACGTTGGATCGTAAAGACGGTGGCCCTGACTCGTCGTTTTCTCTTGAACCAGATGAGTTGAAAGCTTTGTGCACAGACACGCGCCTTGCATGGGAAAGCATTGAGGGTATAAAATATGGCGGAGAAACCGACCTCAAAGCCAAAGGCATTTTCACCCGTCAATATTGGACAATAGAAGACGTCAAAACAGGCGACGAACTCTCTCTCAAAAATATCAAAAGCATCCGTGCCCCCTCTGACGCGGGAGGCGTAAGCCCTATGTGCTATAAAGACGTCATCGGCGCGACGGCAACAGCCGATATTGAGAAGCACCAACCTGTAAAACAAGACGCGATTGGATAGATCATGGATAGTACGATACAAATTGATGGACGGACGATAGGCGCAGGGAATGCGCCTTATATTGTAGCGCATATTTCTGGATATGAAAATCTAAAGGAAGCCTGCACAATGATTGATCGTGCTAAAGAAGCAGGGGTGGATGCTGTTGCTTTTCCAACCTATACGGAGGATTCTCTGGTTGTCAATTCACGCGCTGAGAGCTTTATGCTCTCTGGCGGGCCATGGGAAGGAAAAAACCTTTATCAGCTTTATAAGAAGGTGAAGCCCAAGAATGACCTCATTCCTGATATATTTAAGTATGCACAGAGCAACAATGTCACAGCATTAAGCGAAGCTTTTGATTCTGATACTGTTTTATCTCTTGAGCAAGATGTAAGTCCTGCCGCCTTTAAAATAGCAGCCAATGAGTTAGTCGATCTCCCTTTTATACAAACGATCATTGAAACAGGTAAGCCTATCCTGCTTTCAACGGGGGTGGCTACAGAGAAAGAGATTGAAGAGACGGTTCACTTCATAGGAAGTTATGGAGCCAGAGATCGTTTAATTCTCATTCACTGTGTGAATGCATACCCCGCAAAACCAGAAGAAATGAACCTCAATACAATGCTTGCCCTAAAAGAAGGGTTTGGACAGGCTGTTGGGTTATCCAATCATGCATTAGAGGTTGGCGTTCCCTTAACGGCCATTCATATGGGCGCTGACCTGATTGAAGTGCGCTATGTCCCCGATCGTAAGGCACAAATAGATACATTCTTTGCTCAAGAAATTGAAGGTGTAAAACAACTGACAGACAATTTTATTTTTGCGCAAGGAGGTAATTTCGAAGATTCCGAACTTTTTTTGCCTGAAAGCCAAGGAAAAGTTGTTTATGCAGATGACATAGATCTTTTAAAAGCACAAATATACACACGTCAATTTTGGACAACTCAAGCTATTCAAAAGGGAGAAATCTTGTCACCCGAGAATGTACGAACTGTACGAACTGTACGAGGGCGTTCGGATATGGGAGGTGTTAGCCCTCAACGTTATGATGAAGTCTTCAATACGCCAGCAAACAGAAATATACGAAAATACTCTCCTGTTCGTCCAGAAATGATCCTTAACTTTAACGTTTAACCATGCCCCACCCTCTCATCATATTCGGCACAGCCGAGATTGCCTCTCTTGCACATTTCTATTTCACCCATGATAGTGACTATGACGTTGTCGCCTTTACGGTGGATGATGACTATGTGACTGAGGACATCTATGAAGGAGTGCCTGTGATCCCTTTTAGTGAGGTCGTGGAGAAATACCCTCCGCATGCGTATGACATGCATGTGGCGCTGTCTTATATGAAGTTGAACCAATTGCGGGAAGAAAAATACCATCAAGCTAAAAAGGCTGGCTATAAATTGGTGAGTTATGTGTCTTCCAAGGCCACAACTTGGCCTGATTTATCGGTGGGGGAGAATGTATTTATTTTGGAAGACCAAACGATACAACCCACGGTAAAAATTGGGAATAATGTGGTGCTCTGGTCGGGTAATCATATTGGGCATGAGACGGAGATTAGAGATCATACGTATCTCTCCTCGCATGTGGTGGTCTCGGGGCATTGTACGATTGGAGAGAGATGTTTCTTTGGCGTGAATGCAACCCTCAAGGATTTTCTAACCATTGGAGATGATGTCTTTGTGGCGATGGATGCCTCTGTGACTAAGAATTTACCTAGTGGGTCTGTAGTTTTAGGCGCAGGATCTACCATTTTAGAAGCGGAAGATCGCAAAGCGAAAGCTATTAAAAAATCGTATTTTAAATTGTAAAGTATTTAAAGACCACGGATGGACACAGATTAACACGGATATTTTTCTTAACTGTCATAAACATCTGTGTCCATCCGTGTTCATCTGTGGTAAAAAAATTTAATTTTACAGGAGACAAATAATGAATTTCCCCCCGATTAAATGGCAGAAAAAAGGACTTGTGATTGAGCCGAATATAGATATCTGGTGGATGAAAACGCATGCGATGTTGCCTACACCCTATCATGTCGAGGGGAGTCTCTATCGCATTTATTTTGCAGGGCGCAATGAAGAAAATCAATCACATATTGGCTATGCATTGATTGATATGGAGGCGCCTCAACAGGTGCTTGAGTATAGCCAAGATGCGGTGCTGTGTCCGGGACGATTGGGGACGTTTGATGATAATGGGGTGTTGGCCTCGTGTGTGTTGCCTCAGGGGGACGATCTTTTGATGTACACCATCGGCTTTAAACCCGGGGGGACAACCCGTATGGATTTGTTTGGGGGGGTGGCGATCAGTCAAGATAATGGACAAAGCTTTGAGCGTTGGTCAGAAGCACCCATCATTGAGCGTAATCGTGTTAATCCCTTTATCAATACAGCGCCGTGGGTGATTAAAGAAGAACAGGGCTTTCGGATGTATTATGTGGCGGGGACAGAATGGGTTCATAAAGACCTCCCTCGCTATAATATCCAGACAGCCACCTCTGAAGATGGAAAGCATTGGGATCGGGATGGTACGGTTGCTATTGATTTTGCAGAGGGAGAAAACGCACTTGCTCGTCCGTACGTTATAAAGGAAAACGATCTGTACCGTATGTGGTTTTCTTCTAAAGGTGAATATTATCTTCCTCGTTATGCGGAATCCGAAGACGGAGTACACTGGACTCGTTATGATAATGTCATTGATTTGAAACCCACCCCAAACAGTCCTGATGAAGAGATGATCTGTTATCCTGTTGTCCTCAAACATAAAGGGCAACATATTATGTTTTATAATGGAAATGGCTATGGACAAAATGGTATTTGTCTGGCCGTTGAGGAATAGAGGTCATCCATGAAATCAATCGCTATTATGCAACCAACTTTTTTGCCGTGGATCGGTTATTTTACACTTATTGAACGGGTGGATGAGTTTATTCTCTTTGATCATGTCCAGTTTGAAAAGCGGAGCTGGCAACAACGTAATAAGATTAAAACGCCAAATGGAGCGATATGGCTCAGCGTGCCTGTGTCCACTAAAGGCAAACAGGATCAATCCATCAAGGAGGCTGAAATTCTCTATGAGGGAGATAAAAACCCGCTTGATAAAATCATGAAATCTATTGAACTGAATTATAAAAAAGCACCCTTTTATACGCACTATGCACAAGATCTCTCTGCATTTTTTCAAGAAAAACCTCAATATATAGCACAGTTGAATGAAACACTTATAAGGTGGGTGTGTAATTTACTAGAGATAAAAACCCCGTTGATTCATTCTTCAACATTAGGTGTCTCTGGAAAAAAAGAAGATTTATTGGTCGATATTTGCCAAAAAAGAGAGGCGACACACTATATTTCCCCCCCAGGATCAAAAGCTTATTTAGATCAGTCTGATGCTTTTGATCGTGTGGATATTGACCTCTCCTATTATGAATATCCTCATCCTTACTATACCCAACTTCATGGTGACTTTGAGCCGTATATGTGCATATTGGACTTATTGTTCAATGAAGGTGATCAAAGTGCCAAAATCATGAAAAAATCTCTCTATGTCTGACTATACACAAAAATCATCTCTGGCGCTTCTTGCCCATTTTATCAGTATTTATCCCTTACGGTTTCTTGTTGTCTTGATCGCTTTGTTGATCGCGGGTGTCGTAGAGACCATAGGAATAGGGGCGTTATTGCCTCTTTTGAATGTTGTATTGGATATGAGCGGGACGCAAGAGCCTAGCGTTTTGACTCATATTATGGACACTATTTTTGGTCTTTTGGGGATTGAACAAAACTTCCAAAACTTACTTTTAATCATTGTCGTTACGATATCCCTCAAAGCTTTTGTAATTTTCCAAGCTTTAAAAATTGTCTCCTATATTGCTGTTGATATTACCTATGATCTGCGTCAAAAATTCATTGGATCGTTGATGGGCGCAAAATGGAGTTATTATAGTGGGCTAGATATAGGAGAATCTGCGAATGCGATTGCCACAGAATCTGACTATGCAGGCCAGTTTTGTGCCATTATGGGAAAAACATTGTCTGCGAGTATTCAGGCATGTATTTACACCCTTATTGCTTTTTCCGTAGATTGGAAAATTAGTTTAGCCGCGATTGTAATGGGGGCTTTGGCGGCTTTTATCCTCAAATTCATTGTTCGTATGGCACGAGATGCAGGGAATGTAATGGCAGAGACCCTAAACAATCTTCTCTCTCGTTTAAATGCCTCTTTGTCAGGAGCAAAACCGATTAAAGCCATGGGGGAAGAAGGGCGTTATATTGATCTCTTGAAGGCGGATACACTTGATCTTCAAACTGCGCGCAAGAAATTCACGCTTTCTGCGCTTTTACTTAACCTTATTCACGAACCTCTTTTGGTGCTGTTGATGGCTATAGGTTTGTTTTGGGCATATAATTTTGCTGATTATCCGATGAGTGAGTTGTTTATGATGGCCTTCCTCTTCAATCGATTACTTAGCCAAGTCAATATGGTTCAAAATCACTATCAGAAAACCGCTATCTTTGAAGGGGCTGTCAATGGCATTTTAAAGAAGATACAGCTTGCGACACAGCAGGTAGAAAAAATGTCAGGGACAGAGATCCCCGTTTTGGACAAAGAGATAAAATTTAAAGATCTCTCACTTGCTTATGGAGAGGATGTCATCTTACATCAGTTGAGTGAGAAGATCCCTGCGCATAAAATGACAGTTGTGTTTGGTCCCTCGGGATCAGGAAAAAGTACATTATTAGATGCAACCTTGGGGCTTCTCCCCCCCGATAAAGGACAAATTTATATTGATGATGTGTCGCTTGAGACGTTGGATATTCAAAAATGGCGGCGCATGATTGGCTATGTTCCTCAAGAGAATTTCCTCTTTAATGAGAGCATTGCAACCAATGTGACATTAGGTGACCAAACAATCAAAGACACAGATATTATAGAGGCGCTTAAGACCGCCAATGCATGGGAATTTGTCCAAGAACTAGAGGAAGGAATACACTATAATGTTGGTGAGCGCGGAGGGAAATTATCAGGCGGACAACGCCAACGGATAGCTCTGGCGCGTGCCTTAGTCCGCAAGCCCTCTCTCCTTATTTTAGATGAAGCGACTAGTGGATTAGATCAAGAAAATGATCAGGCTATTATGAGTGCCCTCAAGGCGATGCTCCCAGAGATCACAATCATTTTAATCTCTCATGATCCCAAAATTTTAGAGCGCGCTGATTATGTGATTAGACTGGATAAATGATCGTGCTTTTTATCAAAAATTGGAGATCTTCCACAGGCCGTCATCCTGAACTTGTTTCAAGATCTCAGGCTTATATGCATCAGATCCTGAAACAAGTTCAGGATGACGAAGGAGGCAAGCATGCGTCCAGCTCTTAATAAAAATTGTCATCAGATGGGTTTTCTCGATGACCCCAAATACAGATGGGAAAAGGATGTTTCACAGACATATACACTTCATTTCTGGCGTCATAAAGCCTTCAATGTTGGTCTGTCTCAAGATATTACAAAAGCAGAGAGCTTGAATGAGGTCATAAACAGAGTTAAACAACGCCTAAAAAATAATGTAGAGTATACAAGCGGTGTCTTTGAAAGTGCTGACTATTATGTCGCATGGGTTGATCATATTCGCGCTATGCCTATTTATTATACACTTAAAGAAGATGCGTTTTACCTCTCAAACAACGCACATATGTTACGAGACAAAGCACAGTTAGATACATTTGATGAAAACGCCGAGCTTGAGTTTGGACTCTCTGGCTATGTCGTCGGATCAAAAACATTGCTCAAAGATCTCTATACCCTTCAACCCGGTGAGTTTTTAGTGTGGGATAAAAAAGAAAAAGCGCTCCACACGCACCATTATTTTGAATATAAACCTGATTTCTCTCAGGAGACCTCTTGGGCGGACAATGAACAAAAGCTAGGCGATATTTTGGATGCTTTGATCCAAAAGACAATTCAAAATGCCAACGGAAAAACGATCTGGGTGCCTCTAAGCGCAGGATTAGATTCACGGATATTACTTTGCAAGCTCCACGAGCATGGCTACGAGAATATTCAAACATTCACCTATGGTCCAAAATATAATTTTGAAGCCAAACACGCTAAAAAAATTGCCCACACATTGGATGTCCCATGGCAGATGATAACACTCTCTTCTAAAACCTTAAAAAATTATTTTGACAGTGATATGCGCAAAGAATTTTGGGCCTATGCAGATGGGTTGAAAACCATTCCTTGTATGAGAGAATTTTCAGCTATTTATTATCTGTACAAGAATAAGATCGCACAAGCAGGAGATATCTTCCTCAATGGACAATCAGGCGATTATATCACAGGGGGGCATATTCCTGCGCAGTGGTGTAGTGATACACCTCAAAGCGTAGACGCTTTTATGACCCAACTTATAGAGAAGCATTATGATCTTTGGTTTGATCTCAAAACGCCAAAAAATATCATGGATATGAAAGAGAGTATCTTATCTCTCTTGCCTGACTCTGCGCGGACACTTAAAACGGGGCTGGAATGTGCCTATTATAGTGAAATATGGGAGTATAAAGGCCGCCAAATCTGTTACGTCGTCAATGGGCAACGTACCTATGAGTTTTTTGGGTATGAATGGGATATGCCCTTGTGGGAAAAGACGTTGGTTGATTTCTGTCAGAATTTACCGATCGCTCAAAAGAAAGATCAAGCCCTCTATAAAAAATATCTCAAAACCTACAACTACAAAGGCCTCTTTCCCGAAAAAGAACCCTATATATGGCGCTGGCCTCTCCCCATGTTATGGGTTGTCGGTGTGGCACAAATCATTGGAGTTTTAAGGGGAAAAAGAGCCAAAAACATGTTTTATACCCGTATGAAATATTATGGGCACTATGCTAATCAATATGTATTTTTTTCTAAAGCTCTTCATATAAAAACCTATAAAAAGTGTAGAAGTGTTGTTTCTCTTTATATTCCCGTCTGGCAAGCGGAGAATAACCCACATTCAAAATACCTATGCTTTAAATATATGTGATCCCATTAAGTTGCGTGATGCAAAGGCATTGCGTGTATCTATGATCAGGTCAGCCTTTGTAGAGATGTCTTGATAGGGGAGAATGTCGTGGTCAGTGAGAAGAAGCACAAGATCACTTTCTTCTATCGCCTTGTTTATATGTGCTACACTTTTTAATCCTGTAAAGTCGGGGTAATCTCTTAAAGGTGTTATTTCTGGTACATGGGGATCATAGTAACTGATATGAGCCCCCTGCTTTTGGAGGGATTGCATAATGGGGAAGGCAGGAGACTCTCTTTGGTCATTAATATTCTTTTTGTATGCCACCCCTAGAATTAAAATCTGAGCCCCGTTAACGGCCAGAGATTTTTGATCATTTAAGGCCTGTATGGCTTGATCTACAATATAAAAAGGCATGGCAGTGTTAATCTCTCCTGCCAACTCAATAAACCGTGTTGGTGTATCAATTTCACGCGCTTTCCATGTGAGATAAAAAGGGTCTATAGGAATACAATGTCCTCCCAGACCTGGCCCTGGGTAGAAAGGCATATAGCCGAAAGGCTTTGTTTTGGCGCCCTCAATAACATCCCATATATCAATCCCCATTTTGGTATAGATAACTTTCAACTCATTGATAAGGGCAATATTGACGGCTCTGAATATATTCTCAGTGAGTTTAATAGCCTCTGCCGTTGAAGAGCTAGAGACAGGAACAACATTGTCCAAGAAATTTTCGTAGTATGCTGTGGCAAGTGAGCGTTCTGTATCTGTATCTGCGCCCACAATTTTAGGGATTGTTGAGGTTTCAAAGCTTGGATTTCCAGGGTCTTCACGCTCAGGAGAGAAGGCGAGATAGAAATCTCTTCCTGCGACAAGATTTGACTCTTGCTCTAAAAGAGGCTTGACCTCACCTTGTAAAGTCCCTGGATACGTTGTGGACTCTAAAATAACCAGCTGTTCTTTTCGTAGAGTAGTGGCGATGTTTTTTGTGGAGTTAAGAATATAGGACAGGTCTGGTTCTTTATATGCATTAAGGGGCGTAGGCACACAAATAACGATAACATCGGCCTCTTTTAAACGCGTGAAGTCAGAGGTTGCTTCGAACAAACCAGCCTTTCTATGTGTTTCAATGATGTGATGAGGGACAGTATCAAGATAGCTTTCCCCTCTGTTTAGACGTTCAATTTTGTCATCTGCGATATCAAAACCGAGGACTCTACCTTTCGCACGACAAATAGAATGCATGAGAGGTAATCCGACATACCCAAGACCAATAATCCCTGTGAGGGTGGTGTTTGCTTTTATGTTATGTTCAAGAGTCATGCATTTGGTGATTTGTTATGAGTTTGTTTATAAGGCTCTTATAATGGGTGTAAATCATATCTTGTCCAGCATTTTTATGAATGTTTTTTGAGATTTCAAGGCGTTGTGTCTCCGATAAAAGCATAGTTTTTTCTATGGCGTGTGCCCATTGTTTTGGCTCTTTGATATCACATAAAAAACCATTTTTAGCGTCTTCAATCCATTCACAAAAGGCAGGTTCATCTTGATTGGCAATGACAGGAAGTCCACAGCTCATCGCCTCCATCATAGGTGTCCCAAACCCTTCATTCCATGCGGGCATGAGGTAGAGATCTCCTGCCTTCATATAGTCTTCTGCTAAGACAAAATCGGTGACCAAATGAACACGGTCTTCTACCTCATAATTTGTAATTAAAACCTTTAGTTTGTGGATGTAGTCTCTATCTCGTTCCCACAGAGGGCCATCTGCAATGAGAGGGCCTGCTATAAGGGCAACAAAGGAAGGAGGAAGATGGTTGAGAATCTCTATCATCAGAATTTGATTTTTTTGTGGCATTATTTTTGCCACGTTCACAAGAATGATCTGATCATTAGAAAAATGAGAACACTGGGCTCTTGATTTTTTCTTTTCTTCAGAAGAAGGAATGCAAAATTTATGCTCATCAATGGGATTAGGGCGACGCCATATTTTTGAAGGATCAAGACCTGTATTAAGGCACTTTTTCTCCATGTCTTGTGTTAAGGCAATGACCATAAGTCTTGTTAGGCGCGGTGTTCTAAAGAAAAAGAAAATTTTTTGTTGGTGAGGGGCATTTGCTGTCACAAGCTCTAATAAAACAGGAATATTTCTAATCTTTGCCCAAACGAGCGCAGCGGCTGTGCCTCCCGAATGTCCTGCAATATGGAGAAGATCTATATTTTGTCTTCGGCTGAGCGCCCACAGTGTTTGCAGAAACTCACATTGATAGATAAGCGCTTGTTTATAGCGATGAGGCACGCCTCTTATTTTATGCACCCATCCTGCAATAATCCGTTGGACAGGAACGCCATCATGTTCGTATTTTTTACTGTGTGTGTGCTCTACTCCGTTGCAAATAACCTCTAAATGATAGCCTTTGAGCCATTTATAAAGCCGTGGAATACGCACACCCGGCCCTGAATATTCAGGGGGGAATTTACTCATGACCAGAAGAATATTTTTGGAGTTTGTCATTGGATCAAAGCCTCAAATCGTTTTTGGAACTGAACCCCAATCTTATCAACATGAAAATCCAAGGCGCGTTCTTTTTGCATCGCAGGAGGGTTTTTGGTGAGCGTTGTTTCAATAGCATCTGTAATAGAGGCGCTGTCTCCAATTGGACACAGCGTTCCATATTTCCCATTGTCTAGAATCTCCGCAGGGCCTGAGGGACAGTCAGTTGCCACAATGTTTAATCCGCAATAGAGAGCCTCTACAATCACATTACAAAACCCTTCCCATGCCGATGTCATGATAAAAAGATCGGCTTGTTTGAGGTAGGAGAGGGGCGTATCAACAAAGCCTGTAAAGGTTACATTCTGTTCGATCTCAAGTGTGTTGGCCATCTCTTTCAATGGGACGTCCAAAAATCCTGTCCCAAGAATAACAAGATGAGCCGTTTTGTTCTTTTGGTGATAGAGCGCAAAAGCCTTCAAAAGCGTAGGATAATCCTTTTGAGGGACAAGACGCCCTGAGGTTATGATTTTTACACCAGCATGCTCTGGAAAAACAGAGGGTATGTTCGACTCCAAATTATCACTAATCACGGGATTATAAATTGTTTCAAGATGCACGTCTTTCAGGGCAGGAATACGCTTTTTTAAATCCTGACAGACACCATTCGATATCCCAATAACATGCTCACTCATGGGGTATAGCCAAGAAATAAGCCGTGTCCACATGAAATGGGAGAGCTTATTTTTAGAGGCTAAATTGCGTGTTAAATGATTACGTTCACTGATGACAATTTTTGATGTGCGATTCCCACTGAAAAACCGTGCAAGGAGCGCAACCACATTCACATGATAGAGCGCAGAGAAGAGAATATCAGGGCTGTCTTTCTTGAGGTAGAGCGCTAAATCTTTGAGACCATAGAGAGATCTGGATTTTTTAAAATCATGAACAGTCACAGCGGGCGCAATCAGATCTTTATATAAGCCTGTTCCATCCAATAAAATCAAATCTGTACGATGCCCTTTGGATGCAAACCAATTGGCCAAATTGATGATCATTTTTTGAGCACCCCCCCCTTTAAGGTCGGGAATAAGAAAGGCTATATGCATGAGGTCTTTGCGTGTTATAAATTTATATGCTTTATACAAAGTATAAAATATCTAAACCAAAAAGGATACTCTCACATGTCGCTTAAACCCGTCACGATTCTAAAAAACACTCTGAAGCGGAAAAACTTGTCTGTGATGATTGGAAAAGTGTTGGTACGATTTCAAGAGTCTTCTCCAAAAAAGAGCCATGACGACGTGCAGGCATGGTGTCAACACCATGCTCAGCCCTATGACGTATTTTTGAATTCTCTTGATGGCGCGTTATGGGCAGAGACTCAAGAGGTTTGTAAGGCACTCAAAGACACAGCCCAAGAGAAGCTTAAATCTCTTCCCATTGATATGGGTGGAGGAGGAAATTACCCATTGCTCTATTTTTTTACCCGATACATAAAGGCTCAAACTGTTGTCGAAACAGGCGTTGCGGCAGGGTGGTCGAGTCAAGCCATTCTCACGGCTCTTCAAAAAAATGGACATAACGGACATCTATACTCAAGCGATTTCCCGTATTTTAGACATGAAAACCCAGAGGAGCTTGTAGGCTATGTTGTTGATGAGGCGCTCAAGACAGACTGGAGTCTCTTCATTGACGGCGATGAACACAACCTCCCTAAAATTGCCGCGACTGTAGAGCAAATCGACCTCTTCCACTATGACAGCGACAAAAGCTATAAAGGACGTTCTTTGGCCACAGACCTTTTAAGTCCGAAATTCTATCATAAAAGCATTGTGATCTTTGATGATATTCAAGACAATGCCCATTTCAAAGATTATGTCACAGACAATGAGATTCCTTTTAAGGTTTTTGAGTTTGGAGGAAAATATATTGGGTTTATTGGGGTGTTTTTAGAAGATTAAGCACAGGATTCTTACAATGCTTCTTCTGTTTTTTACAATAGCTGCGTGTTTTCCTTTTATAGGTGCGCTCTTCAAAAGGATCAAAGCGTTGGGCGTTATAAATAAGATGTCTATATTTACTGTCCGTGCGCTTAATAGCCGCTGCAGAAAGTGTTTTTCTCATCTTTGAGGGAAGAATGCCGTGGCGTGTGTTATTGGTCTCCCATCCGCATTGTTGCGGATCAATACAAGGATTCACATCCTCTAAATTCATGGTGAGAAGATCTTCAATTCCTAAGAGAGTATGTGTCTCTTTTTCAACATAGTGAATATTAAAGAGAGGGTCGTGGATTTCCCGTTTTCCAGTGGAGGGGTTAAGAACATCCAACACCACATGATCATGAAACCTATCCGTCATAGCGATAAGAATAACGGTTTGAACATCATCATAGCCAAGAAATTGCAGACTATTTTTAAAGAGAGTGGCTTGTAGATCGCACTCTGCATGAGGCGCATCCGCTATTTTCTTTTCCAAGAAGCGCGTCATCTTGCGTACAGTCTCAGGAAGATGCTTGGCATTCCAGTTTCTCTCGTCTCCTTCTGCATATTCCGTATTGTTATGGACACAGTGTCTGAGTGTTTGGAAGACCTGCCCATGATCGTTTCGATCTACATTTTTTAAACACAAATCTGTAAATTCAGTAAGGGCATTTTGAAGAGGAGGCCGTGTATGAAGCCTCCTCCCATATTCAAGCCCTCCCCATACCATAGCAACAAGTAGAAAGGGGAGGAGAATAACAAGATTATTTTTCATTGGCAGATAAGGTCTTTATGCGGCCATTTTCTTCTTTTTTTGACCATAAAAGCTCTTTTTGCCTTTAGAAAAACTATTATTGTCTTTTGATGGTGACGCTTTTCCATTTTTCGAGAATGGTTTTTTACCGTTGGAAAATGGCTTTTTTCTTTTAGAGAAAGAGCCTGTGTCTTCCTTTGAATCGCCGTCTTCTCTCTTTACAAAAGGTTTTTTATCTTTCGCATAATGCTTATGACCTTCTTTTGAGGCGCCGTCTTCTCTTTTTGAAAAAGGCTTCTTTCCTTTTGAGAAGGGACGTCGTCCTTTTGCACCGCCTTGTCCGCGTCTGTTTTTGGAATCACGTCCTTGCCCTGCAAATTTTGGCTTGTCTTCAGGGTTCATCAAAAAATCAATGGCTTGCCATTTACGTTGATCTTGGGGCGTGACCAAACACAGGGCTGATCCCTCTGCTCCTGCACGGGCTGTCCGCCCAATACGGTGGATATAATCTTCTGGGACTTGTGGCAAATCATAGTTAATCACATGCTCAATATGAGGAATATCAAGACCGCGCGCCACAACGTCTGTCGCGACCAGTATTCTATATTCTTGTTGACGGAAATTTTGAATAACACGGTTACGGCGTCCTTGTTTCAAATCCCCATGGATAGCGTCAGACTTAAAGCCTTCTCCATTGAGTCTCTTGGCTAGACGCTCTGTGCCATGTTTTGTTTTTACAAAAATAATGATAGAGCCTTCTCTCTCCCCCAATTCACGGACAAGCTCACTGTATTTTGTGTTGTCATTGACACGCAAAACATCTTGTTTGATATTTTTAACTGGGCTTGTTGTCGAGCCAACAGAGACACGCTCAGGATTATTCAAATATTTAGCAGAGAGTTTTATAATATTTTTCGGAAGTGTCGCTGAAAACATAAGCGTTTGTCTCTGGGTCGGAAGATGTTCCGCAATCCGATCCAACTGAACACTAAAGCCCATATCCAGCATGCGGTCTGTTTCATCTAAAACAAGAAACTGTGTGTCTTTGAGTTTCAACGTCCCGCGTTCTAAATGATCATTGATCCGTCCTGGTGTTCCAACAATAAGGCGAGGATTACGTCTCAATTGTGCAAATTGCTTACCCATTGGCTCTCCTCCAATGATAAACGCCGTGTTAATCGGACATTTTGCAGGGTTTTTAGACCCAAGCAATTGATGCATGATATCCATGATCTGCTTACCCAATTCTCGTGTTGGTGTCAGGACAAGAGCAGAGCCATGAGGCGTGCTCAAAAGTTTTTGGATCAAAGGAATGGCAAAGGCCGCTGTTTTTCCTGTTCCTGTTTGGGCAGAGCCCATAATATCACGCCCTTCAAGCGCTAAAGGGATGGCTTGCGCTTGAATAGGGGTTGGCTCATTATATTTCATATGCTCTAAAGATTTCATTAGAATAGGGTCGAGGGCAAGTGTATCAAAAGTTTTCATTATATGTTTCCTTTCACTGAAACAGGTCTTCAATTCAGGCTCACTTATAGATCGACCTAAAACCATTCTAGGTGCGCTGTGAGCAGTGTTTGAAATAAACTGAACTTTTCAGTGAAGGTGAAGGAGTGGTATCACATGTCTTAGGTCTCTTTAAAAAGATCCTGTACCAAAAGCTCTGTTTGCATCTCTGTAGAAGAGTGCCATACCAAACTGTGGGCGCAATATAGAGGGAAGCGTAGCCTATGTCAAGGATATAATGTCTTTATTATTTCTCTACGTGCACTATGGTACAGTGGGTTGGTGAATTATATTTGTTAAACAATGGGGATCTGCATCGGTAAAGCCTAGACGATCTACTCCAAAGTCTTGTGCGCTAATAATCTGATACCCACGTTCATGTAATAGGTTTTTAAGGCGATCTGAAGGGGAAGACATGATTATACTCATCCCATTGCTGATCATATTGGCAGATCTTTTTTCTCCTTCTTCGTAGGTTATAGACAGGATATTCTCTTGCCCTACAATGTCTGATATCTTTTGAAATATATAAGGATAGGTCATGTCTGGATAGATAAAAACTTCACCATTTTCTAAGGGTTCAGACATTCCCATATCTAGATGATAAAAGGGTGTCTGCTTTTGGCTAACCATGTCTTCCATACGAAGTACAGGGTCTTTATTCATTTGACTTAAAAGAACAGGAAGGACAGTCCAGTCTTGACCTTGTGTTTCGTTTAATGTTTTTTGTAGTATGTGTGCACCATCCAAATGAATTCCCATATTTCCTTTATAACTTTCCATTCCCCAAAAAACTGTACGAGAGCGAGGATGAACAATAACATTTCCTCCATCAAACCATGTGTTTCCTAATATCTGAGAAATTTGATCTCTCTGAGAAAAGAAAGCTTGCAGGCGTGTAGAATCATCAATGCGTTGTGAAATCGCGGGAAACATAGATTCTGCCATTTTAAGTATTTGTGCGCCAGGTGATTTTGGATCAGAGAGATAAGCAATATTATTGACCATAGTATAAGTATCTCTACAAGAAAAATACTGTGGATTTTTTCTATCATTTGCATTTTGTACTGTTACTTTCGCTCCAGAAAACTCAACGGCACGCTTTAAAGCTTCCCATTTTCCTCGTGTCTCAAGGCATTCTTTGGGGTAATAAAAGAAAGGCATATGATCAAGAGAGACCATCATAAAGTGCTTTTGCATGTCTGGGGAGCAGGATGGACTTTCAGTTTCAGGATCTTTGAGATGAACGACAGAGGTTTGAAATTCTTGCAATATCTTTTCTTGTAGTTGTCTAAGATCTGCAGAAGGCCTTAGGTCAAATATTTGGGGAATGTTAGCAACCATTTCCTGTGCTTGCTCTTGATCAAATTTGATCGTATTTCCTTCGATGGAGATAGGTGCTTGTGTTATATATTTCTTGATGAAGATTTCATGAATCATTTTAAAATTCCATAATATTTAAAAGTAAAGAGTTATACCTACTTTAGAAGTTATAGAAAATCAAGAATTTTATGACTAGTTACGATTTGAGTTTTTACGCCCTCCACCGCAAGTTCGGCTCTCTGGCGGCCTTTACCTCATCTAGACGACGGCGAGGGGCAGAGAGGGGGAATGTATGGAACTGGGCTGTGTCGCCTGATTGTGTGTCCGTGGCGATGTCTTTCATGACGCGGATAAAGCGGTCTATGTTTTCTTTGCTTTCGGTTTCTGTTGGCTCAATAAGCATTGCGCCTTGAACAACGAGAGGGAAATAGACGGTCATGGGGTGCATGCCGTATTCTACAATTGTTTTGGCAATATCCATGGTGCTCACGCCTTTGTCTTTTTGTTTTTGATCGGTGAGGAGACATTCATGCATACAAAACCCCTCAAATGGAACATGATAGTCGTCTTTGAGTTGGCTGAGGATGTAATTGGCGCTCAAGACAGCATCTTCGGAGACTTGTTTCAGCCCATCTTGTCCGTGGGAGAGCATATAGGCAAGTGTCCGCACATGCATCCCAAATTGTCCCTGAAAGGCTTTGAGGCGTCCAAGCGAACTGTCTCGTTCATCCTCTTCTTCTAGACGATATGTCTCCTTGTCCTTCACGACAAGAGGACGGGGGAGGTAAGGGGCTAAATGCTCTGTCACACAAATAGGGCCAGACCCTGGCCCTCCGCCTCCATGCGGGGTGGAGAAAGTTTTGTGGAGGTTGAGATGCATGACATCTACGCCAAAATCGGCAGGACGTATTTTTCCAACGAGCGCATTAAAATTAGCCCCATCACAATAAAAGTAGCCTCCTGCTTTATGAAGAAGATCCACAATCGGCATGATATTCGTTTCAAATAAGCCACAAGTATTGGGATTGGTGACCATCATCCCTGCAATATCTGACCCATCCTCTGTGGTTTGGGTGAGCGCCTCTTCAAAGGCTTTAAGGCAGATAATCCCCGTGTCTTTTGTGGCAATGGTACGCGTTTGATAGCCACATAACACGGCTGTGGCAGGGTTTGTTCCATGCGCACTATCAGGAACAAGGATAATTTTGCGCTGGCTTTGACCGTTGAGGTCATGCGCCCGACGAATGGTCATGATTCCAGCTAACTCTCCGTGTGCTCCCGCCGCAGGGGTCAAGCACACGCCAGATAATCCTGTGAGCTCGGCAAGCCAATTTTGAAGGTCATACATTAGCCCTAAAGCCCCCTGCACACTCTCTTGGGGTTGCAGAGGATGAAGATGTGCAAAACCTTCTAAACGCGCCATTTTTTCATTGAGGCGCGGGTTATGTTTCATTGTGCATGATCCCAATGGAAAAATGCCATTATCAATTGAGTAATTCCATGAAGATAAACGCACAAAATGGCGTATTACTTCAGGTTCTGTCACTTGTGGGAGACCTATGATCCCGCGCTCGGTTTGCCCTGTTCTGTTTTTAAAATCAGAAGGTGTGTGCCAGTCTGTTCCTGAATGGTCGGCTTGTTCTTTTTCCCACAATAAGGGCTCGGATTGATAAAGAGCGCGCGTTTCTGGCATATTTTAAGCACCCTCTTTCAGCTGAGGCTTGTTATGTTCATTCATGACAAGAATGTTGGGCGTAAAGCTTTTGGCTTCTGCCTCGTCCATACGCGCGTATGCACAAATGATGGAGAGATCTCCCACTTGCGCAAGACGTGCGGCCGCTCCGTTAATACCAATAATCCCAGAGCCTCGCGCCCCTGCAATCGCATAGGTTGTAAAGCGATTGGCATTATTGATATTGAGCACATCCACTTGCTCATAAGGCAAGATTCCCGCTTGTTCCAATAAATTTTCATCAATGGTGATAGAGCCCTCATAGCTGAGATCACATTGCGTGACGGTGGCACGGTGAATTTTGGCTTTCATTAATGTTAAAATCATTATGGTCTTTCTTTGTAATTACGGCACGGGATCTTTTGGCAAACGCCGTTCGTTTCGAAAAATCCCTAAAGCAATGGCACCCATCATAAGGAGTCCAAATCCCATTGCCAAGTAAAATTCGTTTGAATAGCTATAGATCAACCACGGAATGGACGCCGTCAAAAACCCAAGACGAAGAATGAGTGTAGAGCGAAACAACTCGACAAACCGAGAAATAACAACGCCTAAAAAGGGATAAATATCTGTGGGCGTGCGGGTGAAGAAATAAGCCCCAATCACGCACAGGAGACAGGCCAAAATAAAGCGATAGGGCAATGTTTTGCGCATCAAACGCGCAGGGGTTACCACCTGAATAACGCCCCCGAGCGCCGCAATCCCAGCGCCCATAGCCCCTGTATATCCTCCAAGGAGAAGAATATAAATCCCATACAAGCTATCTGCGCTCACCTTAAAAGACAACATCCGACGCCGTCCTTTTGTCTGAAAGGCATAAAACCCAAGCCCTGCAGAAATAAAGAGAATAAAATGAACAGGATCAAAGGGCATTAAAATCTTTCAAATTTCAAGACGTCACACAATGCTTGTATATCTTTATCTGTGGTCATCTCGGTAGCGGTGATAAGAAGGGATTCTTCTAGAGGGTAGCCTGCAGTGATATTTTTGTTTTTTTGTATTTTGGTGAGGCTCTTTAGGGGGAGTTGAATAACAAATTCATTAAAGAAAGTGTCATTTAGTATTTTAACGCCTTCAATCTCTTCGATCGCCTCCGCCAATGCACAGGCGCGCTCATGATTGATCTTTGCTAGATTTTTAAACCCATCTTCGCCGAGCAAGGCCATATGGATTGTAAAGGCCAGCGCACATAATCCTTGGTTGGTACAAATATTAGAGGTCGCTTTCTCACGGCGAATATGTTGTTCGCGGGTGGAGAGAGTGAGGACAAAGGATCTCTTTCCCTCCTCATCCACAGTTTCTCCGCATAGTCTCCCAGGCATTTGGCGCAAATATTTAGTCTTACAAGCAAAAAAGCCCAAATGTGGTCCTCCATAGGACATCGGTATGCCAATGGATTGCGCCTCTCCACACACAATATCGGCACATGTTGGTGCAGGGAGAAGTCCCAGAGACACAATCTCATTGATCACCACAATCAAAAGTGCCCCCACCGCATCACATTCTGCGCGAAGATCATCATAGGTATGCGGTGTGCCATAAAAATCAGGCGACTGAATAATAACGGCGGCCGTTTTATCTGAGGGTGAACCCTCGCAACAGTCTGCCCCTTCAATATTCCCCAAATAGGTTTCCAGAACGCTCCGATAATGAGGGTGTAAAGGCGTGGCAATAATAATTTCCGCGCGTTTTGTCACCCGCATCGCCATAAGAGCGGCCTCTGTACAAGCTGTTGACCCATCATACAAAGACGCATTGGCCACATCTTGCCCTGTGAGCTGCGCAATCATGGTTTGATATTCATACAGAGCTTGGAGTGTCCCTTGTGCAATCTCGGGCTGATAGGGCGTGTACGCTGTCAGAAATTCAGAGCGCTGAATAATATGGTCAACGGTGGCAGGAATATGATGGAAATACGTTCCCGCCCCAAGAAAAAACGGCTGAGCACTCGCAGGGTTGTTTTGCTCCGCATAGGCAGAAATCAAGCGCTCGACCTCTAGCTCATTTTTGTGCGGAGGCAGATCACACAGCCCGTCAACAAAAGCTTCTTGAGGAATATCTTGAAACAAATCATCTACACACGACACGCCAATAGCGTCCAGCATATCAGAGCGACTTTTATGAGTAAGCGGTAAATAGCGCATATTTTTTATAGCTCTCCTAGATAGAGATCATAGGCCACCTTATCCATAAGCCCCTCTAATTCAGATGGATTACTCATCTCCACAGCAATAATCCAGCCCTTCTCCGTGTCTTCTTTAAGATCATCCAGAGAGTCGGCCAGAGACTCATTCACGCTTGTAATCTCTCCAGATATAGGGCTATAGACTTCACTCGCTGCCTTCACAGATTCAATCACCGCAAAATCTTCGCCCTTTGAAAGCGTGCGTCCAGTGTCAGGCAATTCAAGAAAAACCAAGTCTCCCAAAGCGTCTCGCGCATGATCAGAGATCCCAATCTTGGCCTTATTCCCTGTAACCTCAATCCATTCATGGTCTTTCGTATATTTTAACGCACTCATTTTTTTCTCTTTCTGTTTTTCCCTCATGTTATGAGGGCGTTCAAACGCCCCAAAACAAATCGGGGGGCTTCGAACCTATACGGTTCGGGGATACGGTCGTATCCCTTATTTATACACCCAATGTCATCCTGAACTTGTTTCAGGATCTACTCTCTATCTCTTCGTCTTCGGCGTAACAAACGGCATGTCTTTGATCACAGCCTCAATATTACGTCCTCGGACAGTGATGAAAATATCTGTTCCATACTCTCCCTCGTCAACATATCCCATGCCAATAGACTGTTCGAGGCTAGGAGAGTAGCCTCCACTTGTCACCGTCCCTATCACCTCATCCTTGACAGTACGGATCTCAGCACCTTCCCGCGCAACACCTTTGCCTATGAGCTGAAATCCAATACGTCGTCGTTGAAGACCCGACTCAAGATGATTAAATATACTTTGAGCACCAATAAAATCTCTATTCTCTTTCTTCCCCATAATCCATGTCAGCCCTGCCTCTATAGGGGATGTCGTATCATCAATATCATGCCCATATAAAGGATAGCCCATTTCTAAGCGCAAAGAATCGCGCGCCGCTAATCCAATTGGATTCACATGTTTGTGCTCCAAAAGTCTGTCCCACAGAGCAGGCGCATAGGTAGACGGTACAGATATCTCAAAGCCATCTTCCCCTGTATAGCCCAACCGAGAGATAAACAGCTCATCAATTTGCACCATCTGCATATAGCGGAGTGCGAGAAGATCCAAAGAGAGCGTTTCTGTCAAAACACGTTCCGCCTTAGGGCCTTGAAGGGCAAGAAGAGCACGGTCTTCTAAGAGAGTGATCTCTACGCTTTCAGGGCAATGTGCCCGCATCCATGCCAGATCTTTCTCTTTACATCCTGCATTCAGCACCACAAAAAACTGTGTCTCCGAGCGCTTTGTGATAATAAGATCATCAACCATCCCGCCAGCTTCATTGGTTAAAACCGTATATTTAGCTCCATTCACAGGCGTTTTTTCAAAGGAAGAGGGCGTTATCTTTTCAATAAAAGCGCGCGCATGTCCCCCCTCAATTAAAACCTGCCCCATATGCGATACATCAAAAACCCCCGCATGCGCCCGCGTCCAAAGATGCTCCGCTTTCACGCCTAACTCATAGTATAAAGGCATTTCATATCCCGCAAATTCTGCCATTGTGGCGGAGAGAGAAATATGGGAGTCAGTTAAAGGTGTTTTCTTCATGTAGATATATAAGCACGAGAGAAAAAAGACTCAAGAGAGATCGTTATCAAAATGCACGGCATAGGCGATTAACTTTTACTCCGCATCGTTACAAATTCTTCCGCCGCCGTTGGATGAATGCCAATGGTCATATCAAAATCTGCTTTTGTCGCGCCTGCTTTGAGGGCAACGGCAAAACCTTGGACTATTTCTGGGGCGTCTTGTCCGACCATGTGGAGTCCTAGAACTTTATCCGTACTCCGTTGCACAATCAGTTTCATGAGGGTTTTTTCATCTCTGTCTGCCAAGGCGAATCGCATGGATCCAAACTGGGATTTATAGATATCAATATCCTCGGGGAATTTCTCTTCAGCTTGAACTTGTGTCAACCCGACTGTCCCGATTGGAGGGTTAGAAAACACGGCGCTTGGGATATTCTCGTACTCAATATAGCGCGTGGGCATGCCTCCATAGAGCCTATCCACAAGGGCATGGCCTTCGCCCAAAGCCACGGGCGTGAGCGCCATACGATCTGTAATATCTCCCACCGCATAAATAGAAGGAACAGACGTCTGATCATTTTTATTGACAATCACCATGCCTTTTTCGTTAAGAGTGATACCGCTCTCTTCCAATCCAATAGCATGCGTCATAGGCGCACGCCCCGTGGCAAAGAGAACTTGATCCGCAATGAGTGTCTCTCCTGTCGCAAGGGTAACATGAAGAGTGTCTCTCTGTTTTTCAATTTTAGACATCTGTGTTTTAAGTTTTAAATCAATGCCTTGTTTTTTCATTTCGTCGGCAAGGAAAAGGCTAACATCCTCGTCAAACCCTGCATTGAGAAGGACATCACGGCGATGAATAAGGGTGACTTTTGCCCCAAGCCGATCAAAGATTCCTGCAAACTCAACGGCGATATATCCTGCCCCCACAATCACAACATGTTTTGGGCAGTCTTTGAGATAAAACACATCATCCGATGTTATGGCATGTGCTCGTGCGCCTTCAATATCAGGAATAAAGGGTGTCCCTCCTGTCGCTACAAGAATACGCTCTGCGCTGTATTCTTTTCCTCCCACAGAAACAGTATGTGCATTAACAAGCTCTGCCTCTCCCCAAAGAAGTGTCGCGCCAGCCTTGGCCAAAAGATTTTTATAAATCCCGTTTAGGCGCTCTATTTCCTTATCTTTGGCCTCAATGAGGGTACCCCATGTATGCGTGCGTGCGCCAACATCCCAGCCAAACCCTTTGGCATCTTCAAAATGATGCGCATACGAGGCGGCAAAGCTCATTAGTTTTTTAGGGACGCACCCGACATTCACACATGTCCCCCCCAAATATTGCTTCTCCGCAATCGCCACCTTCACACCATATCCTGCTGCAATTCGTGCGGCTCGCACGCCTCCAGACCCAGCCCCAATCACAAATAAATCAAAATCATATATCATGAGGGAGAGTATAGAGTGTAATGTGCCTTATTCAACCAATGCGTGAATAGATTTCAAAATACGTTTGCGATGGACATAGTCGGAGAGTGATAAAATTTTGGCGCAGAGATCTGCTTCTGTGGGGACAAGTTGGGGAGAATCAAAGAAGACATCGTAGGTAAGTCCAAACTCTTGGCAAATTTTATGAATGTGATTCATGGAGATTCGTGTCTCTCCAGATTCGTATTTATAGATTTGTTGGGTGGTCACATTTAAAAAGACTCCCATCTCAGGACAACTCAAAAAGAGTTTTTCACGGATAGTCTTAAAATTCTCCGCAAATTTTTTATTGGCCTTGGCGCGCATTTTATTTTTCCTTTATAGAAAATTTTGTTTCTGTTTTAGTAAATACTCATTTCTATTTTAGAAATATTATTTACCTTTTTCAACAGATATAATTCCAAAATGGACAGAAACTGGCTCGCAGCCCAATTTGCATTATACCCTGAAAAGAAGAAAATTGACTTGGCAAAAAAGCTCAATCTTCCTCCGCCTGCCATCAGTAAAATCCTCGCAGGAGGGCGAGAAATAAAAGCCAAAGAATATGCTCTTATGCGGCACTTTTTTGGACTCCCCACGGACGGTAAAAATGCCACAATGCTCTCTAAAAATGCATATGTGATTAAACCTTTTCACGCCGAAAATACACACGGTAGTATGCAAGATAGCGCACGGGACACCCATAATCCAAAAGAAGACTGGGTTATTCCTGCTCATTTATTGCGCGAAAAAACAACGGCCACACCTGACCAGATTCGTATTTTTCGGATTGAAGAAGATGCGATGAGTCCTGATTTTAAAATAGGAGAGTATGTACTCGTAGACCTCTCCTCCACAAAATCCTCTCCCTCTGGAGTCTTCTTAGTATTTGATGGGGTTGGGGAAATTATACGTCACTGTGAATATACAAAATCGTTGAACACAATAAGAGTAAGCGCCACCAAAAAAGGATATAGCTCAATGCTTTTGAAGCTCGAAGATTCCCCAATTATCGGACGTGTTCTCGCTAAGATACAATGGATAAGCTAATGAAATACATATTTATTTTGTCTCTCTTTTTTCTTTCTCTTGTCCCTGTGAAAGGGTATGCAATAGAGCCAATCCCAAGTGAATTATATCACATAAAACCTAAGTCTTTGGCTCTCTATGCACACTTGCAGAAAGGAGAGTTTTCTGCGGTACATGACGCGTTCGAAGCGTTGAAAGAAAAAGGATATACGTCGTGGGATGGGGCGGGGTATTTTGGAAATTATTTTCAATATTGGACGCAGCCTGCTGAAGAGATCATAGAGCATGCAAATGAATGGATTTTAGCACAACCATTAAGCACCCATCCCTATACGATAAGAGGAGCATCTGCATATATGTTGGGGACTCAAATAAGAGGTTCAAAGTTTGCACATGAAGTGCCTCAAGAATCTATGGAGAGAATGAATACCTATTTTAAGATTGCCAAAAAAGATTTTTTAAAAGCAATTGAGCTTGATCCTCAAAATGCCTATGTGCAAGGGATGCTCATTAGAATGTTAAGGTATAATGAACCAGATAAAGGATATATAAGACAAGTATTCGATATGGCAAAAAAGAATATTCCTGATTATTATCCAATCTACGGAAACTACATGTCAACTCTTGCTCCAAAATGGGGTGGATCAGAAAAAGAAATATGGGGTTTTGTGCACGAACAAGAACAAAATGGTGTCGATCCTTTTGTTATAGACAGGCTTCACATGGATGCACATCACTATGTAGCGGATTATCGTGCACGGAGAGACATGGATCCGGCACTTAAAAAATATTACAGGACATTTTATAACACGCATTTTGCACAGATAAAGATTTGGGCAGATGTCTCGGAGAGAATTAAAAGAATTGAAGCGTTTGAGCCTAAATATGCAAGATCTTTTCTTCAATATGCAAAATGGGCACGGGATACGGGGCGTGGAGAGGAATCCGTTGGCTATTTTTTGAAAGCTATAGAAGCCGCCCCCATCTATGTGGGAGAGAAAAATGTTTTCCCTTTGGCTAATTTTTTACAAAGTGGTGAGCAATTTGAAAGAACGGCAATCTTTATTCAAACTTACCTGACATATTTTAAAGAAGACGCTTCTCCCGAGAGAATAAGAAAGGCAGAGGAATATATGGACTGGTATCATGGAGACTATATGGACTGGTATAATGAAATACAAAAACAAGAAGAGTGAACGCTATGTTTGAGCTAAAAGACTCTCCACTTCGTTCAACCTCTAGGGTTATGCTCTGGGGATTTTTTTTCTCTTTCTTTGCCAATATTCCTTTCTATGCTTGGATCTTCTCTAAAGATTGGTCGTGGAGTACAGGATTTCCGTTGGGGTGGATTGGCGCTGGAATGGTTTATATGGGAACGTTTTTTCATGAAATTGGGCATACACTCTGTATGTGGTTTTATGGATACCCCACGATTCCAACGTTTGATTTTCAACATGGAGGAGGGATGGCGTGGGCCTTATCTGGTCAACAGATTCCAATCCTTTTTGTCGTGTGGGGGGCTTTGGGATATGGTCTCTGGGTCTTAAAAGACTACAGATATTGTCAAATAGGGCTGTGCGTTCTTGCTTTTTTGAATATAAGCTTGGCATTCACTGATCTTCATAGTGTGGCATCCAACTTTATGGGGCCTGCATTTGAATGTTTGATTGGCGCATTCTTTCTCTATCGTGCCTTATTTAATCTTGCCCCAAGAGGTGTTTTTGAGCGATTTTTAAATGGTTTTTTTGGGTTTGGCCTTATTGGACAGGTCTTTATCAATAGCTATGGCTTATTAAAAAGCGATGCCTTTAGACTCGTTTACTATGAACAAAAAGGATCGCATGGATTTGGGGATTTTGATAAAATTGCCAGTAGCTTAACATTTCTTAATTTTGAAGGTACTGTTTGTGCATGGGTTTTGTTAAATGTATTGTGTCTTGTTCTCCCTTTTATCCTTTTTCTACGCTCAGAGCTTTAACTAAGGTTTTTTATGTTTATATTGAATTATATTAAGAATCTATAGTGGCATTATCTACAAAGAAGAGGAGAACTCTAGGACTTTTGTTTTCTTAGAATTTCTGCTACACACGACTCATGACAAAAAAATACTTTGGTACAGATGGAATTAGAGGGACGGCGAACAGCTTTCCTATGACAGCGGATGTTGCGCTCAAAGTGGCGATGGCGGCGTCTATTGTGCTTAAAGGTGTGCGCAATGGGGGGCATCAAAATCGTGTGGTGATTGGAAAAGATACGCGTCTCTCTGGCTATATGATTGAGCAAGCGATGGCGGCGGGCTTTACAGCGATGGGGCTTGAGGTGATTCTTGTAGGGCCTATTCCGACACCGGGCATTGCGATGCTCACACGTTCATTGCGCGCAGATATGGGCGTAATGATTTCGGCCTCACATAACCCATTTCAAGATAACGGCATTAAGTTCTTTGGAGCAGACGGGTATAAATTATCGGATGATCTTGAGCTTAAAATTGAGGCGCATATTGATCAAGACCTCTCTGATCGGTTGCCCGCTCCTGATCAAGTGGGACAAGCAAAGCGTTTGGATGATGCAACAGGGCGTTATATTGAATATCTGAAACGGAGCTTGCCACGTGGGAAAAGCCTTGAAGGGTTAAAAGTGTTGGTTGATTGCGCGCATGGTGCAGCTTACAAGGTGGCCCCCCAGATTTTATGGGAGTTGGAGGCCGATGTTGTGGCGATTGGAAATAAACCCAATGGGCGCAATATCAATGATGGATTTGGTGCGACCGCCACGCAAAATTTACAAGAGGCTGTGGTTGACAATGACTTTGATATTGGTCTTGCGCTAGATGGAGATGCGGATCGCTTGATTGTTGTAGATGAAACAGGCACACGGATTGATGGAGACCAAATCATGGCGTTGTTGGCTGTGGAGAGTCAAAAATCAGGGCATTTAAAGAAAGATACAATTGTGTCCACAGTCATGTCTAATTTAGGCTTGGAAACATTTTTAGAGTCTCAAAATATTCAATTGCAGCGGACTCCTGTTGGAGATCGTTATGTTGTGGAGGCGATGCGCGAAGGGGGCTATAACCTTGGGGGAGAGCAATCAGGACATTTGGTGTTGTCAGACTTTGGAACAACGGGAGATGGAGTTCTTGCCGCGTTGCAAGTCCTCTCCATTTTGAAAGATTCTCAACGAAAAGCGAGTGACCTCTTCTCTCTTTTTACTCCCTTACCTCAAATTCTTAAAAATGTACGTTATGGAGATCTTAAGCCTCTTGAACATGAAGATGTCTTATCTTCTATCGAAAAAGCAGAGCATAAATTGGGAACGACTGGACGCATGCTCGTCCGTCTCTCAGGCACAGAGCCTGTCATTCGTGTGATGGCTGAAGGCGAAGATCAAAAATTTGTAGAATCTGTCGTCAATGATGTGTGTGATGTGATAGAGAAATTATCCACGGGGCGTTAGAATAGGCTTCTAACCCTCTGCAGAATATTTTAAAACTCTGATGTCTTCCATTTCTCGATTGTCATTGCAATGCGTAGCGCACGTCCTGCACTGAGGGCGATGGCGATCATAAACCCTTCTACGCCGACAAAACATAAGCGTCTTATGAGATAGTTTTTTAGAAAAAAGAAGGGGGGGTCGTAGATCAATTGTAAAAATGTTGGTTTGCGCCCTTTATCAAACCAGTCTTGAGCCTGAAGGGTGCTATATGTTTCTATCTTTGCCCACATGTGAGAAAAAGATTTGAGAGAGATATGGGCGACGTCTCCGTCCAGAGTTACAGGTTGAGATCCATCAAAAACCACAAGCTTGTCGTGTACAGCGCTGTCTTTAAATTCAGCACGTCTCTTATCGTAAAGACGTCCTGTCACATTCACAGGACAGAAACGGGAGGGTGTGAGGGTGTTTGATAAAGAACTTACATGACAAATTCGCAACGCGTAAGCTCCACCGCGCGTTTCTTCTTTTTGTTGAAAAAGATCCCGAATGGACTGTCTTACAGACTCGAGTAGAATCTCGTCTGCGTCTAGATTGAGAATCCAATTGTGTTTGCACAGACTTTCGCCATAGACTTTCTGCTGTCCAAAACCTTCCCAGTCTTTGTGATACACACGATCTGTATAGCGTTTTACAAGCTCTAATGTTCCATCTGTGCTTCCGCTATCAACAATCACAATATCATCAGAGAAATCCTTTATGCTTTCGAGCACTTGTCCAATACGTTCGACTTCATTACAGCAGATGATAAAGATAGAGAGAGGCAAAAAAGACATATGAGTTACTCTTGTGAGCCCACATCTTCAAACAGATCAGAGGACGGGTAGGTGTTGAGCTCAAATTCTCGTGCAAGCATATGTACCAAAATATCTTCAGACGCTACGCCATCTGCGTGTATGTTATTGGTCGTTTGGTAGGAACGGACTGCGTCTTCTGTTACGGGCCCCATCATCCCATCCGCAGGCCCTGGATAGAGCCCTAAATTAATCAATTGTTCCTGAATTTGGGCGACGATCACAGTATCAAACTCAGAGTCGTTACTGGGTGTTGGTCGCAGATCAACAGGATCTTCATCCACTCTCTTTTTCTGCACAGGACGAGTGTGCATTGCTTGCCTTGTGGGGACATTATTTTGAGCTCTTAATGCTTCAGAATGTGAACCTAATGCTGATTTTACATGAGGTTTCAAGACAGAAATGCGACTAATGAGTGTTGCAACATCAGACGGATTGAGGCCTAATTTTCTTGAGAGACTTTCAAGAGCTTGACGTCCTTCCAAGCTTCCTTTTGCCGATGCCACCTTATACCAAAATAGGGCTTCATCAGGCTGGTTCTTCCCAAGCAACCCATTCTCATAGATCAACCCAAGATTATAGGCGGCTTCCATGACATTATTGGTGGCTGCCTCTTCAAAATAATGGGCTGCCATGCCAACATGTTGAGGAACACCCACTCCTTCAATATAGGCAATTCCAAGATTATATTGTGCTTCAGGGTGATTGATATGGGCCGCTGTCCGATAGAGATCAATGGCATAGGATTCATCACGCTTAACACCTAACCCTTGGTGATAGAGAACACCGAGATTATAGCGTGCATTTGCGACGCCATTATAGGCCGCTTGCTCAAACCATTGAGCAGCTTTGGCATAGCTTCTTTTAACGCCTCCGTGACCGGCTGTATAGACTGCCGCAAGATCATGTTGCGCTGCCCCATTATCGGCGAGGGCTTCTTGCTCTATATCTCTAACAATTTGAGGTAAAGAAGTATCCACACCAATAAGATTGGTTAAATCTCCGCGTGTAGTTTTTTCTAACAAGAGCGCTACAGCTTTTTCTTCAGTCTCGAGTATGTTTTGCTCAAGATCAGTTTTTACGACATATGAAGAATTTGTATCCACGAACCCCAAATCTCGAACACTCGTTAGAATAGGGTCCTTCTCACTATTTGGACGGCTACTTGGCTCAATCGCATTCATTGCAGGGGCTAATGCAGACATGTCTACAGGTTCAAAAGAATTTGAGGTGTGAAGCGCGTTTTTCTGTGATGGATTACTTTGTACGATGTTATAAAAAGTATCATTTTGATCTTTTTTCTGAGTCCACATAACACCTGCAATAGCTAATACCATCACCACAGAGGCCGCGGTTGCATAGTATCCTAAATAGGATTTTTCTTGTATCTTCTGCTTGATGGGGTGGTGTTGGTTATCATTTTTGGACTTCACAAAGAGAGGTTCTTCTTTTTTTGCAGTATGAGAAGGGGGGGGGTGTGAAGGGACAGTATAAGGGGACTCATACGCCGTTTTTTGAGGGAGGGAGGTTTTGGAAGCCATGGCTTGATCTGTCAGAAGAACAAGGGCTTTGGCGCGTAACGTATCTTGTGTTTGCGTTAAGGCATCTTCTAGGTTTTCCATTTTCTTCAAAAGACGAGATTTGTCTTCTACCGCCGTATCGACACGTCGAGAGAGACGTTTTTGCTCTGTAAAGACATCATCAAAGCGCAAGGCTACGGATCCTGATGTTGTTTCAACGGTTTCTATGCGCTCTTGCATGTCTTCATGCATGGATTGCGTTTTTTCGATCTGGGAATGCAGAGCCTTTTGGTTGCTTTCCATCACCCGTTTCCATTTTTCCAAATGGGAGTTGGTGCCACCTGTTTGTGGTTTTTGACGGTCAAGGGTGTCTTGTACCGCTTCCATTTCTTTCCAAAGACGTTCTCGCTCTATTTCATCACGCTTTAAGCGCGCATTGAAATCTTTGAGCAAGGCCATGATTTGCTGTGTTCCCGATTGCTTTAAGGGCCGATGATTTGAAGCCTCTGTTTTTTTGGGCGTTCTTTCTTGTTGCGTTTCTCGCTCCTCTCGATCCCGCAATAACCGATTAAACGGACGATCTGCATCAGGCTGTGTGTTCGCCACCGTTAATTTAAGAGGTCTATTGCTCTTTCCGGAATTTTTTGTATGAGACATATTGCGCATTCTCTATCTTCCCTTCACAAAGGTTGCTCTGTTTCTTATCCACTGATCCGAGGATAAGCATAAAAGAATTAATTATGTTTTGTAAAATACTTATTACACCTCTCTATAGCTTGTCCACAAAAATATAAGATACCCCTTGCGTTTCATACTAATGTTTTGTAAACAAACCGAACGTTATTTATAGCATTTCTCTATTGGGGTGTAGCCAAGCGGTAAGGCACCGGGTTTTGATCTCGGTATGCGCAGGTTCGAATCCTGCCACCCCAGCCATTTCTCACTTTTCAAACTTTCTCTGTTTCATTCGCTGCCGCCATAAATCCCCAAGCTGTGCGGGGTTTAGCGCGTTGTTACTGCCATCCCTGGGTGAGTATAATACCTCACATATATCCCTAAATTATCTCTCTTGGGGCGTTTTTCTCCGTGGAGTGCCACCCTTGCACTTTTAAGGAGGGCACTCAAGAATGGCTGTTTTACAGTGCTTTGCGGGAAGTGGAAAAATCGCTGGTTGGAAGTCGGTGTGCATACCAAGAGAGACTGGAGACAAACCTTTCTATTGACGGTTTAATAATAATACACTAAAAGGTGTATTATTATGGTTTACTTAAGAGAACAACAAATTGACGATGTATTTTTTGCTCTGTCGCACCCCGTGCGCCGGGCGGTGCTGGAGCGTTTGGCGTTGGAGGATTTATCTGTAGCGGAAACATCTGCTCCCTTTGATGAATCACCATCCCAAATGACAAAGCATTTATACATACTGGAGCGCGCGGGAATGTTGTCGCGTAAAAGGGAGGGACGCGTTCACAAACTACATATGGAGGCGAAACCATTGAAGGAAATTATGGATTGGGTTGTCCGTTATCAGAAATTCTGGGATGCGCGTTTTGATGCGCTGGAAAATTACTTACATAAAATAAATGAGGAAAAATAAATGAACGCTGAATTAAAAAATGATGGAACTTAAAATTCGCAGAGAATTCCCCTTCCCCAGAGAATTGGTGTTTGAAGCGTGGGTTAATAAAGAGCATCTGGCGAAATGGATGGGGCCAACGCCTGACATAAATCTGGTCCTGACGGAAGTAAACACGAAAGAAGGCGGTGCCTACCGTTTTGGTTTTCAGGAAAAAGGGTGTTCTGATGATCCCAGCTATGTTCATGGCGAATATATTGAGATTAATCACCCCGAAAAACTTGTCTTTACATGGATTTGGGAAGACCCTCTTCCCGAAGCCGGAGTTGAAACGCTTGTAACCGTCGAATTTTTTGAAACGGAAAGCGGCACGGAAATCTTTCTCACGCATCAGAAATTTATGGATGAAGAGTCGTGTGAGAAACATAATCACGGCTGGAATGGTACGTTTGATAAACTGGAAAGCAAGCTTCCCCAGATTTCTGAATAAGGAGAACAATAATGGATATCAAAAAAATACTCTTCGCCACGATCTCTTACGTCGTCCTGACCATGGGTATTGCCTTTCCGTGGCACATGATTTGGTTTCATGATCTTTATGCGCAAATGGGGGCTTACACACGGCCTGAGCCAATCATTCCACTGGGTATGCTTTCCATGTTGGTGCAGGGCGTTGTCATCGCCCATCTCTATCCATTCTGGTTTAAGGGCAAAGATTATAATCCCGTGCTGGCAGGAATCAAATTCAGCCTGATTATGGGACTGGTGGTGTATTCTGTTATGGGTTTTGCGATGGCAGCCAAAATTGATATCAATCCGATTTCGACTTATTTGACTTACAATGCGATATTCCAGCTTATCCAGTTCGTTGTCACAGGCGCGGCACTTGGTTTGATTTACGGCAGGAACGCATGAGTGATTACGAAGATACATTGCATAAAATTCTGCATGATGCGTGGCCTGACATGAACAAACATCATCCGCAGGATTTTAGAAAACTGTTCGGCGTGGTCGGCGGGTATGTGGAGGACAAGATTTTTTGCTCCTGCGGACCGTTCGGATTTGCCCTTAAATTACCGGGAGACGAACGGGACAATATTTTCAAGGCAGGAGAAAAACCTTTGAAAATTTTTAAAAACGGCCATGTTAAAAAGGATTATGCTGTCCTGACCGATAGCATGATAGGCGAGCACAAAGAGTTGCACCGCCTTATTGAAACAAGTATAAAATTTACAACCAACCCAAAAGGAGACTAAAACCATGCCTGAATTTATCATTACTTACCACGGCGGCAAAAAACCTGAAACAAAAGAAGAAGGCATGGAGGGTATGGCAAAATGGAAAGCATGGGCGGCAGGTCTTGGTGCGGCCTTAACCAATCCAGGTACGCCCGTTGGCGTGACAAAAACTCTCACGGCAAGCGGCGTTTCAGGCGATCCTTCCCCTAACCCGCTTATGGGGTATTCCATTGTCGAAGCCGATGACATGGACGGTGCGCTGGAATTGATCAAGGATTGCCCACATCTTCACATGTTTGATGGTACGTTGGAAGTGTCTGAAATGATGCAAATGCCAGAATAACAAGCAGGAGAATAAAATGAAGGATAAACCCGTTGATAGTGCTCATTGGAGCTTTTGGCTTATAGGTGTTGTCACGCTTGTCTTTAATGGTATGGGGGCAATTAATTTCTTCGTCCAGATAAATGCAGATTCGCTTGCCTCATTTCCTGAGTTCTATCACCCGATAATTGAGGGCCGACCCGCATGGGCCACTGCCGCTTTTGCGGGTGCCGTTTTCGGCGGTGCGCTAGGCTGTCTTCTGCTTCTTCTAAGAAAATCGGTTGCGTTCTATGTGTTAATCGCATCTCTCTTTGGCGTAATTGTATCGATGATACATATATTTCTTGTGACCGGATTGAGTTCTATGGAGGTTTGGATGGGCGTTTTGATGCAGATCATCGTGACGGTATTTTTGATCTGGTATTCAAAATATACCCAAAACAAGGGCTGGATAAACTAGATATAGTCAAAGCTTAACTAATTCAGGCACACTTGTTGGCGTGACAAAACCCTAGTGTTTCCCTTTGTTTCTGCCAGTCATAGGGAATTTGTTGTTTTGTCAGCATTTGAAGCTGTAGAGATTGTGGCTGCTGGCCATTAACAATGGTGGCGGTAATGTCAGGCGCAAGCTCGGTCAGGCGTATAGTAGACTCGATTCACAATAGTCTCTAAAGTCTCTAATTTTCTAGGCGCACTTAAGTTATCTACCTTGTTCTATGCTCTCTTTAAGTTGATGTTTGCCAAAGCCCCTACATTTTTAGCGATCATGTTTTGCAGTCCGTTATTGCGGTGAATATCGGCGAAAATCCTGAATTTTTTCATTCTACCAATCGCGTGTTCTACGCCAACGCGAAGCC
>JAJRSA010000001.1 GCA_024279035.1 Alphaproteobacteria bacterium
GCGCAAATCATCCACGCGAGGAACGCCACGAGAGGACGGAAAGTAAGGCTTTATAAGATTTAATTCTTCTTGCTCTAAGTAGAATAAATTATTCATGATGAAATCCCCTTCATCATCAGTGAATCATACTTGATCACTCAAAGGAAACTTATTTATAGGTCCTGAGCCTAAGAAAGCACCAGTGATGCTTTCTGATTTCTGGCGGCTGGACATTACACTGGAGGGTATTTCGCCTGTGGTCCATAAATAATGTTCAGTTCTAATCAAACTGCCTGCGGCTACAAGTATTTGAGAGTGAATTGATTTCATATCTGCAAAAGACTTCTCTGCCTCTTCTCCAAAATAGGCCATGAATCTATATTTATGCGATTGAATTTTTGAAAAGAGTTCTTTGTTTTGATTCAGGCTTTCAACGGGAATGTAGTGAGTGTTTCTGGCCTGTGCTTGCTCTTCGGTCTCACCATCTATCGGTGGTCTAGTCTCGCCTTCACCTTTGTATCCCCCTGGAAATCTTGCCCACTTAATCACGTCACGTGCCTCATAAAAAGCGGCTAGAATTTCTTCCGCTAATTCTGCTTTACGGCGTCCAACCATTTCATCGCGCCACGCGTTTATGCCTTTAACTGCAATGAAAACGCCAACGATTACCGCAAACGCTTGGCTTAAATCGGCAAAAATTTGAATTGTTTCTGGAGTCATCTTCTTCCGCACTGCCTCGTGTAACTATTAAGCGATCTTATATAAACGATCTTATAAAGTATCCATGCTTATCAGAAAATAGGGCGAATCCGTATATGTTCACACCCGTTTATTACCGAAATTTTACCGAAAACTAAAAAACATCCCGCAGGGTGTCAGCTAAGCTATTGAAATAGTTGGTATCCCGTACGGGATTTGAACCCGTGTTGCCGCCGTGAAAGGGCGATGTCCTAAACCACTAGACGAACGGGACGTAAGAGTTGTTCTTAGGAACGAGACATCTTATAATCTATTTACCCCTCACAACGCAAGCCCTAAGCACTCGTTTTTTGTAAAATTTTGTGGTGGGCCTCTGTGGCAATGGCAAAAGAGGCATCTTTGATAAAGAAATCAACGCTTTCACGCCCCTGCCACTCATTAGCTTTGAACTGACCGAGGAGATGAAATTGTTGCATATGCGCGTGCGTCAAGAGCGCTGTCCCAAGAGGAGTCCCCACCGCGCCAAAGGCCATGGCTTTAATCGATTTTCCACCCTCGAGGTCACTAATATAACAGCGCACATGATTTTTCCCCACAATATCAACCCGTTGGACACGGGCATTGGGGATCACAAAAACAGGTTCAGGATGTCCTTGTCCATAGGGTCCTCCATGGGTTTCTATGAGTTTTACAAAATCAAGATGCGCCGCACCGACACTGACCATTGCATCAATTTTCTGTTCAGGGAGGATTGGAGATCCTTCTAATTGAGCTCGAATATGTGTGTTCAAGAAGTTTTTAAGCGCAGGGATTTTATCAGGCTCAATGGTAAACCCTCCCGCCATGGCGTGCCCACCTCCTTTGAGCAACAGACCCTCATTGCGCGCCTCAATAAAAGCCTCTGCCATATTCACGCCAACAACAGAGCGTCCAGACCCCCGCCCTTCTAGGACTCCTTTTTCATTCTTGGCAAAGGTGACACATATAGTCGGCTTTCCAAAGCGTTCTTTAATCTGCCCTGCAACAAGACCACTTAAGCCTGCATGCCAGCTTTCATCGGCCACAAAGATCAAATCTTGAGAGTCAAGATTACCTGCAGCGACTTGCCCAAGCGCCTCTTGCATCATGTGCGCCTGAATCTCTTTGCGCTTGTCATTACAATCATTCAATGTCCATGCAATATTAAGAGCTTCTTCTCCGTCTTCCGAGGAGAGAAGCTTTGCCCCGAGATCTGCCTGATGTACCCGAGAGCCTGCATTGATCCGAGGCCCAAGACCAAACCCCATATTCATCACCGTAGGAGTTCCTTTGACCCCAGCAACCTCACACAAGGCTTTCAAGCCAATATTATCCGTTGTCGCCATGGCTTGAAGCCCATATTGCACAAATAATCGATTAGGGCCTGTGAGAGGCACCATGTCACAAATGGTGGCCATCGCAATCAAATCGAGCCACTCTTTGAGAGGAGGCTCTTGCTGGCCTTTAAAAAGTCCTGCCTTACGATACTCCGTATTGATAGCCACACAGGCCAAAAAACACACGGCTGCTGCGCAGAGCATATCGAGCCCGCTCTCGTCATCATTCCGCTTGGGGTTAATGATAAAATTAGCGTCAGGCAGTGTCTCTTCGGCTTGGTGGTGATCAAAGATCACGATATCCAGCCCAAGAGCTCTTCCCTGCTCTATCACATCAAACGAGGTCGTCCCACAATCTGCAATAAACACGATATCACAGCCCTGTGCTTTGAGCTTGGAGAGCGCATTGATATTCGGGCCATACCCCTCACTCAAGCGATCAGGAATATGAAATGGCGCCTCCATCCCCAACGCTCGAAAAAACTTAATAAAGACAGCCGTAGAGGTCGAACCATCTACATCAAAATCCCCAAAGAGCCCTATCTTTTTCCCTTGTTTCATTTGCTCAACAATCCATATTGCAAACGCAGGCATATCTTTCAGAGACATCGGATCAGGAAAATGTTTGGAGAGCGTCGGATAGAGAAAAGAATTCACCTCTGCCTCCTCAACATTCCGTGCCACCAACAAACGCGCCACGATTTCAGGCAAACCATGCTTTTGCATGATGATCTCAACTTTTGTATCCTCAACCTCTTGCAACACCCAACGATTTTTCATGAGAGAGTCGGTCACGTTAAGGGCAGCGTTTTGGGACATGTAAGTCTTCTCTAAATCTCTCCCCCATAAAATCCCGTTTTACGGGTGAAATTATGGGTGGCGACGATTTCTCGGGTCGTGCCTGATTTTGAGCGCATGACGAGGGAATGCGTTGTTGCCCCGCCTGCGAATTTGCGCACCCCACGGAGCATTGTGCCATCTGTTACCCCTGTGGCTGCAAACATCACATTATCTGAGGGCGCCAATCCATTCAAATCATAGATCTTGTTTAAATCTTTAATGCCCCATTTTTCGGCACGCGACCGCTCCGTATCGTTTCTAAAAGTAAGGCGTCCGAGCATCGCGCCTCCTGTACATTTTAAAGCCGCGGCGGCAAGCACGCCTTCTGGCGCGCCTCCAGAGCCAACATACAGATCAATCCCTGTACTTGGATCGGTTGTGGCAATCACGGCGCTCACATCTCCATCTTGAATAAGAGTTATGCGTGCGCCCGTTTTTCGTACATCTGCAATTAACTGTTCATGGCGTGGACGATCCAAAATACAGACCATCAAATCATTGATAAGCGCCCCCTTCTCTTTGGCTACTTTTGCAAGAACATCTTTAATCGGCGCATCCAAATCAAGAATATCTGGAGAGATGCTCGGCCCCACAGCAATCTTATCCATATACGTATCAGGCGCATTCAAAAATCCATTTTCATCCGCCATCGCAATCACGGCCAATGCATTTTGTCCGCCTGTCGCTGTAATGGTTGTGCCTTCTAAAGGGTCAAGGGCAATATCAATTTTAGGCCCTGTTCCACGCCCAACTTTTTCGCCAATATAGAGCATAGGCGCTTCATCACGCTCCCCTTCTCCAATCACAATCCGTCCTTGCATGTCAAGGCTATTAAGAGCCGCGCGCATTGAGTCAACGGCTGCCGCATCTGCTTTCTTTTCATCTCCCCGTCCGACTTCTCTGGCGGCAGAAAGAGCAGCTGCTTCGGTGACACGCACAACTTCAAGCGCAAGATTACGATCCATAACAATACTATCCTTTGTCATATATTAAAATCCTGTCATCAATTGAAACTCTTCGTCTTCAGGTTGTTGCCGAGGCGGAGGGACAATCACAGAAATTTGTTTCTCCTCTTCAGAAAAAGGGTCTGTTAATAACGGTTCATCCTTAATGACTTGAAACGGAGAATGGTAGGCCTCTCTCGTATCACTTGGAGGAGAAAGAGACGTCACAGGTGCCATTTGAGACTCTTGTGGGGACATAAGACCAACATCATAAATTTCGACACTGCTATCTTGAACAAGAATTTCTTTATTAAGAGGGGGCTTTATTTGCTGAGTCACAGGCCCTACCCGTGCTGGAGCGTAGGCAGAGGGTGGCTTATTAATATCATAGATCTCTACACTTCCGTCGCTATAGGCTCGTCGTACATCCGTCAATGTCACATCAGGGGGAGGTAAGTGTTGGATATAAATTTCTCCAGATTTATGTGTCGTCCGCACCAACTCGTACCCACATCCCGAAAGACTCAGAGCCGAAAGAACGAGAAGAGATAAGCAATGTTTTTTCATGATCATCCTGTAAAATTATATCCGTAAATTTGTAATTGAATCATCGTGTAGAAAAAGGCAAAAAATTGCAAGCAAAAGAAGTATTTTACCCCCTCCCCTAAAAAAATATTGACACGATTACCATAACGGAGTTAGAAGTAAAGAGTGACGACTTTCATCTGGTTCTCACTCGTGGATTTTGACAGGGGCAGCTTGCACCACGCTAAAAAGGCCAAAGAGCGCTATAGCACGCGAATTGCTATGGTCCCGTTTTTTAGGAACCTAGTAATGGCCGTGTTTTTTTATGCCTGTATCGGCATATCTAAATTCTTCTTTCACAGGTTTGAACCATAATCGTCGCTTATAAACAGCGACAATAGACGCAAGGAGATAACTGCTATGTCACATTTTAAACCTGATTTTTTACAAACAGAAATCGGCCTTGATCCCAACTCTGCAAATAACATAAGTGCAACATTTACTGATATGAATGAGAGTCAAATTAGAATTTTAGCCTCTGGACAAGACCCGATCACCATATATGTACACCAACCAGACTCCCGTCAGCAGATTCAAACGGCATTTATCTGTTTGGGGGCTACACAGGCCTTAACTAAAAACTAGACTAGACAAGTTTAAAAAAGGGAATTATTTAAAAAAACCAGATCAAACAGTCTGGTTTTTTTTATACTCCTGCCCCAGCTCTACATAATGATCTGCTGAAACTTTGAGATACCCGATTTCAGCCTCAGTCATGTCTCGCATATAGCGGGCGGGGCTTCCGCTCCAGAGTTGGTGTTTGGGGATATGTTTGTTGGGGGTGACGAGGGCGCCAGCAGCAACCATGGCTTCGTCTTCGACCACGGCGCCATCCATGACACAAGCTTTCATGCCGATAAAGGCTCTGTTTCCGATCTCGCACGCATGGAGGAGCGCCATATGTCCGACTGTGACCTCGTCTCCGATCCGTGTTCCCTTCCTCCCTCGGGTCACATGAACAACAGATCCATCTTGGATGTTTGTGCGGGCGCCAATACGGATATCACTGACATCCCCTCGTATGGCAACACCAAACCATATGTTACTCTCTGCGCCAATCACAACGTCCCCTGTCACCACCACATTTTCGGCTATATACGCCGTGGGGTCTATTGAGGGAGAATTCTCTTTATAGGGTAGAATAAGGGACATACTCTCTGTTTACACCTGTAAATGCCCAAAGGCAATCTTCCATGTGATTTGTCCCGTCGGATATAATGCATTATAGGTCCGCATAAGATTTTTGAGATCTTGAGGTGGAAGTCGTATAGAGGATGCTGATGCACCTGTCTCTTTGAGATGCCTTAAAAACCCTCTCGCATTATTATAAACCTCTCGATAAAAACATTCAGCATGTTCCATCTTCTCTGGATACTCTGGAGTCTTGAGAATAACATTAGACACATTGCTCTTTTTAATTGCCTCTCTCCATTCAGGCCAATAGCCCTCAGATATAGTTGAGATTAAAATATGTCCGCTTGGTTTTAAATAGTTTGTCCATGTCTCAAGAGACTCTTTGGGAGCTTGAAACCATTGCGCAGTCATACTACTTACAATTAAATCAAATTGCCCCAGAGAATGTTGAAGAAATTCTCCATCCATCACATAAAATTCAGTATTTCGTGCTCTACATTTGTCCTGACAGACATCAATCATTTTTGAGGATGTGTCCGTTATTATAAACGCTCCATTTGGATATGTAGTGAGCAATAACTCTGTTAGGTGCCCTGTTCCACAGCCTATTTCTAAAATACGAGGCGTCTCCAGATCAGGGCAATGGGTCAAGAGATCACATGCAATCTGGCGTTGAATGACGGAATTCTGATCATATGTATTTGCATGCGCCCCAAACACAGGCGTTACATAGGACATTTAGGCTGCTCTCTCTTCCCGAGATTCAAACGGTTTCAAGCCTTTTAGCCCAAGCATTTCAAGCAATTCCATGTCCTCATTCTTCTCAGGATTAGGCGTTGTGAGGAGTTTATCGCCTGTGAAGATTGCGTTTGCACCAGCCATAAAGGCCATGGCTTGGGCTTCTCGGGTGAGCTCTAAGCGTCCTGCGCTCAAACGTACCATAGCGCGCGGCATCAGAATACGCGCTACAGCAATACACCGTATCCATTCAAAGATATCCACGCGTTTCATATTGGCCATGGGCGTGCCCTTCACAGGGACAAGAATGTTGATCGGCACGGACTCTGGTTGAGGATCAAGGCAAGAGAGAGTATGCAATAGCTGAATGCGATCTTCTTCTTTTTCGCCCAAGCCCAATATCCCTCCACAACATAAAGACACCCCCGCTTTTGCCACATTTTCAATTGTGTCCAAACGGTCTTGATAGGTGCGCGTTGAGGTGACTTTTTTGTAATGCTCTTCCGAGGTGTCGAGGTTATGATTATAAGCTGTCAGTCCTGCGTGCTTGAGGCGTTTGGCTTGATCTTCCGAGAGCATACCAAGCGTCACACACGCTTCCATCCCCATATCACTCACGCCTTGCACCATCTCAACCACACGATCAAACGCGCGTCCATCTTTGACATCGCGCCATGCGGCGCCCATACAAAAACGGGTAGAGCCAGAGTCTTTGGCCGTCCGCGCTTGCGCTAAGACTTCATCCACTTTCAAGAGTGTTTCTTTCTCAAGCTCCGCATTATTATGAATGGATTGAGAACAATATTTACAATCCTCAATGCATCCTCCCGTTTTAATCGAGAGCAACGTACACAGTTGCACTTCATCGGGCGCATGATAGACGCGATGCACTGTCGCCGCATCATAGATGAGCTCTAATAACGGCTTGGCGTAAAGTGTTTTTACTTCACCAAGAGAATAAATGCGTATGTCGGTCATGGTATATGTTCCTCCTAAAAGGGCATGGGATATTGCCTGTACACTTTATCAATGTCTTGAAGGATTTTGTCCGATAATACAAGATCAAAAGCAGAAATATTGCTTTTCAATTGCGCCATCGACGTCGCCCCAATAATCGTAGACGTCACAAAGTTCTGCTGATTACAGAAGGCTAAAGCCATCTGTGTGGGGTCGAGAGAGTGTTTTTTGGCGACGCCTAAATAGGCGTCAACAGCGGCATGAGCTTGGGGGCAATTTCGATAATTATCAACATCATCTTGAACCTTAATAGATGTTGCCCATCGCGTTCCTTCAGGAATAATACCATCTTTATATTTTCCGCTTAACATTCCTGTCCCAAGAGGAGACCAAGGCATATAAGCTATATTTTCCTGCACACAGGTTTCTGCCACATACGGATCATCACTCCGATTTAATAAACTAAACTCATTTTGGATAGAAACCATAGAAGGCAAGCTATACTCTTTTGCAAGCTCTTTATACTTCATGATTCCCCACGACGTATCATCAGAAAGCCCTATAAACTTCACTTTCCCTTCTTTCACAACATCCCCTAATGCTCTTAAAATATCAAGGCAGTTATCAATTACTTCTTGTGGATTTTCTTTCGAAAAATCAATAAGGCCAGAAAAAGTCTGTCCAAAATGTGGAAAATCTCGATTTGGCCAATGAAGTTGATAGAGATCAATATAATCAGTTTGCAACCGTTTAAGAGAAGCCTCAAGTGCGCTTTTAAGGCTTGATCCTGTCAAAGGGGCTCCATTTCGTACCCAAGGCACCCCTCCCCCAGAAACCTTAGATGCCAAAATTACACTTTCCCGACGCTTACTCTTTTGAAACCAGCTCCCAATAATTTCTTCTGTTTTCCCGTATGTCGGCGCACTCGTCGGCACAGCATAAAGCTCAGCCGTATCCATAAAATTTATGCCCTGATCTAAGGCATATTCAATTTGCTCATGCCCTTCGGCTTCACTATTCTGCTCCCCCCATGTCATCGTGCCCAAACACACACGAGAGACATCAAGGCCACTGGATCCTAATTTTGAATAGTTCATATTTGTCCTTTTCTGAGTTGTTGTATTGTCTAATTTTTTATGTACCACAGATGGACACGGATACACACGGATTATTCTTCTTGGGATCAAAATCCGAGTGTATCTGTGGTAAAAAGAGGGATTTTCTTGATTTTAACCCCTCATACCTCTCTGTTATTGTTTGTTTTTTTATAGTTATTCAGTTCGTTCCTCAATTTTTAGAGCATAGGGGGGCTAGAAGATACAATAAACGGTTTTCCTTCTGATTTAATTTGGGATGTGTCTTTTTATAGAGAGCCATGATTCTATAGTAGGATATTATTCCTACAATGTCAAGCTTATATAGTCGTTTAGAATAAGAACAAGGCATTCTTATTCTAAACGGCGTTCAAGCCACGCAGGCTTTCGGCGGACTCCCGCCGCCTCGCAGTCGCTCGGGTCATCTTCAAAGAATGTCATTCCTGCGAAAGCAGGAATCTACCTTCTCTCTATAAAGGCAGTGGCTTTGCCACTGACATATGGATCCCCGACGTTAAGGCGTGCTCTGCATGTCCTCGGGGATGACGCGGAGGTGGAAAGGATATAGTAATGGAAAGTCTAAAATGGTGGGCCCGGGCGGATTTGAACCGCCGACCGATCCGTTATGAGCGGATAGCTCTAACCAACTGAGCTACAGGCCCCACCTGATGATGTGTATACACCAAAAAGAAATTAAGTATCAAGGAAACTTCTCAGTTTTTTGCTTCGTGTTGGATGTTTAAGTTTACGGAGAGCTTTCGCTTCAATCTGACGGATACGTTCACGGGTGACGTTAAATTGTTGGCCGACTTCCTCCAATGTGTGATCTGTGTTCATGCCGATCCCAAAGCGCATACGCAAAACACGTTCTTCTCTTGGGGTGAGAGAGGACAAAACGCGAGTGGTGGTTTCTCTAAGGTTAGAATGCACTGCTGAATCTACAGGGAGCAAGGCGTTTTCATCCTTGATAAAGTCTCCCAAGCTTGAATCTTCTTCATCACCAACGGGAGTCTCAAGAGACACTGGCTCTTTAGCAATTTTAAGCACTTTACGGACTTTTTCAACAGGCATATGGAGACGTTCGGCCAGCTCTTCTGGGGTGGGCTCGCGTCCAATCTCATGGATCATCTGACGGCTTGTCCGTACAATTTTATTGATTGTTTCAATCATATGCACAGGAATACGGATGGTACGCGCTTGATCCGCAATAGAGCGCGTGATCGCTTGTCTGATCCACCATGTGGCATAGGTTGAAAATTTATAGCCGCGACGATATTCAAATTTATCAACGGCCTTCATGAGACCAATATTTCCTTCTTGAATAAGGTCGAGAAACTGGAGGCCACGGTTTGTGTATTTCTTGGCAATTGAAATCACAAGACGGAGGTTAGCTTCTACCATTTCTTTTTTGGCGCGCCCTGCTTCTTTCTCTCCTTTTTTGACGGTTTCCACGATACGGCGGAATTCGGAAATCGGAAGCATGGCTTCTTCTGCAATCTCCATGATATCACCCTTAAGGAAATCCACTTCATCTTTGTGTTTTTCAACGAAGTCTTTCCAGCCTTTACCTTTGAACGAGGTGGCTTGATCCATCCATGTTGGATCTAATTCTGTTCCATAATAGCGATCAAGAAAATCTTGGCGTCCCACTTTACAAGCAACAGCCGCGCGCATAATACGTCCTTCTACAGTCACCAACCTGCGGTTCATACCATACAGACGGTCAATGATTTGCTCAATCCGTGCATTATTCAAATGCACACCATTCATAAGGTCAACCATCTCTCGCTTGAGAGACTCGTATTTTTTAGTGGATTTTGCCTCAGGCTCATCGCCTTTTTGAACGGCGTCCAAACGGACAATTTGGACTTTTTGCATTTTCTTGTAGGTTTTATGAATTTTGGAGAAAACCTCGAGGACTTTGGGCATAACCTCTTCTTCCATTGATGCCAGAGAAATATTTACTTCTTCTTCCTCCTCATCGTCGTCTTCGTTTTTAGACTTTTCAGAGGCGTCCTTCTCTGAGTCTCCAGAGTCACTTTTTGTTTCCTCTGTTGAAGGGTCTTTACTTTTATCTTCTTCAGAGTTGTTCTTTATCGCATTCTCTGCCGTCACAATGGAGGTCTTTGGCCCATAGGTGGCGTCAAGATCAATGATATCGCGTAGAAGAATTTCTTCATCTGCCAGCGCTTTGTGCCACGCAATAATAGATTCGATGGCAAGGGGGCTTTCACACATCCCGCCAATCATCAACTCGCGCCCTGCTTCAATCCGCTTGGCAATGGCAATTTCACCTTCACGGGAGAGGAGCTCTACTGTCCCCATTTCTCGGAGATACATTCTGACAGGGTCATCTGTACGTCCTGTATCATCATCTTTTATATTTCCGCTGGCGTTATATTCTTCAGCTTCTTCTTCATAGTCATCTTCTTTTTCAACAAGCTGGATACCCATCTCAGAAATAGCAGACATTACATCTTCAATTTGCTCGGACTCGAAATTTTCAGACGGCAAAACATCGTTGATTTCATCATAGGTCAAGAACCCACGCTTCTTTCCTAAGGCAAGAAGCTTTTTCATGATGGCTGCCAACGAGCCTTTTTTGGTGCGGGTGACTTTTACGGGCTCTTCTGTGTCTGTCTTTATCTTGTCTGCCATGATCTATCTTTATAATTTTTCTTTATAATTTTTACAATTTTCTCTTGTGAAACGAATCACATCTTTAACGCACTATTAGAGCGCATTTTCATCCCCTTGACAAAAGATGATTTCACTCTTCCCCATCAAGCACTTTGTCCTTCAGAGATAATATCTCGTCCATTCTCCAGCAAACGACGCATCTCCATAACGCGATCTTCTGCCTCAGGAGAGAAATGACGTAACAAATCCTGCTGTGCGTGTCTTAAATCATCTTCCAATTGTGCGTTTTCAATGCGCTTTATCATCTCATTTAATCCTTGCCGCGCTTTGTCTTCTAAAGCCTCTGGCCGTGCAAATGATGCATGTGTATACACACGTGGATGGAGAATTGCCTCAAGAGCTTCCTCACATCCAACCTCATTTAAATGGTGTTTTAGTGCCTGAGAGTCAAGTAAATTTTCATTTTCTCCGTCTTTTTCATGACTCCACCCTATGATGGCATCACATAGATTTAAAATATCATCCTCTAGCGCATTTAAGCTCTCTAAATACCCTATATGATCTTGCAAAAGAATTGGATGATTAATCAATGTGGCCAACAAAATTGAGATATTCAAATTATGCTGTCGTGAAAATGTGGGGCGCCGCAAAGACACTGTCCCTTTTTGTGTTTTCTTATTTGTCCTATTTGATTGCCCACGAAAATAGACCCAGAGTTTGCTTTTAAAGGCAGATCGATAATGATGTTGGACGGATTTATCTTCTATACGCTCAACCAGTTGATAGAGTCTCTTTTCAAGCCCCGCTCTGCTTTCAGGGGTCTTATATTGCTTATCTCCCACATGCATATTCCATATAAAATCAGACAGCGTTTGTGCGGATTGAAGATATGCCAACAAGGCTGTCTTACCTTTGTTCTTCAAAAGACTGTCAGGATCTTCCCCCTCAGGAAGAAATGCCAGTTTAGCGCTGTGATTAGCTTTTAAAAGAGGAATCATCCGCTCGCACGCCCGCTCGGCGGCACGACGCCCTGCATTATCGCCATCAAAACACAGCACTGGTGCTTTATCATTATGCTCTTTATCGTGTGGACTCATGGACCATAAAGAGACAATTTGATCCTCCGTGAGCGCTGTCCCCAATGGCGCAACAGCCCCTTGCAATCCTGCTTGATGACAAGCAATCACATCTAGGTAGCCTTCAACAACGATGGGTGTATGCCCATCGCGCGCGGCTTGGCGCGCATGTGACTCTCCAAACAGCATCCGTCCTTTATGGAACAAAGGCGTATCAGAGGAATTAATATATTTTGGTGGCGTAAAGTCGCTCTGTTGAGGGGGGCGGAGATGATCTGGCAACACACGCCCTCCGAAGGCCACCACGCGCCCGCGACGATCGCTGACAGGAAACATCACACGATCACGAAAGAAACTATAAGGGTCTCCGCCTTTTGTTGATTGCCTGAGAAGCCCTGCTTCAATTAAGTCTTTATCCTCAAATCCTTCTGCTTTCATATGAGCGCGCAACGCCTGCCCGTCATTGGGGGCATAGCCCACCCGAAAAGACTCCAAAGAAGAGCCTGTAATCCCTCGCTTGAGCATATAGCCCAAGACATCTTGATGATAAATATCAAAAAGCTGAGTTTGAAACCACGTACACGCAACATCCACCACGCGATAGAGGTCTTTGGCATGTTTTTCTTGCTCTATAAAGGCAGGATCAGGCTTTGGCATTTGTAAGCCCGCTTGTGCCGCCAATGTCTCCACAGCCTCTACAAAAGAGAGATTGTCATGTTGCATCGAAAAGCCAATCACATCTCCATGCGCGCCACATCCAAAACAATGATAAAATTGTTTCTGATCATTAATCGTAAAAGAAGGGCTTTTTTCCTTATGGAACGGACAACACGCTTTATACTCACGCCCTGCCCGCGTGACCTTAATCCGACGCCCTATTAACTCCGAGAGCTGAATACGCCCTCGAATATCCTCTAAAAACCGTGGTGAAATTGACATGCGCTATCTATAGCAGATAAAGAAGCGGAAAAGAAAAGGATTTTCTCGCTTACCTTTCATCCTGCTCAGAAATATACCATTCTGCTGTCCAAGACCACAGAGTTTCAAGATCTTTGTTGTAGAGATGAATTGAGGCAATTCGTCCGAGCATGAGCCAAAATTTTTGGTTAAAAATCTCTGTTTTTCCTTTTGAATCAACACGGTGAGGACGGACCTTTAAAACCATATAGGTACGCCCGTGATCAGATATTTTGTTTTTGATATAGGTCGCCTCCAATTTTCCCAAGGGAATAAACTTAAGAAGGTCAATATTTTGTGCAATCACCGCAAAATTTTCATTCATATATTGATAGGGGAAAAACAAAGGACCCTCGGCTGAAAAATCGAGGTGAAGCCCAGAACGAGGGGAATCTTCTACTTTGGTTGTTATATTGGAGCGAATAATAACGTCTGTTTGATCTTCCTCAACAGTCGCATATTCAACTTCTAACTTTGCTATTTCTTCTTGGAGAACAGTCTCTTTTTTAGAATCAACGGCTGTTGCATATTCTTGTGTATTTTGCGCCCACTCTTGGTAATTAATCGTGCGCCCAGACATTTTATAAAAGAGAAGAGCCACATCTTTTGGAACAGTAGAATCCTCAAATAATTGCGCCTGTGCTGTATGAATACTCAGTCCAAACACGACGAACAATAAAAGGAAACAGGCTATAAAAAATCGACGAAAGGGGGAAGTATATGAACGCATTATCTCTTTTTAATTTATAATTTATAATTTATAATTTTAAGTATCTTGTACTAAAATAAAGGAAAGTCAATAATGTAGAATATCAGATAACACAGAAAAAAAAATTCATGAGCTCAGATAATGATGATCTATGGGAGAGGATGATGGAGGATGTCACACCTTTATCTGATCATGCGCGTGTACGCCCCTCAAAAAACAAGGAAACACCCTCTGTAAAATCACCTCAAAACGCCCCTCCTCCTCTGCCTCAAAAAAGAGGGAAAGATTTAGATCATCGAACAGAGCAAAAACTTACACGAGGAAAAATGCATCTTGAAGGCCTGCTTGATCTTCATGGTATGACTCAAGACCAAGCACACCCCGCACTCAATCAGTTTATTCTCTCGGCCTTTGCCTGTAAAAAACGCTGTGTTCTGGTTATCACAGGCAAAGGCGCAGGAATCTTGAAAAAGAGCGTCCCTGAGTGGCTTAATCAAACCCCGTTGACCTCTATTGTTCTCAAATCCATAGAGGCTCAGCCGAAAGACGGCGGAGAAGGTGCACTCTATGTGTATTTAAGACGAGATCGATCTTAGAGTATATAATTCTCAATATATCCTATATGTCATACTCGCGAAGGCGGGTATCCAGTCCATTATAAAGACAGTGGCTTTGCCACTGACATATGGATCCCCGACGTTAAGACATGCTCTGCATGTCCTCGGGGATGACAATTGGGCGTTAGAATATATCTAACGCCTTTTGAAGAGTTTGCACATTCTCCCCTCGTGAGACCTTAATCTCAGCCTTATATGTCCCTTTCATCCATCCCCCCTCAGGTTTCTTTTGGCCGACGAAGTAATATTGTCTTGCCTTAAGATGATCTTGCGTGAGGGAGCGCTCAGCTAAAATGTTCCCCTTGGGATCTATAATATTGATTTCAATGAGATCCTCTGGTTTTGCTCCAAAATAAACACCCCAGAAAATAAGGACGTCACTGTCTTTCTTTGGAGACTCCCCACGCTGCCCTTGAGAGATTTGAGTGAAATCTGGTTCTTGAGCAGTAAATCCTCCGTCATAAAGAGAAAAAGGCGTATAGAGCATCTCAGGAGAACTCCAGACAGACAACTCTGACTCCAGATTACACCCTCCTCCGTTTACGTTCCCCGTAAAAGGGTCAATCATCTTGCCATCATAAATGACCGAGAAATGAAGATGAGGATGTTCACTGACACCTGATAATCCGACCTGTGCAATTTTTTGCCCTGCACGGACTTTATCTCCTTTTTGAACCTGCAACGATCCATTTTTTAAATGGCAATATTGGGTAAGAAACCCTGCCCCATGATCTATAATAATACCATTCCCACATCCTTTTTCCTCCTGACGAATTCTGTCCATCTCTTCTTGATCTTTAAACGCGTCCTTTTCGCCCTCCCGCGCACGAAAAACAAACCCTCCTACGGCAGCTTTGACATCCACGCCTTTTTCAAACTCATGCATACTTCGTATCGCAATATCTGTTCCATTGTGGCTATCGTAAGATCTCCCTCCACAGGTAAAATCCCGTGAGATCTCTGTGTCCGACTCCATATCCACATAATTCATCACCCAACAATCCTCGTTTATTTCACACGCCACAGGAAGGAGAAGAGAAACAGGAGGCCTTTGCGCCAACGCACTCCCCATGATCGTAAGAAGAGAGAGGACGGAGAGGGGTAATAAGTATCTTGTCATGTGGGGTCTCCAATTACTTTCTCGGTTAAATCTTTCATACACAGTTATAGCCATCATCCTATTTTCTCTTTATCTTTTCACTGGCATTCTTACTAAATATTGTTAATATTACAATGCTTTTAATCAATTTAAGGAGATCACCATGGGTGGATTTATTTTAGTGTTTGTGGCGCTGGCCATTGTTCTTGTCTTTATGGGCGTCAAGGCTATCTCACAAGGATATGAATATACAATTGAACGCTTTGGAAAATACACACAAACACTTGGGCCTGGGCTTCATTTTATTATCCCAATCGTAGACAAAGTTGGAAATAAGATCAACATGATGGAGTCTGTTCTTGATGTTCCATCTCAAGAGGTTATCACCAAAGATAATGCTCTTGTTCAAGTGGATGGAGTTATCTTTTATCAAGTGCTCAATGCGGCAAAAGCGGCCTATGAAGTGCGTCATCTTGAACGCGCTGTTTTAAACTTAACCATGACCAATATTCGAACCGTGATGGGGTCTATGGATCTTGATGCTCTTCTCTCAGAACGAGATCATATTAACGCCAAGCTTTTAAACGTTGTGGATGATGCGACAGCGCCTTGGGGGTTGAAAGTCACCCGTATTGAGATTAAAGACATTACCCCTCCTCGTGATCTCGTTGAGTCCATGGCCCGCCAGATGAAAGCGGAACGAGATAAACGCGCCACTATCTTAGAAGCTGAAGGAGGGCGTCAATCTGAGATCCTCCACGCCGAAGGAGAAAAACAAGCCACTATCTTAGAAGCTGAGGGTCGTCGTGAAGCTGCTTATCGGGATGCGGAAGCCCGTGAACGAGAAGCACAGGCCGAAGCCGAAGCCACAACTCTTGTCTCTAATGCAATTTCCAATGGAAATATTCAAGCTATCAACTATTTTGTGGCTCAAAAATATGTAGAGGTTCTTGGCAAGATTGCAACATCCCCCAATCAAAAAGTTCTCCTGATGCCTCTTGAGGCCGCCAATGTGATTGGCGCCATTGGAGGAGTGGCAGAAATAGCCAAAGAAGCCTTTGGAAAAAACGATCAAAAATGACAAAAAATCAATCAAATAAAAAACCTCGTTGGGTGTATCGTTTTGATAATTACAAGCGTGCGTTTCTTTTGCTCCGTGAATCGATTGAAATCATGGATACAAGAGAGCTAACACAGCTTGAAAAAGAAGGCGTTATTCAACGGTTTGAGTATACATGGGAGTTGGCGTGGAAAGTTTTAAAAGATTATTTGGAACAAGAAGGTGTTATCCTCGATAAGGTAACTCCTGCATCCGTTATAAGAGCGGGGCTAGAGAGCAAAATAATCAAACAAGGTGATCTTTGGATGAGCGCCCTTGATGCCAGAAACAAGATGTCTCATACATATAATTTAGACACATTTGAAGATGTCATAGCTGACATTCAAAAGAGCTATCTAAGCCTTTTGGATGATTTACACCTGTTTTTGATGAACTCTGTACTAACAGAAAAATAACCATGAGCACTCACGGACTAAACAAAGAACAGTTAAAAGCCATCATGACTCTCTTAAAACCATATAGCCAGTCTATCGAACAAGTAGGTTTGTTTGGGTCACGTGCAACAGGTCACTATCGTGAAAATTCTGACATTGACATGGTTCTTTACGGAAATTTAAATAACGCTATGGTCGATCGTATATGGACATTGTTTGATGAGAGTAATCTTCCCATGACAGTGGATGTGAATGCCTATGATTTAATCACATATCCACCGTTAAAAGCACATATTGACTCGACCATGACCCCCCTTTTTACAAAAGACACTTTCGAGAAAGAAGACGTAGCATGATAGAGTTCCTTCAAAACATAGAATTCTGGCACTGGTGGATGGGGGCAGCCCTTCTTCTGATCCTTGAAGTTTTTGCCCCCGGCATTGTCTTTATATGGATAAGTATCTCAGCAGCCATTATAGGTGCTGTTCTTTTTGTCTTCCCTGATATGGCATGGGAACTCCAATTTTCTATCTGGGGGATTTTAGCGGTGATCTCTGCTGTGATCGGACGCAACTATATCCGTAGAAACCCCATCAAAACAGATCAACCCACCCTCAACAAACGAGGCGAACAATACGTAGGACGAATATTCACACTAGATGAACCCGTTAAAGATGGGGGCGGAAAAATAAAGGTCGATGACTCCACATGGAAAATCGAAGCCGAAGAAGATTTTGAAAAAGGCACTAAAATCAAAGTCACAGGGCTTGATGGCGTTATACTGAAGGTTGAAAAAGCTTAAGCTTTACGATAGGTGATTTTACAATATATGTTTGCGTTTTAAAACTCAGCATGTCACTATTTGTTCATCTAAAATCAAAAGCTTGGAGAAGATTTATTGAACTGGTGGAAACGTAACAACGTTCATATTTACGGTATCGTCGGCATTATAATTGGGATTGTAGGCCTTAGTATAGCTTTTCTTAAATCGGATCCTCCTGCCTATACCTCCCCTTCTAATTCCTCCCTTATTTTAAAAAAAGATGTAGAAAATCTTATATATAATGCTCAACGATCAGAGCTTAGAAAAATGAGAGTGACAACACCTTCTTCACAAAGAAAAGAAACTCTGGAATTTCCTGCCCGTACAACAAGTGGATTTGAACTTGAAACATATACTATTGTATTTGACCTAAGATCATTTAAGCCTATTCCTTCCAAATATAGAGGAAAAAAACATAGTTACGTTGTCCAAGAAATTCTACAAACCATTCGAAAAACGAGCAAAAGTGAGACATATTTTCTCCCCGCCCATACAAGTGGATTTGATGTGTATGTACGCTCTATGACAAAAGAACCAAGATTAACGGCCATTCATGCCAATGAAGCTGATGAAAGGGCTGTTCTTGGAAAATACCCTGTTAAACCTCGTCTTTTCGAATTTGATGTCTCAAATATACCAGATAATGGGAAATTTGGGCTTCATATTTTAAAAACATATGTAGATGCCTTTCAAAATGAAGATCAATCTTGGGTCGGCGTTAACGTAGGACTTCCAACAAGAAGTATAAGCTATATTATACTTTTTCCAAAAGACCGTCCTTATACGGCGTTTAAACGCTTTGCAAATGATTCCAATAGCTCACCTTCTACTTTACCAAGTGACGAACAATTTCTGGCAGACGAAGAAAATCACCTTTGGATTTGGTGGAAGATTACAGACCCAAAACCAAACTATGAATATAATGTAGACTGGGAATGGTAAAGAAAGCTAAAAAACACACTTTATCTTCACATACACCCCTTTCATATCATGTAAAATTTGTGTCAAAAAACAAAAACTGTATGATGCATATACGTAGAGTAAAGGCTTAATAATAGGAGTAACGCCGTGTCTTTGAATAAAAAACTGGGTATTTTAGGCGGCGGGCAACTTGGGCGCATGAGTGCACAAGCTGCGACGAAACTGGGCATTGAGACTGTGATCTATACAGACATGGATAATAGCCCTGCCTCTCAAGTTGTTTCTCAGACATATGTAGGAGACTACACAGACCAGACAAAACTCGCCGCGTTTGCAGAGGATGTGGATGTTATCTCCTATGAGTTTGAAAATATCCCTTTGGAGACCATTCAATTTCTTGGATCACGGAAACCTGTTCACCCTGATGATCGATTGTTAGATATTTCTCAACATCGCGCGCTTGAAAAATATTTTCTCAATACAATGGGCATTCCGACAGCAAAATGGAAAACAGTCAGCACAGCCAAAGAGGTTTTAGAGATTCTTAAAGAGTGGAAGGCCGACTCGTGCATCATCAAAACATGCCGTTTTGGGTATGATGGGAAAGGGCAAGTACGTCTTTCCAAAGACGATGATATAAAGTCTCTTCTCAAAACTTTAGGCACAGATGATTTGATCGCCGAAGAAATTATTGATTTTGAGTGTGAAATCTCAATGATCGTCGCACAAGATCTTAACGGCAAGAGCGTCTTTTATGGCCCTCTTCTTAATCACCATAAAAACCATATTCTTGACACCACGACCGTCCCTGCGCCCAATGTGAGTAACGCATTGGCTCAAAAAGCGCAGGAGTTGGCACACACATTGGCAAGCTCTATAGAGTTACAAGGTCTTCTGACCCTTGAGCTTTTTGTGACAAAGGAAGGCAAGCTCCTCGCCAATGAAATCGCCCCTCGGACGCATAATTCAGGGCATTATTCCCTTGATGCGTGTGACGTGTCTCAGTTCGAAAACCATGTGCGTGCTGTATGTGGGTTAGAGGTCAAAGACCCAAACCAACACACCCCCGCCACAATGATCAACCTGATCGGCGACGAGGTGAATGATCTCTCAAAATATAGAGATATGGATAACGCCACCATCCATCTTTACGGTAAGGATAAAGCCAAAGCAGGACGTAAAATGGGGCATGTGACGATATTAGAGGAGAGAATTTAGACTGGCTTAGACACACATCTTTCTATATGAAGAGAGGGCATAAATAGATAAAGGGGTAAAAACATGACAACCAAGCGCACAGAAACAGACTCCCTCGGAGACATTGACGTCCCCGCCAATCATTATTGGGGTGCACAAACACAACGGTCTCGAGAGAATTTTAAAATAGGTAATGAACAGATGCCTGCGCCTCTTATTCGCGCGCTTGGGATTATCAAAAAATCGGCAGCACTAACTAATATGAACCTTGGCGTTATGGATCAAGAGATTGGAGACCCCATAGCCTCTGCGGCGGAGGAGATCATTAACGGTCAACGCCCTGAAGAGTTCCCTCTTGTTGTCTGGCAAACAGGCTCTGGGACGCAATCTAATATGAATAGCAATGAAGTCATTGCTGGCCTTGCTAATGAATCTCTCACAGGCACACGAGGCGGGAAAAGTCCTATTCATCCCAATGACCATGTGAATATGGGGCAATCCTCTAATGATACCTTTCCAACCGCCATGTCCATTGCGGCAGGAGAGCAAGTGCATCATCTGTTGATCCCTGCTCTTGAACAGATTCATGCGAGCCTCGATACAAAGGCAAATGCTTTTGCAGATATTGTTAAAATTGGGCGCACGCACCTTCAAGATGCAACCCCTCTCACCCTTGGACAAGAATTCTCGGGCTATGCCAAACAAATTGAGTATGGGATTGCCCGTATCAAAGCCACCCTCCCCCGTGTCATGGAATTGGCGCAGGGTGGCACAGCCGTAGGCACAGGTATTAACTCGAAAAAAGGCTTTGCCGAGGCTTTTGCCACGCAGGTTGCAGAGCTTACACAGCTTCCTTTCGTAACCGCCCCCAATAAATTTGAAGCGCTCGCCGCCCATGATACGATGGTAGAATTATCAGGTGCGCTGAATGTGTTGGCTGTCTCTCTCATGAAGATTGCCAATGATATTCGCTTATTAGGCTCCGGGCCACGCTGTGGCATTGGAGAACTCCAACTTCCTGCCAATGAGCCTGGCTCGTCCATTATGCCAGGGAAAGTAAACCCCACGCAATGCGAAGCCCTTACGATGGTCTGCGCCCAAGTCATGGGCAATCATACGACGGTGACTATTGCAGGCTCTCAAGGCCATTTCGAGCTCAATGTCTTTAAGCCCGTGATGATCTATAACGTCCTCCAATCCATCCGCCTCATCGCCGATGCCAGTGTGAGTTTTACCGTTAATTGTGTAGACGGCATAGAGCCCAATCATGCCCGCATTGAGCAACTCCTCAATGAAAGCCTCATGTTGGTCACGGCTCTCAATCCTCACATTGGCTATGATAACGCAGCCAAGATTGCTAAAAAAGCTCATGCAGAGAATACAACGCTTTTACAAGCGGGTATGGATTTAGAGCTTCTTACACAAGAGCAATTCACAGAGTGGATTAACCCTAAAGATATGACCAAGCCCCAAGACTAATGGCCTCCCTCAAAAAACGCTCTGTCCGCCTCAAGGGACACGCCACAAGCATTAGAATGGAATCCCCCTTCTGGGAGAGTTTAAAAGAGATTGCTCAAGAGAAAAACCTCTCACTCAATGCTCTCATAACAGAGATTGATGAAAAACGAGAAGGGAATTTATCGAGCGCCATAAGAGTTTTTGTCTTAGAACATTATATAAATTGACATATTATTTAAAATTCTATTGGCATATATAATAGTTTAGAATAAGAAAGAGACATGTTATGGTTTTTCTTGTTTCTATGGATTTATGAAAGGACGCATTGTCCATTACAATCACGCTTCCAACTGTCAGTTCAGGCAACAAATGATCCTTAAGCCAAACATTCATTACACAAAACAGGGGCTATTAATTTGCCATTTTCATAGCCTCCAATCAGCGAGGTTCTTGAGCGCGTTTGGCGATCACCTTCTTTAATGTAAGAAATTACACGTTCTCTAAATGATAATGAATAAGTCATGCGACATTATATATCACTCGATTCTATTTGTTAATAGCTATAGTGGCTTGAATTACAGCGTTTTTATATTGCTAGATTTCATGCTAAAAAATGCGCGGAATTTCACTCCGAGGTAACGCGAGGGTAACGAATTGGTTATTTTGGGGGTTCTGTTACTTCTATCGTTTTTCTATCTTCGTTTGCCAAGCCAACAAGGAGATGGTTGCCTTTGCCATCAAATTTGAAAACACCATATTTAGCATCTTCATAATATTTGGCGTGACCTTCTTGGAACATGAAAGAATCGGGTATGATCTGTAAGCCACGCTTTCTGTTAAAATGCAGCAACTTCTCACCGCCTTTAAGCTGTACATCACCATGAAAACGGACAAACTGAGCTACATTATTTTCATCAGGCTGTATCACCATATATCCACGCTCTTGATGGCTTTGTAGTTCGGCAACGGGGGACGCACGTTCTATAGCATACCGTAGGCGCATATAATCACCCTGCATGAGAGAGCGTGGATCAACAGGGGCAAGTTCTAGCAAGACGGCTTCGCCATGATCCTTGATTTTCTGCTTTTCGTAGACGCCGTAATTCAGAGCACTCAAAACAAAGACAGAGAGGATAATCATTATGTGCGATCTCATAATGCTCCTCCTTTATTCCAGCCTTTAAAGCCTATGTAGAAACGCCCTGCCAAAAGAGCCACACCACTTCCAACCAATACTCCTGATTTTTCCATCAATGAGACATCAAGATTATAGTAATAGAAGAATAGGAAAACTGGCACGAGAAGCGCACCCATAATTACCATGACTTTTCCATGTTTTGCGTAGCCCAAAACCATCAAGATAATTGAAAGTATAATGCCCGGTGCCGATATAAGCCCAAGAAGAATGATTCCCAGAAATGCCAATCTTAACGGCTCTGATTTTAATTTCTCGATTACGCCGCCTACAATCCAATAGACTGATGCTATTAAGCCCCCTGTGAACAGCAGGGTAACGAATGTGGAATCTATAAATTCTTCGTGTCTCCAATACCCAAACTTTGCATGTGATGCTAGGAACAACGCACTGGCACAAAGCGAAAACAAAAGCCCATACATCAAAGGAATGTAATCACGTTTGATTTTAGCGTTTGTAATTAAAACGGCTACTCCTACCATTTGAATCACCATAAACCCATTCAATAACAGTTCTCTTGATCCCGCGCCTTCTCTATCCCATAGAATATTTACGAGTATCGAAAAGAAGACAGCGAAGGTAGAAAGAAAACGATCTACAGACATGCGGTAGATGTTGTATGTCGCCGCTGTGATAATCAAAATTGCAATTGTCGCCCCCCATCCAGAGTCAAAAATCCCTGTCATACCAATGGTAAACAGGGCCTTTCCTGTTGCCATGAACGCAAAAGACGACTGCATAAGGAAACTACTTTTAACTGTACTGTCATCTCCACTCAGCTTTTGTAAACCAATGGCTAGTGCTACAAATATTAGTCCCCATACAACAAAGTCTTCTTCTTCCGTCATGGAGAGGCCTATTGTGACAAAGCCAATGAAGCAAAGAGAAGCAATAAAGGCACCTACACCGACTAATGCCCTTAGGTAAAGAGGAAGCTCTTTGTCCTGTTGTTGTGCCAACACAAAGCTCTCAATATCCTCATCGTTACTCTGCACGACCCCTTTGCCTGAAAGCTTACCTAATAGATCAGAGGCACTATATTGTGACATGTATTTAGACATGATCCACCTCAAAAACATCTATGAGTTTACGGAGATAGATAACAGCAACAGTGAATATACCAAGCGTCATTCCCCCCATCAGCAAGAACATGAAAAACTCAACACTATCAAACATTTCGGCCAGCATTTTTAATCCAGCAGCTTCCACAATTATACAAACAGAAAGCGCAATTGCCGCCAACGACCACATGTCCTGCATTCTGTAGCGGTAAAAAGCGTACATAAGCCCATGTCCAACAAGCCCAATAATTGCGCTTGTTGTAATAGAGGGCGTTACTCTGCTCGGCTCAACAACCCATACGACAATAGGAATAAGCATCGGTAACAGTACTGCAATCGTCAGAAGAACACGTATCCATCTTGGCTGTAGCCATTCTTTAGCCTTGTCAGTGACAAAATATTCTCGCAGTGCCAGTGCTCCACCATTAAGAACCGCGAGATAAGTATAAATCATGTACTCCATGTCACGCTCAGGCAAAACCCCTTGATCCCACCACAGCACAAGAAATGTATTGGTGATTGCTAGCCAGAAAATCCATTGCGGTGCAAAGTTAGAGATAAGTGTCCAGCCTAGCGTCAGCAGCGACCACATCATAAAGAGTTGATAAGCGTCCGCGCCTGTTTGATATATCTGCCCGAAAACTGCCATGAAGACGCCTGTTAAAACGCTAGCAGAGAGCAATAATATCTGTCCACTCATGCGTTTAAGGGAATAAAGATAAGCACCGATCAAACACGCTACCATGCCAATTTGCAGAGATGATAATTTTACAAGCGGTGTAATTTTAGCCCAGTTAAAAGCAAAGAAATAAACAATGCCGCACAGAACCAAGGCCGAACCTATGGCAAGTAAAAGCCGTGAAGTCCAAACACCCCATTTATCGGCTGGATATAAAACGTCCAGCGCATATTCTTTTGCCTCATGCGTGATTTTTCCATGCGCATAAAGCTCCTCCACAAGCCTGCGATTAGCTGGTATTTTATCGAGTGTTTGGGAAGATATTTGGTTCAAAATAATTTTCAAAAAGTAGTTTTACTGAAAGTAGTATAGAAAATTATATAGAAAAGACGTTAAAAGACCTTTAACGCAAGAAAGCGGGAATGTCTTCGTCTTCTCCAAATCCTGCGGAGTCGTCCTCTTTTTCGACGGGAGGGCGGGAGATAGATTTTTGAGGTTTGGGCTTCACAGGAGACTTTTTCTGGGGTGGCTCAGATATTTGTTTTTCTGAGATTTGTTTTTCAGAGGTTTGTGTCAGTGTCTGAACAGGGATTTTTTGTCCAATCTTTTCATAGATGGCGTCCAAATATTTATCGTCTTTACGGGTCCCCAACATCCACGCTATGCCCGTTGACCCTGCGCGCCCTGTGCGCCCGATACGATGAACATAGTCATCGGCATGCATCGGTACGTCGTAATTGAAGACATGAGACATATCTTTAACATCAATCCCACGCGCCACAACATCAGAACAGACCAAAAGTGTAATTTCATCAGCTTTAAATTTATCAAGTGTTTCTGTTCTTATTTTTTGCGCCATATCTCCGTGAAGACCTGCGACAGAAAATCTTTTCTTTTTCAACAGGCGTGCCAACTCATCAACATCTTTCTTTCTGTTACAAAAGATAAAGGCATTCTTGATCTTTTCTTGCTTCAGAAGAGAGAGGAGTGTTTTCTCTTTGTCTTTCCAATCTTTGACCATCACTAAATTCTGAGTAACCGTATCCGCAGGAGACGCGGGAGGCGCAACAGAAATGTGCTTGGGATTGGATAAAAACTGTTGAGATAATCGTTTAATTTCATCGGGCATCGTCGCGGAAAACAACAATGTTTGGCGCATCGCAGGGAGCTTCTTCATGATTGTTTCAATATCAGGAATAAATCCCATATCCAACATGCGATCCGCTTCATCAATCACCAAGACTTTAATGTCACTGAGAAGAATTTGCCCGCGGTCGAACAAATCAAGCAAGCGCCCCGGCGTTGCCACAAGAACATCCACGCCTTTTTCAAGCTTTTTGATTTGCTCTTGCATCGAGGATCCTCCCACAAGAAGCGCCATGCTTAAATTATGATATTTCCCATACATCTCAAAATTTTCAGCCACTTGCGCTGCAAGTTCTCGAGTTGGAGCAAGAACAAGAGAGCGAGGCATCCGCATCCGTGCACGTCCATGCGCTAAAATTTCAATCATCGGCAATGTAAAGCTTGCCGTCTTCCCCGTCCCCGTCTGCGCAAGCCCAATAATATCTTTGGTCATCAAAATTTGAGGAATAGCCTGCGCTTGAATAGGTGTTGGCTCTGTATAGCCTTTTTCATCAATGGCCTTGAGCGTTTCCTCAGATAGTCCTAAATCTCTAAAATTCATAAGAGAGCTTATAGCCCCTCTCTCATGAAAGATAAAGCTTTTAATCTCTGCCCAGATAAAGCCACTCTTCTCCGAGAGACAATTCCACGCGTGGAAGGATAATATAGCCGTTTTGGTTGGCGCTCAGAACTTCTCCATCTTCATAACGGGCAATCGCCTCTCCTGCAGACACAGATTCAAAATTTTTCCGTTTTTTTACGAATGCGCCGGCCTTTTTTAAAGACTGTGGTGAATTCTATTATTTTAGAGGGCACAACTTTTTCTATATTGCCCTCTATCATCTCCAAAAAAATAAGTGTGTTGAGAATCGCTTGTTGTGCGATCAAAAGGCTTTGTGGCTCTGTGTGTCCTCCACATTCTAGTGTCACGCCATACCCACCAAATAAACGCATATACTCGGTTGTTCCCACAGATTCTTTACGCTCACTTTTATAGGCCTTTGAAAATCCATACACCAAATGCGTAGCACCTAAAATAAGAAGATTCTGCCCTTCTTTCTTGCTTCTTAATCTATATGTTTTGAGGTGTGGGAACATGATCAGATCATAATTTTGAGATAAAGGCTTCAATCTGCTCTGGTTTTTCTATGCTTTCACAGGCTATTTCCTTGTCTATACGGCGCGAAAGTCCTGATAAGACTCTTCCTGCTCCAAGTTCAACCATTTCTGTTACGCCTTTATCTCTCATCGTGAGGACAGAGTCTCTCCAGCGGACTGTGCCTGTAATTTGCTCAACCAATAAACGGCGGATATCAGACGGGTCAAGAGTAGGGTGTGCTGTGATATTTGTGACAACGGGAACATAAGGAGGGCGAATGTCCGTGTCGGCTAAAGCTTGCTCCATTTCCTGTGCGGCAGGCGCCATAAGAGAGCAATGGAACGGCGCGCTCACAGGTAATTTTACTGTTTTTCTTGCTCCTTTTTCTGTCGCGAGAATCATGGCAACAGCAACTGCTTCTTTATGACCACTCACTACAATTTGTCCAACAGAGTTATCATTGGCCACCTGACAGGAATAATCAGCGCCAGATGTCTCCGTTGCCCCACGAGAAATCTCTTGAACATCTGCCATATCCAACCCTAAAATCGCAGCCATCGCCCCGACACCAACAGGCACAGCCCGCTGCATCGCCTGTCCTCTTAATTTTAATAATTTAGACGTCACAGCAATGTCCAGTGCCCCCGCCACAGTTAACGCAGAATATTCTCCCAAAGAATGCCCCGCAACAAAGTTACACATATCAGAAATATTCAGCCCAGATTGCTTCCGAATAACACGTGCGACAGCCACAGAGACCGCCATCAAAGCAGGCTGCGTATTTTCTGTGAGGTTGAGATCAGACTCCTCTCCTTGCGTCATGAGCTTGAAAAGCTTTTGATTAAGTGAATCATCTATTTCTTGAAAAACTTCTTTGGCCTCAATAAAATTTTCTGAGAGCTCTTTTCCCATACCTATGTACTGAGACCCCTGCCCTGGAAAAATAAATGAACGCATTGAAAAAAACTCCTTTTTAAAATAATCTAAATAAACACTTGGCTATTCAAAAAGATACGGACGATAAAGTCAATATTGAATTTTTATTTCAAAATTTTTCATGAAAATAGAATAAAAAACTTGATCTTCATTAGAAATGTGTTAATATTTAGTTAATCTTCAAGTCCTAGAAATTACGTTAGAAGGCTATGTTTCTCTTAAGTTTAGAGAATTTAATCTTCTCTAGATATACTGATGAAGGTTATGCGTTCGCTCCACGGCAAGCGACACTGTAGAGGGTGCCACTTTAACCGTTAAACTAAAGGAGGACGCTATGAGCTGTACTATTATTCAAAGAAACATCCAATCTGTGCTGGAAGAGGCAAGTGCTGTGTACTCGATGGTCTGTGATTCATCTGGGCAACCCAATACTGACTATGCAGGATATGCATGCCATGTTGCTCTCAATCGATTTAGAAGCCTTTTGGAAGAACCAGATTTGACAACAAGTCGTCTTGAGTATCTTTTGCGAAAAGCTGCGCGCCAGCATGCAAAAAAAGACCCAGATGGAAATTGGTCTCAATTTATGGCGAGCTATATTTCCGAGACAGCGAATGGAAATAGAGCCCATTAAGATATAAAATATTTAAGATTCTCGCCTCCACCGCCCATCCCAGTGGAGGCGAGAATCTTTTTAGCCCCAAAGCCCCCTTCTTTTTTTCCTTGATTCTTCTCTAAAAATCCTTATAACAGCGCTACGAACCTCGCTCATGTGCACTATATATGGGCTTGGGCTTCACTCTAAAAGCCGTTAACCAAGAGGAGACTATTTGATGGCCATCTACGAAACCGTGTTTCTTGCACGCTCAGAACTATCCGCAAAACAAGTGGAGGATCTTACAGAGCAATTCAGCAAGATCCTAGAAACAGGCCCTGAAGGGCATGACGCAAAAGGTAAAATCCTTAAAACTGAAAGCTGGGGATTAAGAACGCTTGCTTACAAAATCAACAAAAGCAAAAAAGCCCACTATGTTCTCATTGAAAGTGAAACCACAGGACAGGCTTTAATTGAAGCCGAACGTGTTATGCGCATTCATGAAGATGTTATGCGTTATATCAGCATTAAGCTGGACACGCCAAGCACATCTGAATCTGCTCTTTTGAAAAAAGAAGAAAGCAGAGATAATTACAAAAAAGACTATAGAAACAATAAAAAAGAAGAGGTTGTATAATGTCTGAAGACAGAGATAGAAAACCAATGTTTAAACGTCGCAAGACTTGTGTCTTTAGTGCGCCAAATGCAAAACCAATCGATTGGAAAGATGTAAACATGCTCAAAAGATATATATCCGAGCGCGGAAAGATCATGCCAAGCCGTATTACCTATGTATCAGGAAAGAAGCAACGTGAATTGTCCAATGCGATCAAACGTGCACGCTATATGGCTCTTCTTCCCTACCTCCAGATTGAAAGCGACTATCAGCAACGACGCTAGATAGAGAGAAAGGATTATAAATCATGTCTACACAAATTATATTGTTAGAGCGCGTAGAAAGCTTGGGTCAAATGGGCGATGTTGTGTCTGTGAAACCAGGATATGCACGTAACTTTTTATTACCGCAAGGCAAAGCGCTTCGCGCCACGAAAGATAATATGACCTATTTTGAGTCTCAAAAGAAAACATTTGAGGCCGAAAATTTAACTAAAAAGAAAGATGCCGAGTCTGTTGCCAAGACAATGAACACCCTTAAAGTGCTTATCGTTCGCAATGCCTCTGAAGCAGGGCAACTTTATGGCTCTGTGACCTCTCGTGATATTGCCGACGGGATTATTGAGGCTGGGTTTAAGATTGAAAAATCTCAAATCGAGATCAACCAAAACTTTAAGAGCATTGGCCTTATTCCTGTTAATATTATACTTCACCCAGAAGTCAAAGTTGAAATCACACTCAATATTGCACGCTCTGTAGAAGAAGCTAAAATTCAGGAAAAAACGGGGAAAGCGCTTCTTGCAACGAATGAGGAAGAGGATCCGTCTCAAGCGTCTGTAGAGCCTGAAGAAACAAAATCAGAATTTCTTGAAGACTCCGCCATTGAAGCCGAGAAAGAGCAAGCGGAACTCGACGCCGAGAAAGCCCTCGACGCCGAAACCAAAGCCACAGAGAAAGCCGAGAAAAAAGCTGCAAAAGCAGTCGCCGAAGCTGACGCACTGGCCTCTGAAGAGGCTGACAAAGAAGAACTTTCTGAGAATTCTGAAACATCAGAAGAAGAAGACTAACCCTTCTCTCTTTCATATACATACCCAAAAAGCCAATAGGAAACCCTATTGGCTTTTGTCTGGGCACAGCCTACAGATTACATTTGATTTAACTTATTGCATGATGGTACAGTTTTGTACTATGAAAAAGTATTACTAGAGATATCCCCTAGCTCTAGAAAAAAACTTCCAATATATAGACTTTTTTTCTCTATCCTCATATGATCGACCATATGAGTTTACACATTAACATTCTCACACTTTTTCCTGACATGTTTCCTGGATCTCTAGGATTCTCCCTCAGCGGACGAGCATTAGAAAATAAGATCTGGTCGTATCATGCGGTCAATATTAGGGATTTTGCAACCGACATACACAAAAGTGTTGATGCGCCTCCTTTTGGTGGAGGCGCAGGAATGGTGATGCGTCCTGATACAATTGAATCAGCATTACTTTCTCTCCCTTCATCAGGGAAAAAAATATATATGAGTCCACGTGGGAAACCTCTTACGCAAAAACGCGTCCAAGAATTCTCTCAGACAGAAACCTTAACACTTTTGTGTGGTCGCTATGAAGGGGTTGATCAGCGCGTTCTGGACACACATGACTTTGAAGAAATAAGTATTGGTGACTATGTTCTCTCTGGTGGAGAGCCTGCGGCTCTTATTTTGATGGATGCCTGCATTCGCCTCCTCCCTGAAGTCATGGGGAATACAACAACCACAGACGAGGAAAGCTTTTCCAACGGGCTTTTGGAATACCCTCATTATACCAAGCCAGACCCATGGATTGACACACACGGCCATACACACACCGTTCCCACCCTCTTAAAATCAGGGCATCACAAAAATATTATCCAGTGGCGAGAAGATCAATCTCTTGCCCTCACACAAGAGCGTCGCCCTGATTTGCTTGAAAAAACGTAAAAAACCCTTGCACTCTCCTGTCTTTTCAAGATATAAGACACATGAAAATCCTTGGGTTTTTTAAAAAACATATATGAACCGCCAAGATTTATGTCTTGAAATCGGGTTCTCACACATAAAGATAAAGGAAAACGCCATGAATGTTGTTGAAAAATTTGAAGCTCAGCAAGAAGCATTACTTCTTGAAAATGCTAAAATCCCCGCTTTTGATTCAGGGGACACCATTAAAGTAAACGTCAAAATTAAAGAGGGCACACGGGAACGTGTACAGGCCTATGAAGGTGTGTGTATTCGCCGTACAGGCACAGGCATGCAAGCCAACTTCACTGTACGAAAAATAAGCTTTGGAGAAGGTGTGGAGCGAACATTCGCTGTTCTTTCTCCTCGTATAGAGAGTATCGAACTTATCCGCCGTGGATCTGTGCGTCGCGCAAAGCTCTACTATCTCCGTGACCGTCAAGGAAAATCTGCGCGTATTGCAGAACGAACAACAGGACACGGGATTACGAAAAAAGAGAGCAGTAAAAAAGCCAAAAAATAGAATGCTTAAGTCAGATGACAGATTAAAAACCCTCTCATATTTGCGAGGGTTTTTTTATTGGGGTATATTATAGCCATGAATATTGATGCACTCATTACCTCTTATGACATCAGAGAGGATAAAATTCTGTCCAAAAACTGGAGAAAAATATCTCAAAAAATTTGGGCACGTATTGAGTCCTACGGTAAAGGGGTGAACAACTATGGACCTGACACACTTGCCCCTCACCTGACACGCATCGCAGAGGACAGTCGGGACTTTCTTCTCTATCTTGGTCATCCAGAACATGTGGCCCATAATTTTTATGATGCTATTAAAATAAGCGATCTTGGTAAAACACACGAGGAGTTTGATGTTACTATTTGGAAACTCCCTCAAAAACCTAGCAAAAGAGAACGTTCTGAAAAACGCCTTCATACTCAAAGAGGACTAAATGTTCTCCATAGATTTTTAGAAGATGCCCCTCAAGAGCTTCTGGATCACCCTCATATCAAAGCCGTGCTCCCTGCACATATACAAGGTCACCATAAGCCTCTTACCGATGATCCTAATATGGGCAAGATGATGGAGATTGCTTGCCTTGTGGATGCCTATGATGGGGATATGGATACAAAAAAGATCAGACACGGCGCGGGATCAACAAGAACAGTTCAAGATCAATATATAAGAATGCTTGGGAATGATGATACCGATAAATATAAGGGATATTTTAGAAAAGAGTTACTTGATAGCTATTTTGAATTCAGAAATAAATATAGAGCATCCATTCTCTAACAAAAAAAGCCCCTTAAAAGGGGCTTTTAAAATTCTTTATACATATCAGACTAAATTAGCCTTGGACTCGCACATATATATCACATAACACCTGATCCGCGTTTGTAAGATAAGGTGAAACTACAAGAGCCGCAGCGCATGCAGTACCACCCGCACCTAAAACAGTTCCTGTATTTGGCTGGCCATCATCAATTTTAGTATCAATACGAAACGCCTGACCAGGTGTAAGCGCCAGTGATCCCCCTGCACCAGTTACCGCCGCAATGTTACCCGTTCCGATATAATGACCTGCACGCGCCACCGCAGTAGCGGTTCTATTAGCCAAGGCTCCAGCAGGTGAAAATCCTACGCGAAGGCCTCCAGAAATCTCAAATTCAGGATGTGACTGTCCCAACTGAAGCGCAGCAGCTTGAGGTACAACGTCTCCGATAATATCGGCCGCAGCGAGCTGAGCCCAAAGCACAGTTCCCTCTAGAGTCAGAGTTTGTACAAGACTCGGTACATTTGCCAAACGCCCATCTGCGTTACCTGCTGCGTTACAAGGAGCACCAGTACAGTTTGGAAGACGTGTAGCTGGCACAAGCATGTCACCAGGGAATTGATTGTAAGCATCTCGGAACGTTGATATAGCTCCATCTATCCCCTTAAGCTGAGCAACAGATGCAGAAACGCGTGCATTTGCAATAAGCTCTTGCCCTTTCAAAATACCACCGATCAACAGACCAATAATAATCATAACAATCGCAAGTTCGACGAGGGTAAAACCGCTCTCTTTCCTGCTTTCAATTTTACTTATTTTCATAGTTTAAACTCCTCGTTTTGGTTAAATATCTATATACGAATCAAGAACATGAATACGCCCTTGAATCATACATGATTTCTACACATAGACTAGCCCTTTTAACAAACTAGTTCTTCCATCATGCCGTTATAATCATTAACAAAACTTAAATATTCACACTCAATTTGGCAAATTGATCAGTCAGAATGACAAAGCAACTAGGCTTTAAGATTAATTATTGTAGCTTCTCTGCTCTTTGAACTGAGAGGGCGTTATTCCAACACTCTCTTTAAACACTCTGTTAAATGTCGTTAAAGAGTAAAAACCGACCTCATTTGCTATCACTTGAATAGGAACATTTGTATCCAGTAACAGCCCTTTGGCCTCTTCAACACGATAATAGTTCAATAGCTGTGGAACAGTTTTCTCATATGTATCATTAATAATTTTAGACACCGTTGCTTCTGCAATATCAAGCTCCTGCGCAAAATTTTTGCGACTATATTGTGCTTCTTGATAAACACGTTCACTCTCTAATAAAGAAGAAATATTTTCTATGATTTTCCTATTTTTTAGATTCTCAAGATCAAGTCGACGATGCCCCTTTACCAACACAGCTTGAGGATAAATACGAAATAAGCTTGTAGAGGTAATATAGACGAAGCCTAACCCTAAAATATTTCGAATAAGCACCCAATTATCAGAAGAAATAATATTTAACAAAAGAAATAACGCACTCCCTAAAAATACAATATTCACAATCATTAAACATATAATAAGCCAGTATCGAGGATGCCCTGCTTTACCATCTGCCCATATATCAGACAAAAGCGATTTTCTAAACCAAACCAAAAGCAGAGAAATACTTCCAGACAGAACCCCTGTAACGTAGAACCCTCCGATGTTTTTAAACATAAAATGCCCCATCATAAAGGCTAAAAAAGGAAGCAACAAAATAAGATAGTTTTTCCAAGAGGGCATTTCATGGATTTTGGCAATTTGAAGAACCAAGAGGTAACTCAAACTCGGAAGCAAAAACCAAAATATCCATGAAATATAGAAAGCATTCGTCCATATATCTTTAAAAAATGGCGCAGACAAATCAGTAAAAAATCCACAAAAAAGTATAAAGAAATAAAAAATTGGCAAACTAGCACGAGACAATCGACCTGCTCTAAACACCATATAAACAATAGCATAAAGCGTCTGCGCCATCCCCAAGAGTGAAATTAATTGCACAGGTGTGAAAAGAAGTGTCTCCATCCCTCTAAGTTATATAAAAAAGCTTACAATGAGAAGGATTAATACATGTCTTGACACAAAGGATCTGTTTTAGATTTTTGAGCATCTAAGAGCCTTGTACAAATATAATCTACCATAAAGCTAACCTCATTAGGGTGCATATTCTCTGCACTTTCTTTGAGAATCTCCAACATAAAAGCATGAGCGGCTTCTTTTTCTCCCATTTGTAGCTGTACAAAGGCAGGCATTTGCTTCACCCACCCAGGCAAACCTGGGCCATATAAATCTGAGAGTTTATACGCAAGCCCTAGAGCACGATCATAGTCATTCATACGGAATCGAGCAAGATAAACAGCCTGCCCTAACCAACGCCATTTTTCACCTTCTGCACTATTTCCTGCAATTTCCAAATAATCAATAACAGGAGACAACTTAGAAGTATCTTGAGAGCCTCCAAAATAATATGCAGCCAAAAAAGGGATATAGTCTGATTTTGGATTCAGCTCATGTTCAAGAAAAAACCATCTAGATAAACGTTCAAAATTATAATTTTTTAAGGCTGTATGATTCCCCCCAGTATCCCCAAAATTTTGAATCATTGTTCCAAAAGATCTATACGCCAACTCACGATCTCCCAGAAAATGTATTGAGGCTGCTCTTGGTGTTGGAACAGGAGGCACCGTTTCAAAAAATGTTTTCACAGGATGAAGAGCAAAGGACATAGCTATCTGAGCAGTAAGAACCAGAAAGAATATTATATAGAGAACACTATGTCCCTCTTTAAAGAATGGTTCAGCCATCCTCTTCCTCCTCTTAAAATTGCCGTCTAATTAAATCAATCATAGCGGCACAACTTAAAATAATTGTGAACGTTATCCCCTGTATAGTTACCAAAGCATAACCAACAACACCTTCACTCCCATAAAGTAACCACGACGATTGTGTTAAAAGATCAAAACGAGGTACAAAGTTAGAAATCACCTTAATACTATTCGCCATTATTTCAAAGGACGTCCCTACATAAATATCAGATGCAATCCCTAATAACTCACCAATCAACCGTGCAAGCATATAAAATGCAAATGTTGTAAGTGTTGCGGACATCGGAGAGGAAAGAACCATCCCAAAAAACAGGGCGGCAACTGACATAATTATCAACTCCATACAGAGGCTATAACACCAAAGAGCATATCCGCTTCCTAAATAACTGTGCCCCACACACGCAATAATAATGGCCGCCAGTAATGAGAAAAAGAGAGACAATAAGATAAAAGCAAATACATACGATGCAATGAAACTCTTCCGTCCCACAGGACGCGACAAAAGATACTCAATGTCTTTATTATCAAAAGAACGACGAAGAAAAAAGATAACAAATAAAACCAAACCAAACACAAGTAACAAGCGAAGAGTGCTTACCATATAGACAAGAGCGAATTGATCTTGTTCAACAATGGCCGAAGAGCCTAGAAAAAAAGACATGGAAACGACAAGAAGAGAAGAGACAACAAGGGATAAAATTAATTTGTCTCTCATTGCAGCAAAGAGCACATATTTTACAATAGATATATTCATAAAAAAGAAGCTCTATAACTTAAAGGGACGACGGTCTTGTCCAAATGTTTTATAAAGATCACGGTCCGTCTGATGAATAGACTGCCCAACATGATCCATAATTGTTGCTTTTAAAAATATAACCAACTCTGTTTTTCTAACTTTATCCCCTTGAGATCTAAATAGTGACCCCAGAAGAGGTATCTCACCAAGAACAGGGATACCTTCTTGCTCAGAATCAGTCCTATCCTGTAAAAGCCCTCCTAATATAGCCACCTCCCCTGAATTCATACGCAAAATAGAGTCAATTTCTTGAACATTAAGCTCTGGTACTTCAGATGTTATAGCTATATTATTCTGAGCCGCCGCAAAAGCCACACCAGGATCTAAAACACGATTAACGATACGAGTTATCGTCGGGCGGACAAGCATTGTCACAGATCTCTCTTCCAGATTAATGGTCGGAAGAACATTAATAAGAACGCCTTCAGGAACTGTTTGGGCCTCACTGTTAACCTCTATAGTTCCTGGCGTATTAACGGTTGGTTGCGTAATAGTAAGGTCTATCTCAAAATACACTGAATTTTGAGATACATTCAACGCGGCAGGCTGATTATTCAAAACCATCAGACGTGGGCTCGCCAAAGCCTTCACTGTTCCAAAACGAGAAACAGATTCCACAACAGTCGAAATATCCCCCGAGGTATAATTCAGAAAGAAGCTATTCGTTGCATCCAAGGGGGAAAGAACAGGACGGCCTCCTGTTCCAAACCCTGCAGATACATGCTCTGGGAACAAACGAATATCATTCCAGTTAATTCCTGTTGAAAATTCATCGTCAAGGGTGATTTCCAATATTTTTGCTTCAATCAAGACTTGAGAAGTTACCACTTTTTTCAAATTAATTAGATATTTGGAAACTTCACTATGTATTTTTTCATTTGCATACACAGAAATAATTCCAGCCTGCCTATTGATAGACAAGGCTGGTTCAAAATCAACGTCATTCGCATTATTCTGCCCTGATGAGGCCGGTAAGGAGCTGACCTGAAGGGTTACATTTGGAGATTGTATAATTGGAGGAGCTGATGGATTTTGTCCTGGAGTTGGTAGCGGTGCCCCCCCTTCATTCAACTGAGAGGCATCTACAGGTTGCACAGAAATAACAGGCGCCTGTGGGTTCGTTTGTACAACAGTTATATCAGGATCAAAATCTGTTTTTAAAGATCCACGACCAGCATTTGATGTTAAGATCTGCGTTATGTTTTCATCAAGATCTGTCCAAAAGTCTGATTCAAAATCACTTTGAATAGAAAACTTTGATCCAGTATTCGTCCCTGACCCTGTAACCACAGAAATATCATTAGACACTTCACTCGAAGAACTCCTGACAATAGATAAGTAGCTTATTTCATAAGACTCCGTGTAGGGCGTATCTAACTCTACACGCAAAATATCGTCCTCAAAAGAATAACGTAGGCCTGCAATTTCAGAAATACGCTCAATAACTACATCCAAGGGCCTATTACGTGCCGTGAATATAATTGACCCTGTTATACGAGGATCTAATTCAACATCATAATCTGCTTCTCTAGCCAAATCATGCAAAACATTTTTAAGAGGGATGTCTTGATTAACAGAGAGAGACACAAGAGGCATCGGACGCAGATTATCAGAAACAGAGGCGACATAGGATTCCAAAGGAGGAACTCCACCTTCTTCATCAGAAAAATTTTCAAACTCCAGATCACGAGGCGATAATCCATCTCTAAAATCTTGCCTCTCCATATCTGCAGAACGATCATGCTTAGTATAGTTTTTGGCGAGATCACATCCTGATGATATTAAAAGAGCACCTAATACAACGGTAGAGACACAATAGCGGAGAATCTTATCCTGTTTTGTAGAGAAAAAAATCATAAGCAAGACACCTCTTTTTATTTAAAAGTCTATAGGGTTTGTGAATACAAGAAATTCCGAACGAATCACATTTTATATAATGACTCTGTATTTATAATAGTGCAAGAGAAAGCGATATTTAGTCTGAAATAGAGAACTCAGATGTATCAAATGATTCTAACCCCCCATCATAAGATTCCCCAAGCTTTACTTTTTGTATCTTTATCTTCATATCTCCGGGGATATCAGAGTTTGCCAATACCACGTCCTCTGAAATTTTTTCTTGTTTATAAAGCTCCAATAATGAGAGATCAAATGTCTGCATTCCCATTGAAGTATTTTGCTCCATGACATCTCTTATTTTTATAATATCCCCTTCTCTAATGAGATCTTTAATCAATCCTTGGTTAATCATAACTTCCAACGCAGGAACCATTCCACCTTGTAATGAGGGAAGAAGACGCTGGGAAACAATAGCCCTCAGATTTAAAGCCAAATTCAATCTCACCTGGTCATGCATATCTTCAGGAAAAAAATTAATGACACGCTCAATTGCCTGATATGCATTATTCGTATGAAGCGTAGCCAAACACAAATGTCCTGTTTCGGCTGCCATAATTGTTTTCTCCATTACCTCTCTGTCACGGATTTCTCCAATGAGAATAACATCTGGACGTTGGCGAAGGGCATTTTTTAGAGCAACAGAGTAGCTTTCCGTATCCACTCCTACTTCACGTTGCGTAACCAACGAGGAATGGTGCTCATGAAAATACTCTATAGGATCTTCAATCGTAATAATATGCCCTTGAGATTTTTTATTTCGATAATCAAGCATTGAAGCCAAGCTTGTTGATTTTCCTGAGCCTGTCATACCCGTCACAAGAATTAACCCTCGCTTTAACATGACAAGTCCTTCAAGAGATGAAGGGAGACTCAACTCTTCAAAGGTTGGTATTCGTGACACAATACGCCTTATAACAACGGCTGGAGACTGGCGTTGCCTTAGAACATTAATTCTAAAGCGCCCATGTTCATTTGCATCCAATGCCGTATTCAGTTCACGATGAGACTCAAAATCACGCATCTGACGTGTTGTCAAAAAACTAGATATAATTTCTTCTAAATTCTCAGAAGACAACTTTCTATCTCCAATAGGAAGAAGCTTATTATCCACACGAAGAAGAGGGCAAGAATCTTGTGTTAAATAGAGGTCAGACGCTCCCGTCGTATTCATTTGATCCAAATAATCTAAAATTGCTGGTGCGGTCAAAAGGACACCCCTCCACTTCCCCCCTGAGAGGAGTCACCCCCCCCAGAATCCTCTATTGTACCCCCCCCAAGAGATGCAGAGAGGCTCCCCTCTCCCTCTTCATCACCCGTCGTTGTAATCAACACTCGACGAGCTTCAGACTCGTCAATAATACCCGACTCAAGAAGATCAGTAACAGCATCCTCCATTGTCACCATTCCATATCGAGACCCCGTTTGCATCATTGAATACATTTGAGGAATTTGATTTTCTCGAATTAGATTACGAACAGCTCCAGTTCCAACAAGAACTTCAAAAGCGCCTACTCGTCCTCCGCCATCAGCCTTCCTCAAAAGGGTTTGCGCAACGACCCCCTGCAGAGAACTTGCCAACATCGCACGAATCATCTCTTTATCACTTCCTGGAAACACATCAATAATTCTGTCTATTGTTTTTGCCGCAGAACTTGAATGCAATGTTCCAAAAACCAAGTGCCCTGTTTCTGCTGCTGTCAAAGCAAGAGAGATTGTTTCATAATCTCGCATCTCTCCCACCAAAATAACATCGGGATCCTCACGCAGAGCACTTTTCAAAGCGCGGGCAAAAGAATGGGTGTCCATCCCTAGTTCTCTATGATTAACCAAACTCTTTTTTGAGGTATGAAAAAACTCAACGGGATCTTCCACTGTCAAAATATGACGTTGTTGCGTTTCATTAATATGATTAACTAAGGCTGCCAAACTTGTTGACTTTCCAGATCCTGTTGGACCAGTAACAAGAACTAGCCCCTTCTCCAAATCCGCAAATCGTCGCATAACCAGAGGAAGATCAAGTTCTTCCATTGTAGGCACAACAGAAGGAATCGTTCTAAATACAGCGGCGGCGCCATTACGTGTATTAAAGGCATTCACACGAAAACGCGCCTTTTCTCCAAAAGAAATCGCAAAATCAAGCTCAAACTCTTTCTCATACTCCGCACGTTGCTCATCCGTCATCACAGAATACAACATAGTACGAATATCATCAGAGCTTAAAAGATCACCTTTGATTTTTTTCAGAAGCCCATTTACACGAATAATAGGTGGGTTTTCAGCACTAATATGAAGATCAGATGCCTTATTTTGCATCACAAAGGCAAGAAGCTGGGTAATATCCAAAAATAAATCTCCTATAAATTTATACAATCACATGAAAATAGGGATATAGACTGAAATAAAAAACATCAAAACAGAAACACCCACCATAGATAGACTTAGAGATTTTAGCATAGAAAAATCTTTATATCTAAAAAAAATAAGAATAAAGCTCATTAAAAAGGGCAGAATTAAAAAAAGATATACTCCTAAAAAAGTAAACCCCAAAATACTGGCAATGCATCCGCCTAAAATAGCTGTCACACACTCAAGAAGCACATAGGTCTTTCCAATGCCTTTACCACAATAGCGGCACACTCCCTGCAAGCATATCCAAGATATAATTGGGATCAGATCTCGCCTTAATAAGTTCTTACTACAGTGCGGGCAAGCAGATCGTTCAATACCTATATTTTTTGTTGCAATAAAAGATTTATTTATTGGTATTCTGTAAATCAACGCATTGGAAAAACTTCCTAAAATAGCGCCCAAAACAAAGCCCATAAAAAAAGACAAAAGTACGGTGTTATCCACTAAAAAATTAGCGCAATTTAGAAAGACGGTCGTAGACAGAATCACGATTAATAGAACGCCCTCCGCCATGAATTGCATCGACGCGCAAAGCTTGATCATAATATTTTATGGCCTTTTCGCGTTCTCCTTCTCGATCATGGATAACAGCTAAATTATATATATGGAGGGGCTGATCTGGCTCCATCCCCATTGCAATATTGAGGTATTTCTTCGCATCCATATAATTCTCCATAGTGGCATATGTCAGTCCAATTTGTGCGACTACTCCCGCATTTTGTGGATTATCTTGGCGAATAGAAAGTAGTTTTTGTAAGGCAACCGCCGGATATTGACCCTTAACAAGCCCTAACATATTAACCAACGCATCTGCATTTTCTGGGTATAACGCTAATAATTCCTCATAAGCATTAAGAGCTGCATGCTTACGCCCTATCTTTTGCAAGGAAACAGCTCTTCCCATCAAAATAGATTCATCACGAGGGTTTAGCTTATAAAGACTCTCATAATATTCGTAGGCCGTATTATAACGCCCTAGCTTCAAAGCACGCCTTGCTTCTGCAACCCTTGACTCAATTGAATTCTTTGGCTTCATATCCGTAACAACCACATATTTTGTGGCAGGTTCCATCGTAGGGTCAACCTCAGTTGGACCAGATGATTGCAAACTATTTGATTGCTGTACAGTTTTTTGTACAGAATCAAAATAAACATCTGGAGTATGTACAGGGATTTTTTCAACAGCAGAGTCCTTTATTATTGGTTTTTTAGAAATGGATTGTATATTTAAGTCTACTGACTCGCCACGACCATTCAAGCCTTGGCTTACAGTCTCTGCATTAGGAATATCTTGAAGAGGGATAGTTATTAGCCCCTTCTCCTTTTCTTCCAAGAAATCTATTGCCAAGTCTTCTTCCAAAGACACAACCATGACCCCGTCTACTCCCTTTATATTTTCAACCCTTCCTAAAGAACTTTCAGATCCTTCCACATCAAACGCCTGATTGAGTATGTTCATAGAAAAACCCTGCTCCCCTCTTTCCTCTACCGCATCCATAATATCTTTTGGATTCGCATTTGCATTTTTAATGTCCAAAACAATGTCATTGCTTGCGGACGGCGCATCAAAAGAATCTGGCTGAGGAACAGGCAATAGAAAATCTTCTTCTGGGACGACCTTATCCTGAGACATCGGAATAACAGCCTCTGGATTAATGCCCCCCTCTACAGGAGATGTAATATCCTCTTGAATTGGGACTTCAGATTGAGAAACGGGGGGTATCACTTCATATGACTGGGTAAAATAATATCCAGCACTAGCAAGAAGAACCACCAGTACACCCACAACAACAATCTTACCTTTTCCAGCATTCTCTTTAGCTGTTCTGTTTACAGAGCTAACCGCAGCAAGGTCATCGGTAAGATCATCAAAGTCATCAAAATCATCATTCAATGCCAAGGATTCTTCCGTACTTATTTCATTTTCAAATGTATCTTTCTGAGGGACACTCGGCACTTCAGACAGATCTTCTATCACTTCAAACTCCTCAAGATCAAGGTCTTCTTTCTGCTCAGTAATATCTATTTTTTTGTTTTCTTCATCTGACATCTTAATATTCCTTACTTCAAATCATAAATTAATGTATTACCCTTATCAGCAATCACTTGCGTCCAATTACCGACAAAAAAGCGCGCTCCAAAGACCCCTCATTCATTTTCTTTTTTAATTCATGAGGTGACCCCAGATATTTAATGTGTCCAGAATCAATAACCGCTATTCTATCACAAAGCTCATCAAGATCAGATAAAATATGGCTACTTAAAAAAATTGTTTGTCTTTCTTCCTTACAAGATTGCAAAATTCTTTTTACCTTTACTCTTGCAAGAGGATCAAGACCACTCATTGGTTCATCCAAAACAAGGAGAGGAGCCCCTGTTAGAATTGTAGCCATCAACCCCAACTTTTGCCCCATTCCCTTTGAATATGTTTGAACACGTTGTGATAAACAATCCTTATCAAGGGCAAGAGAGTCTGCCATAGAGTGTAGCGCTTCAGATTTCACATCACGCCCATACAACGAGGCTGAAAACTGGATAAACTCCTCTCCTTTCATAAACCATGAAGGCATAAACTTCTCAGGCAAATAGGCTACCTTTTTTTTTATATTCTGCTTTCCAGACGGAGACTCAAAAACATTAATTTGCCCCAACAAAGGCTCTCGAAGACCTAAAATTGTTTTAATTAATGTTGTTTTTCCTTCTCCATTCAATCCTATAAATCCAAAAATTTCATTAGGCCGAAGAGAAAAAGAGATCTCATTCGCCACAGCCTGCCCATTATAACCAACAGACACATCTTTAAGAGAAAGCGGGCATATTATTGTCATCTAAAAACCTTAATTAACATTAGAGCCCATATCATCACCCAGTCATCACCCAGGAAGAAACATTTTTGCATCTAGATTAAACCTCTGATTTGGCCTTAACCTGATTGGGTAAATACGATTAGTCTGCCTATCAAACCACTTAATATCTATATAGTCTTTAAAAACAGACAGATCTATAATCTCAGACGCCAAAGCATCTGGTGTAATACGCTGACTATTGATCCAAATAACCCACTCTTTTTCTCCCACATAAAGAATCCCACCAAGAGAGACATTTCGTACAATCGCAATAGCCCCCTCCTCTCCTTCATCCAACTCAGCTGTTGTCGGTAAACGAGTTAAAAAACTTAACTTAGCCGCCTGCAACAGACCATGCTCTCCTGGTAAAAATAAAAGCGATGGAATACTTGGCCTTAGAACTATATCCTTCTGATAAGAAGCAAGCATTTCACTGCGTACAGATGCTACGATTTCTTCCTCTTTGGAAATAGGGCGCGTACTCGCCCCCTCCCTTCCTATAATCAATTTAGAATCTTGAGAGAACCCTTTTTTTTCGGCAAAGAAAAGAAAGGAGGAAAAGACACATAAAAATAGTATCACTGTATTGCATCTCATATTAGTAGACATCATTCAATATCCTTTTTACTCGGCATCGTAATCCAATTCATTTCCACCTCTGCTTTAACCAACACCTCTGGCTGACCATTACCGATCTGGCGCAACAAAGGAGCATTTAAGTTTTTAGAGCGTCTAATATTTATTTTTTCAAATTGAACAAGCCCTAAAAAACGTGTCTGCATCATCTTCAAGAAATAGAAGACATCTAAATCGTCTTGAGCTTCAATTTTCAAAAAATAGGGACTCTTTATAAGAACATGTCCCGCTTCCGCTACCGGAAGGCTTTCAATGATCTCTCCTGATTTAGGCTCAATATGAACCTTAAGAATCTCTGCTTTCTTACTAAATTCTCCAATTTTTTCTTTTGCCCTCAGTCTGTTCTGCACCTCAAAAAAACCAGATAATTCAAGAGCTGAAAACTCTTTTAAACGCCCTTCTAACAGAGAAAAATCATCTCTAAGCTGTAGAACTTCAGCATATTTTGACTGAACACTTTCTTTTACAACTCTAAGAGCTTGCTCGCTCTCCTTCTGCTGTGGCAGCATATAGAAATACAGAGATAAAAAGAAAAGAACATTCAACAAAAAAAGGCATGCGATAAAAAAGACACGAGAGAGCCCTATATTTTTAAAAATCATATTTGACCACCATATTTCACTATAATTTCAGCCTCCAAAACATCAGAGGTTTTTTCTTGAGCCAAAATCCCAACTTCACTCTTCAAATCCCCTTTATAAGAGACATCTTTTAAAATTTTTGTAACAGTTATCTTTGCACCCTTAAGCTCCTTTCGCAATCTATCACTAAAAGCAATAACAGCGTTATTCCCCTTTTCAATATCAACAGTTCCTGGAAAGCTGAATTTTAACACTGTTTCACTCGGAACAATACCAGATTCAACCTCTAGAGATGAGGAAAACTGATCAACACTACGCTCTTGTCTTTCAATACTAATACTATCCAATTTTATAATGCCCCGCATAGCACGCCCAACAGACTCCACTATTTCCAGAGGATCAAGCAACTCTTTTTCTAATTCGCTCTGCACTCCGAAGCTTGCTTGCATTAGCTTAACATCGATGCCCAAAGCCTCCTTACGTTCAACCTCCTTATTATAGACAGCATGAACCTCCCGTTTCTGTCTTTTCACAAGGTTTATATTTTTTTGATAGTGGTTAAGAGAGATAAACGACTCTGTAAATAAATAAACACTCCCTGCAAGAACAAGCACTAACATCATTGCCATAGCAGTCGCCATAGAGCGATACTTAATAATCGAATTAAGAACAGCAGATTTCATTGGGGCTGATAATCTTGCCTTTTTCGCCACCCATCCAACATGCAAAACATTTGCGACATGTTCTAGCTCATTTTTCACAGGAGACAACCCAAGCATTTTCGACGCTTGAGCAACAGAAACAACATTTATGCTTACATCAAGATCTATAATATCTTCAAATATGGGAAGAGCCTTATTATTAGCAATGACCACCACACTCAAAGGGTCTTCACTCCTGTATCCGAAGCGTGATAAATACTCCATAGTAGAATTAAGCTCTCTTTTTACTTCGTTGCACCAAAGAGAAATATCCGCATCCGTCTCCACTATTGGTGATATCCTTGTCAACGCCAACGACCCATTTTTAACAACAATCTGACGCAATCCTCCACTTACATTTTGTCCTAAAAAAATATACCATCCAGAATCTTTCTTCTTGTTTTTCTTGCTTTTTTTTCTTAAAAACGCTTCTACAAGAGCGGTCACAAGACCTTCCGATTCCATAGGCAACAAAGAAACGCCTTGAAAACCAACTCCAGAGTCTCTAATTGCATTTATAACAACACGCATATTATTATTATCAGGACATGCATAAAACAAATAATGACCCATAGATCGGCCACCACCCTTACTAAGGTTTTCCTCATCCTCAAGTCTTTTGAAAGCTCTTATTTGAAACTCTGGGAAAGCCATTCTTAAACGTCTCTTGACCACACTTGCCATATCCAGAATGCCGACATTAGGAACTTTTTCCTTTCTGTAATGTTGATCAACCGTATCATTTAAAACAATTATAGAAGAAAAATTGCCCTTTAAGAATAAGGTTAATTTCTCTAAAATATCAGCATGTTCCCAATCGAACATTTCCTTTAGGAGCACCGATCTACCAGATACCTCGTAAATGCACAAAACATCATCCGTTAAATAAAGGACACCTTTTTGCGAAGAAATAGAAAACATAAATAACTTTCTTGTGAAATAAAAACTCTTGATTGTAACTCTTTTTAAACTAAAAATCTATATTTTCGAAACTCGAATAAATAGGCCCGAAGACAGCCACAGCAATCCACATAATTAACCCTCCCATAATGCCTGTCAAGGCAGGCTCTATCATCGTCACCAACCCGTCGACAGCCTCATCTACATCTTTTGTATAAAACTCAGATACCTGTTCCAATACAGGCGTTAAATTCCCTGACTCTTCTCCAATTTTAATCATACGAACGACCATACTAGGGAATTCTCCAGAAGCATTAAAAGATTCTGACAAGGGGCTTCCTGTCTTCACTTTCTCTTCAACAAGATCTAGGGCCTCTATCAATGCTTTATTCGTTACAGTCTGGCGTGCAGACTTTAAACATCCCAAAATATCAATACCACTAGAAAACAGCGCCCCAAAAGTTTGGGCGTATCGTGCAATACTTATTTTTCGAATGAGCGGTCCCGCTATAGGCATATTCAAAAACAAAGAATCCATCTGATAGCTAAAATCATCGGAACTCTTCTTTAATATTTTATAGACAATAAAAAGAAGAATAGGGACAAGAAGGACAGCCCACCAATACGCTTGAAAAAACTCTGATGTTGCAATCAATGCAACTGTATAAAACGGTACTTCCATATCTATATTCTTAATGAAGCCTACGATTTGAGGCACAACAAACCCCATCATTACAACAACCGTTAACAAAACAACAACCAACAAAATCATCGGATAACGCGTTGCCTTTCGAACTTTTGTTTGCAAGGCATCAAGCCATTTTAAATATTTTATCAATTGTAAAAATGAAAAACTCAAATCCCCAGTATCCTCCCCTGCCTTAACTAAGGAAATAAAAATATTTGAAAAGATTTTTGGATGTTGCTCCATTGATTCTGACAAAGACCCACCCTCAGAGACAGACCTATAAATCTCCGAAAGAATATCTCTTAGCTTATTATTATCTGTCGTATCCCGAATATCCGCCAAAGAATCTAATAGGGGAACACCTGCACTTTGTAATTGCTCTAAATGCATAAAAAGCTGAATAAGCTCCCTTACTTTAACTCCACGACTTCCAAATATAGATGACCCTTTTTCTTTCACTTCAGAGCATTGAATTAATTCCAAGCCCACCGTTTGTAATTGTTGGTGCAAATTGGCTTCATTCATAGCAGAAACCATTCCTTTAATTTGGCGCCCCTTAGCATTAACCGCACGGTATTTATATTTATTCATCTTATCCTCCTTAAATAAAAAAAGCTATAAACTCACAACCTTAGAAATTGCTTCTATACTACTTACGCCATCAAGAATCTTAAGGCGACCATCATCCGCCATATTTTCAAATCCATTTTCCCTTGCTTTACTTTTCAGATCCGCCTTAGAACCTCCACTTGCAATAATATCATTTAAATCTTCATCAAACATTAAAATCTCAACAACAGCCACACGTCCCTTGTACCCCTGCCCTCCACAAACAGAGCATTCTTCCGTACTGGCCTTAAAGATTTTAACCTCTTCACTCGGCTGAACACGCAGGAGTGCGCGCTCTTCTGCACTGGGCATATACTCAACCTTACAGTCTCCACAAAGCCTGCGTGCCAACCTTTGAGCAAAAATGGAAACAATAGCCCCTGCAAGCATTCCCGGCTTTAGGCCTAAATCCAACATTCTTGGAATAGCACCAAAAGAATCATTTGTATGAAGCGTCGTATAAACCTGATGACCAGTCATCGCCGCCTTCAATGCCATCTCTGCTGTTGTTTTATCACGAACCTCTCCAATAAAAATAATGTCTGGATCTTGACGCAAAAGGGCTTTAATACCATCCCCAAACCCCAAAACTCCTTCCCGTACATTCGTTTGTCGTATCATGGGCAGAGAATACTCTACAGGATCTTCCAGAGTTTGAATATTCACTGCAACGTCATTAATAGAATTCAGCATAGAGTAAAGAGACGTACTTTTTCCGCTCCCTGTTGGCCCTGTGACAATAATAATACCCTCTGGTTTTTTTTGAGAAATCCGAATGAGCTCCAAGTTATTTGGACTAAACCCCAATCCATCCAAAGGCATAATGCTTGCTGCCTTATCCAAGACCCGCAAAACAATGTTTTCCCCATGCACCGTTGGCAAGGAAGACACCCTGAAATCTGCTTCACGCCCACCAATATTTAAGTTAAATCGTCCATCTTGAGGGGCTAATTTGTCCGCAATATTCATTGTGGACATGATTTTTATACGCTGTGAAATACCATTCCAATGCTTTTTGTGCAAAATTTGAGCCGTAAACAACACGCCATCTAAACGATAACGCAAACGAATAAAGTTTTCCTCTGGTTCAAAGTGTAAGTCAGAAATTCCTGTCTTTACGGCCTCAAAAAGAAGCGCATTGACCAACCGTACAATCGGATGTGTGTATATTTCATCTGCCTTTAGATTTGACAAATCAGAATCTTCAACATCCTCCAGCTCTTTGATAATATCATCAATATTGCTCGCATATCCATAGGCGGCATCAATTGCCTCGGAAACAATTGTAGGCGTTGCAACAAGAGATTTGATTGAAACCCCTCTCGGGATTTTTCTTCTCAAAGCATCAAGGTTAAGAACATCATAAGGATCAACCAACGCAATAGAGAGTTCATTTTCCGACAAAGACACGGGCAACATTTTCAACTGGAGCGCATCAGCTTTTGAAAGAAGTTCCAATGCCTCCCCATCAAAAATAGTTGTTTTAGGGTCAAAAACTTCAAAGCCAGCCGTTTGAGCCAAAACAATTGTCAACGTCTCTTCATCAACAAAGGCCAACTCGACAAGAGCTTCCCCCAACATCTTTCCTGATATTTCTTGCTCTTGTAGAGCAACGTTCAATTGGTCAGGTGTAATCACGCCCATCTCAACCAAACGATCCCCTATACGAATTCGCCCCCCAACACCCTTTCCAGAATATTGTTTCTTCTGGATGTCCTTACTTTGAACAGCCACATCTCTGGATAATGATTCTTCTGCTGCTTGCGCTGGATCGCCCACAAAATCGTAAATATCACTATTTTCATGAGGGATAGGGACAACTGAAGGAGACTCCATGGGAGCCTCCAAAGAATCAGATGGAACAGAATCAAACACAAGGTCTTCTCGGGGAGAAGAAGGCTCTTTATCATTCTCTCCTAATGTCATATCAACAAAATTAAACTCGGAGGGGTTGTCTTCTTCATGATGAGGCTTTCCACTATCTTTTAAATCACTCACAAACCCAAACCCTTAAAAATACAGAACATATAGAACACACGGATCGGCACAGCTTAACAAAAAACTTGCACGAAAAGAAACACTGGGGAACAGAGTAACACTAAAATCTAGATTACCCAATAGGACAATAGGTAAAGATACAGAGAAAAATACTTTACAGACTAGGAACAGCCCCTGCATTATAAAGAAGAGAGACTTCCAGATCATTCATGCCATTAATAGACCCACCTCTCAATTGGAAAATAACCGAGAGAGTGACGATAGGTCTGAACATGCCCTAGGGATAACCCAAATAAAATTCTAGACTTCCTTAGACAACTTTTGGAGGTGCAAATGTCTTATATTTATCCTAGCGATATAAATCGCATTCAATTTGAAAAAATACGCTCTATTTTAGAGGGTCGGAAAGCGAAAACGAGCTTTCTTATTATCGATACGCAGAGTGTCAAAAACTCAGATACGGCAGAACAGACAGGGGCAGCCTATCTTCGCGGAAGCGGGGAACGGTGGCAAACAAGCGTCATATCTCTGTTGATACAAATGGTTTACCGCATGCAATTTTTGTGACAACAGTCAATATTAAGTCAATATTACGGCTCAACAAAATTCTTGAAAAGTTGAGACTCGCGTTACTTTTTGTGTTGGGTCAAAGCCCTACACGGAAAGATACCTCAAAAATAATTTTTTTCTTGCAATAGGGAGGAATGTTGTTTAGGTATGCCTCATTCAATATGCGCCCGTAGCTCAGCTGGATAGAGTGCCTGATTACGGATCAGGAAGTCAGGGGTTCGAATCCTCTCGGGCGCACCATTCTTCTTCACTCGTACATTCGAGGAATAGGAGGAATAGGTCGTATGCGTTGGACATAAGGTGGAGCAACGATATTAGAGTATTTTTAAAGTTATCATCACCCTCTCGGTTATTTGCCAATTGAGTATCTATTTCACGCTGTCTTTGCCGAAGTGCTAGTTTCTTTCGCTCAAAATCGGTGCGGTCGATTCCTTGATCTGAAAACCCCACTATTAAAGCCCCTTTAGTAGCCCTCCAAGAGCGTTTTTTAATGCATCTTCTGCATCGGTAGGCTTGGCAGGATTATTTGAAGTTTCTTCTCCTGCAGCAGGCTCTGCTTGGGATTCTTTTTGAGCACTTCCGAACAGATCAATACCCAGTTTTTTATTGAGCTTGTCCGCTATCCCTTTATCCTTTAACAGTCCTTTTAAGCGACGCTGAACCAAATTTTCTAGCGCTCCCCCCCCTGCGGATTTCACAGGATTATCGAGAGAACCTCTAAACGACATATCAAAAGACTCTATATCTGCGCCTTTTGGGCTTACCTTATTATTGATATCAATCGTCCATTTGGGAAGATCAAGATTTCCTGTGACATCAAACCTTGCTTTTGGACCATCCAGTGTCACGGGGTTTAATTTCACAACACCTTGGCTGATATCAAATTGACCAGTGAGCGTGTCAAATTCTGTTTTTCCTTTGTACAAAACACTATTACTGATATCAGAGAGGCTGTTGAGACCTTTGAAATCTCCGTTAATGGCGCGCACAAAGCTTGTAATATCTACACCATTAATAACAATACGCTCGCCCCTTAACCGAGCTTCCCCTTTTAAATTATTGACAAGAGATGCCATAGATATACCTTGTGTGGTGATGTTTTCAGATGCTTGAACTATAGCGCCTGTGATCATATTTGTATTTTTTCCTTTGATCGCACTGTACAGAGACTGTGCATTTAGATTTTTTGTATCCGCTTTAAACTGTACAGAAGAAAACCCTTTTCCATTTTGACCAGAGACAATTTTTCCAGACACAAGAGCTGTCCCGTTAAACATATCCGCTTTCAACGCAGAGATTGTAAGCGCTCCATCTTTAACAACAAAATCAAGGGAAGGATTATTAAAGACCCATTTATTTTGTACAATTTTCTTTGCTTTCAGCTCTAGATTGACAGCAACGCTATTCATCCATGCTGTTTCAATCGGCGTATTCGACCATTTAGACCCTTTCGCCGTCGATTGAGAGGAGGAACGAGAACTATTAGTGCGTGCTTGAGGAAAGACAAGAGCCCCAAGCGCAAGTTTTCCTGAGAGAGATGGAATAGCCCCTCCTGTTTGAATCGTTATAGCTCCACTTTCAATAGGAATGAGCCCAGCCTTTCCCTTTAAAGAGGTGATAGACAACGTCTCTCCCGCATAAGACACACCTACTTTCAAATCCAAAGGTTTTTGCCACGCGCGATCCATTGAGAAATCGGGTTGCGCCATTTGAACGGCATTGACAAAATTGGCATGTTGGACACGTATATTCAAATCACTGAGCACTCGTGTACCAAGAGGATCTTTGGCGTGCCCACTGGCTGTAAGTGTTAGCCCTTTATTGCGGAGTTTGGTTGAAAACCCCATATCCTGCAAAGAACCCTTCACCGCGCCATCAATTTTAAGCGTTCCAATTTTTGAGGGATAGGCGTCTCTGTTAACCTCTAAAGACTTTAAGAGCGCATCAGCATTCGCTGTTTTAAGAGACGCTTTGAGATCTAAACCAGTAAGTTTTTGCGTATCTTCAATCTTGCCTTTCAAAACAATTTCTGTGTCATAGTCTGCATTCACGGCGATCTTTTTGATCAATAGGGACTTCTTCTTTCCCACCACATCCACACGCACATTTTTGTATGTTTTCTCCTGATAGATCAGTGCGCCAAGATTAACCTTAATGTCACTATTCATCGGCAGACTAAACCCTAGATCTTTTGAAGGTTTAACACCCTCTTTGGACGACAAATCTTTGGAAAGCCCTGCTTGTCCAGCCAAGGACATCCACTCATCAACATTCAAAGACTCTGCATCTAATTTCAGAGTCACACCTTTTGAGAAATGATACTCTCCATGTCCTTTCAGCGCACTACCTCGCACAACGATATCATAGCGAGGAATCTCAATGGCCTCATCGCCCATCACAATATCCGCATTGGCGCGCGCGCCTGACAAAAGAGAGCCAAGCATTCCCTGCCCTGTTTGATTTGTTGTTTCTTTTAAATTGAGTGTGATTGTGTCTGCTTTGTTGATAATCACCCCTTCAAATTTCAGGCCTGCGAGTTCCGCGCTAAAATTATCCAACTGCACCATAGAAGCAGAATATTGAACATTCCCAGAGGCGGAAAAAGCCCCTTGCGCCTTATCTCCTACATAGTGCGAAATATCAGACCCTTTGAGGGCAAAAGCGCCCGATGTGAATTGCTTTTCCGCATCAACATGCCCTTTAAAAGAGGCCACCGCCATGTCTTCATCCAATGCAAGTTCGACTTCAACGGGAATTTTAGTCATATCTTCAAGGGACTCCACTGCCCCCGACACATCATAGCTCTGTCCATTATATTTAAAGAAGACATCTCCCTTAAATGGCCCTTGCAAGCTTTCAATCTCAGAATCTATATTCACGGCCTCTATTTTGTAATGTTGCCCTGTTTTCGCATTTCCAAAATTCAAAAGCCCGTCTGTAATTTTAAAATCATCAATGGAAAAATCATTCAGAGGAGAAGGTGTCTCTTCAGTGGTATTTTCTTCTGGTTTTTCTTGTGAGGCCACCAGAATTTCATTCTCCCAATTCCCTTTCCCTGTCTTATCAATCACAAGGTTCAGCGTTGGATGCACCAATTCAATCTCTTGCACTTTGATTTTTTTAGACAACAAAGGCCAGAGCGCAACACTCACATACACCGCATCAAGATTTGCTAACTCCTGCCCTTTATTACGAACGCTCACCTCTTTGATCTTAATCGTCGGCATCGGCAAAATAGTCAAAGAGATATCCCCCTTCAACTCAAGAGCAAACCCAGATTTATCTTTCACTTGAGCCTGAATTTCAGGTTTATACTTGTTCCAATCCACAAAGCTCGGCACAATCAACACCCCAGCAATAAGTAAGATAGGAATAAGAAGTAGAATAGAGAGTATTTTCTTCATCACAAAGCTCCATAGAAAAAATGAATGGTGGAGATAGTTATAGTCTTTTTAGGGGAAAGTGAAAGGATTTTCCTATTCCCTTTGACATCTAAAGAATATTGTTACCATACAAAAGATGCCTATCGAAGCCAAGGTTAAATAGAATTAACATGGGTCTTCTTTTGTATCAATTTATGACAAAAATAAGATTCGAGAGTTTAATTCTGTACACTCTCACTAATCTGATCTCTAATTTCAATCGCACGCCCCATGAATTCTGTTCTGCCCTCATGGGCGATAGTGATCACATTGCCTTCGTTTTTCAAAAACAAGAGAGAGGCCGATGAGCCTTTGCCATTGGGTTTCACACACGCAATTTCATAGGTTTGTTTGTGCTCTGTTTGGAGAGAGGGAATAGCGGCAAAATCACCACTACATTTTGAGTGTGTTCGATTTATATAGAGATCTACAATGTCCGAGAGAGGCTGCCCTGTTGCAGGTTTTTCTATGGCTGTTCCATGGATATCCCCTTGTTTCCAGCGATAGATCTTCATTCCATCCTTTTGTTGCTCTTGGATGTCTGTTGAAATCTCTATGTTCGACATTAAATGACGCACATAATCTCCAGAATAAGAAGAAGAGGCTGGTTGAGATACAGGGACAATTTCAACGGAAGAGGAAGAGGCACTCGGCGATACTTTATTTACATGTTGTGCAACACGTCCAGACTCCAGAAGAGCAATGGTTTGATCTTTATCTGCAATAATGGATTCAAGATCAGAAAGTTTTGCGCGTTGCTCTCTATCCGCAATTTCTGGGTCAAAGAGAAGTTTTTCGATATCTTTCTTTTCTCCCTCACATTGAAGGTCTTTTTGCTCCACCAAACGCCCAAGGCTCATAATTTCACGTTGAGCCTCCTGATAACGGTAGGTCGCTTTTTCAAGATCCCAGCTAGCATCCGCGGATAACTGTATTTTTTTTTCAGACGCTTTGAGGGCAATCATCTCTTTTTCTAAAAAATCCTTTTGATCTTCTAGCTCAATATTTTGAGCTTTTATGGCATCCAGATCGACCAAAGCGGATTTATACCTTCGATCAAGGAAATTATATTCTTCTTGATAAGAAACGGCCATCTTGTCATCGGCCTTCTGCGCTTTTATTTGACTCTCAAGATCTTGTTTTTCTCTTTCCAGAGCAGCAATTAGACTATTTTTTCCTTCCATTTTCTTTTCTAAGTCTTTGACAAAAGCATCTTGCGCCAAATCAACGGGAGGGGATATGTTGTCTTCAAGGTCTTTCTCTTGTTCTTGCAATAAGGCCTCAATTTTATTTTGTTTCTCTAAATTTTCCTTTTCTAGGGCAACTATTGTCTTTTCTTTTTCTGCGACACCCTCCATCGTCAAAGTCTGTTCCGCTAGATTTGCTCCTTGATTTCCTTCTAGTCGTGAGATCTCCGCCTTATTAAAGTCCAGAGTGTTTTGTAAATCAGAAATAGACACTAGGGAGTCTTTTACTTGACGTTGAAGGCTTACAATTTGGACATCTTTTTCTTGAAGTGAGACTGCCTCTAGAAGATTTCCCTTCTCTGACTCTTTTATATTCTCGTTCAAAGCCCCTAATTCTGAGACAAGGTGATCTCTTTCTTGTAGAAGAGTATTTTTATCTGTGTTCAGGGTCGTGATTTCTTTTTGGAGAGTCTCAAAACGCGCATCCTCTGCCTTGTTTAAATCTAGGGCAGTTTCTAACTCAGAAGCAGAGGACAGAGCGTTTTTTAACTGACGTTGAAGATTTGTGATTTGCGTGTCTTTTTCTTGCAAAGAGGTAAGCTTTGTCATTTCACCTTGTTCACTCTGCGTTATAGTCTGCTTAAGTGCGCTCAAGTCAAAGAGAAGGCTATCTCTCTCCTTCTGAATTGTGTTTAACAGGCTTTTTTTTTCAGAGAGATCAAGAGTAAGAGAATCGAGTGTTAGAACATTCATCTCTGATTTTGATTTATAACTTTCTTTTGTATGTTCCAATTCAAGAATGCGCTCTTTAAGCTCTACCAAGGTTTCTTCTAAGATTTTCTTTTCTTCCTTAACAGTCTGCAATTCCGTACGCAAAGACTCTACATTTTCAAGGTTTTTCTTGAGATGAGAGAGGGACTCTTTTTCTGATTTAAGCTGTTTGTTTTCCTGCTCAAGAATAAATAGCTTTTCTCTCGCCTCTTCTGTTTTGGCATCACTCGTCATAGAGGCCATTTTAGTATCTGTGGCACGACGCTGGTCTCTTAAAAGAGTATTTAATTTTTCATTCTCAGTTTTAACAGTTTCTAACTCTTTCTCTTTAGCCGCTTGTTTGGTGTTATCCGTTATACTTATTTCCTTTGAGACAGGCACGAGATTCGCCACACATGAGACCAATTTATTTTTCATTTCCAAAGGGTTTTTAAGAGAAAAGCTATGCTCCTCTCCTTCAATATCCAAGCTCAATATAGAGGTTTCCACTAGCGCTTCCATGAGCTGAGGGTCTTCACCCAGTGGAAAAATGACAGCATTGTTCGTGGACGGGGTTAGATTAAAAGAACGGGAGACACTTCCAGACTTTACCTTAAATGCATATGTCTGTTGTGTTTGAAACATAGATTTTTGAAAATCAACAGCCAAGGACAGAGATCCATCCCTTCTTTTTGCGAATGTCGCATAGACCTTATCCGAAAACCCTTGTGAGACAGAACAGTATTCCATCCCTGCTTCACTGTGAACTGACCAGCTTGTTTTAGCCTTATACAAAGAGGCAATAGATTGGCTCATCGCCCCCAGAGAAACCGCTGACACCAGAATTGGTAGGGTAATAAATATATGTTTTGAGCTTTTCATGTGAGGGTCCTTAACTTATTCCGCAGAAACGATAGTAACTATTTTTTATAAATTTTTCTTAACATGAAGATACAGCATCCCTGACTTAGGGTCTCGGTACATATCTCCAACAGGGCGCATATTTGTTCGTATATTTCCTTCTTGTGTATATTGATCCAACAAGAGCGCCAAAGCATCCTCTATCTTTCCATACGCAAAAAAACTATTGGGAACCATAATATCAAACGGATAGTCCCATATCAGTTCGTAGTGCCCTGAAGATTGCCACTGTCTCAGCACTTTGTTTAAAGACTCGTTTTTCTCTGCTTTCCATTTTTGCTCTACTTTCAAATTTGGTGTAGAGGAAGCAGCCTGATGACCTGTGATCTGAGACATCGCTTTAACTTTGGCATAAGGGACCATCTTCTCTATATCTACATTTGTGGAAGAGCTCTCTAAATAGCTCAATTCCCCTTCGACAGTCCCTTGCATTCCTGTATCAAATAAATGTGTTAAGGCGCCTTCAAATCCTCCAAAATAGGAGACAGAATCCATAACAGTCCTTCGATCTTCCACAGCCCACACAAGGTCCACACCTGCGCGCCCGCTCCATCGACGAATAACATCTCTCAACGACTCTCCTTGGTCTGCTTTCCATGTTTCAACATTAATATGTTTGAATATTGGTATAGGGACAGGGTGCGTCTGATGATGCATAGGGTGCCCAGTATCTTTTGAATAGACTTGAAGAACTGGTTTTTTAGGCCTGTCTGGGGCAACAGGTTCCATGGGAATAGCGCCATGACTCATCTCAGGGGGGTGTTCTATAATAGACATCGGAACGATAGAAGAAGGCTCTTCCAGCATAGTCTTTTGTTGTCCGTCCCTTCGTCCATCAAAGCCAAAACCAGCGTAAGAGACAACAGGTATAAAAATAAATATAGAGAAAGAAAAAAGAAGGGAACGGAAGAAAGAAAAAGTCATAAACACGCCTGATTCGTTTAGTTAGAGGGTAATCGAGACTCATCACTACACCAGAAATACGGCAATCACAAGCGATCCTGCCTTTGAAGATTAAGAAAGATCTGAACAACTATCAAGAGTTTTTTATAGATTAAGCCCAAACGCTTACATCCGTGGTAATTTTGAGTCCTTGTGAAGGGAACATGACATCATTAACCCAAACCCAATAAGAGCTGCCATCATAGCTGTCCCCCCATATGAGACAAGGGGCATAGGCACACCCACGACAGGAATTAAGCCCATGACCATGGCAATATTGATAAAAACATAGAGACAATAATTTATAATTAAGCCAAAGGCGAGCAAGCGTCCAAATCCATGGCGACATCGAAAGGCAATCGATATCCCATACAAAATAATTAAAACATTAACCCCCAAAAGGAATAATCCTCCCCATAACCCCCACTCTTCAACCCAAAGCGTAAAGATAAAGTCAGTTTGTTTTTCGGGGAGAAAATTGAGATGACTTTGTGATCCTTTCATAAATCCTTTGCCATTAATCCCTCCCGAACCAATTGCAATTTTTGATTGAGTAATATGATACCCTGCACCAAAAGGATCTCGTTCAGGGTTCAGAAATGTCAAAACACGCTCTTTTTGATAGTCGTGTAGTATCATCCAGACCACGGGGATAGAGCCCACTACTATTGCACCCCCTACAATAAAAATCCACAATGAGGCACCCGCAATAAAAAACATAACAATAGAACACATAACAATCATCAAGGATGTTCCCAGATCGGGCTGAGTCATTACCAATGCAACAGGCAGAAGAACCATAATAGCAGGAGGAATAAGGAAAGAAAGACGACGCATATCTTGAAGTGTCGCCACATGAAAATATTTAGCCAACATCATAATCACTGCAATTTTCATCAACTCCGATGGTTGAATTTGAATAACACCCAAATCAATCCAGCGCTGGGCTCCCATTCCAATATGCCCCATGATTTCAACCCCCAAGAGCATCAAAAATCCAATCACATAACACGGGAAAGCCAAACGATACCACCACCGAATATCAATCACAGCAATCACCATTGCGCCAACTAACAAAACAAAAAAGCGCACCATCTGCCGTGATGCCCACGGAGACAAAGACCCATTCGCAGCAGAATAAAGAGACAAAAACCCTATTGAGGCCAAAATAGTCAAAAGTACAATTAAAAACCAGTTCATATGCAAGAGCTTAAATCGCAAACTATGGTCATTATGAAGAGTATTCGTGTGAGCAAACATGTTTAAACCTCGCCTAATCCGCCATTGGGCTTAAATAATTTAGAGGCGGGGTGACGTTTTTGGACTTCGCGGAGGATATCTCTGGCGATGGGCGCGGCCGCACTTGATCCTCCTCCTCCGTGTTCGACCAACACTGAGCACGCATATCTAGGTTTATGCACGGGAGCATAGCCGACAAAAAGAGCATGGTGACGATGTTTCCACTCTACGTCTTCTTGTTTTAGACCTGAGTCACGATCCGCTTTACTAATCCGTTTCACCTGCGCCGTTCCTGTTTTGCCTCCCATTGACATCCCCTCTTCACGGATACGAGAGGCCCGTGCCGTTCCATTGTCTCCCATCACCACACGATCCATTCCCCGCTTGATCAATTGCAAATGATACGGATCAAGCTCTAAAGAGGGCCATTCCTCATTATATTGTGGACGAGAGTCAATATAGCCATTCACCCATGGCTTTACTGCGCGCCCTCCATTTACAAGACGCGCCACCATGGTCACCAATTGCAATGGCGTTGTGAGGACATACCCTTGCCCTATAGACGCTATGACAGTCTCTCCTAACTGCCATTTTTCACCTATTGCACGTTTTTTCCACGCTTTATCAGGAATAAGCCCTGACTTTTCTCCTTGTATATCAAATCCAAGATCTTCCCCCAAACCAAAACGACGAGACATCTGTGCAATCTTCTCAATGCCAATTTCAACAGAGCGCTTATAAAAGAAGACATCGCACGATTCTGCCAGAGCATTTGTCAAGTTCATCGATCCATGTCCCCAACGTTTCCAACAGTGGAATTTATCTCGTCCTAATTTAAAGTGTCCTGGACATTTTTCAATAGACCCCGAGTGAATATCTCCAGAGGCCAGCCCTGCCAAGGCCGTTACCATTTTAAAGGTTGATCCCGGAGGATACTGCCCCGTTAAGGCCTTATTGTTCAAGGGGTGTGTAGGATCATATAAAAGCTCATCCCATGCCTGTTGTCCAATCCCGTTGACAAAGCTATTGGGATCAAAAGAAGGGTGTGATGCCATGGCATAGACAGCTCCTGTATGAACATCCATAATCACCGCCGTTGCACTCCGATGTTGGGACAACACACTTTGCACATAAGATTGAAGCTCAGCGTCAATCGACAACGTTAGTTGTGATCCTATCTTTGGCGGATCTAGCCTTAAATCTTGGACTTCACGCCCTGTGGCATTTACTTCAACTTCCCGTTGCCCTGGCTCTCCTTGAAGGGTTTGATCAAATGTTTTTTCAATCCCTGTCTTCCCAATCTTAAATCCAGGAAGCATCTCAACGGGGTTTCCTGTCAAATCTTTTTCATTCGGAGTGCCCACATATCCTAAAAAATGAGCTGTAGAATCTAAGAAAGGATAGTATCTAACATTTGCGACATCTACACTAATCCCTGCTAGATGAGGGCGATTAACTTCTATCTTAGAGACCTCCTCCCATGACAAATTACGGCGTATCTCAACAGGCACAAAGCGCGCTACTTTTTTGACGGCTTTCATTACTTTTTTAATATCATTCTCTGAGACCTCAATCAGTTTTTGCAAGGAGACTAAAGACTCTCGGATATTTTCAACCTTTTCAGGGATAATAACAGCGCGATAATCTCTGATATTAATAGCAAGAGGAACTCCATATCGATCAACAATTTGCCCACGCTCTGGTGTCAGCATCAAAACATTCACACGGTTATTTTCTGCAAGATTCGTATATTTTTCTGATTGTGCAACTTGAAGCCATGCCAAGCGTGCCCCCAATATAGAAAAAATAACCCCCTGTCCCATTCCAATGACAAAAGCACGACGAGAAAACATCTCTAATCTTAAATTCTCTTGATTACCAGAGGATGGACGAGATCTTTTGAGATTCTTTTGGACTCCTCTTATAGATTTTTTTCGGTGCCATACACGTCTTTTTCTGGAAGCGCTTTTAATCTCCATTTTTATAGCCCCACATCAGAGTCAGTAAAAAACTTTCTCAACACATAAAGAACACTCCAAATCAATGGAAACAGAAATACACCATACAAGAACACATCTATCGTAGGCATAAACTCAAAGACATAGAGGGCGTACAGGCTATGTAATCCCCACACAAGGGAAAGAAAAACACTCCAATAGAGGACAAAGAAGACCCAAATCACATGAAAAGGTTGCGCCAAAATAAAGCGATAGTGCCATCGACATAAAAATACAGTAAAAAAATAAAGCCCTGCCATCATCCCCAGCGGAGCATAGGATAAGATATCAGTCACAAGCCCCACACAAAAAATTACGCTATAAAACATCATGTGTGGAAATTTAATGGCCCCTGCGAACAAAATCAAAGGCACAAAACTAAAATGAGGAGGACTCCACAAAACAGACACATTCATGACATCAAGAATAAAACTCAAAAAAATAAAAACATAGAGGGCCAAAGCCACTTTCCAAAGCCGAACCTCTTCTTCTAGAACGGTGTCTATATTTATCATGGAGACTCACTTTGCTCTAAAATACGGACAAAAGTGATTGTCTTATAATCAGACAACAAGGCTATGGTAATATGATGTCCTTCAATAGCACTTATATAACCAACGGGTAACCCAGCAGGCAACATACCTCCATCTCCTGAGGTAATAAGAGACATGCCCTGCTCTAACGTCACACTTTCTGGAATATAGCTTAAAAGAGTTTGATCCAAGTTTCGTCCTACAATCACGCCTCTTTGGCTTGTCCCCTCTATCATGACGGGAACACGTGAATTAATGTCTGTTAAAAGCAAAACACGAGATAGCGACTCTTGTACATCAACAATGCGCCCCAAAAGACCGTTTTGTGCAATCACAGCTTGTCCAATTTTAACGCCCTCTTGTGCTCCCGCATTCAAGAGCACACTTTGTACATAAGGACTCGCGGGGTCTGCTAAAACTTGTGCTGTAATAAAGGCTTGTTCAGGAAGGGCATATACATTCAAAAGAGATTTAAGAGATTGGTTTTCTGCCTTCAAAAGCTGTGCCGTATGATACCATTCCATCAAACGATCATTTTCCGTCTTCAAAAGCTTATAATCATCGCGTAAGGTCTGATAGCTTGAAATATTAGAAACAAAAGAAGAGAGTGCAATAAAAGGACGCGCAATCACTGAGAAGGACGGAGATACAATTTCCCATGTTCGAGAGCGTAAAGGCTCTGCACGTTGAATATGGGTCAAAGACAAGAAAACCAACACAAATGCAATTGTCCCGTATAAAAGCACAGGACGCCCCAGAACAAACTGAATATGCCCCAAAAAGGGCGGTGCCTTCCGTCCACGGAGTTTTAGTCTAGACTTTGCATTCACTGTCCTGCGCATAGGTAAAGACTCTATACACTCACACTCACAACATCAAATATGTTTTGGATGTTTTTACTTTTTAGGAATAGTATATAGACCTATTTTTATATCGGACATCTGAATATCACGAATATATAGACGCCCCTCCTGCAGATGTATAGGCCGTTTTAAAACCAAAAACGCACGACTCCTCCGTCATATTCCTGCCTTTCAGAATAAAATATATCGTTAATTTCATGAGGATTTTAATTAAGGGGTTACAAAATAAACTTGCTCAAATCTGTAATCTCCGCCAAGTCGGCAACATGTTTTTGAACGTATTTTTTGGTGATTTTGAGTGTTTCACCTGATTTATCAGGGGCGGTGAAGCTGATCTCATCGAGGAGTTTTTCCATGACGGTGAGAAGGCGACGTGCGCCTATATTTTCGACTTGTTCATTCACGTTAAACGAAATTTTTGCAATCTCATCAATAGCCTCATCCTCAAACTCAAGCGTAACGCCTTCAGTTTTCATCAAGGCTTTATATTGCTTAATAAGACACGCGTCTGTTTCTGTCAAAATACGTTTAAAATCTTCTTCTGTGAGTGGCCGAAGCTCAACACGAATAGGCAAACGCCCTTGAAGCTCGGCCAATAGATCAGAGGGTTTCGCATAATGAAACGCGCCACTGGCAATAAAGAGAATATGATCTGTTTTGACAATTCCGTGCTTGGTCGAGACACTTGTGCCTTCAATCAAGGGGAGGAGGTCACGTTGCACGCCCTCTCGGCTGACATCTCCCCCACGGGCATCTCGGTTATGGGCAATTTTGTCGATTTCATCCAAAAACACGATGCCGTTTTGCTGAACAAGATCAAGCGCTGTCGTCACGATCTTATCCTCATCCAAAAGCTTGTCTGATTCCTCTGCTATTAAGACATCATAAGAGTCTTCCACACGCATTTTCTTCTTTTTTGTGCGCCCGCCCATGGCTTTCCCCATCATGTCCCCGATATTGAGCATCCCAATTGAGGCTCCTGGCATACCAGGAATATCCATACTGGGAAAGGGACTGCCATTGTCTTCCACTTCAATTTCGATCTCTTTGTCGTTCAATTCTCCTTCACGGAGTTTTTTACGGAAGGTTTGGCGCGTAGTATCGCTGGCTTCATCTCCAACCAACGCATTAAGCACACGCTCTTCTGCGGTGATTTCTGCCTTTACCTTCACAGTTTTACGCATTTCATCGCGCGTCATATGAATGGCCGACTCTGTCAAATCTCTGATAATGGACTCTACATCTTTGCCCACATAGCCCACTTCTGTGAATTTAGTGGCTTCAATCTTGATAAAAGGCGCATTCGCAAGCTTTGCTAGACGGCGCGCAATTTCAGTCTTCCCAACGCCTGTCGGCCCGACCATGAGGATGTTTTTTGGATAGATCTCCTCTTGCATCTCGGGGTCAAGTTGCATCCGCCGCCAACGATTCCGCAGAGCAATAGAAACGGCACGTTTCGCATCTGATTGTCCAATAATATAACGATCCAGTTCAGAGACTGTTTCCCGCGGCAAAAAAGAGACACTTTCGAAAATAGAATTATCCATGATTTATAATTTCTCAACAGTAATGTTATGGTTGGAATAGACGCAAATATCACCAGCAATCTTCATGGCTTTACGCGCAATCTCTTCGGCACTGAGTTGATTTTGGTCAATAAGAGCACGCGCCGCAGAGAGTGCATAATTTCCACCTGATCCAATGCCTATAATGCCGTCTTCTGGTTCAATGACATCTCCCGTTCCAGAAAGAATCAAGGAGGTATTCTTATCACACACCGCCATCAAAGCCTCAAGCTTGCGCAGATATTTATCCGTACGCCAATCTTTTGCAAGCTCCACACAGGCGCGTGTGAGTTGCCCTGGATGTGCTTCAAGCTTGGCTTCCAAACGTTCAAACAACGTAAAAGCATCCGCCGTTGCCCCTGCAAACCCTGTAATAATGTCTCCGTCTTTTCCCAAACGACGAACTTTCTTCGCATTCGATTTCATAATAGTATGCCCAAGAGATACTTGTCCATCTCCCGCCACAACCACATCTTTTCCCTTACGAATAGAGAGAATGGTTGTTGAGCGCCACCCATTGCGCGATCCATCTTGATCCATGATTTTTATCCTTCGTGTTTTATTCAGTGAAAGATATGGGGCTTTGTACTAAGTTCGTCAAGAGTAGAATAAGATAAGTTCTAAGAATTCCACTAGACGACTCCCCCTAAATCAGCCTATACAATATTCTACAAATGGATATTTTAATTTCTCTCTTCCAGATACAATTTGCAGGGGCCACGATGGGAATGTGGACACTGTTTCTCGCTGTTGTCTGCGCGCTTGTTATTTTTGATCTGGGGGTCTTGAACAAAGAAGATAAAGCCATCAGCTTTTCCAAAAGTGTAAAACTTACGCTTTTCTATATTGCTGTGGCTGTTTTGTTTGGGGTGTGGGTATGGTTTCAATTTGGAGCGGAACGCGCCCTCCCCTATTTCACGGCCTATATTATTGAGAAAAGCCTGTCTTTAGACAATGTCTTTGCCATGTCTATTATCTTTTCTTATTACGGTATTCCTCTGATGTATCAACACAGAGTCTTGTTCTGGGGTATTATTGGAGTTGTGCTCCTCCGAGGCTTTGCCTTGTCTTTGGGAACAGCACTGACCTTAAAGTTTAGCTGGCTTCTTTTCCTGTTTGGTGGCCTTTTAATTTACACAGGTGTTCGTATTTTTATCTCTGATGAAGAGAATGAGATAGATGTTGAAAATGGAAAAATAAGAAAATTTCTTACCTCTAACTTTAATATCACCAACGAGTTACACGGCAATCGCTTCTTTATTTTAAAATCTACAACAGGCACAAGTTTTTTTAAACGCCTGCACCTCACACCTCTTTTTATGGCACTTATCACCATTGAACTCGCAGATGTCCTTTTTGCCATGGACAGTATCCCCGCCGTCTTAGCTGTTTCAACTGATACTTTTGTGGTACTCACTAGCAATGTGTTTGCTATTTTAGGCCTACGCGCTATGTATTTTATGCTCGCGGCTCTTTTGGATCGCTTTGAGTATCTACGCTATGCCCTCTCCATCGTTTTGATTTTTATCGGCGTCAAAATATTTTACAGCCATTTTTTTCAAGAAATTTCACCTTTAACATCTCTCCTGATTACACTCACGGTTCTTTTTGGAGGCGTTCTTTTTTCTTTTTTCAAAACGAAAAAAGCACAAAAAAATACAGACTAATTAAATATTATAATTTGGAGAGCACACACTCAAACTGCTCAATTATACGATAATGAATATATTTCAAAAATATGAGATTCCTGTTTTTTTGCTCCTGTTCGCACTCATTGCGTGGATGGGAACGTCAAATCATATTAAGGATTATGTTTTTCATGGGGATGATTTACGGTATGTGCAGTATGCTGTGGCACTTCATGAACATGGTGTGTTTGGACTACCTGCGCCTAATGAAGGGATAGAAACGCCTCCAGAGCATGGGAATGCGAATGCGCCACTCTATCCTCTTTTTATTGCGAGCATGATGGCACTTGACCCTGCTTTGGCACAAAGCTTGATTTGTGTTCGAGACAAAGGGCATAAAGCCGTATGTCCACAAGCGTTTCGAAGTCTGTTTATGGCGCAAACAGGACTGGCGCTTGTGTGTTTGTTTTTAATTTATTTTATCTCCCTTCGCTTGACCCAAAAAAGATGTATTGCGTGGCTGGCTGCAGGAATGGCTGCAGGATCAGGAATATTAGGGATTTCTTCCAGTGTTTTTATGACGGAAATCCTGATACTCCCTTCTTTTTGTACTCTCCTTCTCTTTTGCCTTTTTTACGCTCAAAATCCTCGCCTACGTTGGGTCTTTGCAATGGCAGGCATGTTGGCTTTTCTAACGTTAATCCGCCCTTCTTTTTTGTATCTTTTTTATGGGTTTGTTTTGTTTTTTATCTGCACAATTCTTCCCAAGCCCTCTCGATCATCTCTCTTCCGCCTCACCGTCTTGGGCATAACTTTTATTATGTGTGTGTCCCCCTGGGCGATACGGAACAAACTCTATTTTAATTCCTTTGCATTAACCACTGGGGGCTATGCAGAGGCCATCTTAGTAGAACGCACCAATTATAATCAAATGAGTTGGGCAGAAGTCGGTGTTGCTTTTATTTATTGGCTCCCTGATTTTGGAGATTCCTTGGCTAGAAAGCTTTTTCCAGAACATCTCTACAATAGACTGGGATGGGATGACGACTCCTACTATGGAGAAAAATATAAGCGTGTAGCTCTCTTAACCGATCAGTTGGGGGGACACGATAAAATAGTGGGGCATTTAATTAAAGAAGAGATACTGACCCCAAAACATATTATCCTCAGCATCCCTCTGGCCTTACGAGGGATGTGGATTGGGAAATATTGGGGGTTGGTTGGGTTTATAGCTTTGACGACACTCTTGATCCAAACAATACGTCGTAAAGAATACACGCTCCTTGTGATCAGTCTGCCTGTCCTGTTCATGGTGGCTTTTCATGCGGGGCTGTCTGTCAATGTCCCACGCTATAACCTTTCTCTTATTCTCCTTTACGCTTTAAGCATGGCTTGGTATATCAATGCCTATGGACAAAAACTTGTTGCCAGACTCCGCCACACATAGACCTCTTCTCTGGATATCCGCGTCTCTCATTAGTATTTTTCTTTTGGGCATGGTGATCGCGCAAATCGATCTCTCTCAAATGCAGGGGATGTGGGCAAGACTCTCTTGGAGTACGCTAGCAATAGCCTTTTTGTTTTTACTCTTGGAAGGTCTGACAACAGCTTTACGGCTTTGGTTGTTTGCAGGCAAAAAACCGTGCGTGGGCGCAGCGCTTAAAGCCAATGCGTGGTATGTCCTCTTTCTTGTTATTCTCCCCGCTCGTCTTGGGGAAATTGCCGCTATCGTTGTCCTTGAACGCCATTTAGGTCAAAAATATGGGGCGGCTGCCATGAGCATTATTGCTCAAAGGTTGTATGATGTGATTATTTTAGGGGTCTTTTTTCTGATTGCTCTGTTTGGTCTTGGAGATCTTATAGACACAAATTCTATGGCGGTGATTGCACTCATTCTCATCAGTTTAAGTGTCTGTGTTCTCATCCGCCTTGATCTCTTCTTAACGTTTGCAGTCTATCTGTTGCAAAAACTCCATACACAAAAATATGGGCTCATCCACAAACTCATGCGCCTTCTTCTCCAAGCACGCATCTATAGTCGTCACACTTTAAAACATCACGATATTCCACTGGCTCTTCTTTTGACCATTGGGAAGTGGGTGAGCAATCTAAGCGCCCTCCTCTTTTTATTCATGGCGCTTCATCTTGAACTTCCTTTCTTTGAAAATGTAGTTGTCGCCGCCGCTTATAATTTTCTGGCTATTATTCCTTTACAAACCATTGGAGGAATTGGGATTGGGGAAGCAGGTTTAACGCTCCTTCTTATCAAGATGGGCATTACCATTTCTATGGCCGCAGGGGCAAGCCTCATGATCCGCTTTGTAATTTTGATTTTCCCGTTTATATTCTGGGGGCTTGTGATGGGTGGACTACGTTTAAAGGATAAAGGACGATGAGTGTGATAAAAGCCGATCAAAATATCGATGCACGATATGGGTTTTTGAGAGCACGCCATGGGCAAGCTAATCCTCAAGCCAATGGATATAGATTAGGCCGTTTCTTTGAACGAGAACAGCGCGTAATTTTATCTGTATTGGATCAAACACATGGGCCTTTCTTGGATGTGGCCTGTGGATCAGGTCTAATGCTTGCGCCCTTATTGGATAAAGGACACACAGTTTACGGACTGGATTTTAACAAAGAGGGATGCACAGCCGCGGCACAAAATGGATTAACCATTGTCCGAGGAGATGCTTTTCAGATGCCTTTCTCAGATCAGACACTCGGGCAAATTATAAACTGCCAATTTTTAAACCAACAACCCTCACAGCAAACACAATGCTTTATTGAAGAAGGTGCTCGTGTGCTCAAATCTGGGGGGCAATTGATTATTCTGTGGCGTCATGCACGTTCTCTAATCCACAAAACATCGCATAGTATTTTTACCTTTCTTGATAAGTTTACAGGGCAACCGCCCTTCCCTCAATATGAACACCCCATACAAGAAATACGAGGTTTTGCCTCAACTGTAGGTCTGAAAATTAAACATGAGGCCGTAACCCTCCCCTTTCTAAAACCAGACACAATGACTGTAAAAAATTTATCTTCCAATATTATTGGTGCGTCTTTCTTCATTGTTTTGGAAAAGCCATGAAGATTATCGAACTTAGCGATGACAAGAAAGAGGCGTGGAACAATTTCGTACGCCATGACCCTCAAGGAACGTTCTTTCATCTCGCAGAGTGGAAAGAGATCATAGAAAGAGCCTTTGGCTTTAAAACATATTATCTTTATGCCGAAAAAGGGGGAGAGATACGCGGTATTCTTCCTCTTGCCCTTGTCAAACGGCCTTTCTTTGGCTCTGCGCTTATTTCAACGCCTCTCTGTGTCTATGGAGGAGCTTTGGGTGCGCGACAGGAATTAGAAAAGGTTGCAACGCAAAAAGCACAAGAACTGAATGTAGAGTATTTGGAACTGCGCCAGCAAACACGTGGAGAGCAAGACTGGCCTGTCTGTGATACATTTTATAGCTTCCAAAAAATACTTCAAGACGACACCCTCAAATCCATTCCCCGTAAACAACGTGCAGAAGTCCGTAAAGGCATAGCTCATAATTTAGAGACGCGTGTCAATCAGGATATTGATCTCTTCTATAAAATTTATGCGACCAGTGTTCGTAACCTTGGCACCCCTGTTTTCCCTAAAAAATATCTTAGAATTTTGATGGAAATCTTTGGTGAACAGTGTCAAATCACAAGCATTCATCATCAGAACACACCCCTTACAAGCGTTTTGAGCTTTCGCTACAAAGATCAGATTCTCCCCTATTATGGAGGAGGACTCCCCGTCGCACGGCGCTATAGTGCCTATCCCTATATGTACTGGACAATCATGGAGAATGCCGTTGAGAATGGAGTACGTGTTTTTGATTTTGGACGCTCTATGAAAGACACAGGGGCTTTCGCCTTCAAAAAGAATTTTGGCTTTGAGCCTCAACATCTTCCCTATCAATCATATCTCGTCAACGCAGAGAGTATCCCAGATATGTCTCCAGAGAATGCACGTAATAAATTACTTCTCTCAACATGGAAGAAACTCCCCCTCTCTATTGCAAATCAGGTAGGGCCGTTCTTATATCCTGCTATAGTGTAAGAGGATCAATAATTTCTAAATCATTATAAATTATTTGATCTTTAAATGGGGGGTAAAAATTAAATTTATCAGCAAGTTTTGATATTTTCTTAAAGGTATTTCTTCGGTTCATCCAGAGCAACAGACTGACAGGAATTGAAGCCCCTTTGATCTTCCAATTCTTTTCTGTTGGATCAAAATCGTAAGGATGACAATATATCCAAAGAGTGTCATTCTCTGGGGCTTTTCTAATCTGGTTTTGAACAAAAGAAAAAGGCAAATAGCGCAGATAAAACCCACCCAAATAAGGCATGGACAAAGCTCCAATACGCGCAAGAGGCGCAGGAATTTCCAATAAACCATTTGACCATCTAAATGGTGAAGACGGGGCACCTGACAGCCCATGCAAGAGGTTTGCCACAGGCAACACACTGGAAGAGTAAGAAAACCCTAGTTCTTTTAAAATATCAACCGCCCACAATGTTTTGCGTGTGAGTGAAAAAACGGGGGCGCGATATCCATGGATTTGCTCCCCTATGAGGTCTTCTAAAGTATGTTTCGTCCGCTTTGTCTCTTCTCTAAACGTCTCTGGGGTTTGCCGATCAAGCGTTGTATGGTCATAGGAATGATGGGCGATCTCATGGCCTGCTCTATGAATTTTTTTCACAAGGTCTGGATCTTTTTCTGCCAATGTTCCCACCGTAAATATAGTGGCTTTAATGTGTCGCTCCTCTAAAAATACAAGGATTTTTTCTGTGATTTCTGGATAACGTTTTGGGAGCGTTTCATCTGGACGATGATCTTCTAAATCCAATGTAAATGTGAGGGAAGGAGACATCAGACTTTTGAATATTTCCTTTTAAAATAAGTGCGAAACACACGATTGGGCACAAAGCGCATTAATCCATCTCGGAGTATATGGTTTTTACGACTCATTGGCACATACCATTTTACAGCTCCTCGTGTGGCAGGCATAATATCATAAATAATCGGACGCATCTCAGCCTCATAAGCTTTAAACCCTTGCTCTAAATCATCATGCTCTATCAGAGCTTTGGATAAACGACACGCCCCTGCAAACGCAGCCGCAGCCCCTCGTCCTGAAAACAAAGTCAAGCAATGCGCCGCATCTCCCAAAAGAACAGAGCATCCTTTATGCCACACAGGCATATCAATCTGACTGAGGACATCCATATAAAACGGTTCATCTTTTGGACAATAGGATAATGTTTTTTGAATGGTCTCAGAGCTCCCTTCGAAAGACTCTAAAAGATACTTTCTTCGTTGGTCTGGAGAGGGCAAGTGACGGTCTGTATTCGCCCACACAAAGACAGCGCCGATATCGTCTTCTCGCGTATTAAACACCGCCATATAGCGTGTTCTCTCCATATGGGTGGAAAATTGACTCTCTATCTCTAACACATTGGGAAGGCGAAAGGCTGCACAATGAAGATCTAGATAGTGACGTTTATAGTCCGCGGGATCAAAGACAAGCTGACGCACAGCAGAATGCAATCCATCTGCGCCAATAATAACATCAAACGCCTGTTCTTTCCCCGATGAAAATTGTACATCAGCGCCATTCCAATTTTCTTCAATGGCTGTAATTTCTTCTCCAAAACGAATGTCACTCACGGCCTTAGCATGATCAAATAAAACATGTGCCAAATCATCGCGCATAATCTGCACAATATCCAATCCCTCAAAGAGCTTTGAATAGTCCAAATCCAGCAAACAGCGTCCCGTGCGATCATGATAACTCGAAGATTGAATAGAAAGATCATAGCGCCTCAAATCAGGAATAAGCCCCATATTCTCCGCAAAGAGATAGGCTTGATGGGACAGTGCCACCAAAAAGCCTCCCACACGTGTCGCAGGAGATTTTTCAACAATCACGACATCCATCCCTGCTTTAGACAGATTAATCGCCATCACCAATCCTGCAATTCCCGCACCACTAATAAGAATTTTAGATCCTTTTTTCATAGGAAAAATACTACAGGCTGTGCATTTGTATAGCAAGGGTATATAAAATATGGAAATTATAGTTGATTTTACTTCTATATACATATATAAACATCTTCGTTCACTATAAAAACAAAGGATAGGAAGAGGCAAATGAGTAACGAAGTAAGCGAGGAAATATTAGAGAAAAGATCTTTCTGGACGCACAATCGTGCCAAGTCTGGACATTGGGCTCTCACGGGAGCTGTTCTTTCTGCCACTATAGCATTCGGCACTCATTCCCATGTAGATGGTGCAAAAAAATTCGTTAATATGAGCACGCCAAGCTATATGAGGTATGAATCTAAACATACCCCTAAAAGCAAAACATTAAGAAGTCTCTCTATTATATCTCTCGTAGGTGTTTTTGGATTTTCTATCCGAATGGGAGAGAGTTACTTCAAAGCTTGGGAACATAAAACTGGGCGCAAAGATGATCTATATCATTTAGACCGTAATCAGAGCTAATAAAAGCTTAAACACCCTCCAAAGCAACGTCCAAAAAGACCTGCCCGTATTTTTCTAGCTTTGAATGCCCAACACCATGTATCACAGACATTTCAGTCAAAGTAGAGGGTCTTTTTGATGCCATATCAATCAGGGTTTTATCGTGAAACACCACGTACGGTGGGACATTCTTTTCTTTTGCAATAGAGAGACGCAAGGCTTTCAAACTCTCAAGCAAGGATTTATCTTCTTGTGTCTCTAAACTGATCGCAGGGTCTACTTTCCGTGTTTCACTTTTTATGATCTGCGGGTCTAGACGCAATTCAATCGTGTCTTTTCCTTTTAAAAACTCAGCCCCCTGCTCCGTGATTTTGAGGCCTCCATGGTTATCCATATCCACAAAAAGGAAATTACGGGCGACAATCTGACGGATAAGGCTCTGCCATTCCTTTTGAGAATGTTCTTGCCCAATCCCGTAGACACTCAAGCTTTTGTGCCCAAAATTTTGGATACGCTCACTGTCTTTCCCAAGCAAAACATCAATCACGTACCCCGTGCCAAATATTTGACCTGTCCGATAGACACACGACAAAATCTTTTGTGTGGGGACAGTCCCTTCAATCGTTTTGGGAGGCGTTAGACATGTATCGCAATTGTGACAAGGCTCACCGTGATCATCAAAATAATGCAAGAGCACTTGCCGTCTGCACGTCACCGTTTCGCAATAGCCTAAAAACGCATTTAATTTTTGGCGTTCCACGCGCTTTTGATCTTCCGCACTCTGCGACGACTCAATCATCTGGCGTTGGAGGACTAAATCTTGCAAGCCATAGACCATCCACGCGATAGAAGGTAATCCATCGCGCCCTGCTCGTCCTGTTTCCTGATAGTAAGCCTCAATGTTTTTAGGCAAATCCAGATGGGCGACAAATCGAACATCAGGTTTATTAATCCCCATACCAAACGCAATTGTGGCCACCATAATCACGCCTTCTTCTTTGAGGAAACGCTCTTGATTGTCTGTACGCACCTCTTTGGGAAGTCGGGCATGATAGGGCAATGCTTTATAGCCTTGTGTAGAAAGCCACTGCGCCGTATCTTCTACTTTACGACGAGAGAGACAATACACAATCCCACTTTCTCCTGAGGGCTGTGTTTTCAAAAACTTGAGGAGTTGTTGCCGTGGATTATTTTTGATCGCAACATTATATCTAATATTAGGACGATCAAAGCCAGAGATATACATCTTGGGCAAATCAAGACGCTCAACAATATCTTTACGCGTTGGGGCATCCGCTGTGGCCGTGACAGCAATACACGGGACATCAGGATAACGTGTGCGCAACAAAGACAACTGCCTGTATTCTTGCCTAAAATCATGCCCCCATTGTGAAATACAATGCGCTTCATCAATGGCAAAGAGAGCAATTTCTATCTCATCAAGGATGTCGAGAAACTCATCATTCACCAGCCGTTCAGGGGCAACATAGACAAGATCAAGCTCGTTAGACTCTAAACGCCTTAAAGCATCTCGTCGTTGCGCAGGATCAAGCCCTGAATGAATAGCCTCGGCCTTCACGCCCAACTCTTTGAGCGCCAGAACCTGATCTTGCATCAATGCAATCAAGGGAGAGACAATAACCCCCGTTCCTTGACGGCAGAGCGCTGGAATTTGATAACAGAGCGACTTCCCACTCCCTGTGGGCATCAACACACAGCAACTTTCCCCTGCAATGACTGTATTAATGATATCTTCTTGCTCTTCCCGAAAATGATCATATCCAAAGACAGACGATAAAAGAGAGGCAGGCGTGTTTGAGGCTTCAAATTCATCTCTGCGTGTCACACTCTGCCCACTCATCCATAACTCTTTTCTGCTTATAGTTCTAAATACAGGTGCAGTAGACCCTTATAAGAATGGTTTGACAAGGAGTTTTAAAAAACCCGTGTCATTTTTCTTCTCCACTCCAATTTTCAGCGTTACCGTACGATGTGTAGAGGATTTCGTATAGAAAAGACGATCCCAAAAGCTAAAGATTGTTCCATAGTTTGAGTCTGTATCTTGACGGAGCGCATGGTGATGTACCCAGTGGAGAGAAGGCGTTACAATAATTTTAGAAAGAAGGCGCTCAAACCAAGAGGGAAGTTTGATATTAGAATGATGAAACACAGAACACACCATCACCAAGATTTCAAAGACAAGAACGGAGTAGAAAGGAATGGCGAAGACAATAATCACAAATGCACGCACAAAAGTTGAAAAAAATACCTCTCCAAAATGAAAACGAATAGCCGATGTTGCGTCTAAATGTTCATCCAAATGGTGGATTTCATGAAAACGCCATAAAAAAGGCACGCGATGCACGGCCTGATGCCACCAGAAAATGAAGAGATCGAGGAGTATAATATCAAGAATGAGAAGAGAAGGCCTCTCCCACAGAGATATTTGTGTCGCGTAGAGTGTTACAGGCAAGACGATTAAAAGGGACAAAACAATATTCAACGGCCAGAAAGAGAGGTTTTTGAGAACGCGTCTACCCACGCGCTCCTCTCCTAACACGACAGGTTTTAAGCGTTCCCACACAAAGAAAAGGAGAAACGCCCCTGCCACAATCCAGCCTTTATATTCAATCATCTGATCCATTTAAAAGGGGAGTTTTTGTAAGAGTTTTACAATTTTACGTGTTTTATTACTAAACAGGCTGGGTGTGTACCATGCTCCTGCAGCGCGCTTACTGATTTCTCCAAGGGTTGGATACGGCGCAATCATACTTGTCACTGCACTTATTTTTAGGCCTGAGGAAATAGCCAATGCCCATAGGCCTATCAACTCTCCTGCCCCTGTCCCCACAATAGAGGCGCCTAGAATGAGACCTTTTTTGGTTGTGACAACACGAATTTGTCCCTGTGTGATACGTTCCGCAATGGCACGATCATTCTCTTCAAAAGACCATTGAGCCACTCTTATTGTCTCCCCGTATTTTTGACGCGCTGTCTCTTCTGTTATCCCCACTTGCGCCAATTCAGGATCACAATAGGTCACCCATGGCAGCGCTTTATAGTCCACTTTCGCAGGCATTTTAAAACAGACATTGCGGATAATAATCCCTGCGTGGTATCCCGCCACATGCGTAAATTGAGGCCCGCCCGCAACATCCCCAATGGCAAAGATCTTTTTGTTTGATGTGCGCAAGCGTTGATCAACGAGTATACCTTTTCTCTCAGAAGAGATGCCTGCCTTCTCAAGATCAAGCCCCTCTATATTAGGCTTTCGCCCTGCCGCCACGAGAAGATGAGAGCCTTCAATTTCAAGCATGTCGCCTTCTTTTGTAATTAAGAGCTTAACGCCCTCCTCTGTGTGCTTCACCTGTTCTATTGATATCTTTTCATGGAGAGTAATATCTTCCTTTTGCAAAACATCTCTCACAATATTCACATTGTCTTGATCATCTCGGGGAAGAATTTTCCCCATATCAAAGACGCTGACTTTACACCCTAAACGCCTGTGCGCCTGTGCCATTTCAATTCCTATAGGACCACCCCCAATAATCAGAAGATGCTCTGGTTGCTCTCGCAGAGCAAAGATCGTTTCATTGGTCAAAACCTTCTCTGGATCTAATCCTGCAATCGGAGGCACAACGGCACGTGAGCCTGTCGCCACAACAAAATAACGCGCCGTGATCAGAGTCTCCCCTGCTTGCACTTTATTTTTAGAAACAAAACGGCCTGTTTCCTTTAAAACAGTCACCCCCAAGCTTTCAAAGCGCTCCACAGAATCATTGGGTTCAATTGTTTTGATCGTCTCAAAGACATGGTCTTTCACCGCAGAGAAATCAATCTCTGGCTCATGGGCTTGAATGCCTTTGATATCATCTTTCCTGTGCATCTGTGCCCGTTTTCCAGCAGCAAGAAGAGCTTTAGACGGAACACACCCAGTATTGAGACAATCTCCCCCCATCTCTGCCTTTTCAATCAACACTGTTTTTAATCCAAGCTGAGCTGTGCCTGCAGCCACACTCAAACCTCCTGATCCAGCGCCAATAATACAAATATCTACATTCATTTTTTGTGACATTTTTTCTCTTTCATTTGTTTATAAAGCGTGGGAATAAGGGCAAAAAACCCTAATAAGGTAAATGCCATCAAGGTAGAGGGCGACACTAAATCTCCCAAAGACTCAATGGTGCCAAGCTCTCTTCCCACATTCGCATAGACAAATGTCCCTGGGATAATCCCCACCAACGTTGTGAGCACATACGGCATCAGCCTCACATTAAATAACGCAGGGACAATATTGACTAAAAAGAAAGGAAACAACGGGACAAGGCGCATAAACAACATGTATCCAACAGCATTGTCTTCCATGTTCGACGCCACTTTATTATACAGCCCCCCTGCTTTCTCTCTCAACGTATCTCCCAAGGCACTCCGTGCGATCAAAAATAAAAGGGTTGCCCCGCCCGTTGCGCCGATCACAATCGCAAATGTCCCAATCCAGCGCCCGAACAAGAATCCTCCAAGAAGCGTTAAAACAGTCGCAATCGGCAAAGAGAGCGCCACCGCACTAATATACAGTCCAATAAACGCCAACACGCTCACCACAGGATGCGCCTCAACAAGGCTTAACAACTCTCCACGCTGTGCCTTAATTGTCTCAAGGTTCACAAGATCCATCACTCCTGACCCCCATGCAAGCGCAATCAATCCGACGATCAAGATAAGAGGGAGAAAGCGTTTTAGTATGTTCATCGTCCTATTCATTCCAGTATGCTATCAAATATATGAAACCATAGATATATTCGTTCTCATAGATATATTCGTTCTCATTGACAGTAATGTTACAGCGCTTTATGAAGAGATATGCTTGACGATATATTCAAATCAATCCGCGCGCAACTCTATGAACGCGCTGTGAGTCCCTTAATGGGAAGTTTTGTTCTGTCATGGAGTTTGTGGAATTATAAATTCATATTGCTCTTGTTTTCTGAAGCCACCATTATAGAAAAATATACACTCATTGAAGATGTCCTCTTTGTTACATGGCCACAAATACTAATAGGAGGGTTTTTAGGGCCCCTAGGAACAGCTCTTTTCTATCTGTTTATTTATCCTTACCCTGCGAAGTTGGTTTTCAAATTCTCTAAAAATCGCCAAAAAGAAATCACAAATCTTAAAAAGGAAATAGAGGACGAAACTTTACTAACTATACAAGAATCACGCACTCTTCGAAATGCCATTCGGAAGATGGGAGATCAATTTCAAGAAGACTTCTCTGGGAAAGATGACAAGATTAAGAACTTAAAAGAAGGATTATCGAGCAAGGACAAGAAAATTAAGAGCTTAGAACACAAGTCAGAAAATATAGACGAGGTAATGGCCGAACAAGAAAGGGAATATGAGGACAAAATACGGCGTGAAAAAGACAGTTTGCTAGAAGAATACTCCAGAAAAGCATATGACAATCAAGAGCTCGATAGATTAAGAAAAGAACTATCAAAATACGAAAAATCAAAAAATGATCAAAAAACACGCACCAAAAAGGACAAACAATGACACAGCAAATACTCGACGATGTTCAAGACTATTACGGGAAAGTTCTCGAGACCAAGGATGATTTAAAGACAAGTGCCTGTTGTCCTTTAGAAGCGCCTCCGGCTCGTGTACAAAAGCTACTCAAGAATGTGCATGATGTTGTGCAGGAGAAGTTTTATGGCTGTGGATCGCCTCTTCCTGTTGCAGCAGAGGGATGTACCGTCCTTGATTTGGGGTGTGGAACAGGACGCGATGCCTTTCTCCTGAGTCAAATTGTTGGCGAACGGGGGCATGTCATTGGACTTGATATGACGGATGAGCAACTTTCTGTCGCCAATCAATATTTAGGGTGGCACATGGATAAGTTTGGTTATAAAAAACCAAATATTGAGTTTAAAAAAGGGTTTATTGAAGATTTAAATACCGCAGGGATTGCAGATAACAGTGTTGATATTGTGATCTCGAACTGCGTAATTAATCTTTCTCCTAAGAAAGAAGCAGTCTTCAAAGAGATTGCACGTGTTTTAAAAACAGGAGGCGAACTCTATTTCTCGGATGTCTTTTCTGGACGGCGTATTCCTCAAGCGTTGCAAACAGACAAAGTGCTCCTCGGAGAATGTTTGGGCGGCGCAATGTATACCGAAGATTTTCGTCGTATGATGACAGACATCGGTATACCTGATACTCGCACCCTCTCCAAACGACAATTAACACTTGATGATCCTGCCATCCAGCGCCAAGCAGGCATGATTGATTTTTATTCTATGACTGTGCGCGCCTTTAAAGTTGATCTCGAAGATATATGCGAAGATTACGGCCATGTTGCCTATTACAAGGGCACAATCAACGAGTATCCGCATAGCTTTGTCCTTGATGATCATCATGAGTTCAAAACAGGACAGCCTGTGCCCATCTGTGGAAACACCGCCAACATGCTCGGCCAAACCCGCTTTGCCAAACATTTCAGAATTGAAGGTGATTTTTCCATGCATTACGGTGTCTTTGACTGTGCACCAGAGGGGATGAGTGACACTGGAGCGTGTTGTTAAATGTTAGCCATTATCGGAGGATCAGGTCTTTATGCTTTGGACGGTCTTCAGCTCAAACAAGAACATACTATTGAGACTCCCTTTGGACATCCTTCGGATGTTATTTTTGAAGGTTTTTACGAAGGGCAGAGCATTCTATTTCTCTCTCGTCATGGTGCAGGGCATAAATATCTTCCCCATGAAGTCAATTACCGTGCCAATATTTTTGCGCTTAAAAAACTAGGCGCACGAGCTATTTTTGGGGTGTCTGCGGTCGGAAGCCTCCGTGCAGAGATCAAACCTGGGGATCTCGCCCTTGCTTCTCAGTATTTTGATCATACACGCGGGAGGAGAGCCCACACATTTTTTGGAAACGGCGTGGCAGGACATGTTTCAACAGCAAATCCCACCTGTCCAGCGTTAAGTGCCGATATAGAGCAAGCGGCACAGCGAACAGGCCTCTCTCTTCACACTCATAAAACCTATGGATGCGTCGAAGGTCCTCGGCTTGGGACACGGGCAGAGAGCTTTTTTCTTCGGGACAGCGCCAAATGTGATCTCGTCGGGATGACCAATGTCCCCGAGGCGTTTCTCGCCAAAGAAGCACAAATGGCCTATTGCACGCTCTGTCTTGTGACGGACTATGATTGTTGGATGGACGATCCTGCGCAACATGTGAGTGTTGATAAATTCTTTGAGACCTATGGAGGCGCATTAGAAAAAACCAAAATACTTCTCACTGAACTTCTGAAATCTCCTCTTACAGACACGCCCGAGGATATTCGTCAAGCCTTACAACATGCCATTCTGACACCAAATAAATCTCTCACTCCTGCACAAAAAGAATGGCTTGAGGTTTTACGTGCTTAAAAATGTAAGCATTATAATCCCCCTCGCCCCGCATGAAACCTCTCATGAGCTCTTACTGGATGATTTAAAACATACCAGCGCTGAAATTATCTTATCGTGTGAAGGCACACGTGCGCACAGTCTCAATAGAGGTGCAGACAAAGCACATAATACATTCCTTTGGTTTCTGCATGCCGATAGCCGTGTGAGCGCAGAGAATATAGAGATGCTCGGACATGCCCTAGAGTCTCACCCTAAGACATTGCACTATTTTGATCTCGCCTTTGATGGATTGAGCCTGAATGCATGGGGGGCAAATATGCGTTCTCGTCTCTTTGGAACACCGTTTGGAGATCAGGGCTTTTGTATTGCAAAGCCTCAGTTTAGCCCCTATCCAGAAGATGTCCCCTATGGAGAAGATCTTCTCTTTGTCTGGCATATGCGCCAAGCGGGTATAAAGCTCAATAATATCCCCTCAAAACTCCTCACCAGTGCACGTAAGTACAGAGAACAAGGGTGGTTAAAACTCACTTTTCTCTATCAGTGGAGATGGATTAAACTCTCCCTGCCTCAGGCATGGGTACTAATGAAAGGAAAAAGATGAGCACCGCCATTGCTGTTTTTGTCAAAACTCCTTCTTTTTCTCCTTTGAAAACACGCCTTGCACACGGCATTGGACAAGAAAAAGCAGAGGCGTTTTATCGTCTGAGTCTGAGCGCCATTGAAGAGACTCTTAAAGCTATAAACGCAACTCCCTATTGGGCGGTACGTGAACAGGAGGCGCTTACGCAGCCTCTCTGGTCTGCCTTTCAAACACTCCATACAGGGGGAGGAGATTTAGGAGAGAGCCAAGATCATATCTATAAAACCCTCTTAAAAAAACATAAAACAGTTCTCTTGATTGGGGCAGATGCGCCACAACTCTCCACAGAGATTATAGGGGAGGCCATCAAAGTGCTCACCGCGCATGATTTTGTCATAGGGCCTGCTCATGATGGAGGCTATTATCTCTTTGGAGGCACAAGAGCTCTCGACACACGCATATGGACGTCTGTGCCTTGGAGTACGCCCACAACATTGAAAGAACTAGAGACACACCTCCCCTCAACCCCTTACTCTCTTCCTTCTCTCACCGACATAGATACAGAGTCTGATCTACAGGCCATACAGGGAGAAATGCCCCAAAGAATGAGCGTTGCACAAAAAAATATGGTAAAATGGGTAACTTCTTTGAAAGATCAAACGAATAAGGAGACATGATGCATTTAGGACGACGACAATTTGTAATGGGCTTAGGCGGAACAGTTCTTACGCTTATGGTAGGAGTAGGAAAGGTTTTTGCCGCTATGATAGAGAAAATTAATTTAACAGATAAAGAATGGAAATCTCGTCTCTCTCCAGAACAATTCCGTGTTTTGCGTAAAGCAGGCACTGAACACGCTTTTTCCAGTCCTTTAAATAATGAAAAACGGGAAGGGCATTTCCACTGTGCGGGATGTGATCTTTCTCTTTTCTCATCTGACAAAAAATATGATAGTGGCACAGGATGGCCAAGCTTTTATGATAAAATCGAAAACCATATAGAAACAAAAACCGATTATAAGTTATTTTTTCCACGTAAAGAATATCACTGCGCCCGTTGCGGAGGACATCAAGGACATATTTTTTCAGATGGGCCAAAACCAACTGGATTGCGTTATTGTAACAATGGTATAGCTCTAAACTTTAAAGAAAGATCAGAATAAAAATGAAACCCTTATTTACAATTTTAAACCTTATTTTCACAGGAGTCCTCCTCATGTCTACCCCCACACACGCAAAAGACACAATGACACAGGACACACTCATTGTTGCGGGAGGGTGCTTTTGGTGCATTGAATCTGACTTTGAAAAACTTGAGGGGGTCATTGGTGCTTTTTCTGGATATATAGGGGGCACAGCAGAAACTGCGACATATAAACACGTTTCCCATGGGGGCACAGAACATTACGAAGCCATCAGAATTGTCTTTAATCCAGAGAAAATCACACGCTTTGAACTTTTAGAGTATTTTTGGCGTCATATTGACCCTTTGGATGACACCGGCCAGTTTTGCGATAAAGGAGATCAATATAAAAGTGCTGTTTTTGCACGCAATAAAGAGCAAGAAACAGAAGCCCTTGCCTCAAAAAAAGAGGCAGAAGGCATCCTTGGAGAAAAAATTGTAACAGAGATCCTTCGAGAAACCCCTTTTTATGATGCAGAAGACTATCACCAAGACTATTATAAAAAACACCCCATCAGCTATGCATTCTACCGTAAAAGCTGTGGACGAGACAGACGAGTCAAAGCCCTTTGGGGGAAATAAAATCATGAATATTTTGTTTCTGTGTACAGGCAATTCTGCCCGCTCCATCTTGGGAGAAGTTATATTTAACACTCTCTTTTCAAAACAGGGGAAAGCCTTTAGCGCAGGGAGTCATCCCGTTGGCGCTATTAATCCTATGGCGCTTACTATTTTAAAAAAACACGGGCATGAAACGCACGCATTATCCAGTAAAAATATGAATGAGTTTACCGGCGATGATGCCCCACTCATTGATATTCTTATTAGCGTTTGTGACAATGCTGCCCAAGATTGCCCTGTATGGTTACTTGGCGAGACCCCACCAAAACACATCCATTGGCCTCTCCCTGATCCTGCGAGCGTAGAAGGAGAATCTAAAAAAGAACAGGCCTTCGAAGATACATATCAAATCTTAAAAGACAAACTCTTTGTGCTTATTCCTTCTCTTTAACACTACACGCGCCCCCTCCAAGAACACAAAATTTAGAGCAATGGGGATGATTGAGCTGAACACTCTGTGAGGCCTCTTTAAGCGTTCCTCCCATATTAAATTGAGGATCATACGCCAAAAGCGTACACGCCATAACAGAGGGAACATCATCGCCTTTATGTTTAACGACCATGCGAGAGCTCGCACACATCATATCATCGGGATCTACATCCAGAATATCCCAACATGCTGTGGTAATTTCAGGAACGTCTGTCTTTTCATCCATTTCTGGAAATAAAATCAATTGCTTTTTATCCTGTGCATCAATCTTAATACCATACTCTTTAAAGAAAGAGTCAAAACCACGACGAAGATCATCTTCTTCCTCCCCCCACCGTGTCCGTCCTGCAATATCGATTGTAAATTCATGCGCAGAGAGCCATTGTAAGCCTTTTGTCATCGGCACCCATGAACGAACCCCTCGTTCTTCCTCATGCATTTCCTGCTTAAAATGATCGACAGAAATACGGAGTGTCATCTGTGCTCCATATTGCTCTTTTAAACGCAATAAAACGTCTTCACACTTCATCATTGGGCGCATGGCGTTTGTAAGAACAAGAAGTTTAAACCCTCGTCCCAGGCACTCTTCCATAATTGGAATAATAGCAGGGTTCATAAAGGGTTCTCCCCCTGTAATTCCAATTTCTTCTGTCCCCAGATCTTCTGTTTCAATTTCATCCAAATAAGAAACAACATCCTCAAGAGTTAAATAAACCAGTCGATCATTTCTAGGAGTAGACTCAATATAACAATTCACACACGCCAAATTGCACAATGTTCCTGTATTTAACCATAAGGTTTTTAACCTCTTGAGATCAACATATGCCCGTCTCTCCTCTTTGGACGTTATCAACGGATCGGAAAACTTACTTTGAGGCATAGAGATGTACATTCTTAAACGTTGTATAAAGATTGTACACTATATAATAATTTTGAATTCGGCTAGTGAAGAGACTCAAAATTCTTTTTATAAAGGTCTCTTGCAAGGTCTATATTCAGACGGTCATAATAGGACAATGCTCTGTTCAACGTTATGCCCTTCATGACGTGTTCATTAGATCTAATAGGCTCTGTTAACAAAAATAATTTAATGAAATCATTGCGCTCAATACTGTGTGCCTTACACAAAATTGCCAACCCATGCCCGTATTCTTGAGAGAGAACAACAATAGAATCTTCTGCGCTTATACTCATAAAAATGGTAAATTGTGCAACAAATAATTTATACCTCTTCAGCTTCAAAGTACTATGCATTTCTTGTAATATTACTGACTGAGATTCACTTGAACGCCCTGTCCGAATTTGTGATTTTGCATACTCGGATGAGAGAAGATTCTCTGATGGCAGATAAGGAGAGAGATAGGCTCCTCGCCCGACATTCTCTTCTATAACCTCATCGACAGCCCTCATAAAAGGTTCCCCAACACTCCCATATTTATCCTGAATGAATAACTTCAGATTTTCTCCCACAGAGTGATAGAGCTTTTTCACAAGGCTCTTGGGAATATCAGAGCGTTCCAACAAGGGCTGTGCAACATTATCTGAGCGTTTAGCACTCTCAAACAACCCCTCCAAAGCAACCTCCGAAAACTCTATACATTCATTGCCAGCTAGAACCCTATCTGTCTCTTTATCTTCAAGAGATATCAATTCATCAACAACAGAGTCTGGTAAACTCTGGCGAGATGCTATGGCCTGCCAATAAATAGATTTCCGAGACTGAATAATATACATCAAATCAAGAACGCTCAAAACAGGGCTATGCCTCAAAATACTGTCTGCCACCTTAATCTCATCATAGGCAAGATTTAAAATGAGACGTGACGGTACATTTTCCATTTTAGCCAATTTCTTAGCGAGAGATGTTCGTAATTCTGCTTCTGCCTTTTGAATAAGAGCAAGCAACATATCCGTCACAAGATCTCTCTCTCGCTGTCCAACAGACACATCTAAAAGTTCTGTTACAACATCGCCAAGCTTCGTGCGGGCAGCCGAGGCCTTCTTTCCTCCAGATTTATAAACACGATGGGTGTCATACAGCTTGACCAAAAGTGGTTTCATATGTTCTGATTTTTCTAATAATCCAATATTCATTTTTTATACCATTCTTATTTCGAGCACCTAAAAACGTAGGCACACAAAAGTTAACCCAAATACACAGCACACTCTTTACCATTATAGGATGGTCCGCCAGAACCATCTTTTGAAGAATCAACCAGACAATGATTGATCCTGATGCTCATTTAATAGGAAAAAGATTACCACAAGGTTAACAAAATAAAATTTTATAGAGCTAAGATTTGGATACTCATCTTCTCCTACAAGCTCAACCCCAAAATCATCAAAAACCCAGAGATAAAAACACTGGCCATCATTTGAGAACGCGTAAGGAGGAGAATACCATCCAGTTTGTGGATAGCCCAGATCATGCTCACCCCCCTCACAACAAAGGCAGTGAGAACAGCAAGGGCGACGCCTTCTCCGCCCATAGTCGGAATCAAGAGCACAGACATGGCAATCATGATCCCTGTTGAAACAACACTCAAAGACAAGTTCCATCCTGCGTGCCCTGCCATGGTCATATAATCTTCTGCCGAGCCAAAGGCTGTATTCATGATGAAGGCGGCGGAGAGGATTAAGAGGATGGGATACGCATTATAACAGCTTGTACAAAACCAGCTTGTAACCCATTCTCCCATTAACAACACGCCTAAAGCGCCAGCAATGGCGACAATCACACCAACAGTGCGTACAATTTTAAACTCTGCAGCAGCGGTTGCCTTGTCTTTTTGTCCAAACAACGCCCCCAAACGAGGCGCAAGGAGTTGAGACAACGCTTGCTTTCCGATCAAGAGAAAACGTCCCAAACGCATGGCTATAGCATAATCTGCCGCAACCACTGCACTTGATAAGGCCCCCACGAGCAACAAATCAAAGCCTCTGGATTGCTGATTAAGCCCATAGGTCATCAGGTTTTTAGAGCCATATTCAATATCCCACTTTGTAAACACTTTCTCTCCAATATTGGGCATAATCGGTGCTTTCCAAAAAATCATGAGGAGAGGCAGGAAAAGTGCTATATTCATCGCAAGCGTGACCCCCTCCATAGACGGGAGCATCACATAGGCAATAAACAGAGTCAGAACTTTAAGAAGGTTAGGATAAATCTCGTTATAGGTGATCGATATTTTAACCTCTTGCTTAGCCCGATGCCAGATGGCCAAAACACGGCGCAAAGGTTCAAATAATATCAAGGGAGACAAATAGATAATCCATTTTTTTAATCCAATTTCTCCGAATAATTGTTCTATACAACCAGATAAAAGAAGACTAACACCGATAAAGATAAGCCCATAGAAACACACCCAACTGAGCGCTCGCCCTGTCATCATTTGACCTAACCCTGTGTCATCTCCATCCCCCTCTAAACGAGACGCATGATAGAGAATAACGCTACAAAAAGGGCCTGCAATCAACATCCCCACAAGCGTGACATAGGCAAGCGCCATCATAAACAAACCAAAATCTGCCTTATCCAGAATATGTCCCCCAAACCACAAGACCGCAATCGTGGAAAAAACAGCGCTGACTTTGGAAAACACACTCACTTTTGCGGCTTGAAGATAGCCACCCATAAGCGTGTTCATATGCTGGTTTAAATCAATCATGAGGAAAGTATAAAGATTTTAGAAAGGAATCCCATTCTTTCTTCTGTTCCTCTCTCTAATAAAAGAGCCTCATTTTTTTTGTGTGCATAGCCCTCTTTTTTCCATTGGTATCTTGAGCGTTTAAAAATACACTCTTCTCATGAAAATAGCCTATATTTCAGGATCAACCATTCCGTCGGGGAAAGCCAATGCGGTGCATGTGATGAAAATGTGCCAAGCCCTTGCGCGTCATCAGAAATCATGTGTGACCTTGTATGGGAAAAGAGGCTCATGGTTTCAAAATCCGTATGATCACTATGGGGTAAAGCCCTCATTTAAGCTTGTGCGCTCTTGGTTTGGAACGCTCTCTTTTCTTTCGGGGAGTCTGCGTCTTCTTGTTTTGTTTATCCATGCAGGTTTTATTAAAAAGCCTGATGCGTATTATGGACGCGATGCGTTGGGGTTATATTTTATCTCTCTGTTTAGACGACCTCTCTTTTACGAAGCACACCAAGTGCCTCAAGGGAAATTTTCACGATTTATTGTTACAAGGCTTCTGAAATCACCTGCCCTCAAAGGGGTCGTTGTTATTTCCAAGGGGCTCAAAAAAGATTTCAAAAAAGAATTTTCCTTTTCTCAACACCCTCTCCTCGTTGCGCATGATGGAGCAGACATTCTCACCAAAACTCCTATGAAAATCCCGCAAAAGCTCTGGCTTGGACGACGCAACATTTTACAAGTTGGCTATACAGGATCTCTTCACACAGGGCGAGGTTTAGAGATGATTGTTGATGTTGCACATTTGATCCCAGAAATGGATTTTCACGTGATTGGAGGGACGCGCGCACAGAAAGAGACATGGCTCAAAAAAGGCCTTCCTTCTAATTTATTCATGCACGGATCAAAACCTCATGCCGATATTCCCTCTTATCTTGCCAAATTTGATATTGTTCTCGCGCCTTACCACCCTAAAATTCATATTGGGACAGGCGCAGACATTGCAAAATGGATCTCTCCCATGAAATTGTTTGAATATATGGCCTCATCAACCCCTATTGTCTGCTCTGACCTCCCCGCTCTGCGAGAAATTATAGAGCACGGGCGTAATGGTCTCATGGTTAAATCTGATGACCCCACAGCATGGGTCGATGCGCTCTGCACCCTGTCGAAATCAACCGATCACCGCACCAGCATCGGGCAAGAGGGTTTAAAAGACATACAAAACCATTTCAGCTGGAACATCCGTGCTGATAACGTGACCCAGTTCATGAAGAAGCATATATAAAGGTCTCTAGACACTACACTTTCTTTCTTTCCCTCCCTTATTGTCATACCCGCGAAGGCGGGTATCCAGCCCATTATAACGACAGTGGCTTTGCCACTGACATATGGATCCCCGACGACGTTAAGATATGCTCCGCATATCCTCGGAGATGATTGTGAGAGGTGAGACCATTAGGTCTCTGTCCGACAGACAGGGATATAGAGTGAAAAAACTGTGCCTTTGCCCTCCACAGAAGACACATTCACTCCCCCTTTCCAGTTTTTAAGAATGTTGTGGACGATCGAGAGTCCTAGACCTGTGCCCTCTCCTATCTCTTTTGTTGTATAGAACGGATCAAAGATGCGCTCTATCTCTTCTCGTGGAAATCCACGCCCTTCATCTGCAACAGACACACATGCATAACGCCCCGACTTTAAAACATCATTGATGATTTCTGGACGATTGGGATCGTCTTTCAAGACAAAGATATAGTCCATTTTTACATCAATCTTTCCTTTTTGTTCCATTGAATCGGCTGCATTGGTCAAAAGGTTGGTGAGAAGGCGCACCATATCTGTCTCATTCATCCACGCCCAATAATCAGATTTTGGACAGGGAGAGAGGCTGACTTGAATGGTCTTGGGGAGAAGATCTTTAGAAAAAGACAAGGCATGTTCAAATGTTTCTTTCATATTTATAAAACAGAGATGATCTGAGTCTTCTCGAGCAAAGGCTAAAATATCTTCAATAATATCGGCTGCTTTGGTTGTACAAGAAATGATTTTCTTGGAAGAGGCTTGAATGACGTCATCATCTTTCGCCCGTTTTTGAATCGCATCCACTGCAAAAAAAATAGGCTGGAGCATGTTATTGAGCTCATGAGCCACGCCTCCTGCTAATTGCCCCAAAGACTCCATTTTTTCGCGCTGTCGTTCTAAAGTTTTCATCTATAGTTTCTCTCCCTCTAAGGCCTGTGTGACCGCCTCACACAAAGAAGACGGATGGATAGGCTTGCGCAAAAAGTACGTGGCAGTGTCTCTTAACGCCCCTAAAATATGTTCATTATAGGAGTCTGTTGCCCCTCCACTCATTGCAATCACAGGGATAAGAATTCCATGCTCACGCAAAGCATTTAAGAACTCCAGCCCATTCATATGAGGCATCAAAGCATCCGTAATAATGAGATCATATCGTGTGGCATGGAGGCTTCTTAGCGCATCCTGCGCCTGCGTTTCTATACGCACACCGTGCCCTTCTGCGATCAACAAGAAAGACATCGTCTCTAGAATATCCATGACATCATCAAGAATTAAAATACGCGCCAAAAAAGACTCCCCTTACTCTGTGTTCAGAGATCAAGTATTTATCTTTTTCTTCGGATCCGACAAGGGCTGGATATCGGGGTATGGTCTTTATTTAGGTTTTTTATTTCCAAACTCAAAGAGTTTAACCTCTACCCCAATAGAATCATTGGTGTCCAGATTACGGGCATTTTTTGTATTATCTTGAAAAACACCCACACGTCCATCTCCATAACGATCTCGCGTAGAAGAATCAATAGAGCCTCTCTCTAAACGATCTCTTTCGACATCCACACCATAGAGCGCTTCTAATTCAAGCTCATCACGCTGCTCTTGTGTCTGTCCTTTCAGAGAATCTGCCCATACCTGAGGAGAAAAACTCACCACAGAAAAGAGTAAGATCGTTACAAATAGATATAGCTTCATGATATAAACCTCTAGCGTTTAGTACAATATGTACAGATCAGGGGAGCATTGTTTTGATACTTAGGTCAAGCCTTCTTTCAAAAAGACTTGACCTTATCAACTTATTTTGTCACGGTTTGATTTCACTTTTGTACAATGTCAATTTTCAAGGAGGAAACCATGGCACATCCACAATTTACACTTAAAACAGCAAAAGACGGTCAAACATACTTCGTTCTCACCGCCAAAAATGGACAAGTAATTGCTCAATCTGAAATGTACACAACAAAGGCCGCCGCTTTGAATGGCGTAGAGTCCATTAAATCAAACGCACCAGTTGCTGAAGTCGAAGACCAAACAGCTGTAGCTGCATAGTAAGCTATATAACACCTATATACATCCATCTAAAGGGCGCTTTTTGCGCTCTTTTTTATGGATTTACTATATAGTGACTAGTCTCTAAATTTTTCTAAAAAATAAAGCATTGATCTATTCTCTACTGCATTGTTTATAACAAGGAGACATAGAAAAATCTCTAGAAAGACAACAATGAGAGCCCTTAAAACTGTTAAGTCGTTAGGATTATTACTAACAAAACCCCATATCGTGTTTTATACAATGGTCTGGCTCATGACTCTTCTTGTTGTTGGAACGATAGCTCAAAAATATATTGGGCTGTACCATGCACAAAACCTCTTTTTCTCGTCTTGGGTTATCTGGTGGGGGCCCTTATTTCTTCCAGGAACGCTTACAACATTAGGGCTATTAACTCTCTGTTTAATGGCAAAGTTATTTTTAGCCAGTCGTTGGGAGTGGCGCAATTGTGGAACAATTGTCACACATATAGGGGCTTTGCTTTTACTTCTTGGAGGCTTTATCACCTATCTCCATGCGCAAGAAGGGAGTATGACGATCTATGAAGGCTCTCGATCTAACTATTTTTCTGACTATCATGACCGTGAACTTGTGGTCGAAGATCAGAAAAACAAGACTCAAATTCTAACTGTTCCATGGGACTCTTTAAAGGAAGGGAAGATATTCTCTCTTCCTGATCTTCCCGTTCATATTGAAATTGTTAAACTGTGTAAAAATTGCGCTCTTTTTCCACGAAAAAAAGGAGGAAATGATCCTTCCCTTACACAATTCAGAGGAATGGCACAAAAGATAGACATCGCCCCCCTCCCCTCAGAAAAAGAAGAGGAACAAAACCGAAGCGCTATACAATTCAAAATTAGCGGAGCAGGACAAGACAAAGAGGGCATTCATTTCTCAACAGATTTTATAGACATCAGCCCATGGATTGAAGTAGACGGTAGAATTTACACGATAGCGTTACGTCACAAGCGTACAGTTTTACCCTTTGACATCGAATTAATTGATTTTACAAAGACAATGCATCCTGGCACAGATCAACCGAAAAGTTATAAATCCGAGATTATTTTGCATGAAGAAGGATCAGAGTGGAAATCCATTATACAAATGAATGACCCCCTACGATATCGCGGTTACACTTTCTATCAATCTTCTTTTATTGAAGAGGAACAAAGAGACGCAACTGTTTTTGCTGTTGTAAAAAATGCGGGGCGTTTATTTCCCTACATTGCGAGTATGGTTATGTGCATAGGGTTATTGATCCATATTCTATTGAGACTGCCAAAGCTCGTGAGGAAAAAGCTTACACCAATTTTTTTTCTTGGATTTTTGACAGCAACCTCCCTCTATCCATCCCATGGGAAAGCAGAAATCTATGCGTATAATTTTCAAGAATTTGCGCAGATTCCCATTCTTGACCAAGGACGCATAAAACCTCTCGATACCTTTGCTAGAACCTATCTTGAGATCTTCTCTGGACGAGACTCCTTACCCGATATGGAGGCCATTGACTGGTTCGCAGAGCTGTTGTTTGAGCCATATCATGCCTACCATCGTAAGATATTCAACATTCCCAATCCAAAAGTCGTGGAGGCTCTTGAGTTACAAAGATATAAGGATCATCGTTATTCCTATAAAGAAATCACACGTGCACTCTCTTCACATTCAAAAACATGGACATCTCTTTTAACAGAGCCTCCAGAGACACTCAGTTTGCCACAAAAACAATTGGTAGGACTTTTTACAAAAATACAGCTCTTTGCAGAAATATCTCGTTCAGTGTCTCTTCTTTTCCCTGACGTCAACATTCAAAATAAGACGTTAGCAGAGACTTTAGATATTGATGTTGGAACGCATGTCAATTTTTTAACCCTTCGGAGACATCACTCTCTTCTCCAAATCCTCTCTAAAGATCTACACACAAAAACTGACAATGAGATGACGAGTGAAGAGAGAGCGCTACAACAATTAGCTCTGCATATGAAAGAAATTGTTCAAGATCAAAACAGCCAGCATTTCAAAGTTATTCCGCCCCAATGGAGTGATCCTTCAGAGAACAATGACTCCCACAGATGGTTTTCACCTTGGGGCATTAGCCTTTATGGTCAAGGGTCTCCAGAGAGCCTGAAATTTCTCAACATGTGGTCGGATCTCCTTCAAGCCTATAGGATGGAAGACAGCACACAATGGGATATGTTAACAACGAGAATCCGTGTCTCCTCTTTGAATATGGCGAACAACACACAATTAGAGGTTTTTCTGAAACTTGAAGTCATGTTTAATCAAACCAAGCCCTTCATGATCAGCTTTCTCTTCTATCTTGTTGCTTTTCTAACCCTCATGGCAAGCTTTATAATCTGGTCAGAAAAACTAAGGAAAACGGCTTTTGCACTGAGTTGTACAGGGTTTATATTTCATCTGACGGGATTGGGCCTTCGCATGTTTATTATGCAACGTCCTCCCGTAACCAACTTATATGAATCTATTATTTTTGTTAGTCTGATCGCGTGCCTTTTTGGTCTTCTTTTGGAATGGCGTTTAAAAAATAGTGTGGGGCTTATTATTGCAACCTCTATGGGAACACTCCTGCATTTCATCGGAATAAAGTTTGATGCTGATGGAGATACTATGGGCATGTTAATTGCGGTTTTAGACACAAATTTTTGGCTCTCCACCCATGTTGTCACCATCACAATTGGGTATGGATGCTGTCTTGTTGGAGGGGTTTTAGGGCATGTCTATCTTCTTCAAAATATTTTAGACCCCAAAAAAGAGAAACGACTTTTAGACCTTGCCTCTAACATGAGAGGGGTTGTTTTTGTTGCTCTTCTCTTTACCTCAATCGGAACGCTTTTGGGTGGAATCTGGGCCGATCAATCTTGGGGGCGATTTTGGGGGTGGGATCCAAAAGAAAATGGAGCGCTCTTGATTGTATTATGGCTTATATTTCTTATTCATGGGCGTTTAAGTGGCGTCGTGGATAATCTCAAATTTGCGGCAGGGATGGTGTGTACGAATATTATTGTCGTCATGGCGTGGTTTGGTGTTAATCTACTCAGCATTGGCCTTCATTCCTATGGCTTTACAGAGGGTGCGGCGGTTACTTTTTTTGTGTTTTGTGGTCTTGAGTTTCTCTTTGCCCTCAGTACCTATAGTTTTATAACCTCAAAAAATAAAACTATACATAAGGTCAACACATGAAAGGCACGATTACCATTGTTGGAAGTATAGTGCTTTTTTGTCTATTGGCTGTTGGATATGATATATACGCCACGCCACAGCTTACACGCGTCACCCCCTCTCATGTTTCATCATCCTCCTCCCTTGATCCTGTTGGACTAGGCCCTGTTCCAGATTTTTCTTTTGAAACTCTTGAGGGACAAACACTCTCGATCCATGATTTAAAAGGAAAACCCGTCATTATCAATTTCTGGGCGACATGGTGTACCCCCTGTTTAACCGAGTTTCCGCATCTTCTCACCCTAATAAAACATTATGACGGAAAAATTATTCTACTCGCTATTTCCAGTGATAAGAACATCAAAGATATTCACCGATTTTTAAATACGCAACCCCCAGAGATACAAGAGATTTTAAGAACACATCCCATCTATATAACATTGGATAAGAAGAGAGCCATTACACATGATCTCTTCCTAACAGAACGCTATCCAGAGAGCATCATCCTCGCCCCCAATGGCACAATGCGGCGAAAAATTGTAGGACTATTTGACTGGCAAAGCACAGAGATCAAAAAATACCTAACGGCTCTCTCTAAAGCCCCCCTCTAAAATTTTATGTCCCTAACGCCCATAGGAGCTGAAAGAGATCTACTTTTGAGATGCTCTTAATATGGGAATATTACCGTTTTAGGCAGGATCGGTAGTTTTTTATATTGACATAGTCTACGCCTTGTTCTATTGTCCCATCAGATTTAATTAGAAGGGATGTAATAATGAATACTTTGAAAAAACTATCACTACCAACTTTGGTTCTTGCTTTTGCAACGGGATGTTCAACGACTGGGCCTTATGAAAGCACTGTTCTTACGCGATCGCCACATTGTTGCAATGAAACACCGTCTGATTTTACGCCGTCTTTTCCTCTGACTGTAGTGCCTAGTGAGAACACTACTGAGGATGGACGTACGAACGTTCATAACAGTGATATTCGTGAAGGGGTACCGATTGAAGAGCGTAATCGTTTAGAAAGTACACATAAGATAACACCGGCTGTTTTGGCTTGTGAGAAAGGGCGGTTTGAGCACCATCCTTTTGTTATTACGACGCAGGGCATTTTTAGTGTGACTGATTATACCGTTACGGAAAGAACACCTGGTGCCTGTCCCGAGGTTAATCCTGTAATTACTTATGATGCTAACTGAGCATTATAAATTTATTTTTGTAGCGCGCCTAATATAGCTCTTCTTAATAAAAACTAGGGTCATCCCTAGTTGAGTGGGTTATTTCTATCGTGTAAGGTAGGAGCAATATGAAGAATCTCTATTGTAAAAGTTCGAAACTTTCTGAAGGTAAATTTTGGGAGCTTATAAAATACTTTTCAGCTGACTTAACGGCGACACAAATGGCTCAACTATCTGGCCTCAATATCAACACAGTTGATCGTTATTTGCGTTTTATGCGGGAACGAATCCTTGATGATTGTAAAACAAAAAGCACTCTTTCAGGCATTCTCGAGGTCGATGAATCTTATTTCGGTGCACGGCGTGTTAAAGGTAAGCGAGGAGGTGGAACTGCGGGAAAGACACCTGTATTTGGCATCTTTGAGCGGCAAGGTTTTGTGTACACTGAAATTGTGCCTGATTGTATAAAACGGACACTCCAAGCCATTATAAGAGGGAAGATTGAGCCAAAAAGCATTATAAATTCCGATGGATGGCGAGGGTATAATGGGTTAATTGATATGGGGTATGGGCATTATCGTGTCTATCATTCTAAGGATGAATTTGTCAATGGTCCTAACCATATTAATGGCATGGAAGGTTTTTGGGGCGTTACAAAAGTGAGGCTTTCAAAATTTAGAAATATGCATCCGAGCACCTTTTTGTTACATTTAAAAAAGACTCAATTTAGGTACAATTATAGACACCAAAATATCGGACGAATGATATTAAAAATCTGTAGAAATAACCCTCTCAACTAGGGATGACCCATATTTAAGAATAAAAATCTGTGTTTATCCGTGTTCATCTGTGGTAGAAAGCCAAGATCCTAGCCTTCTCTGGGATGACAGTGGAACAAAGGGTAACTCATGCCAAAAAGAACAGACATTAAATCCATTTGCATCATTGGCGCAGGACCTATTATTATTGGGCAGGCGTGCGAGTTTGATTATTCGGGAGCACAAGCCTGTAAAGCGTTGCGAGAGGAAGGGTATCGGATTATCCTTATAAACTCGAACCCTGCGACGATTATGACTGATCCTGATTTAGCAGATGCCACTTATATTGAGCCAATTACGCCTGAAATTGTGGCTCAAATCCTTGAGAAAGAACGCCCTGATACGTTGCTCCCTACTATGGGGGGACAAACAGCGTTGAATACGGCTCTGGCGCTCTGTGAAAATGGAACATTGGAACGCCTGAATATTGAGATGATCGGCGCGACCAAAGACGCCATTGAAAAAGCGGAAGACCGTGAGAAGTTTAGAAACTGCATGGATGAGTTGGGATTAGATTCTCCGATTTCTGTCATTGCACACACCCTGCCCGAAGCTATTAAAGCCCTAGAGAAAACAAAACTCCCTGCCATCATCCGTCCCTCTTTTACGTTGGGTGGCACAGGGGGAGGGATTGCCTATAACCGTCACGAATTTGAATCAATTGTCAAAGAGGGGCTCGACGCCTCCCCCACCACAGAGATTTTGGTTGAGGAATGTTTATTAGGCTGGAAAGAATATGAGATGGAGGTCGTGCGCGACACCAACGACAACGCCATTATTATTTGCTCGATTGAAAATATAGACCCGATGGGCGTACATACGGGAGACTCAATTACTGTTGCCCCTGCCCTCACCCTGACTGATAAAGAATATCAAATTATGAGGAATGCCTCGCTGGCTATCTTGCGCATTATTGGGGTTGAAACAGGCGGGTCAAACTGTCAGTTCGCCATTGAGCCCAAGACAGGGCGTATGATTGTCATTGAGATGAATCCACGAGTGAGCCGTTCCTCAGCATTGGCCTCTAAAGCGACTGGATTTCCCATTGCTAAAATTGCTGCAAAATTAGCCGTGGGCTATACGCTTGATGAACTCTCCAATGATATCACAGGCGGGAAAACACCTGCCTCTTTTGAACCGAGTATTGACTATGTTGTTACCAAGATCCCTCGCTTTGCCTTTGAAAAATTTGCAGGCGCGGATAATAATCTCTCCACCGCCATGAAATCCGTCGGGGAAGTCATGGCTATAGGGAGAAACTTCGAAGAGTCCCTCCAAAAAGCCTTGCGTTCTTTAGAAAAAGATCTGAGTGGATTTGATGAATTGCCCATTGGAAACCCCTCCAAAGATCAAAAAGTTCCTCACCCAGATCAAATTCGAGCGGTACTCTCCAAAGCCACACCACAGCGCATTCTCTATATTGCCCAAGCGATTCGCCTTGGATTTAGCCTTGAGGACATTCATGCCATCACAAAATATGACCCATGGGTGTTAGAGCGCATTCAAAATATTGTGAATATTGAAAATACGATCAAAGAGAACGGCCTCCCAACTTCTCCTGAAAGTTGGATGGAGGTTAAGCGCCTTGGTTTTTCCGATGCACGCTTGGCGGAGCTTGTAAACGTTCCTGAACAAAAAGTGCGCAAGGCTCGTATTTCACATTCGATACGCCCTGTATACAAACGAGTCGACACCTGCTCTGCTGAAATTCCCTCGCTCACGCCCTACATGTACAGCACCTATGAAGGTAACGGCCTCACCCCTGCCAGAAGTGAGATTGAGCACACAGATAAAGAAAAAATTGTCATTCTTGGCGGAGGCCCAAACCGTATTGGACAGGGCATTGAGTTTGATTATTGCTGTGTCCACGCTGCTTATGCGCTTAAAGAGGCAGGATATGAAACCATCATGGTCAATTGCAACCCAGAGACTGTCTCCACAGATCCTGAGACCTCAGACCGTTTGTATTTTGAGCCTCTGACAGAAGAAGATGTGATTGAACTCATCCATGCCGAAAATCAATGCGGGAAAATCAAGGGCGTGATTGTACAATTGGGCGGGCAAACCCCTCTCAAACTCGCTGACCGTCTTCAAAAAGAGGGCATTCCTATTTTAGGCACAGGCCCTGATGCGATTGATCTGGCAGAAGATCGAGAACGCTTTCAAAAGCTTGTAAAAAAACTCAAACTCCGTCAACCCCCCAATGCCTTGGCCTCCTCTACGGAAGAAGCGGTTGCCCAAGCTGAAGAGCTTGGTTTTCCACTTGTGCTTCGTCCTTCCTATGTCCTCGGAGGCGCAGGCATGGAAATTGTGCATGATATGGACGGTCTTGAAAAATATGTCCAGACAGCGGTTAAGATCTCAGGTAATAGCCCTGTTCTCTTGGATCGCTACCTCAAAGAAGCCATTGAGATCGACGTTGATGCCATTTGTGATGGCGAAGAGGTCTATATTGCAGGAATCATGGAACATATTGAAGAAGCAGGCATTCACTCAGGCGATAGCGCCTGTGTGCTCCCTCCGCATTCTTTGCCCTATAAAACAGTGAGAGAACTTGAAAACCAAACACAAAAACTGGCGATGGCGCTTCATGTCAAAGGCTTGATGAATGTCCAGTTCGCCTGTAAACACAACAAAACAACGGGAGAATATGATATTCATCTCATTGAAGTTAACCCTCGTGCCTCTCGGACAGTGCCGTTCCTTGCCAAAGCGACGGGCACCCCTGTCGCTAAAATCGCTGCACGGATCATGGCAGGAGAAAAACTCTCAGACTTCCGTACTCTTCTCAAAGGCATGAGCACAGACCATGTGGCCGTCAAAGCACCTGTTTTCCCCTTCAATCGCTTTCAAGGCGTTGATCCTTTGCTTGGCCCAGAAATGAAATCAACAGGCGAAGTCATGGGACTTGATAAAGACTTTGCACAAGCTTTTTTGAAATCTCAATTGGGCGCAGGCACATTCCTCCCCACCAGTGGTACCGTGTTCCTCTCCGTCAAAGACAGCGATAAAAGAGCCATCACAGACATTGCCCATGATCTCATAGAGATGGGTTTCACCCTGATTGCCACAGGTGGCACATGTACTCATCTTCAACAGGCAGGATGTGCCGTCACGCGCATCAACAAAGTCATGGAAGGGCAACCCCACATCGTGGATGCCATCATCAATGGCGACGTTCATTTCATGATTAACACCACCAAAGGCCCTCAAGCCTTGGCTGATTCCATGAGTATCCGCCGTGGCGCTTTGATGAATAAAATCCCTTACTATACATTGATCTCCGCCGCCAAAGCTGGCGTCCAAGCCATCCGCACCCAAAAATCAAAAGAGATTAATGTCGCGCCATTGCAAGATTACTTTGAGGAGAAGAAAGATGAGCATGAAGGACAGGCAGTCGCTTAGAACCTGTTTAAAATCTTTTTAATATTTTCTATCCTTCCTTAGGCAACTTTGGAGGTTTAAATGTCGCATACTTATCCTAGTGATATAACTCGCAATCAATTTGAAAACATACGCCATATTTTAGAGAGTTCACGTAAGA
>JAJRSA010000033.1 GCA_024279035.1 Alphaproteobacteria bacterium
TACGTGAACTCTCTAAAATATGGCGTATGTTTTCAAATTGATTGCGAGTTATATCACTAGGATAAGTATGCGACATTTAAACCTCCAAAGTTGCCTAAGGAAGGATAGCAAATATTAAAAAGATTTTAAACAGGTTCTAAAGAAGAGGGTTAGAATTTCAAACTAACTAGTTTATTCACTTGCTCTAAATTAGAAATTTCTTCAAAGAGAGCCTTGGGAATTTGTGTATCAAGAGAAATTAATGCCACAGCATGTTTTCCATCGGGTAAACGTCCCAAAGAAAAGTCAGAGATATTATATCCTGCCTCTCCCAAAACTGTACCAACACGCCCAATCAAACCAGGCGTATCATCATTGAAGACATAGAGCATGTTTTCTCGTAAAGCCGCTTCAATCACAACATTTTCAATGTTCACAATGCGAGGCTCTTTCCCTGTAAATAAGGTTCCAGAAACATTATGCTCTCCTGTTTTGTCTTTCACAATGACATTGATAAAAGAGCGATGCTCTTGGGCTGATCCGCTATAGCTTTGCTTAATGTTTATACCGCGTGTTTGTGCAACCTGAAGAGCATTCACCATGTTAACGGTACTCAATTGCGCCTTCAGAAGATTGGCCAGAATTGTTGAGGTGATGGGATCTGTATTTACCTCTGTGACAGACCCTTGATATTCAATCTCTATGGACTCAATGGCGCGATCATTGATCTGACCCGCCAACTCTCCAATTTGCGCCCCCAGTTTAATATAAGGCTTAAGGCGAGGGGCATCTTCTGCAGAAATAGAGGGCATGTTTAAGGCATTTGTCACTGCGCCATTGACGAGATAATCTGAAATTTGTTCCGCGACTTGAAGAGCAACATTGACTTGTGCCTCTGTTGTGGATGCCCCTAAATGCGGTGTACAAATCACATTCTCATACCCAAAGAGAATATTGTCTTTGGCGGGTTCAACTTCAAATACATCCAACGCCACACCAGAGACCTGTCCAGAGTCTAGAGCATCTTTGAGATCCGCCTCCACAATAAGGCCTCCACGAGCACAATTGATGATTTTAACACCCTCTTTCATCTGTGCGATGGTGTCTTTATTTATTAATCCTGTTGTTTTCTCATTCTTGGGGACATGGATGGTGATAAAATCGGCGCGTTCAAAAAGAGTTTCTAGCTCTACTTTTTCAACACCAATCTCTTTGGCGCGCTCGTCTGTGAGAAAGGGGTCAAAGGCAATGACTTTCATTTTTAAACCCAGCGCACGATCAGCCACAATTCCTCCGATATTTCCACAGCCAATTACACCTAGTGTTTTGTTAAACAGCTCCGCCCCCATAAAGCGTTTTTTCTCCCATTTTCCTGCATGTGTACTTTCATTGGCTTGTGGAATTTGACGCGCTAATGCAAACATCATTGCAATAGCATGCTCTGCCGTTGTTATCGAATTACCGAAGGGGGTATTCATAACACATATTCCAGCCTCCGTTGCTGCTGGGATATCTACATTATCAACCCCAATACCAGCACGTCCTATAACTTTAAGGTTTTTGGCGACTTTAATCATTTCTGGTGTGACAATTGTAGAGGATCGGATCGCTAACCCATCATACTCTCCAATGATTTTTAGTTGGTCTTCGGGGGATAATCCTGGCTTGAAATCAACGTCAACCCCATTCTTCTTAAAAATATCTACGGCAAGGGGATCCAGCTTATCGCTGATAAGGACTTTAGGCATCGATTTCACTCCTAGTTTTGTCTTGTTTAGGGAAACAGACCTGCATCTTCTCTGAAAAGTACATAAAAGTATAGGGTAAAAACAAAGTATCCTTAAAGATTAAAAAAGGTGGTTTTATTTGCAGACATGGGGATTTAATGGTATCTCTGTCAAATATTCTACACCCTTCAATCCGAATTGAACACAAAATGACGCGATATAATATCAAAGAAACAGAAGAGAAGTGGCGCGCGCATTGGGATAAGAAAAACTCTTTTCTTGCGCATGATGATGACAGCAGGGAAAAATACTATGTCCTTGAAATGTTTCCCTATCCTTCTGGACGTATCCATGTCGGGCATGTGAGAGTCTATACTCTGGGCGATGTTGTGGCGCGCTATAAAAAAGCCAAGGGCTTTAATGTTATTCATCCGATGGGATGGGATGCGTTTGGATTACCTGCGGAAAACGCGGCGATTGAAAATAACCGTCATCCTGCGGAGTGGACCTATGAGAATATCGCCGCGATGCGCACTCAGCTGAAAGCCATGGGATTGTCGTTTGACTGGTCTCGTGAGATTGCAACCTGCCATCCAGACTATTATCGCCATGAACAAAAAATGTTTCTGGATTTCCTAAAGAAGGGCATTGCCTATCGTACAGAGGCCGTTGTCAATTGGGATCCCGTGGAAAACACTGTCTTGGCCAATGAGCAAGTCGTGGACGGGAAAGGCTGGCGCTCTGGCGCGCCTGTCGAACGGCGTAAGCTCAATCAATGGTCTCTGAAAATCACAGACTATGCCGAAGATCTTTTGGAGGGTTTAAAGACTCTTGACCGTTGGCCCGATAAAGTCCGCACGATGCAGGAAAACTGGATTGGACGCAGTGAGGGTGTTGAGTTCTCTTTCAAGATAGAAGGGGACGGGTTAGACGATGATGCAAAACTTAATGTTTATACCACACGCATAGACACTCTTATGGGCACAAGCTTTTCTGTCCTTGCACCTGAACATCCCTATGCTTTAAAATTAGCCGAGACAGATCCAGAGGCTCAAGCCTTTTTAGAGGAATGTTCCACACTTGGAACCAGTGAAGAGGCGATTGAACGCGCAGAAAAGAAGGGATACAAAACCCCCTACACAGTGACACATCCTTTTACACAAGAAAAAATGCCCGTCTATATTGGTAATTTTGTGATTTATTCCTATGGAACGGGCGCTGTTAAATCTGCACCAGCGCATGATGAGCGAGATTTTGCGTTTGCTACAAAATATGGGCTTCCCATTCGTCCTGTAATTACGGGCTCTGATTTTAAAGAAGGAGAGCCTTACCCCAAAAAAGGGACGCTTGTAAATTCAGGAAAAGATTTTGATGGTTTGAGCTCTGATGACGCTATCACAAAAATCATTGATAAGCTTGAAGACATGGGGATTGGAAAACGACGCATTAATTACCGTCTTCGTGATTGGGGGATTTCCCGTCAACGCTATTGGGGCTGTCCGATTCCGATTGTCTATTGTGACGCTTGCGGAACTGTACCAGTTCCTGAATCAGATTTACCCGTTCAACTTCCCGAGGATGTAAGCTTTGAAAAAACAGGTAATCCTCTTTTTCACCATCCCACATGGAAAGATGTCCAATGTCCCTCTTGTGGCAAAGACGCACAAAGAGAAACCGATACATTTGATACTTTTTTTGAATCCAGCTGGTATTTTGCGCGCTATTGTGACCCTAGAAATGAAGAGCAAGCCTTCGATCCAAAGAAAGCTAATGATTGGCTCCCTGTAAATCAATATATTGGAGGCATTGAACATGCTGTCCTTCATTTGCTTTATGCCCGCTTTTTTACACGCGCTTTGAGTGATTGTGGCTATCTCACCGCCAAAGAGCCTTTTTCTGGCTTGTATGCTCAAGGCATGGTCAACCATGCTACCTATCAAGACACAAACGGAAAATGGGTTTTTCCAAAAGATGTCATCAAGGATGAAGACGGGCAACATATTCTTGCTTCGGATCGCTCTCCTGTCACGCAAGGCAATGTCATAAAGATGTCTAAATCCAAAAAGAATGTGGTCGACCCGCAAGATATTTTGGAGATTTATGGGGCAGATGCTGCGCGCTTGTTTATCTTATCCGACTCTCCTCCTGAGCGCGATTTAGAATGGACAGAAAACGGTGTCGATGGCGCATGGAAATATATCAATAAGCTCTATCGCATTGTCAATGAGCGACAAGAGTCTCTTCCTGCCGTCGACACAGACACACCTTCTAATTTTTCAGACAAGGCGCAGAAACTCCGCCAAAAAACACATCAGACTATTGTGCATATTGCCCAAGATATTGACTCCTTCCATATGAATAAAATGGTTGCACATTTACGAGAGCTTTCTAATGCCATCGACGCCTTTAAAGGCACCTCCGAGTCCGACATGTGGGTCGTCCGAGACGCCCTAGAGACCATGACACGCTGTATGAATCCTATGATTCCTCACCTTGCTGAAGAACTCTGGGAAAACTTGGGACACAGCACGCCCTTGGTAGAGACTTCTTGGCCTGTCGCAGATGAAAGCCTCTTGACCAGTGATACCGTCGATCTTGGTGTTCAAATCAACGGAAAAGTCAAAGTCACCATCACGCTCCCTCTTGACGCCGACCAAAAAACGGCAGAAGACACAACATTCAACAATGACACTATTAAAAAAATTCTTGCAGACAAAACCGTCCGAAAATTTATTTATGTCCCTAACCGTATTGTGAATGTGGTTGTAGGATAGAAAGAGAACACCATATGCGCCCTTTTATCCTAGGATTTTTACTCTGTGCTCTGGCTGTCTATCTTTCAGCATGTGGCTTTACACCTCTTTATTCCAACCAAAAAACGATAGAATCACTCTCCAGCATTGAAATTGATGTCATTCCCAATCAAGAAGGGCAATTTTTACGCAATGTCTTAATTGACCGTTTCTATAACAATGGGATGCCCCTCACCTCAACCTATAAACTCACCATTGCACCTCTTCAAGAACGGCGTAAAGATTTGGATGTGACGATTACATCTGACACCACGCGCGCGCAAATGATGTTGTCGAGCCGATTAACCCTCACCGAAATCTCAACAGGGAAAACTCTGCTGCAAAGACCGCTTAAATCTATTACAAGCTATAACGTTTTAGGTAGTGAATTTGCCACGCGGGTCACCGAGAAAAACGCACGCGAAAATGCGCTGGATAATATCGCGCGTCAAATTGAAAAGGCACTTGTCCTCTATCTCGGACGCACATTATGAAAGTCGCCTTCAGAGATATAAAAAGCTTTGCCCTTAATCCGCCTCAAGATGTAGCCGTCATTCTTGTTTATGGCCCTGATTACGGTTTGATGAAAGAGCGTATCGAGAGCATTGCCAAGAAAACAGTTCCAGATATCACCGATCCTTTCAATGTCTCTGATCTTGATTTAGATACACTGGAAAACCCGTCTCAAATCATTGATGAAGCCAATACGATTTCGATGATGGGCGGAAAACGTCTTGTTCGTGTGCGTTCTGGTATGGATAAACTCACGGCAACGCTCAAAGACTATCTTAAAAATCCTAATCAAGATGCTCTTATTCTTATTGAAGCAGGCGCCCTCTCTCCTCGTTCCAGTCTCAGAAAGCTCTGCGAGACAAATAAAAAAGCCGCAGCACTCCCCTGTTACGTTGAAGATGCCCGAGATCTCGCAGGATTGATTGCAAGCACTCTCAAAGGCAATCACTATACCATCGATAGAGATGCACAAATGTGGCTGGCCGAAAATCTCAGCGGAGATCATCAACGCGCCAAAAGTGAAATTGAAAAGCTTATTCTCTATAAGGGAAAGGAAGATGGCACTCAAATCACGCTCCGAGATGCCATGCACAGCTCAGGACAAGCAGGCGTACGCTCGATGGATGATCTTGTCTATGCTGTGGGGGATCGCAATACGAAAGACGCTCTCAAGAACCTTGACTCTCTGCTCCAAGATGGTCTTCCTGCTGTGGCCCTCCTGCGCGCGCTTCAAACCATTTTCGAAAACTCTTACAGGTGCGAAGCCTCATCGATTCAGGCACGTCTCCCGTTGAAGCCCTGAACGCCATCAAGCCTCCCTTGTTCTTCAAAGTTAAAGATCGTTTCAGCGCGCAAGTTAGAAATTGGAGCACGCCCCTCCTCTACACCACACTCCACACCCTCTCAGACATAGAAGCAAAATCCAAAAGCACAGGCTATAATCCTGATACCCTGATAGGCCAATTTATAACCCAGCTTAAAATAAAGGAAGCAGGGTGAGGGGTTTAAGAGTTCTATAGATACAAAAAAGGTTAATGTTTGTGACAAAACCAAAGAAACTGACTGCCTTGCATAAGGAGTGACACGGGGAAGTGATTCATGCAAAACAGTCAGTTCAGTGCGCGTTTGGAACGCAAGGGGACATAAGAGGGTACAAGACAGGTCAATGAAACTGAGAAGGACTCAGTTAAGACATTTACTTGTTACTTAATGCTTTCAAAGCGATATCCTTTTTACAGTATCTATACGCAACGATGGACAATGTTGTACGAGAATGACTCTCTGTAACAGGTTCTCCACCGGACGCACCTATCCAAAGATCCGCTTTAACAGCATTTTTACGTGCAGATTTCGTCTTTTTATAAGGGTCCATTGCAAAACGTACACCTAACATAAGACTAATCGCTGCCGTTGTCCCAGATCGAGAATTAGACAAGAGCTGGGAATTATTCATTGATCGGCTTGAGGCATATGTACGCTTCACAGCAGGTACATGTCCAGAATGAAGAAGAGAAAGACACGGATCAGAAGAGCCCGGAGCCAAAACCGATAAAGAGGGTTTTCTATTGTTCCTTTGAAAAGCATGAACATCTGAGAGTGCCTGATCTGCCGTTAACATCATAGAACGCGCAGGACCATTTGGCATCATCAAAATCATGACTATAGATGTAATTGTAAAAAACATAATCCATACAGTAACCACCGCACGAAAAAACACATTCACCTGATTTTCAGTTGTTTGATAAAGACTCATTGTTTAACCACCCAAAGTTTATATAGAAGTAGAAAAGATAAGATTTACGTAAACCTTATCCATTTATATCACCATGGATCAAAGGAATTGTCCAGATTTATCGTTTCAAAATTAAGAGGAAAAAGCGGTGAATATGGGAATTGTTTTGTTTAGTTTTTACAGGTATTTAACGTGTATTTGTTATAAATAGACTTTTATGAATGACAAACCCTCTAGCGACTAAATAAAAATCCTGATACCATGTAGACTCTTATTCTTTGATCTTAAGAGAGACAAAACATGAAATACTTATATTTACTATCTATACTGGCCTTTTTATTAACCGCCTGTGCAAATCCAAACTGGACTCCAGATGGATATTCTTGGCATGACAGTACACCCATTTCAAGCCCAGCTAATACATCGGGGTGGAATAATAAAATAGAAGGGAAGCCTTTAGATAGAACCCAAAGTTTGGACTCCGTGATTTCAGGGGTCTCAGCCGATATCGTAGATAGTCTGGAACTGAGGCTATCTCGGTCAACGCCTGTTTATATGATGCCTCTGGAAATAAATAACTTCACATCTCTTCTTGATCATGGCCTGAGAGAAAATCTGGCTAAGCGGGGATATACGTTGTCTTCAACCCCTGTCGATGCTTATTCAATCTCCTATAATATAGAGCCAACACAGAGGAAAGAGGCGTCTGCTTCAACATATGATTTTACGCTCTGGGATATGGCTCAGGAAGAGCCTGTTCTTATAGAGACAAGAACACAAGAGTTGCCTACATCTGCACACGGAGGATAACTGTTCCCTCTTGAAGCATCACAGATTTTTTGGCACTTTTAGGAAGAGGGATTCCCGATCCTTTGCAAAACAGCATCAAAGCAGCGGCTACAAACCCTAAATCATGCTCTACTTTTGCATGTGTTTGCTCCGCTTGATTTTCCAAAACGAAAAATATTTTATCTTCATTCTCTGGACTCATCCCTGCCGTAATAATTTGACCGACAGGAAGCTTTTGGATCTGTTTTTGATCATGCATCGTATAGAGTGCATTATACACTTCGTCACGACTAAAAATAATACGGCGATCTTCTTTTGGCATCTATACGATTCTCCCTTAAATATATTTAATATTTATACATTGCTCTAACTGACAATCAAACAATTTTTAAAAACTGTTTGACAGAACTTTATAAAAACGCCGTAGTCCATTCTATGGAAAGAAAATATCTACTGACACTCACTCTCCTTACAGGACTCCTTCTTGGAAGCTTGAGGCTTGAGCGTATGTAGGTTTTTTAAAAAAATCAGAAGTACGAACCAGCCTCACTCTCTCAGCGGAGTTTTTTTGTATCAAAAATAAAGATTAGGACTAAATTTATGGCGATGAATAACCGTGAGAAAATTATTATCTTTGATACGACATTAAGAGATGGGGAGCAGTTGATGTGGCTACACTATTCCGGACAAAGAAATTTTTTCAACACATTGCCACAATGATTTGGGGCACGCTGTTTCTAACTCTGTGGCTGGTGTCATGGGGGGCGCACGACAAATTGAGTGTACAATCAATGGAATTGGAGAACGCGCTGGGAATGCAGCCTTAGAAGAAGTTGTTATGGCTATTCGTACCCGTCCAGATTTTGGGCTTTATACAGATATAAAGACACCTAAGATCCTTGCAACATCTCAGATGCTTTCTAATATTACAGGGGTATCAGTACAGCCGAATAAAGCTATTGTAGGCGCAAATGCTTTTGCCCATGAGGCCGGTATCCATCAGGATGGAATGCTTAAGAACCCTGAAACATACGAAATCATGAAGCCTGAAGATGTGGGGGTTGTGCACTCTCAACTTGTTTTAGGAAAGCATAGTGGCCAAGCTGCTGTTTTTGCCCGATTGGAAAAATTAGGGTTTCCAGTCTCTGATGATCAAAAAGAGAGGGTTTTTGATCGTTTTAAACAGCTTGCCGATAAGAAAGAGATCGTGGATGCTGATCTTGTATCCATTGTTTTAGGAGAAGAAAATACCACACGAACACCATGGAAACTCACAGGAATATGGGGGGAAATAGCCTATAGCTTGGGAGCAAATGACAATGGTGTATCCTATAATATAGTAATTCAAAATAACATTTAGACGTGCTATACTGTTTCATGACTTGTTCTATAGATCTCCGAAAAAGAGTGGTTTCCTTCGTGGAAACAGGCGGTAGCAAAGCGGAAGCTTCGCGCCGTTTTAGTGTGTCACGGCAA